>JAHEFK010000010.1 GCA_024640225.1 Bacteroidota bacterium | reverse complement strand
TAAGCATAATACTTCCATATGATACCCGGTTTCAACAGTCGATCGCCTATATGTAATGCATCATTTTTTTGCAGCAATTGATCAATACGTGTTACTTCGCCATTAACCAATACTTGCTCTGAAGCTAGTAATTGCTTGGCCGCTGCATGATTATATTTTGCTACATGCACCAAATAAAATAATACGGTACTTCTTTTCATACATGAAAAAAGGCACTAACTAGTGCCTTGAAAAAAAATTAAATGTCATTACATTTCAGGATACAGTGCAAATTGCAACATAAACTCATTCACTTCCTTTTTCACCTTTTCAATTGTAGCATCATTATCCGGATCCATCAACACTTTGTCTAACCAATTAACCACTAAAGGCATATGCACTTCTTGCAATCCTCTTGTAGTAATCGCAGGCACACCAACTCGAATTCCAGAAGTAATAAAAGGTGATTTGTCATCGAATGGAACCATATTTTTATTAAGCGTAATGTCTGCTTTCACTAAGGTATTTTCAGCTTTTTTACCACTGATATTTTTGTTGCGCAAATCGAGTAATAATAAATGATTATCTGATCCACCCGAAACAATATTGTAACCCTTCTCCAAGAAAGCCGCTTCCATTGCTTTGGTATTTTTAAGCATTTGCTCTGTATATGCTCTAAATTCTGGTTGTAATATTTCAAAAAATGCAACTGCTTTTGCAGCGATCACATGCTCTAATGGTCCACCTTGTGTGCCCGGAAATACAGCTAGATCAAGCAATTGACTCATCATTCTTATTTCTCCTTTTGGACCTGTTTGCCCCATAGGATTTTCGAAATCGTTGCGCATCATAATGATACCCCCACGAGGCCCTCTCAATGTTTTGTGCGTTGTAGAGGTTACGATATGGCAATATTCACAAGGATCATTTAAATGCCCTTTTGCAATTAAGCCAGCAGGATGAGAAATATCCGCTAATACTAATGCTCCAATTTCATCTGCTACTGCTCTAATGCGTTTATAATCCCAATCTCTACTATAAGCAGATGCACCACAGATAATGAGTTTAGGTTTATGCGTACGCGCTTGTTGCTCTAAAGTAGTATAATCGATCAAACCGGTTTCAGGTACTACGCCATAAAAGGTAGGTTTGTATAATTTACCTGAGAAGTTTACTGCAGAACCGTGGGTAAGATGACCACCCATACTAAGATCTAATCCTAAAATAGTATCGCCGGGTTGCAATAAGGCCAGCATAACCGCTGCATTGGCTTGAGCACCGCTATGTGGTTGCACATTAGCATACGTTACATTGAAAATTTCTTTTACACGGTCAATGGCTAATTGCTCCGACTGATCTACGACTTCACAGCCACCATAATAGCGGCGACCAGGATACCCTTCCGCATATTTATTAGTCATAACATTTCCCATGGCTTCCATTACTTGC
This sequence comes from Bacteroidota bacterium, assembly GCA_024640225.1. Lineage (GTDB taxonomy): Bacteria > Bacteroidota > Bacteroidia > Chitinophagales > Chitinophagaceae > CAIWHF01. The sequence continues at coordinate 80,764 of JAHEFK010000010.1, read as the reverse complement.
AAGCTGGTAAAATTTTCTGAAGCAATTAATTCTAATCCTCTGCGTTGGCGATGCAACTCTTCGTGAATTAAATTGAATAAGGCAGTATCTCTTTGCATACAATTTTATTAAACGGTCATGATTTCTTTTTCTTTATCCTTGCATACTTGATCTACAAGAACAATATGCTTGTCGGTACTAGCTTGCACCTGATCCTCTCCACCTTTTGCAATATCTTCACTCAAGCCATCTTTTTGCAATTTTTTAATTTGCTCAATACCTTCTCTACGAATATTACGAACAGCAATTTTAGCAGTTTCACCTTCAGCTAAGGTTCTTTTCACTAATTCCTTCCTACGTTCTTCCGTCATTGGCGGTAAAAATAAACGAATCAAAGTACCATCATTTTGAGGGGTCAGACCAATATTAGATGCTAAGATTGCTTTTTCAATTGGAGCCATCATTGTTTTTTCCCAAGGCTGCAATGAAATTGTTCTTGCATCGGGCGTTGTAATATTAGCAACTTGATTGATGGGTGTTGGTGATCCATAATAATCTACCATGATACCATCCAACATGGTTGCCGTAGCTTTACCGGCTCTAATTTTTGTTAATTCTGATTCCAAATGCGAAATCGCTTTTTTCATATTCGATTGCGTATCGGCTATTATTTGTTGCATTACTTCAGACATAGGTGACTCTATTTAAACGTGCTACAAAAGTAACTATTATCTTTAATTGAAACGAATAATCGCACTACAAATCAGTAATTTTATAAAAAACATAGCAACATAAATGATTTCTATTTTGTGTTGTAATCTAGACCAAGTAATTTTACGTAAAATTTAATACCATGGAAGCCGTTCAAACAAGTCCTATTTCACTAAGTCAAGGTGCTATCGTTGAAATAAAACGATTAATGAGTGCTCCTGATTTTGATGCAAGTCAATTTTTACGTATTGGCGTAAAAGGTGGTGGCTGTGCAGGTATGACCTATGTGCTCGGTTTTGATGTCCAAGAAGCAGATGATGAACTATTTGAATTAGAAGGCATTCAAGTACTTGTAAAAAAAGCACATGGCATTTATTTAATTGGTATGGAAGTCGATTTTCAAGACGGACTCAATGCTAGAGGTTTTGTGTTTAAAAACCCAAATGCTAGTAGCACTTGCGGTTGTGGTACTTCTTTTTCAGTCTAGTACACCTCTTTTAAGCTTATCGTAAACACTAAATATGAATTCGCAGGGATACCTGAAGTTGCTTGCGATCCGTAGGCTAAGCTTGGTGGCAAATACAAAATGATTTTTCCATTTTTACCTATCAATGGGATGCCCTCTTGCCAGCCAACAATCAAATTCATTAAATTAAAGGTGACATTATTACCATTATCTACCAAAGTACCATTCAATAGGCGCAGTGTATAATTAACCGTAACATTGGAGCAGGCAGTAGGTTTGGTGCCACCAACAGAATCAATACTATAAAAAAATCCTCTACTATCTTCAGTAGCGCTTATACCGTTGGTACTGATATAATTTCTTAAAAACACTTTTTCGGCATCGGGTGCTGCTGTAGTAACGGTAGTACAAGTCGTATCTGTTTTTTTACAAGAAAGCACGGAGCTTATTACTGCAAATACAATCAACCCTAAAAGCATACTCTTTTTCATAATCTAAATTTGAATGTAAAAATAATTGAAACTTTATAAGTATTGGCATTAGCCGTAAAAAAAGAGTAGTTTTACACGTTCAATGCAACAACCATGGATATTATTATTTTTATATTTCTTTGCTACCAAAACTACATTCGTGCTAAGCGAATAGGTCAAAACCCAACAAAATGGGTGTTTTTTACCCTAGGCGCTTTATTTTTAGGAATGACCTTAGGCACCCTTTTTGTGTATGCGCTTTTGTATAAAAAACCATTACTTACGATAGATGATTACAATGCTTTTGTTGTTTTTTGTACACAACCCTATCGTATGCTCTTGATTTACGGGATTGGCTTTGGTGGTTATTTATGGATACGTACTCGCTTAGAAAAACTAATGCAACTAGCAGCTAAGCAGTCTGATGAAGAAGATGAAACAGCTTAATTAACTAAATAGATTTTGTTTTAAAATCTAATGCTTTAAAGGTGCGTTTCTTTTTAGCAAAGTATTGCCAAATGATACTTTTATTATAAATACCAACAGTATTTCTATTCGTAATTAAGGCTTTATTTTGGGCACGCTTTTTCAACCATAAGCCCAATTGTCCGTAAAAGCTAAAATGTGCTTTAATAATTGTCAAGGTATGTTTCCATTTTCCTTGTAAGAGTAATTGAAGACCAGCTACCCCATCTAAAACTAAACGTACAGGAAGCAACCAACATAATTTGGCGCTACGTTCGTTTTTAAGTAAGAGTATTAAGCTATTTCTAAAATTATAAAATAATTTTTGGGTACTACCATAACTGATGACACTACCACCTACATGATACACTGTAGATTCGGGCACATACGCAATGCTATAACCAGCGTTTTTAATGCGCCAGCATAAATCGACTTCCTCCATATGAGCATATAAATCTCTATCTAATCCCCCTACTCGATGATAGACCTCTGCATTGACAACAAAACAACCACCCGACGCCCAAAATAATTCAACTGCGTCATCGTATTGATGATGGTCCTCTTCTAAGGTTTCAAATATGCGTCCTCTGCAAAAGAGATAGCCTAAATAATCCATAAATCCACCTGCAGCTCCAGCATATTCAAAAAAGCTACGTTCTTTCCAATATCTAATTTTAGGTTGGCATACCGCTATTTGCGGATGACTACTTATTGTTTTATGAATGGGTGGAAACCAGTGGTCAGTCACTTCAAAATCAGCAGATAAGAGAATATAATACGTTGCTTTAATTTGTAATAAGGCTTCGTAATAGCCATTAGCAAAGCCTTTATTGATAGGCAAATGCAACGTAGTAACGGAGGGATAATGCGTTTGTACGTGCTGTAAGGTATCGTCGGTAGAGGCATTGTCTACAACAATAACTTGATATTGATCCTTTGCTTGCTCTATGATTTTAGGTAAAAATAAATCATGCCATTTTTTACCGTTATAACTTAATATAACAACGGCAGTATCATAGTTGCATTGGATCATCCGATGATTTTATTTGTAAACTGGCTCGTATTGCGTATTTCCAGGAACTTCTGGAGTATGTTTTGCAAACTTATGTTGGTATAAATTGTAGCAACCTGCCCAAGAAAAAATAAAGATACTAAAGAAAACAAGTACAAAAAGGAAACGAGATTTAGAAGGTTTGTTTAATTCTAAATCCGCTGGATTATCAATAATAGTTTCGTTGGTCGTGTTGTGAGATTGCATGTTGATTTATTTTTCCGATACAAAAATAATAGATTATCTAAAATAATCACAATAAATTTCATCAATTTTAGTTTATTTGTTGAGAAATGGCAAGTTTTATTAATTGGAAATCGGGATTTATACTTATTGCACTGCTTATAGTAGCAGCATCCTTATATTATACCAACAATCTAGCGAATGATTTGTCGCAAGAAGAGCGAAAGAAAGTAGCTATTTTAGCCAAATCCTTTGAGCTACTAGCAAAAAGCAGCGACAATGACGCCATTTCATTTGCCCTTTCCAATATCGATTCGAATAAATCTATTCCGGTAATACTTACTGATGAAAAAAGCGATATTATTGATTTTAAAAATATCGACACTAGTCAAACACAAGTAAAACAATTTTTACAAAAAAAACTGCAAGAATTTAGGCAACAACATCCCAAAGTAGTGGTTGATTTTGGTTTTGGGAAAAACTATATTTTTTATGGCGAATCCGAACATCTCAAAAAACTGCGTCAGTTTCCCTATATCCAATTGTGTATAATCATTTTATTCTTATCGGTAGTACTTATTGCTCTCTCGGCTGCGCACAGTGCCAATCAAAATCAACTTTGGATTAGTTTATCTAAAGAAACTGCCCATCAATTAGGCACCCCTATTAGTTCGCTAGAGGCCTGGACCGTTTTATTGGAACAACAAAATACCCCACCCGAGTTGTTGGCAGAATTACAAAAGGATGTTCATCGATTACAATTAGTAGCTGATCGATTTAGCAAAATTGGTAGTATACCCAAATTAACTGCGCAAGATTTAAACCAATTAGTGGAGCACATAAAAGAGTACATGCAAGTTCGGGCACCTAAGCATGTACGAATAGATTTAATCAGCAACGAGTCGCCAATAATCATTCCCATGAGTGCTACTTTGATCGAATGGGTTATTGAAAATTTATTACGCAATGCCTTAGACGCTATGACGCATAAAGGAGTAATATTGATAAGCCTTCAAAAAGAAGACAAACAGGTGATTATAGATATTAGTGATACGGGCAAAGGCATGAGTAAAGGGCAAGCAAAACAAATTTTCAAACCTGGTTATAGTACCAAAAAAAGAGGATGGGGTTTAGGTTTGTCCTTATCCAAACGTATTGTAGAGCAATATCATAAAGGCAGCTTACAATTGCGTCAAACAGAATTAGGGAAAGGTGCCACTTTCAGAATTATCTTACCCGTATAGGAATTTAAAGATTAATGCTTAATTTTGCGTCTCTCAAGCGGCGATGGCGAAACTGGTAGACGCACTACCTTGAGGTGGTAGCGCCTTTTAACGGGCGTGGGAGTTCGAATCTCCTTTGCCGCACAAAAAAAGAGCAACAATGGTTGCTCTTTTTTTATTTCGCTAAATCTAAAATGATTTTATATTCCATAGTGGTTACCGGACATACCGACAAACGTCCTTGTTTGATCAAGGCTAAATTTTCTAAGCCAGGCGTTTGTTTCATAGTAGCAAGTGTTACCGTATTTTTCAACGCCTTTAAAGGCTTTAAATCTACCGCTACCCAATTTGGATCATCAGTAGTAGGATCTTGATAGGCTATTTTTGCTACTATAGCAATACCTACAATTTCCAATCCTTCATTACTATGGTAAAACAAGACTTCGTCGCCTTTCGCCATCGCACGCAAATTATTCCTAGCTTGGTAATTACGTACTCCATCCCAGAATGTCTTTTTGTCTTTACAAAACTGTTCCCAACTATATTTGAAGGGTTCTGATTTTACTAACCAATAGTTCATAATATTAATGTTCTCTGTTTAACAAATAATTTGTGATTTGTATAAATGGCTCTTTCTTGCTAGCATCTATAGACAATTTGTCTAAACTATCAAATGCGGCTTGGGTATAATGCTGAATCAATTCTTTACAGGCTTCCTTAGCTTTTGTAGCTTCAAATAAAGATAGCATCTGCGTTACTTTATCTTCTGCATTACTATTTAGTAATTCCTGAATTTGATTTTTTTGTTCTTCATTTCCAAGTGCTATTGCTTTTAACAATAAATAGGTTTTTTTGTTGGCTTGTATATCGCCACCCTTTTGCTTTCCTAATTTAGCCACTTCACCAAATGCGTCTAAATAATCATCTTGCAATTGAAAGGCTAATCCCAATTGAATACCAAAATTATACAAACAAGAAGCTTGTTCTTTAGTTGCGGAGCCTGCCATAGCACCCATCTGTAAACTCGCTGCTAATAAAACAGATGTTTTCAAACGAATCATTTCTAAATAGGCATCAATACTTACATCTTCCCTATTTTCAAAATCCATATCCCACTGTTGTCCTTCGCATACCTCAATAGCGGTCTTGTTAAACAACTCCACCAGAGCAAGAGGTTGCTGTTTGTTTTTTACGAGCAACTGATATGCGTATATAAACATAACATCTCCACTTAAAATGCCAGTAGGCAATCCGTACTTAGCATGCACCGTAGCAAACCCTCTTCGTAAAGGTGCTTTATCCATAATATCATCATGAATCAAGGTGAAATTATGAAAGAGCTCAACAGCAGCAGCTATATGATAAGCATCCTCTTGAGCAGCATCAAATGCTTTAGCTGCCATCAAACATAACATAGGTCGTATGCGCTTGCCGCCTAATTGTAAAAGATATGCGCAGGGCTCGTATAAATTGTGGGGCTCTTGATCAAAGGGCACCATTGCTCGAAAACGGGTTTCGAATTGCTGGCTAAGTTCTTGTAACTGCGTCAACATAGATTCTTATTTTTTTATAGTTGCAATAGATTCTAAACTAAAATCAATCGTTCGCTTATCTAAATTAGCACTCAACACTTTTATCATCACCTTATCTCCTAATCTAAATTGCATACCGGTATTTTTTCCTCGTAGCGCATAATCTTGCTCCACATATTCAAACTGGTCGATGCTCAATAATTCATTTACACTCACCATACCCTCACATTTGTGTGCTACCGTCTCTGCCCAGAAGCCATAGGTAGAAGCACCACTCACAACGGCTTCAAACACTTCGCCTACATAAGCCTGCATATACTCTACTTGTTTGTATTTATTAGCACTTCGTTCCGACTCCATGGCGCTACGCTCTTGATCACTACAATGTTTACATGCCGCTTCCAATTCAGGATTTTTTGGATATTGATGCGCTAAACAGGCAGCTACAATTCTATGCACTAGCACATCAGGGTAACGACGAATGGGTGATGTAAAATGACAATAATTCTCAAATCCTAAACCATAATGCCCAATATTTTTAGTAGTATAAATCGCTTTCGACATGGTGCGTATCCCTAAACTTTCTAAAACATGCTGCTCTGGCTTGCCTTTTACAAATTGCAACATTTCGTTGAATGAATGGGCAATAGAAGCCGGATCGTTTAAATTAAACTTGAATCCATAGCGTGATGCAAAAGAGGCAAAAACCTCTAATTTAGTAGCATCTGGCGCATCATGAATACGATACGGAAACGGTATTTTTAATTTTTCTGTTTCTAATTTTCCAATAAATTCAGCTACCGCTTTGTTGGCTAGCAACATAAATTCTTCAATTAGTTGATGCGCCTGCTTACTCTCCTTCACAATAATACCAATGGGTTTTGCTTGTTCATCTAACTGAAAACGCACTTCTTGAGAAGAAAAATTAATAGCGCCTTTTTTAAAGCGTTCTGCTCTTAACTGTTGTGCTAAATTATTTAACAGCAACAACTCTTCATTTAAATCACCTGGTGTGCCTTCAATCTGTGTTTGCACTTCTTCATAAGTAAATCTTCGTTTAGAGTGAATAAGTGTTCGACCAATCCATGTAGAAAGCACTTTAGCATCGGCATCTATTTCAAACACTGCAGAGAAGGTATATTTATCTTCATTTGGTCGGAGCGAACATAATTCATTACTGATTCGCTCGGGCAACATAGGTGCCACGCGATCGGGTAAATAAACACTGGTTGCTCTTGCGTAAGCTTCTTTATCTAATGGGGTATCGGGTTGCACAAAATGACTCACATCGGCGATATGAACACCAATTTCCCATTTAGCATCTGTAAGCTGCTTAAATGATATAGCATCATCAAAGTCTTTCGCATCTACCGGGTCAATAGTGAAACAAAGGGTATCTCTAAAATCACGTCTTTTCTTTACTTCTTCTGCATCTATTGCAGCATGTAAGTTTTGTGCAGTTGCTAATACTTCGTCAGAAAAGGTTAATGGGAAACCATGCTCCATTAATATCTGCTGCATGGCTATTTCATTTTGCGATTCATTAGTCATGATTTTTATGACCTTGCCAACAGGATTTTTAGCATTTGGTTTCCATTCGATAATTTTTGCAATAACATAATCATGATGAACAGCGCCATTCAAATTTTGAATGGGTATGTAAATATCAACAGGCATTTGCTCATTACTTGGAATCAAAAATGCAAATTGTTCATGTACTTCTAGTCGACCAGAAAATTCGTTTTGTTTTCTTGCAACAACAGACGCAATTCTTCCTTCCATTCTACCATTTGTACTCTTCTTTATAATTTCTACTTGTACGGTATCGCCATTTAATCCCGTGCGTAATTGCTCTGGGCGAATGATAATATCTTTAGATAATCCAGGAACAATTACAAATCCCATTCCGCCTCGGGTAATCTCTAAGGTGCCTGTATAACGAGGTTCGTCTACAGCACTGCGTACTTTTCTTTTTATGGGCACTTGTTTTTTTCTCGACATAAGTTGTATATGCTATTGCATAGTAATTAATAGGTGTGATAATGTGTTAATTGTTGTGCTACAAAAGTATGCACTTGTTGATCGAAGGCTTCTTTGCCATTCAACAAAAATTGAATTTGAATGGCTTGCACATAAATTGCAATGCCTGCATCTTCAAAAATATCTAAATAAGGTACTAAACGCATAGCGTCTTTTTCAGTAGTCAAAAGTACTTTATCTTGTACCTTCCAATTATTAAAACTGCTTATAATTTCCTCCAAATCATACGTCGTAAAAGCATGGTGATCGGCATACGTTAAGGTATGTATATCGTTGGAAGCATTGGTAATATGCTGAATTAAAGTTGTAGGATTAGCAATGCAGCAAACTAACAATACATTTTTATGTTCTAAGGTTAGCGCAGCTCGAGTACTGATATGATAGGGCGTTTGATAGTGCAATCCGGTAAAATAAACTTGTTGATGCTCTAGTGGTTGGATTTGTGCTATAACTTCTTGTGCTTGTGCTTGGCTAAAATTGGAACTACATTTAGAAACCACGATTACATCAGCTCTTTTATAGGCTGTTCTGTTTTCTCTTAATCGCCCGTAAGGCAAAACAAAATCTTTATAAAAAGGTCGTTGCACATCCATGATTAAAATATTCAATCCAGGTTTTACAGAACGATGCTGAAAAGCATCATCTAAAATAATAATATCGGTATCCGTAGCAGCTTGCAATAAAGAAGGGATACCTATCATACGATCTTCGGCAACACTTACATAGGCATCAGGAAATTTGCTATAAAATTGCATGGGCTCATCACCTATTGTTCGGAAGGTGCTTTTTTCATTAGCCAACATAAATCCTCTCGTTACACGCTTATAGCCTCTACTCATGGTGGCTACCTTGTATTGATATTGCAATAATTGAATAAGATATTCTACATGCGGTGTTTTGCCTGTACCACCAACAGATAGGTTACCCACCGAAATAACTGGTATAGCAAAAGAAACCGAATCTAGGATACCGCTATTATAAAAGAAATTACGAATGGCAATAACACAAGAATAGAGTAAGGTAAAAGGGAAAAGCAAATATTTTAATATCGAAATTGCAGGTGCAAACATTAGGCAATTTACGTAATTAATATCAATATTGGGGCAACTTAGCTAAGAGTGCATATTCCAGAATTTTCTCTTGGGCATTAAATGGTTTAACTTGGTCTAATTTTAAATAAGCAATACCCGCATTCAGTAAGTCCTTTTTATGTGCAGCAGCCATTTGCAAGGCATGCATACCCGCTTCTAACAAACAAGCTTCTGGCATTAAGCCAATCAGTTCACTTCCTATTAATTTTACATTATATTTCGAAGCAATAGTTGTACAATTTTGCCAAACTTGCAAAGGACTCGTTTTTTTATAATCCAACAAATTCATAGACACCTGTGCACAATTAAAATCACTCGAATACCAGCCTATAGCCCGCAATTGAGGTAGCAAACCTGCTATACGCTCCCCATTTTCATTCACATATCCAATCGATCTAATTTCGTTTGCAATTTGTTGGGCTACTTGTGCATCTTTAGTATCCAAGGAAATATTAAATGCCACCAATAACGCTCGTGCACCAATTACGGTAGCTCCACTAGATTCTATAAAAGTTTGGGGCCCATAATCAGGCTGCCAAGCTGGGTCGGTCATTTTAATTTTAAACTTTTCGTATTGGCCACTTCTAATCTGCGGTAATCTCTTTCTATACGCTCGCTCTTGAGAGTACTCATATAGAAAAACAGGAATCTCCAGTTCTTCGCCTACGCGTTTAGCTAAAACATCAGCATAGTAGATAGCATCTTGCATGCTGAGATCTTGCAAGGGCACGAGCGGACAAACATCGGTGGCGCCAATGCGAGGATGCGCACCTTTTTGAAGGCGCATATCAATTAGTTCTTTTGCAACTTTAATTGCCTGAAAAGCAGCTTCTATAACAGCCGTAGGAGCACCGGCAAAAGTAAATACCGTTCTGTTAGCAGAAGCACTGGTATCTTGATGCAGTAAATAAACATCGGTAACGATTTCAATTGCTTGCGCAATATTTTTTAAAACATCCTTATTATTCCCTTCACTAAAATTGGGTATACATTCCAGAATAGGCATATACTTAATTAAAAAAGTTTTTAAACGAAGTATCGCGTTTATAAACATCGTTTAGGAATCGTATTTCTTTTAATGTACTATCCATGAAACTTGTTAAGTAAACGATATGAACGGGGATTTTGTGTTTTAATGAGATTATAAGCGATTTTCGTTTAGCAATAATAGAATCTACCTTATTTGCATCAATCGTATTTTGCTCATAATTATTTAAAATAAACAAGGCTAATTCTTTAGGCTTGTGCGCGCGGATACACCCCGAACTTCTGGCTCTATCTCTATTAGGGAAATCTTCTTTGTGAGGCGTATCATGTAAATAAATATCGTATTTATTAGGCATATTGAATTTAATAACACCTAGTGAATTTAAATCTCCGGGGTCTTGACGATAGATATAATTATTATAATTTTTAGGTGTTACTTTAGATCTAGGAATTTCCTTGCCGGTTTTAGTAAATACTTTTAAATCTTTTTCGATCAAATAATTTTCACCACTTTTAGTAATGCCGGGCAACACATCTTTTTTCATAATAGTAGGCGGCACACCCCAATAAGGGTTAAACAAGATACTCGTCATACGGGTAGCCAAAGAAGGTGTTGGTCGATCCTTTTTACCCACCACAACGCGCATTTCAAAATCAACATTCGTTTGCTTACACAAATAGAATTCCATTGCAGGCACATTCACTAGCGCATAAGTAGTGTCTAACTGTGTTGGAAGCCAGCGTAAGCGTTCTAAATTGATGGCAATCTTTTTTATGGTTTGTTGAATTGGCTTATACAATTGTTTTTTGCTTGCCTCATCCATTTTTTTAGTGACCGGTAATTGAAAACTATATTGAAAGTAACTGATAAGATTCGAATCTTCAATTGCCATAGCACTTGGTAATAATTTTCTAATAAGCTGCTTACGCATAGCATCTGTGCTCGCAATAGTCGTATCCATCAATTTTAAATAGATAGTATCTCTTGATAGTTCTTTATAATAGCGTAATTGATTTTGTAATGTTTGATAGAATGGCAATTGACTCCTATAGGTAGTTAAATCGGGTAGCTGACCATCTTCTAAAGGGCTTATAAAATCGTCTACGACATAAAGAGCACTATCATTAGGATGAAACCATGATGAATCTATAGATCGAGCTGATAAACAACCTAGTTTTAAATCAGAAGCTGCCTTTAATAATAGATGCGTGCATAAAGTATCAAAAGCATAAAACTGTTGCAGCGATGCTTTGTTTGATTGTAAATTAACAATGGTATTTCTAAGTTCATCTAACTGATAGTGTGCAGCCGGAATGCCATCGTATTGAAGACTGTCTAAAGCACTTATTAAATCAGTAGTAAACGCTAAAACGCCTTGCTCATCTACCCAAAACGGTTCGTAATGATGTTTACGGTACAAGTGTGCCACCTGTCCACGTAGGGTACTATCTTGCAAACCGTCAAATTGTTTTTGGGCAATTTCAACAAAGGCTTCCATGTCAAATTTATCATTTGCACTCATGTGCTCAACGAAAACATGCGGTTTACTTGCACTTCCACACGAAGCAAAATAAAGAGAACAACTAGTCAGAACAACTAATAATAATATGGTATAATGGGGTCTCAAAAGAGCTGAATATATTTATTATATAAATGTAACGAGATAGGATCACAATTCAATCATAGGATCCCAAAAAAACTTTTCAAAATCTACAATTTGATCGTCTATAACACTTATACCTTCTTTTTTAAGCAAAGCCTCCATTTGGGTGGGTGTTTCAAAATGATGCTTTCCGGTTAGCATTCCATTCCGATTTACTACACGGTGCGCAGGCACTTTAGGTTGCATAGCATGAGAATGATTCATAGCATAACCAACCATTCTTGCTGCCCCTTTTGCTCCAATAGCAGCAGCAATGGCCCCATAAGAAGTAACCCTTCCTTTCGGAATAGCACGAACAATATCATAGATCGCATTATAAATCGATTCCTTCGCTGGCATTATCTTTGCTTTGGGTATTGTTAAAGGTTTTGGGTTGTATTACATTTTCATGATTGTAAGGACAATGCAAACAAGCATTTCCGCAGCAAACCCCTCTTTTCAAATGATAGGCAGCTGTGAAAACCAATAGACCATTTTCGTTGATGTAATAATCTTCTTGCTGCTTATTGTCCATCCTCTTTCTTTTTCTTCGGAGGAATTACGATAGGTTTTTCAGGTAATGAAAAACTAATGAAATTAATTTTTCTCTGATCCGCCAAATGCAATCCTTCGTAATAGGTTTGTATAGACAAAGGCCATGCTACAGGTCCTTTAGCGTAAATATCATGTTGTAAGACATGCACTTCACAGCCTTGCTCTTGCACCGTATCTATGGTAAATTGGAATAATTCAGGTGAATCGGTTTTCAAATTTATTTTAGCTCCGGGCTTTAATAATTGTTGATACATCGCTAAAAACTTAGGATGGGTTAATCTGTTTTTTGCTTTACCATCTCTTAGAAATGGATCTGGGAAAATAATCCAAATTTCATCTACTTCACCAGGCGCAAAATAGTTTAGAATATTTCCTATTTGAATGCGTAAAAAACCTACATTACTCAATTGCTCTTGCAGCGCAATTTTTGCACCATTATACATTCTATTTCCTTTCACATCAACACCAATAAAGTTCTTATCCTTTACTTGTCGGCCCATACCCACACTGTACTCCCCTCTTCCACAAGCCAATTCCAATACTATTGGATGTTCGTTTTTAAAGAACTGATTCCATTGACCAGGCATATTTTCTGGATATTGCAATACATTTTCAAATGTATTGATAGCATTAAAGCGTATTAATTTTTTATGTCCCATAAGATGAACTACAAAGGTAAATTTTTGCTTATAGATTTTTCTAAATTCAGAAAATAAAATAATTAATCGCTTAAGGCCTATTTTACAGTAAGTAAAATGATCCATATTGATGTTTTGTTTTGTACTTTTGTGCGCAATAACACTATTACAATGGGATTTTTCAATAAATTATTTGGTTTAAATAAAGAACAGAAAGAAAGTTTAGACCAAGGCTTAGAAAAAACTAAAACCAATTTCTTTTCCAAAATTGCAAAAGCACTTGTAGGAAAAGACACGGTTGATGAGGAAGTATTGGACCAATTGGAAGAAGCCCTTATTGGTGCAGATGTGGGATTGAATACAACGGTAGCGATCATAAACAAAATTGAGTCGCGTATAAAAAATGAAAAATTCATTCGTACCGCAGCATTAAATCAAGTATTAAAAGAAGAAGTGATGGCGGTGCTTACAGATGCCCCAAGCCATGAATTTGAAACCTTCAACCTGCCAAAAGATAAAAAGCCCTATGTTTTATTAGTAGTTGGAGTAAACGGTGTAGGAAAAACAACAACTATAGGTAAACTAGCCTATAATTTCAAGAAAAATGGCAAACAGGTAATGTTGGGTGCTGCCGATACCTTTCGTGCTGCAGCCGTTGATCAATTAACTATTTGGAGTGAGCGTGTGGGAGTACCGATCGTAAAAAAAGAAATGGGAAGCGATCCAAGTGCTGTAGCTTTTGAAGCTGTGCAACAAGCGATTGCCAAAGAAGTAGATATTTTAATAATTGACACAGCTGGTAGATTACACAATAAGGCCCACTTAATGGAAGAATTAAGTAAAATCAAAAGAGTTATTAGCAAACAATTACCCGATGCGCCGCATGAAGTATTACTCGTTTTAGATGGTAGCACCGGACAAAATGCATTGGAACAAGCAAAACATTTTACGGCTGCTACGCAAATCACTGCCCTAGCAATCACCAAATTAGATGGCACGGCTAAAGGCGGTATTGTATTAGGTATTGCCAACCAATTTAATATTCCAGTAAAGTATATAGGAGTTGGCGAGCGCATGGAAGATCTACAGATTTTCCACAAAGAAGCCTTTGTAGATAGCATTATTGGATAAATCCAGGCTGCATTACTAATTCGTGCAAAAGCTGCTCAATCCCCTTTGTAGCAGGCATTTCAAAACATTTAGCTTTATGCATAAAGGGCGAGGCAGGTATTTTTTTATCTACTACAAAAAGTGCAGCATCCCTTTTTACATATTCAAGCAATCCGGCTGCAGGATATACCACTAATGAGGTACCTATCACAATTACAATATCGGCTTGCTTAACAAGTTCAATTGCATCACCTATTAGTGGAACGGCTTCTCCAAACCAAACAATATGAGGCCTAAATAAAGCGCCATCACTAGCAAGCGCTCCTATTTCCATAGCATCAAAAACGGGACTAACAAGCTGTTCATTTTGCTCACTTCTTTTCTCAAATAAGGAGCCATGAAGGTGTAATACCGATGAAGAGCCTGCACGTTCGTGCAAATCATCTACATTTTGCGTGATAATTTTTACATGATAAAATTGCTCCAAATAAGCTAAACCATAATGGGCAGCATTGGGTTTGGCAATCAAAGCGGCCGCTCTTCGCTGGTTATAAAAATCGAGTACCAAAGCTGGATTTTTTTTCCAGGCTTCATATGTGGCAACCTCTTCAACAGCATGCCCTTCCCACAAACCATCATGGTCTCTGAAGGTTTGCAAACCACTTTCCGCACTGATTCCGGCTCCACTTATTATCACTAATTGCTGTTTCATAGGCATGAAAAATCCCCAGGAGCTGGGGATTTATATTTTTTATTTGGATAAATTTTCAAGCATCGTTGCTGTCATTTTCTCTAAATCGAAAGCAGCTTTCCAATTCCAATCTTTTTGCGCCAAGCTATCATCAATGCTCTGTGGCCAACCATCTGCAATTTGCTGTCTGAAATCGGGAGCATAATCAATAGTAAAATCTGGAATATGCTGTTGAATACTTGCCGCTATTTCTTTCGGTGAAAAACTCATTGCAGCAATATTATAAGCCAATCGAGTTGTTAATTGTGCAGCTGGTGCTTCCATTAGTTCAATGGTTGCACGAATAGCATCATCCATATACATCATCGGCAAATAGGTATGTTCACTTAAGAAACAAGTATATTTTTTTTGTGCTAAAGCTTGTAAATAAATATCTACAGCGTAATCGGTAGTGCCACCTCCAGGTAAAGATTTCCAACTAATTAAACCAGGGTAACGAATACTTCTAACATCTAAACCATAACGCTTGGCATAATATTGACACCAGTTTTCGCCAGCGTATTTACTAATACCATAAACGGTTTCTGGTTCTACAATTGTCTTTTGAGGGGTTGCTTGCTTAGGCGTTGTAGATCCAAACACAGCAATAGAGCTAGGCCAATAAACTTTTGCAATTTTTTCTTGTACGCTTAACTCTAAAATTTGTAAAAGGCTGGTCATATTGATATCCCAAGCCTTCAACGGCATTTTTTCACCGGTAGCACTCAACAAAGCTGCTAATAAATAAATCTGAGTTATCGACTCCTTTTTAACCAAGGCCAATACGGCATTAATATCCATTACATCTACTTGGTAAAAAGGTCCAGATCCTTTAAGCAAGGGATGTTCTTCTTTTATATCGGTAGCAATTACAGCATCATTTCCATATTGTGCTCGTAAAGCAAGTGTCAATTCAACACCAATTTGCCCACAAGAACCTAATAGTAGAATTTTTTCTGACTTCATAGTTAAATATTAGCCTAATTATTATTTTTTATCATCGCAATGAAATCTTCAAAAAGATATCTTGAGTCATGCGGACCAGGCGTACTCTCAGGGTGATATTGAACAGAGAAAGCAGGTCGGTCTAGCATTTTAATGCCCTCAATAGAGTGGTCATTTAAATTTATATGCGAGATAGTTAAATTACTTTTTTGTTTAGTTACTTCTGGGTCAATACCAAAACCATGGTTTTGGGTAGTGATTTCACTTTTACCAGTCAATAAATTTTTAACCGGGTGATTTAAACCTCTATGGCCATGATGCATTTTAAAGGTTGGAATATCGTTCGCTCTCGCTAATAACTGGTGCCCTAAGCAAATGCCAAATAAAGGTTTATGCGCAGCAATTATGTCCTTAACGGTAGCTACTGCATAATCCATTGCTCCAGGATCGCCGGGACCATTAGATATAAAATAACCATGCGGTTGGAAAGTTTCCATTTCTTGCATGGATGTATGTGCTGGAAACACTTTTAAATAAGCTCCGCGCTCTGCCAAACTGGTTAATATATGTCGTTTTACTCCAAAATCTAGAACTGCAATGCGCAAGGTATTTTGTTCCGTTCCCACAGTATAAGCTTCTTTGGTAGATACCATAGAAGACAAATCCAAACCGCTCATATCAGGCACTTTAGTTAACGCAGCTTGCAACGCTTCTACTTGATCAAGCTCCGTGGACACAATACAATTCATAGCCCCTTTCGTGCGCACATGCGCTACCAATGCTCTAGTGTCGATATCTGCTATAGCCACTACATTATTGGCTAATAAATAAGCTCCTAAATCACCATCCGCCATAGGCCGAGAGTAACGATTAGTAGTATTTTTACAAATAATAGCATTAATGGTAACCTTGTCAGATTCTACATCGGTACTTTTAACGCCATAGTTACCAATATAATTGGTATTCATAATGAGCACTTGCCCCGTATAAGAAGGATCGGTAAATACTTCTTGATAACCCGTCATACCGGTATTAAAACACAATTCGCCTCCGGCAGTGCCATTTGCACCAATGGAAGTGCCTTGCATCATGGTGCCATCTTGCAATAAAAGATACGCTTTTTTAGTAGTAGATATCGTTGACATAATTGAATGCAAAGGTCATACATTCGGTTGATTTTAGCAAAGAAAAATTAAATATTAGCATATTTGTGGATAAAAAAAGTAAATTTACTTTCGCTGCATTATAACATTAAATTCAAGTAGCATCTTGTTTATTTTCAATAGGCTGTGCTTGCAATTTTAAGTTATGTATTTAGCGTATGTACCAATAAATTAGCTATAGACTCCCACAAAATGAAAACAATATTAATAACCAATGATGATGGCATAACCGCTCCAGGTATAAGAGCTTTAGTAGAATCGGTGCAAGGATTAGCAGAAATTATAGTAGTAGCTCCCGACCGACCCCAATCTGGCATGGGTCATGCTATTACTATTGGAGAACCCTTGCGCATGAATGAAGTGAACATTTTTGATGATATAAAAGCGTTTCAAACATCGGGCACACCAGCCGATTGTGTAAAATTAGCCAAAAGCATCGTGCTGCATCGAAAACCAGATTTATGCATCAGTGGCATTAATCATGGTAGTAATGCATCCATTAACATCCTGTATTCTGGCACCATGAGTGCTGCAATGGAAGCCGCTTTAGAAGGCATACCCGCAATCGGTTTTTCATTACTCGATTTTAGTCACCATGCCGATTTTAGCTTAGCAAAACAAGTAGCCCATAGCTTATCTAAGAAAGTTTTAGAAGAAGGACTGCCCCTGCATTCATTGTTGAATGTCAATATCCCTAAATGCAGTATTGAGGAGCATAAGGGTATGAAAATTTGTAAGCAAGGAAATGGATCTTGGAATGAAAATTTTGATACCCGTAAAGATCCTCGAGGAGTTGCTTACCATTGGATGGTGGGGTCATTTGTGCATAAAGACGAAGATGCCGATAGCGATATTAATGTTTTAGAGCAAAACTATACTTCTATAGTACCCATTCAATACGATCTTACGCATTACAAATTAAAAGAGCAATTGAGTAATGCTTGGAGTGATTTATTAAGCTAAATTGTTCTAATTACTTTGTAAAAGGTGATGATTATACCCTATTCCCTAGCATGTATAGGCCTTTCAGTCATAAAAATAATGTAACTTAGCAGCCTAAATACTTATCAATTTAATGGATCCCAAACGTTTTTTAGTCACCGCAGCTTTGCCCTATGCTAATGGCCCGGTTCATATTGGTCATTTAGCTGGTTGTTATTTGCCTGCTGATATTTATGTACGTTATTTAAGAGCACAAAAGAAAGATGTAAAATTTATATGTGGAAGCGATGAGCATGGCGTGCCTATTACTATCCGTGCCATGAAAGAGCATTGCACGCCCAAAGATGTGGTAGATAAATACCATGCCTTAATCAAAGATTCGTTCGATAAAATGAATATATCTTTTGATATATTTTCTAGAACCTCTAACACTACTCATTTTGAATGTGCGCAAGACTTCTTCAAGAAGCTTTATGAAAAAGGATGTTTTGAAGAAAAAACAAGTGAACAATATTTCGATGAAGAAAAACAAGTTTTTTTAGCAGACCGTTATATCGTAGGTACCTGTCCTATTTGCAGCAATGAAAATGCTTACGGCGATCAGTGTGAAAAATGCGGTTCTACCCTTTCTCCAGACCAATTGATTCAGCCAAGAAGCGCCTTGAGCAATGCTATACCTGTAAAAAAAGAAACTACCCATTGGTATTTCCCGCTCAACCAATACGAAGCATTCCTAAAAGAGTGGATTGTAGATGGTAAGAAACAAACTTGGAAATCGAATGTATATGGACAATGTAAAAGCTGGATAGATAGCGGCTTGCAACCAAGAGCTATGACAAGAGATAGCAATTGGGGTATTCCGGTTCCGTTGCCAAATGCCGAAGGCAAAGTGCTCTATGTTTGGTTTGATGCTCCGATTGGGTATATCAGTGCAACAAAAGAATTAACCAACGACTGGAAAGATTATTGGTGTGACGAGAGCAGTAAATTGGTTCATTTCATAGGCAAAGACAATATTGTATTTCACTGCATCATCTTCCCATCCATGCTAAAAGCGCATGGCGATTTTATATTACCAGACAATGTACCTGCCAATGAGTTTTTAAACATCGAAGGAGAAAAAGTATCTACCTCAAGAAACTGGGCAGTATGGGTGCATGAGTATGTAAAAGATTTTCCAGATCAAGAAGACGTATTGCGCTATGTATTATGTGCTAATGCACCTGAAACTAAAGACAATGATTTTACTTGGAAAGACTTTCAAGATAGAACCAACAATGAATTGGTTGCCACTTTTGGCAACTTTGTAAATAGAGCCTTTGTGCTGATGCATAAATTATGCAATGGCAAAGTACCTCCATTACATAAAGAGCTATTAGACGAAGCTGATCATCATTTAATGGCTGATATCCAAAAGACAAAAGAAAGCGTTAGTGGACTTCTTGAAAATTACAAATTTAGAGATGCACTTTTCGAAGTCATTGACTTATCGAGAAAAGGCAATAAATACCTTCAAGATAAAGCTCCATGGATATTAGCAAAAGAAACGAATACACAAGAGAACAAACAAGCACTTATCGATAATAGCTTGCATATTTGCCTTCAACTTTGTGCTAATCTTGCAATTTATATTCAACCCTTTTTACCGGCTACCGCTAAGAAAATGTGCCACATGATGAAAGTGGTAGATAAAATGCTCGATTGGGAAAATGGCGGTTCTTTGGATTTATTAAAAGTAAACTATGCTTTGAGAGCGCCGGAATTACTATTTAGAAAAATTGAAGATGATGAGATTCTTGCTCAAATCGAAAAATTGAAATCAAATTTAATTGCTAGCACTTCATCAACTACATCAACTTCAAAAACTGTGGAAGCAACACCAACTAAAAAAGAACTCATCCAATTTGATGATTTTGCAAAAATAGATTTGCGCATAGGCACTATACTTAGTGCAGAAAAAGTAGAAAAAGCAGACAAGTTGCTAAAATTATCTGTGGCACTTGGGGAAGAAACAAGAACGATTGTTTCCGGTATTGCTCAACATTTTAATCCAGAAGAGATTGTTCAAAAACAAGTAATAGTAGTTGCTAATTTAGCACCCAGAAAAATGCGTGGTATAGAAAGCGAAGGCATGATTTTAATGACAGAAAACGAAGATGGGAAATTAGTATTTGTATCACCTACTACGCTAGTACCATCTGGTAAAACGGTAAATTAAACGTAACATGAAAAAGAAAAAACTCTTTATTTTCATAGGCATTGGTGTTGTAGCACTTATCATTTTAATTAAATCTGCAGGATCTAAATCCAACCAAATTCAGGTGGTTGTAGATTCTGTCAAACAACGCGACATAACGGAAACCGTAAGTGCAAGCGGCAGTGTTTTCCCGGTAACGGAAGTGAAAATTAGTCCAGAGGTTAGTGGTGAAATTATTGAACTTCCTTATGAAGAGGGCGATTATGTGCAACAAGGAGCACTCTTAGCTCGTATTAATAATGCTATTTACGAATCTATTGTAACCCAATCGGAAGCGCAATTAAATCAGACAAAAGCTAATGCCAAGAACACAAAAGAAATGGCAGCACAAGCAGAAGCGCAATTTCAACAAGCTAAATTAAATTACATCCGAAACAAGAAGTTATTTGAAGACAAAGTGATTTCTGCTCAAGAATTTGAACAAATAGAAACGCAGTACAAGTCTAGCATGGCAACTTACGAGGCACTATTATCAAGCTCAACAGGTGGCATGTACAGCATCAAAAGTGCATCAGCTTCCTTAACGCAGGCTAGAGAAAATTTGAGAAAAAGTTCCATTTATGCACCAAGTGCAGGTACCATATCAAAACTCAATGTAAAAAAAGGTGAACGCGTAGTAGGAACAGCGCAAATGGCAGGAACTGAATTGCTCAGCATTGCAGATATGGATAAAATGGAAGTGCGTGTAGATGTGAGTGAAACCGATATTGCTAAAGTGAAAATTGGCGATTCGTGTAGTATTGAGACGGATGCGTATAGAAATAAAAAATTTGTGGGTATTGTATCAAAGATAGCTGTATCCAGCAATAAGTCGAGCTTAAGCACAAGTACTGACCAAATCACAAATTATGTAGTTCATATTTTGATACTTGAAAAAAATAAAATTGATGGTCGCGATGGGACCATCAATTACATTTTCAAACCAGGCATGTCGGCCTCTGTAGAAATACAAACTACCAAAGTGAAAAATGCTATTTCAGTGCCTATCAGTGCTGTTACAACCAGAGCATGGCCTGACGATAAAAAGAAACAAGAAACCGAATTAACAAATTTGAGACAAGTAGTATTTTGCTATCAACCGACAACAAAAAAAGTTGTTTTAAGAGATGTTACCACTGGCATTCAAGACAATCAATATATTCAGATTAGCAAGGGATTAAACCTGCATGAACAAATTGTGATCCTACCTTATGGCGTGATTTCAAAAATCCTAAAAGATAATTTAAACGTTAGCACAACTACGAAAGAAAAATTATTGGAAAGTAAAGAGCTCAACGATTAATATGGAAGAGGCAATAAAATATTTAGGCAAGATAGGCATAATAGGTAATGGCAGCTGGGGAACAGCATTAGCAAAAATGCTAAATGACAACCAGATTCCATTTACCTGGTGGATAAGGGATGAGAAAGCGATTCAGCACCTCCAGAAAAGAAGCCATAATTTAAATTACTTAACCTCTGTTCAATTCAATATGCAATTGATAGGTTTAAGTAGCGATTTGCATTTAGTATTAAAAGAAGCAGATACACTCATCTTTTGTGTACCCTCTGCCTATGCTCAAGAGGTCATTGAATCTGTAGCTGCAGATAGTTGGAAAGGGAAAAATATCATAAGCGCCATTAAAGGAATATTACCAAAACCACATCAATTAATCAACGATTATTTAGCTGCTAACTATGCCTTCCCTATTGAGCATTATGCTGCAATCACTGGACCTTGTCATGCAGAAGAGGTAGCGAATGAACGTTTATCATACTTAACGTTTTCTAGCCTTAATACCGAATTAGCCGCAGCTGCAGCTACCCTATTCAAAACAAATTATATCAACACCTTTCATAATAATGATATTTGGGGTGCCCAATTTGCTGCCGTACTTAAAAACATATATGCTGTGGGAGCAGGTATTGCTCATGGCTTAGATTATGGAGATAATTTTTTGAGTGTATATATTACCAATTGCTACAAAGAGATGTATCAATTTTTAAATTATCATTTCGAAAAAATACATCCTTCCAACGAAGTACCTGATTTTCATACCAGCGCCTATTTGGGCGACTTGCTAGTAACTTGCTATTCGCTGCATAGCCGAAATAGAATGTTTGGTAATATGATTGGTAAAGGCTATTCTGTAAAAGCCGCTATTATAGAAATGAAAATGGTAGCCGAAGGTTATTATGCAGCCAAAGGCATGGATATTATTCAAGAAGAGTTGGGTATAGAGATGCCTATTACAAAAGCTATTTATAATATCCTCTGGAATAATAATGATGCTGAAGAGGTATTTAAAGAAATAGAAGCCATCTTATCCTAATAAAAAAGGTGTTGCAAATGCAACACCTTTTTTATGTTAATTGAAATGATTCTTATTGAATATCCATTTCTTGAATTAAGTTTTGCGCATTGCCTAATTTGTCAATTAGGAATAAAATATAACGAACATCGCAAACGATCGTTCTTTTATATTTTTTATCAAATGCAATATCTCCACTCATCGCTTCCCAGTTACCATCAAATGCTGCTCCAATTAATTCGCCTTTTGCATTTAATACCGGACTTCCGGAATTGCCACCCGTAATATCGTTATTGGTTATAAAACAAGTATGCAAGGTGCCGTCTGCATCCGCCCAATTTCCATAATCTTTCTTTTTATACAAATCGATTAATGCTTGAGGTGCATCAAATTCATCATCACCTGCTTTATATTTTGCAGCAAGACCGTCTAAAGTAGTATAATATTTATACTTAACGCCATCTGTTGGTTCGTAGCTTTTTACAGTACCATACGTAATACGCATAGTAGAATTAGCATCTGGATACATCAATTGATTATTCTTCATTTCCAACAAACCTTTTAAGTACTTCTTAGCAAATGGAGTTTTTACCTCATTATAGGCATCTACATGAGACTTAATTAGGGAGTCGTAGGATTGTATCATTGCAAAAGCATATTGCGTTGCAAGATCCTCATTCATTTGTTTCAACGTAGGATGAGCGCAGAATTTTTCGAAAGCGGCACTATCTACTAAAAACGATTTTTTATATACCGCTTCTGCAAATGCATTATAGTTATTGTCTTTTAGCAACGCTATTTTAGACATAGCAGCAACAAATTGTTCTTTTACTAAATTCTTTTGAATCATTGCTGCACTTGTAGCATACCAATCTTGCTCCATAGCCATATCAGTTGATTTGATAAAAGAAGCTCTATTTTTCTTTAATTGATCTACTAATTTTGAAAGAGAGTCTTTAGTTGATTCTGGGTTTTTAATTTTTTTATAAACCTCATAACAGTCGTAAGCTATTTTATTAACTAAACAACCTCTAAATGCTTCACTATAATATGTAGAAAATTTAGCGTATGGTTTGTAAGCTTTAGTAGCTGCATTTATCGTTTCAAATTCTTTTGCATAATCGTAATTGTGTGCATTAGACCAAGCAATGAATTGTTGTTCTTGATTCGACTTTTGATTAACTACTTGCAATCTTTTCAATTGTTCCGTTTGACCTATAAAATATTTCCAATAGTTGGCAATACGAGCATACGTAGAAGTTAATTTTAAATAGACTGCTTTGTTTGCTTGCATATGCTTACGCATAACAGCCAATCGAGCATCTCTAATGGCAACAATAGTTGGATTTACTTCTTGAATAGCCAAATCTACGCCAGCTGCTGTTTCATATCTATTTGTTCTGCCAGGATATCCAAAAATCATAGCATAATCGCCTTCTCGAACTCCTTTAGCGGACACCGCTAAATAATTTTTTGGATGGTAAGGCTTATTGTTTTTATTGTAATCGGCTGGTTCATTATTTTCATTAGCATACACTCTAAACATAGAGAAATCGGCAGTATGACGAGGCCACATCCAATTGTCGGTGTCTCCACCAAATTTACCCAAGGACTTAGGTGGTGTACCTACTAAACGAACATCGGTGTATTTTTTATATTTTATTAGGATATACTGGTTACCATTAAAATACTCCTTAAGTGTAGTGTAAAATTTTCCACCCTCATTAGCTTTGGTTTCCATTTCTTTTTTCAATCCAGCAAGCGCTTTTGTTAACGCTTCCCCACTTAGGCCCGTAATTACTTTATTAACCTGCGCTGTTACATCTTCCATACTTTCTAAAAACAATACAGAAACGCCTACAGCAGGCAATTCTTGGTCTTTACTTAAAGCCCAAAATCCATTATCTAAATAATTTTTTTCTACCGTACTTAAAGTAGCAATAGCATCATAACCACAATGATGATTGGTTAATAGTAATCCACTATTAGAAATAATCTCACCTGTACAGCCACCGTTGAATTGCACAATGGCATCTTTTAAGCTGCTATGATTAGCTGCATATAAGTCTTCTGCAGACAACACTAATCCTTTACGAACCATATCGTCATAGTTTTTTCCAATGAGATAAGGTAACCACATACCTTCATCTGCTTTAGCCATTTGCATAATTGCAAACGCAATAAATAAGGATACTATTTTTTTCATAATTTTTATTTGGGGTTAAAGTTCTGAATTATTTGTGAGGTTTACAATACCTTTTATTTGAGTTATTTGATAATATGAAAAGTCTTCATTGGCTTCTAATCCATTTCCATAAATCATTTGAGTAGCCGTCTTTATTTGCACCGGTTTATTGGTGAAGAATTTTCGCAACTGCTCATTCCACACTAATTCTTCTGTTTTCAATTGCTCTCCTTTTTGATTAATTACCACAATGCTATCTCTAATAATCACGTTTTTATTGTGCTCGTACATACGGGCATACTTAGCATACAGCGTACTTTTAATCTTTTTTTGATCGTCATAAAAAAATACGCGTACTTTTTTTCTTAATTCTGTAAAGGGCGGACGAGCATTTTCGTTCCTTACAAATTCGCTGGCAAATAAATTGGCTTTTACAAGCGCTTTTTCGCTGTATAGGATGGTAACATCGCTAGCTCGGTCTTCCTGCAAAGACTCATAATCTTTAATGTGCTTTATGCGTTCTTTACTATTGGTACACGATAGGCATAACATACAAAAAGCAACTAGTTTTAAAAATATAAAACGAGTTGCTTTTTGTTTAGCACTATGAATGAACCTATTAGTCATATTTTCTTTTCACAAACCATCGATCGTTGAGCGACATAGAAATAGAGAAGCGTACAAAATTCTCTTTCAGTAAGTTATTAGATTTAGTACCTCTTGCTCCTATCTCTACAGCCGTTTGAATTCTATCCGTAGACTTTTTGAACGGCAAACTAGCTCCAAAAGTAAAAGCAGTATAAGTGATGTCCGTATTATTGATACGCAACGGCTCTTTGCCAGCATATATACCAATTCTATATGTTATACGTTGAGCATAATGATATACATCATTTGCATCGGGTGTATAATAAGCGCCAACAGTGATACGCGTAGCTGTTGCATTGACATTTGTATCCGCTTGTCCGTTAAACTTGTATTGGTTAAAATTACTATGAAGGTAATCTACTCCAAAACCTAACTTATCATTAGATATTAATTGCAGTCCAATGCCTAAGGAGCTTGGCAACTGAATAGGTAAATCCGAATTTTTCAACGAATAAACAGTGTCTCGTATCGCTGAAGAACCAGAATATCGGAAAGAACTTGCATATTGCTCTTCTGAATAATGTAGCTTTTGTGCTGCCTCGTAGGTAGCGCCAAGATGCAAGGTGTATTGCTTATTGATTTTATAATTATAAAGTGCACCCAATTTCAAATGCAAGCCTCCAATTTGATAAGATCTCGTAAAATCAGAACTATACACTTTAAAAGTATCATAATTTGCTAAATAGCTCGAGTGTCTAATGGTTCCAAATTCATATCCCAAATTAGCACCCAAGCTTAATTGTTTATATTGGTATGCTCCACCCATAAAAGCGTATGTCAATCCACCATCCCCATTAATAGTTTTGTTACTATTTCCAACTCCTGGAATGGTAACCGAATCAATGAAGCGATAATAGGTTGCCGATTTAGGCGTCAAACCCATTACAAAACCTCCATGTTTTCCTACGGGAAATGCCAATGCAAGGTGCGATAATGTAAGCGTACCGGTATTATAACTTTCAGTATTGGAAGCAATCGCACGTTTGCGTGCTTCAACACCCACTTCGTACGTGGTAAGTTTTATGGCTGCATAAGATGCTGGATTATTCGTATTGATAGCAAAGGGATTGCTGTAGGCAATAGACAAACCGCCCATAGCTTTTAAAGCGGCATTATATCCATATCGTTCTTCTCCTAAACCATATCGTGAATAGGGCGAATTTTCTTTATTAGAATTTTGTGCGAATATCCATGAAGTAAAACATAGATTTGCTAGCAAAAAGCAACTAACTAATTTTTGGTGCATTATAGTTCAATATTATTTGTAAGCCTTTAATTACAAGCTCTGTGTCTGCAAATATCTTGTTTTTAATTCTGCTCTCCAAAAGTAAGGTATCCCCACCCGTTAATAGCACGTTAAAATCATGAAACTGAGCACGATATTCATTAATAAAGGTGTCTATCTCATAAACCGCACCTAATACGGCACCCGATTGCATGCAGCTTTGTGTATCATAACCCATTATAGACCCTACATACCCTATTTGCACCGATGGCAATCTACTCGTAAAATGATGCATTGCATCTAAACGCATTTGGATACCTGGAGTAATTGCACCGCCTCTGAATGTATTTGCTTTAGTGATATAATTATAGGTAATACAAGTGCCGGCACAAATAACTAAATTATTGGCTTGCGGGAAAAGCTGACTAGCCGCTACTACTGCCGCTATTCTATCTACCCCAAGCGTTTCTGGCGTTTGAAACGCATTCATTATCGGCAATAAGGAGGTTGCCGATAATTCCATATGAAAAGGCAGCTGTTTTACAAATTCATCTAAGGCTGCTGGGATAGTACCTGCAACATTGGAGATAATTGAGTGTGTTATGGAATATTTTGAATTAAGAAAGTTGAGTGTAGGAGTCAATTGATTAATGGAAACTATATCATTAAATAAAATAGTATTGCTTTGATCAAAAATGGCTAATTTAATATTGGTATTTCCAATATCTACGATTAAATTATGATGCATAAAAAAAATTGAAAGCGAACTTACACAAAAAAAACTAAGAAAAATAATATTATAACAACTACTTAGTTCTATACTGCTGATAGATTAAACCCGTACAAAAAATATACACAAATACGCCCGACTGAATCTCTAACGCAGGCTCTACCAATAAGCCTATAAACTGAATGATGGCAAATAATATAGCTACAAAAGGATCTTGCTTCAATACAGCGAATACAGGCACCATTAAATAGCAAACAAACAAAAGCAATCCAATTATGCCAATAGAAAGCAAGATAATAAGTAACTGATTATGCGGTAGGAGCATTTTTTCTTCGGGCACTTGAGGATAGGAGTGCTGGTAACCTAACTTCATAGTTTGCATAACATCCCCTTCTCCGAAACCAAAAATTGGTGCTTTTTTAATCTCCTGCATGGCTACCCTATATGACAAAACCCGACCAATATCACTATAATTAATGTCTAGTTTTTCGGCACGCTCAGCATGTGTAAATTGCAGGGCACTATAATACAAATAGCCTATTTTATTTTTAAACGTTCCTATGGTAGCATAGGCAAATACAAAACAACTAACCATTGTTATAAGTAAACCTATGGAATAACGCCAATGATATTTAAAACCAATATGTAAAGCATACACTAACAATCCAATGTACAAGGCTAGCAAGGCTGCTTTTGAGGCAATAACATGAATAAATAAGATCAGTATTAATAAAGCTAATGCAATTAGTATTTTTGCAATCTTATGTTCAAATAAACTAAAATTCACAAGCGTAAAGAAGCTTATAAAAACTACTAGTAAACTTAACTGAATATAATTGCCATAAGCTAAGGTGGGCAAACTATGGGCAAAGCGATATTGCTCTATGTAATAAGCAGTCTGCGTGCAGAAAAAATAAAAACTATACGATGCGGCTATTATACCGATTAGTAAAGCTATAAGAATCAGCTTCTTTAATTGTGCATTGCTGAATTTAGGCGCTATTACAAATGCAATAGGTAAGAAAAAGAGCGGTATTTTTAATTGCAGGTGTTCCCAGAAATAATGCCTATCTGCACTCCAAAAAAAAGACACTAATAGCAAAAAGCCTAACAACATGGATATGCGTAGCCAATTATTGGAAAGCAGGCTTTTATAATCACATTTCCAAAGGCTATTTAATACAAATAAGCCCATTCCCATTGACAATAATGCCCTACTAAAAACAAAACCAATTAACATCAAACAAATAAAAGCAAGTGCATTATCATTTTTATTCATGATATTTACAAATGGAATTTTATTTTTGTGAATAGAATGCATACCTATTAAACGAAAAAAGTAATTTTTTAGTGCAAGACAAGATAACACAAATACTTCAAGAGATAAAATTGGGCAATTTCCAAGCGATAGCCAGAGCCATAACAATGGTCGAAAATGAATTAGCAGGATCTGAAGCATTATTGCAACATCTAAGTGCACAAAAAGAAACGAAAGTAGTGGGTATTACAGGACCTCCGGGAGCCGGTAAAAGCACCTTAGTAAATGCCCTATTACATTATTGGATGCAACAAGATAAGCGAATAGCTGTGCTTGCAGTAGATCCTTCATCACCCTTTAATCTAGGCGCCTTACTAGGTGATAGAATACGAATGTCGGAATTTTATACGCATCCCAATGTTTATATTCGCTCCTTAGCAAGCAGAGGCGCTTTGGGTGGATTGCATCATCAGATTTATGAAATAACGGATATTTTAAAACATGCCAATTTTGATTATATCTTAATTGAAACAGTAGGTGTAGGGCAAAGTGAGATTGACATTGCTGGCATGGCAGACTGCACCGTGGTTACTCTTGTTCCGGAAGCCGGCGATGAAATTCAGACCTTAAAGTCGGGCATAATGGAAATAGCAGATGTTTTTGTAGTAAACAAAGCTGACAGACCCTTAGCAGAAAGCTTATTAAATACACTCAAAGCAATGCTTCATGATTTCTCAAAAGAAAAAATTGAAGTAATCAAAACAATTGCCAACCAAATGGAAGGTATAAGCAATTTATCAGAAGTCATAGATATCGTTTTAGAAAAAACTAATAAAAATCAAGAACGTAAATTGGCACTTACTTTAGAAAAATGTTGGCGTATCATACAGCATAATAAAATGAAATCAATTCAAAAAAACGAAATTGAAAACGCTTTGAAAATAGCCTTACAAAAAGCAGATTTTAACTTATATAAATTCAGCAGTCAATTTTAATTTAGAATATTTTTATTTTTAATATACTTACTTTAACTTTGTAAAATAAAAATAAGTTTTTTGCTAAAATTATGTCATACTATTTTCTCATATTATTAATTTCGAGCTTTATAACCTCCCTCTTTTTGGCCATTTTTCTAATGCCAAGAATTATTTATATAGCTACTAAAAATAGATACTTAGATACTCCCGATAATGAACGTAAAGTACATGATCGTATCATTACTAATTTAGGTGGAATAGGCATTTACATGAGCTTTATAGTAGTTTCACTTTTTTCATCTATAACACTGATAAAAATCAATGACATAGGCACGATACCTTTTTTTCAAAATTGGTATTACTTTGTAATCTCAACATTCATTTTATTCATTACCGGTGTTAAAGATGATTTAGCGGGTCTATCCCCTTTTAAAAAATTTGTAGCACAAGCAGTTGCTGCCTTCATTGTAGTATATTTTGCAGACATCCGACTTCTTTCCTTTCATGGAATTTTTGGGATTCAAGAACTACCTTATTTAATTAGTATTTTATTCTCCATCATTGGAATTATTTTTGTTACTAATGCCTTTAATTTAATTGATGGCATTGATGGTTTAGCCGGCAGTTTAGCTGCACTTATTTTAGCAATCTTAAGTATTTTATTTACCTTGAATAAAAATTACAATGAGGCTATTATTAGCATTACCTTGCTTGGTGCCGTTATTGGATTCCTAAAATTTAATATCGCTCCGGCTCGAATTTTCATGGGAGATACCGGTTCTTTAATTTTAGGATTTTCATTGGCAACACTTTGTATTGTATTTGTTAAAAATATTTCCTCAACAAATATTATCAGCCATATTGTTACAGGATCAGGAGGCGCAACGTTGATTACTTTAGCTTTACTTATCATTCCAATATTCGACACTTTTAGAGTATTCTCAATACGAATTTTAAAAAAAGGATCTCCTTTTCATGCGGATCGCAACCATTTACATCACAAATTACTAGACGCCAATTTTTCTCATAATCAAATTGTATTAACCTTCTGTACAGCGTTTATATTTCTATTGGCTATCACATATTCTTTACATTTTTTTTCTACAGCAATAGCATGCATTGCTTTGTTTACAAGCATCATACTTATCCTAATAGGATTTACACTCTACTTAAAACCAACAAAAAAGGATTAGCAATTGCTAATCCTTTTTGTTATTCCCACTCTATTGTAGCTGGTGGTTTGGAACTAATATCGTAGACTACTCTATTAATACCTTTTACTCTATTAATAATATTATTAGAAATTTGAGCTAATAAGTCGTACGGTAAATGAGCCCAATCTGCAGTCATACCATCTACAGATGTTACCGCTCTTAAGGCAATTGTAAATTCATAGGTACGCTCATCGCCCATAACGCCTACACTCTGCACTGGCAATAATATAGCACCTGCTTGCCAAACTTTATCATACCAACCAAACTCTTTTAGGGTATTGATATAAATGGCATCTGCTTCTTGCAGCATAAGTGCTTTCTCTTCAGACACAGCCCCTAAAATGCGAATGCCTAAACCTGGTCCGGGGAAAGGATGGCGTGATAAAAATAATTCGTCAATCCCTAAAGCTCTTCCTATTCGTCGTACTTCATCTTTAAATAACAAACGTAAAGGCTCTACTAATTGCAAATGCATTTTCTCTGGTAAGCCACCTACATTGTGATGCGATTTAATGGTTACAGAAGGTCCATTCACCGAAACAGATTCAATTACGTCTGGGTAGATAGTACCTTGACCTAAAAAGCTTACATCCGTTAGATGTTGCGCTTCTTCTTGGAAAATATCAATGAATAAACCACCAATAATTTTACGCTTTTTCTCCGGATCTGATACTCCTGCTAAAGCGGTATAGAAACGATGTCGAGCATCGATTCCTTTAGTATTTAAATGCAATTGTTTATAGCCTTCTAATACTTGGGTAAATTCATCTTTACGCAATAAACCATTGTCTACAAAAATGCAATACAAATTATCGCCTATGGCTCTTTGTATTAAGGTAGCAGCCACTGTAGAATCTACACCGCCACTTAAAGCCATCACTACCTTGCCATTGCCCACTTGCTTTTTAATGGAGGCAACGGTAGTTTCAATAAACCCATCAGGTGTCCAATTTTGTTGGCAAGCACAAATACCTACCACAAAGTTTTTGATAAGTGTTTTACCTTGTTCACTATGTGTAACCTCTGGATGAAATTGTATACCATACATAGGAAATGTTGTAAATCCTTCTGCAGCTTTAAATGCAGCAACAGGTATACTCGCCGTAGTAGCAATGCAATTTAAATTAGTTGGCAATTCTTTTACAGAATCGGAATGACTCATCCATACTTGCGACCCATTTTCTATTGCAGCAAACAAAGGATCTGTTATTATATTATCTAAGTGAGCACGACCATATTCTCTATGTGCCGATTTGCCTACTACGCCACCTGTAGTTTGCGCTATTAATTGCGCACCATAACACACACCTAAAACAGGTACTTTGGCAGCAATAGCTAATACATCGGGCTTAGGCGCAAATTCATCATTTACAGAATATGGACTACCCGATAAGATAACGCCTTTGATAGCACTTGAATAATCAATTGGCTTGGTGCAGGGTTGTATTTCGCAATACACATTCAATTCTCTAATACTACGAGCAATAAGCTGTGTATATTGAGAACCAAAATCTAAAATCAATATTTTATCTAACATAGCTTAAATATTAGGCTTCCGCTTTAGGGCCGCCAAAGTTAAAAGGAAGGTTCATCATTTCTCCATCTTTAATTGGACCATGATTAGCCTCGAAATTTTTTACATTATCAACCAATGCTTTCATTAATCGTTTAGCATGCTGCGGTGTCATGATCACACGAGCTTTTACTTTCGACTTAGGTGTGTTTGGCATCACATTCACGAAGTCAAACACAAATTCTGCAAAGGAATGCGTAATGATCGCTAAATTAGCATAGCTACCATCAGCCATTTCTTCACTTATTTCGATATTTAATTGTGGATCTTGAGGAGTATCTTGTTGCATGAGATCGTTTTAATTGTTGCAAAGTTAGTAAAAAAAAGCAACTCCATTACATAATAAAGCATTTCGAATATGCATAAAAAAAAGTACTTTTGAACCATGAAATTAGTTACATCGCTACTCTTAATAAGCACTATAGGAATGCTAAGCTGTAAACCCAAAATATTTACACCCAAACCCCGTGGATATTATGCAATAAGCCTTCCTGAGCACACATACACCCAATTTGACAAAGCAGGATTTCCTTATCAATTTGAATACCCTAGTTATGGCACTATTTTAAAAGATACCACAATGACTAAGTTTATGAAGGATAAGAATGGGATAGCCTATTGGATAAATGTAGATTTTCCTCAATGGAATGCAAGTATTTATTTGTCTTACAAAAGCATGAAGGATGCTGGGGATTTAGAAAAACTTCTAAACGATGCACATGAATTATCCTTTGTACATACCAAAAAAGCGGACTATATCAATGAACCTGAGTTTCATAATGACAGCGCCCATGTGCATGGCGTTTATTATGATGTAGGTGGCAATGCCGCTTCTGCTATTCAATTTTTCGCTACTGATTCTAATAAACATTACCTTAGAGGTGCACTCTATTTTAATGTCACCCCCAATGCCGATTCTTTACAACCAATGGTAGCATTTTTAAGTAAAGACATTGAGCATCTCATCAAAACACTACGTTGGAAATAAGTGCCCCAATAAATGGTCTCGTAGTTCAATGGATAGAATAGAAGTTTCCTAAACTTTTGATCCCAGTTCGATCCTGGGCGAGACTACTACTTTAAGTTTTAAAAACAATATCCCCGTTAATCTTAATTCATTTATTATGCGTAGACTATACCTCAGCTTTTTATCCATTTGCATTACAACATCAATCCATGCACAAACAGAAATAAGCTTAAATCCGTTAAGTATCACCAGTAATCGCTTACTACAAAAAACAACAGAGAGCGGCAGAAGTATTACCGTTATAGAAGGTAGTGCTTTAGGCAATACACCCAACCTCTCCATCGACGAGTTACTAAAATATGTACCGGGATTAGAAATACAATCACGAGGTCCGATGGGGGCGCAAAGTGATATTGTACTTCGTGGGAGTACCTTTCAACAAACGCTTGTTTTATTGGATGGCATTAAAATTAACGACCCTATTACAGGCCATTTTAATAGCTACATACCCATAGCTCCTTATGAAATTGCGCGCATAGAAGTTTTAAGAGGTCCAGCTGCAGCCCAATATGGCGCTGAGGCAGTAGGTGGGGTAATTCATATTATCAGCAAAACATTTAGTCGCCAATTAGAAAACAAGCAACATCAAGCACAACTAAATATAGCCGCTGGCACTTACAATTTAGTACATACCAATGCAGGAGCAGCATATAATAAAAAAAACTGGCAGCTATGCATGGGTATTTTAAGCAACAATACCGATGGAGCACCACTAAGAGCTACAAATGCTTATATGCATAACAATACCTTCAGCATTTCTAGTTCCATTACCATCAATACCCATTGGCACTTGGCACTCCGCAGTAGCTATGATCATCGAGATTTTGCAGCTCAAAATTTTTATACACCTTTCGTCAGTGATACCGCTACTGAAAAAGTAAGTACGCTTTGGAATCAACTGCAAGTAAATCATCTAGGGAAGAAAAGAAATCAAGAAATCGCGATAGTCAATAAAATGATGAATGATTTTTATCTGTATAATGCTGTTTCAACTGCCAACGAGAACAGTGCTACTTATTCTTCATTGCAATATCTCAATAGTTCCATAACAAAAACTAAATTTCAATATTCCATAGGTGCACAAGTATCACACAAAGCTATACTTTCCAATGATCGAGGCAATCACCAAACCAATGAAGCGGCGCTTTTTGGAACCCTCTATTATAAAATACAGCACTGGCATATTGCTAGCAGTTTGCGTACTAATTGGGATCAAAGTTATGGTGCCATTTTGCTACCACAAATAAATGCAGCCTACCAAAACCAGTACATAAGCTATAGAGCAGCAATTGGCAGGGCCTTTCGCAATGCTGATTTTACAGAACGATATAACAATTACAACAAAGCATTGGTAAGAGGCGGTAGTATAGGCAATCCAGATTTAAGTGCAGAAACATCATGGAATGTTGAAATAGGCGCAACGGCTACTGTAATGCCAAATGTAATTGTGAATAGCACCCTTTTTTATAGAACACAAAACGATGTTATTGATTGGGTAACTACCAATTATGCTGATATGCCTAGAAAAGAAAATCTACTTAGTAATGGTAGTTATGCTTTAGCTAAAAATATCCAAGAGCTAACAACCCGTGGAATGGAAATCAATTTACAATACCATAAAGCATTACCTAAACAGCTTTTGGACATTCAGGCTGGACTATCCCTCTTGCACTCAGAAAGCAATAGTCCAACACCTTCTTTTTATATTATTTCGCATGCTAAATTATTGGTTCAAAGCAGCATAGCTTATCGATACAAAAACTGGCAATGCAGTGTTCAGCTACTTTATAAAGAAAGAAACACATTGGAAGCGCCAGCAATTCGAGCAAACATCAGTAAAGACTATTTTGTTGCAAATGCACGCTTGGGTTTTCAAATTTCTAAGCGCTTAGGGATCTATATCCAATGTAATAATGTATTGGATAACATCTACAGCGATCTGTTAGGTAGCCAAATGCCCGGAAGGTGGATAAGCATGGGAATAAGCGGTAAGTTTTAATTCATTTTTTTATTAAATTGTGGTTTGTAATTAGCCCATAACCAAACCATGAAAAAATTATTAGTACTATTTTTATTAACAGTAGTGTATTTAAGTGCTTTCGCCCAAACAAAAATATTGTTTGATGCTACGAAAGCAGAAACTGCTGGATCAGCTGATTGGATCATTGATGCCGATTTATTTAATTTAAATTGGAATCCTAATGCTTATACTGGCACTAGCAACTATCATAGTAATGCACAACGTTATCCTACACCCGCACAATCTGGCGTGACGGCAAGCACACCAGAAACTTTTTGGCAAGGGGGTATTTCTAATTGGGCTATTGACTGTGCTAAAAAAGGGTATATCGTAGAAACGCTACCCTATACTGGACAAATTACGTATGGCAATACTAGCAATCCGCAGGATTTGAGCAATTATAAAGTGTATATTGTTTGTGAACCTAATATTCTATTCACCACAGCTGAAAAAACTGCTATTATGCAGTTTGTTCAGAATGGTGGAGGTTTATTTATGGTGTCCGATCATACCATAAGCGATCGCAATGGAGATGGTGATGACTCTCCTGTTATCTGGAATGACTTAATGACCAATAACTCCGTTCAATCAAATCCTTTTGGTATTAGTTTTGATTTACAAAATTTTTCAGGCATATCATCTGCAATGGCTACCTTACCTACCACTGATTCTATAAAATATGGAACAGCAGGCACCGTAACACAAGTGCAATGGGCAAATGGCACCTCCATGACGATCAATCCAAGTATCAATGCTACAGTAAAAGCTGTAGTATATAAATCCGGCACTACCCCATCCGGTAACAATAACGTATTATTTGCTTATGCCAGATATGGCAATGGTAAAGTTGCTGCTATAGGCGATAGCTCTCCATGTGATGATGGCACTGGAAATACCAGCCCAAACATCACATTATATAATGGCTACACAGGCGATGCTGCTGGCAACCATCAAAAACTACTTATGAATGCTACCATTTGGTTGGCAAGTTCTAATTTAAGTGCAACGATTACACCTGCAGGTCCAACTACTTTTTGTCAAGGTAATAGTGTAGTACTTAATGCTAATACAGGCA
Organism: Bacteroidota bacterium; assembly: GCA_024640225.1. Taxonomy (GTDB): domain Bacteria; phylum Bacteroidota; class Bacteroidia; order Chitinophagales; family Chitinophagaceae; genus CAIWHF01. Next base: position 44,360 of record JAHEFK010000010.1, on the reverse strand, counting down.
CCAATTATACCTATCAATGGAAATTAAATGGTACAGCAATTACAGGTGCCACCACAAGTTCATATACAGCTACACAAACCGGTAGCTATACGGTAACCATTAATAACACTGCAACTTCTGCCGCAGTAAATGTAACTGTAAATGCAGCACCAACATCGACCATAACTAATAGTGGTGCTACTACTTTTTGTGTGGGCGGGTCTGTAAATTTAATTGGCAACACAGGAACAGGTTATACCTATCAATGGAAATTAAATGGCACTACAATTACAGGTGCTACTTCCAGCAATTACACCGCTACTCAAAGTGGTGCCTATACTCTTGTTATTACGAATAGCACATCTTGCTCGGCTACATCTACAGCAATTAATGTAACGGCAAATCCATTACCCAATATTCCGGTTATTACTCGTACCGGAAATGTTTTAAATACCGGTACATATTCTAGTTATCAATGGTATCTTAATGGAATTGCCATTACAGGTGCAACTAACGCCAATTATATTATAACTCAAAATGGATTCTATTCCGTTAAAGTTTTTAATGCTTATAATTGCAGTAGCACTTCTAATGACTTTTCTGTTACCAACGTAACAAGTATTTCTAACAACTTTTTGACTGATCATTTAATGACTATTTATCCAAATCCAAGTGTACAATCGATTAATATAGCTAACATAAAAAACACACCCTTAAATATTCTTATCGCATCCTTAGATGGCACCGTAATTTATCAGCATTTAGTTTTAGAAAACACTTCTATATCGGTACCAGCACTCCCAGGTATTTATATTATAAAAGCATCAACAAAGGATGCTGTACAAATAGAAAAAATGATTGTTCAATAAAAAAATATCCAAACTTCGGTTTGGATTTTTTTGTATATTCATAGATATATTCATTAAAATAGTCCATTATGTCATTACATCTTTGCATACCAAAAGAACGTAAACCATTCGAATCTCGCGTAGCGATAACTCCAAGTATTGCCAAACAATTAATTGATAAAGGTTTTAAAGTATCCATAGAAACCAATGCTGGATCAAGCTCGTATTTTGATGATGACGCCTACAGTGCTGTAGGTGTAAAAATTTTGAACACTCCTCAAGCGGTCTATGAACAAGCGGATATTGTATTAAAAGTAAATCCGCCTAGTGTAGAAGAAATACAATGGATGAAGAAAGAAGCTGTATTGATTTCTTTTTTATATGCTGCAACTAATGCTGAATTAGTGACTGCTTGTGAACAGGCTGGTATAAGTGCCTTTGCAATGGATGCTATACCGCGCATATCACGCGCACAAAAAATGGACGCCCTAAGTTCTCAAGCCAACTTAGCAGGTTATAAATCCGTTTTACTGTGTGCCAATGCATTAGGGAAAATATTTCCTATGATGACTACGGCAGCGGGCACTATCCGACCAGCTAAAGTATTAATATTCGGAGCCGGTGTAGCTGGCTTACAAGCTATAGCCACTGCAAAAAGATTAGGAGCTGTTGTTGAGGTAAGCGATATTAGACCAGAAACAAAAGAGCAAGTAGCTTCGCTTGGCGCTAAGTTTATAGAAGTGCCGGCAGACGAAACTACCAAAGTAGCCGGTGGTTATGTAACGGAAGTATCTCAAGAATTTTTAGCTAAACAACAAGCACTTATTGCTAAGCACATAAAAGAAGCGGATGTGGTGATTACTACAGCGCTTATTCCCGGAAGAAAAGCACCAGTACTGGTAACGGATGCGATGCTAGCTACTATGAAATTTGGAAGTGTAGTGTTAGATATGGCGGTAGAGCAAGGTGGCAATGTAGAAGGCAGTGAATGCAATAAAACAATTATAAAAAATGGTGTCACCATTATTGGCGAAAGCAATTTGCCTAGTTTATTGCCCATGAATGCAAGCGAACTCTATGCAAAAAATATGCAAACCTTTTTAGAGCATTTAGCCACCAGTGAAGCAATGCATTGGGATATGGAAGAAGAAATTACAAAGGGTTCTTTGATCCTTCACAATGGCAAAAAAATTCATTCAAGTATTTTAAAATAATATAAACATGGAAGCAATTTTAGAATTTTTAGTATCGCAACGAGAAATCATTTACTTTATCCTTTTAGCCATATTTGTGGGCATAGAAGTAATTGGTGGCGTGCCTTCTGTATTACACACCCCCTTGATGTCGGGTGCCAATGCAATTCATGGAGTAGTCGTTATCGGCGCTATTATTGTCTTACTAGATACCCCTGTCGATCATATTGGCACTTTAGTACTTGGCGCTATTGCTGTAGTATTGGGCACTATTAATGTGGTAGGCGGATTTGTAGTTACCGATCGTATGCTTGAAATGTTTAAAAAGAAATAATTTATGCAATCACACTATTTAGAAATTTCGATGATATCCACAAAAGGACTACTAGAACTAAGCTATTTAATTGGCTCTGTCACTTTTATAATTGGACTTAAAATGATGGGCAATCCTAAATCGGCACGTAAAGGCAATATGCTAGGTGCTGTTGGTATGGCCCTTGCAATAGCCGCAACCTTGTTTTTATACAAGACCGACCATACGAGTAAAGAAGGACTAAAAATAGGCATTCTAGCCGCCTCTTTGCTTATTGGCACTTTAATAGGATGGCTTACTGCTAAACGCGTACAAATGACTAAAATGCCAGAATTGGTATCTATGTTCAATGGTATGGGTGGTGCTTGTGCAGCCTTAATTGGACTAACGGAATTTGAACACAACTTAGGTAATGCAGGTGCCTTGTCTTTTATTATGGCCGGATTAGTCATAGGTAGTGTTTCTTTTTCAGGAAGTATCATTGCCTATTTAAAACTCAATGGTAGTATGCGCAATCCTATTCGTTTGCCAAAATATCCCATAATTAATTTTGTACTACTAATTGCGTTAATTGTATTTTCTGTGTGGATGATAAGTAGTGGTTGTAGCGATAATTTAATGCTCTATACCCTATTTGCTGCAGCACTTATTTACGGGGTATTTTTTGTAATGCCAATTGGCGGAGCCGATATGCCTGTAGTTATTTCTTTGCTTAATTCTTTTACAGGATTGGCAGCAGCTTTTGGAGGTTTTCTTTACGATAATAAAGTAATGCTCACCGGCGGTATCTTAGTAGGATCTGCAGGTACTTTATTAACTATTGTGATGTGCAAAGCTATGAACCGCTCACTATTAAGTGTATTATTTGGAAGCTTTGGAGAAAGCGCTGCACAAGGCGATCAAGCAGAAGTGAAAGGAAGCATTAAAGATATTAATGTATCTGACTTAGCCGTACTGATGAATTATTCTAAAAAAGTAGTTATTGTTCCCGGTTATGGATTAGCAGTTGCGCAAGCACAACACGTCATTCATGAATTAGAACTATTGTTAGAAGAGCGCGGTGTAGAAGTCGCATATGCTATACACCCTGTAGCAGGCCGTATGCCTGGCCATATGAATGTACTATTAGCCGAATCGAATGTAGATTATGGCAAGATGATTGAAATGGAAGAAATCAATCCTACTTTCGATCAAACGGATGTTGTATTGGTAGTGGGTGCCAACGATGTGGTCAACCCTGCAGCAAAAACAGATCCTAGTTCGCCTATCTACGGCATGCCTATTTTGGAAGTAGATAAAGCAAAACACATTATTGTCAATAAGCGCAGTATGAATGCCGGCTATGCAGGTATTGATAATATTTTATTTTACGATCCTAAAACAAGCATGTTCTTTGGTGATGCTAAAAAAGCATTAACGGAATTAGTTGCTGCCTTAAAATCTTTATAAGCAATGAACAATGCTATAAAAGTAAGCTATGAAATAGCTGAAGATACTATTATTGAAATTGAATTTACTCGCAAGCTCAACAATCAAAAAGAAACGGCTTATATAGAAGCTATTCAAGTAGCTACTCAAGAACGATTCACCCTTCATTTAGATAACAACACAGGTGAATGGGTTATAAAAGAAGCCGTTAGCGAACAGCTACGAGATTTAGAAGAAGAAATGAGTGATTTGTTTTATGCAAAAAATTGGTAAGGCTGTTTTATTAAAACAGGCTCAATACGCCATCATCGATGGCTTTATTGGCTTGCAAATACCCCTCCTCTAAAGGGCGCATTAATTGCTGTATACTTTTTTCGGAGGTAGTAGGTGCCAACCAAGTATCCCAATCTGTAGCATTTAATAGTAGGGGCATTCTTTTTTTCGTATTATGAATCTGCTCCATTAAGGCATTAGCCGGTGTAGTAATAATAGAACACGACAATAACATAGCAGCGCCATTCATGCCCTTCCAATAACTATATACCCCACCCATTACTAAAGGTACATCTTGAGTAGCTTGGATATAGTAAGGTACTTTCAATTTCCCTTGATGCTGCCATTCGTAAAATCCATCTACAAAAATTAAACAGCGGTGATGCTGAGCACTAAATTTAAAAGAAGGCAATTGAAATAACGTTTCTGCTTTTGCATTCAATGTTTTGGTTGCGATATCTTTAGCTGCTTGTTCATTAGTAGCCCAAGAAGGCACCAAACCCCATCGAATGGCTTGCACATGCGATGGTTTTTCGCATAGCATTACGGGTAGATTAGGATGCTCAAAACCACTTACTTTTTTACTTTGGGTATAGTCATCTATAGAGACGTGTTCGCCAACTATTTTTTTAATTCGTTCTTTATTAGGCGTAGCTAAAGTAAAACACATGCAGTTTATTAATTTTTTATGCGCAACAACTCATTTACATTCGTTGTATAGCAAGGTGATTTCTTTTCTTGTCGTAATTTCCATTTTCTCGAAATGCCTGCCGCCGCATAGCGCACTTTATCGCGGCCCATCAGCGTATTTATCTTATCCATAGCTTCAAGCAATTGCTGTTCTTTCCCTCTGTCTTTGCTAGAAAATAAACTGAGTTGCACTTGCGATCGTGGCACAATCTCGCTTACATAAACACCTGCTTTTTTGTATAAAAACCCAGGTTTATAAATATGATCTAAAGCACTCATCGCTAATTGAATCAACTCACTAGTACTATCTGTTGCAGTAGGTATAGGAATCGATAAAACGCCATGGTATTGCGCATCTTGTTTTCGGTATGCATTGGTATGTATAAATACCTGCAATAAAGCGCAACAAGAATGTTGTTTTCTTAATTTTTCTGCACAGCGTGTAGCATGGGTGGCTATTGCTTCTTGCAATAATTTCTTTTCGCTAATTAAATTGCCAAAAGATCTAGAAGTCATGATACCTTGCTTAGCCGCCGGTTGTTCTTCCAAATCGTAACAGGCTATACCTTGCAGCTCTTTAACCAAGCGCAGGCCTACAACGCCCATTTTTTTCTGAATCCAGGCAAGGTTAGTATTGCTCAATTGCCATGCGGTTTTTATATTATGGGCATCCAACCAAACTTGATATTTCCTACCAATGCCCCATACATCCTCAACAGGTAGCGCTTCTAATACTTCTTGTCGTTTTGCTTCGGTATCCATCACAAATACCCCTGTTGTTTTACATGCTTTTTTGGCGTAGCGATTAGCTGCTTTAGCTAATGTTTTAGAAGCGGCAATACCAATAGTAGTTGGGATACCCACTTGCTGCAAAACAGTAGTGCGCATGGTGCTAGCATACGTCTCTAAATCGGTAAAAGCCAATTGAGCAACATCTAAAAAAGCCTCATCAATAGAATAGATTTCGATAGCCGGCGTAAAACGCCCTAATACTTGCATCACTCTGTGCGATATATCGCCATATAATGCATAATTGGAGGAAAAAACAGCCACCTGATGTTGTTCAAGCAATGTTTGAATTTCAAAAGCAGGGGCGCCCATTTTTATGCCTAATGCTTTTGCCTCATTACTACGAGCTATTACACAGCCGTCATTATTGCTCAGCACTACAATGGGCTGATGCTCCAATTTTGGTTGAAACAAACGCTCACACGAAGCATAAAAATTATTACAATCAACGATGGCAAACATACTTAGCGTTTTCGAGGAGAAGATATAATATGTGCCACTACTCCCCATACGCTAAATTCCATACCATCTACAATTTCTATGGGTTGATACATTGAATTTTGTTTATTTTCTGGCACTAAAAAAATACGATCTGCTTTTCGTACATAGCGCTTTACGGTAAAATCGCCATTCACCACAGCCAACACAATATCACCATTACGCACCTGCAAAGCGCGATCGATAATTAACAAGGCCGGATTAGCAATAAAAGCATCTACCATACTATCGCCTTCAATATTCACTAAAAACGTGCTAGAGGGATGTTTAATTAATAGTTGATTTAAATCAATCGCATCTTGCATATAATCCAATGCCGGCGAAGGGAAACCAGCTTTCACCGCCGTATCACGAATGATAGGTAGTGCTACCGCTTCAGAAACAAGAATAGGATGTACAGCAATTTTATCGGTAAATAATGACATAGGGTTGTATTCCACTGCAATTTACAAAAAGGAACTCGTTCCTTTAAATTTCTATGCCTAAAAGACAACAAATACTTATACACAAAAAAAGCGCTGCCTAAGCAGCGCTTTCATAGTATGAAGCCCTAATAACTAGGCTTTTAATAAAGGTTTGTACTTTTCTTTATTAGCATTAGCTAAAACTAAGTTCATTGCTAAGAAAACGAGTGCCATAGGCAATCCTTTAGGTTCAATAGAAGCATGAAATAAGACAATATGAAGCACTACTGGGAAAATTATAATAGTAGCTAATGCTTGCCATTTATTAATTAAAATCAATAAACCACAAACTAATTGCGTAGCGCCTAAAAGTGGCATAAAATAGCCTGCTTTAGAAACACCCATCATGAAATCTAAGGGAGCGCCTTCCATAGGTGGCGTTGGCATGTAATGCAAAAAGAAATTTAATCCAAATGCAACGAATGCTGCGCCGAATAAAATACGTACTAGTAAGTTTACAATTTTCATAGTTTTATTTTTTTTGGTTTACTAAATTTAAAAAATAAAATTTATAAAAACAAATAGCTAAGTATAAAAATTACCACTCCCCTTTTCTTGCAGGTGCTACATTGGGTGACAAAGCATTCAAATTCAATCCAAAACGAATACCACTATTAACATGATTTTGAGCATCTCTACTTTGCACATAATCGATACGCAAAAAGCGTACGAGTCCCCAACCCAAATTATCTACCCCCACAAAGGCTTCTGTATAGTGCTGATCTTCTTTAATATATAGAGCATTAACACCCGTAACCAAATACCATTGCAAACGATTAAATAAAGGGATTTTGTTTGTTAGAAATCCTTTTAAGTAATACGACAAATGAAGTTCTGCAAAAGAAGTAGCAGCATGACTATACAAATAATAAGGCGCCAATTGAAACGTATTACTATAAGAAGGTGTAAGATTGTACTGATTACCTAGGATATGAAAACAATCGGGGAATGAAATTTGTTCCTTATTAATAAAGCCTCCTACGTGTAAAATATAATCAAAGGAACCAGCCATTTTTAAAGAAACCACATCCGAAATACTCAATTTCAATTTATCATATTGCATACTGCTTTGACCAATACCAGGTATAGCTTTGGTGTACTGCAGTGAAAATAAAGGCCAATTGCTTCGCACCGGCAAGTGCTTATCTGGATATTGAATATAACGAATACCTGGTCGATAGTTGGCCTTTATGTCAATTATAAAAGCATCATGATTGTTTAAATCTTTCGTTAGCTCATTCAACGGTGTGTTGGCGGTGTACTGATTGGGTACATCTTTATTCCAAGTAAAAGGAGTAGCACTATAATTTTCAACAAATGTGCGTTGATGATAAGCAACAGACATCGTAAGGTTGCAACCATTAGCAAAATTGCGCTCGGTATAGCCACGCAAAATACCGCGTTGATACAATTTCAAATAATTATGCGCATCGGAAAGTGAGCTTGCTGTATTATAATCAATGGATACCGGCGATTCACTATTGAACTGCACCATGTATTGCCCAGCTTCTAAACCAAATTTTAAAAATTTACCATACCAATTTTTATCTTTCCAAAGCCATTCTAAACGAGTCATCGCTTGATAGGTTTTATTAGAAAAACCATAACGTATTGCGGTCTCACTAAGACGTATAGCATTGGAATCTATCGTATGAATCCATTTAATTTTAGGTGAAAAATTAAGCCCTTCTACGGTATTAAACTGTGTACTAAATACTATAGGACTAATTTGGATGGTGTTTTTATAATTGGAATCACTATAATTAATACCTGTCATTAGCACAGCTCCACTGCTTATTCTATTATATTTCTTACGCATAGAATCTATGTATCTTGGATTACTAAGCGCAATGCGTATACTATCTTTTTTTATAAAATCACGTCGCTCATCTTCTACTAAGGGAATTGGTCTGTTGTTCGACCAATAACTCGTATCCTTTTTAGTTGCTTGTTTTTCATAAGCCGTTATTAATCTTTGTGAAAATAATGAATCTGGCAACGCAGGGTTTACTTTTTGATTGCTGTATACCGTATTAAAGCTCGCTAAAATATCAAAACTTAATATAGATACGGTGGCAAAATACATTTGACTTTGTACAATCCAATTGCCCGATTCATCTTCAACATACTGTTGTTGCACACCCAAGGTATCTAAAACATTGAGTGTTTGCTTTTGTGTTAAATACACATCGATACTATGAATTGCAAATTCACTATCAACTATATAAATTGTACCGGCAAAACTTGGCGTAGCATCATTTTTAGGTATCACTTTAATTTTAAAAATCTCGTGACCATGCTGTGAAAAAGAACCAATCAGCTTATACTTGTAATAGAGCATTGCTTGCTTGCTAACAGGGGAAATAAAACCACGAGGATTACCTTCAGGATTTATATTAATGATGTTTTCATAAAAATTGAGCACGGCTGGAAACCTTGCCACACCTAATCCATTAGGATTACCACTTTCTCTTACGGCACGTACGTGCAAAAAATCTTTAGGCCGTTTTAGATAATAAGTAGCATCCTCTTCACAGAGGTATAAAATACCTTTCATAGATGCCAAGTCAGTACTATCTTCTTTTTTCTTTTTGGCAGACGGGGCAATATTTCCTGTGAATGCCTTAAGCTTTTCATAATCTGGAGTCGATCGATTTCTAATAGCCCCCTTTAAATAGATATCGGTCTGGAAGGATTGATATTGTTTCAAATGATGTGCACGTTGATCAATCGCTTTTCTCATAATTTCGTAAGCAGGATCTTCCTTGCTTTTCTTTATGAGCACTTCCTTCATTTGATATTGTTGTTCTTGTAAAACAAGATTCAATTCTGTAGCACTTTCTGCTGTAACATCAATGGTTTTAGTGTATACTTGATAACCAATGTATTGACAAATTAATTCTTGTCTACCCAGAGGCAAGTCCAATTGAAAGGCACCTTCTTTATTAGCAGCAGCACTAATTGCATGATTATTTTTTAGGTATATGGTAGCATAGGGCAAAGGATTGCCATAAGTATCTTTTACCGTTCCTTTAAAAACAATCGCACAACAAATTTGAAATTGAAACAACAAAAGAACTGCTAAGCCGTAACGCATTGGATAATAGAATTAACTAAAATAAGCCATTAATTTGTGCATTTATTTTACTAACAATCTTTGCAAAGTCTTCTTCATTTTCTGCGAAATCCATGTTGTCAACTTCTACCACTAACAGCGGACCATCTTTATAATCAGCAATCCACTTATCGTAATAGGCATTCAATCGTTTTAAATAATCTAAACGAATATTCTCTTCGTAATCTCTACCCCTTTTCTGAATTTGATCAACCAGTTTAGGAATACCCGCTTTCAAATATATTAGCAAATCAGGCGCGCTCACCATTTGCTGAATGGTACTGAAAAATTTAGCATAATTATCAAAATCGCGCTGCGTCATTAATCCCATATCATGAAGATTAGGAGCGAATATAAACGCATCTTCATAAATGGTTCTATCTTGAATAACCGTTTCCGCACCTTTTCTAATTTCTAACAATTGTTGCAAGCGGCTATTTAAGAAATACACTTGTAAATTGAACGACCATCGGTGCATGTCTTCGTAGAAGTCGGCTAAGTAAGGATTGTGATCTACATCTTCAAAATGCGGCTCCCATTTAAAATGTTTAGCCAACATTTTCGTCAAGGTTGTTTTACCTGCACCAATATTTCCTGCAATTGCAATGTGTTTTATTTTGGATTTCTTTGCCATGTCCTCTTTATACTTATATAATTGTTTAATAGTAGTTGATGCCGATTAATTTCCTAGTTGCTTTTAGGGTTTCACTAGCACTTGCACGCGCCTTTTCTGCCCCTTCTTTTAATATGCGTTGCAAACGCACTTCATCTTTTTGCAAATCCGCTGCACGCTCTCTAATAGGAGCTACAAAACGAATCATGTCTTCTGCTAATTGTTTTTTCATATCTCCAAAACGTATACTACAATCGGCATAAGCAGCTTCATATTGGGCAACAATGATTTCGTCGGTCATCAAACGCATCAATGAAAAAAGATTTTGAATATCATCCGTCATAGAACTATTAGGCTGCTCTGGCGATAAGCCTGATTTAGCTTTCATCGTTTTTTTACGAATCGTTTCATCATCATCGGCTAAGTAAATAGTAGCGTTTATATTTTCACTTTTACTCATTTTACCATTACCATCTAAACTAGGCACTTTGATTAATTCACTTCCAAAATTGAATGGATATGGCTCTGGAAACAACTCACCATATCGATTATTAAAACGATTGGCCATATTTCGTGCCATTTCTAAATGTTGTTCTTGATCTTTACCTACAGGCACTTTAACGGCTCTATGTATAAGAATATCAGCCGCCATCAACACCGGATAGGTTAATAGTCCAGCATTCACATTTTCTGGCTGAGAGCGCACCTTCTCTTTGAAAGTGGGCACCTTTTCAAGCTCTCCTTTATAGGTTAAAGTATTGAGTAAAAAATAAAGTTCTAAAATTTCAGGCACATCGCTTTGCACATACAAAGCCACCTTTTCAGGATCTAAACCACTAGCTATATTTTCTGCAGCTACTCGAAACACATGTTGTTTTAAATCTTTAGGATCGGGATGCGTTGTTAGGGAATGATAATCGGCAACGAAAAAATAACAATTATAATCATTTTGCATCTTCACATAATTATGAATTGCACCAAAATAATTTCCTAAATGTAAAAAACCAGTAGAACGGATTCCACTAACTACAATCTGCTTTGACATGCCTATTACCTATATTATAAATGATGCTACAAGATACAAAAACCAATGTTTATAACTTACTTCTAAGGAAAAATTTATTATTAACTAAAAATATTTGGGAAGTTGTAACTTTAAGCATCTAATTACAGCTACCCTATGCCACATCAATCGCTCAGTGAAGTACACGAAAGTGTTGAAATATCAAAATCTAAGAAGGGATGGCGCAGAATTGCAGCCTTCTTTGGTCCGGCTTATTTGGTGAGTGTAGGCTATATGGACCCCGGCAATTGGGCAACTGATTTAGCCGGTGGCAGCCAATTTGGTTATGCCTTAATTTGGGTTTTATTAATGAGTAATTTGATGGCGCTGCTATTACAAACCTTGAGCGCGCGCTTGGGAGTTGTCCGTCAGCTCGATTTAGCACAATGCAATCGTTTGTGTTATCCCAAACCCATAAATTTCATACTGTATATTTTTGCTGAATTAGCTATTGCTGCCTGTGATTTAGCTGAAGTATTGGGTATGGCTATTGGTTTACAACTATTATTAGGCATCCCTTTATTGGTAGGCGTTTGCATAACCATTTTAGACACCTTCTTACTGATGTACTTGCAACGTTTAGGTATTCGAAAAATGGAAGCTTTTATTATTGGATTAGTCGGCATTATCAGCATATGCTTTTTAATAGAATTAGTGTTTGCTCAACCTAACATGTTGGAGGTAGCTAAAGGCTTAAACCCTAAACTACCCAATCAGGCGGCTCTTTATATAGCTATTGGAATCATTGGAGCAACGGTTATGCCGCATAACTTATACTTGCATTCTGCTTTAGTACAAACTAGAAAAATAGAACGTAACGAAGTGGCTATTAAAAAAGCATTGAAATATAATTTATGGGATAGTACCATTGCCTTGAATATTGCTTTTTTTGTAAATGCAGCCATTTTAATTTTAGCAGCAAGTACTTTTCATACTACGGGAAACCAACAAGTGGCCTCTTTATCGGAAGCACACCAACTTCTTGCCCCAATTTTAGGAAACAAATGGGCACCCCATTTATTTGCTATTGCCTTGATTGCGGCTGGACAAAGCTCTACCATAACAGGCACCTTAGCTGGACAGATTGTGATGGAGGGTTATTTATCGCTGCGCATTAATCCATGGATGCGAAGAATTGCTACCCGTTTAATAGCTATCGTGCCTACACTATTGGTATTGCTCATAGCGGGCGAAGCAGCAGCTGATCGGCTCTTAGTATTTAGTCAAGTTTTACTGAGTATGCAATTAGCCTTTGCAGTTATACCACTCCTCCATTTTGTGAGTGATAAAAAAGAAATGGGCATGTTTACCATTAAAAAATCGACTCAAGTTATTGGTTGGATAGTAGCAGGCATTATTGTTTCGCTCAATTTAAAATTAGTATTTGCTACCGCAGATGAGTGGATGACCAACAGTACATCACTAGGGATTAAATTACTTATTGTGAGTATGGAAGTACTTATAGTAGGCTTATTGATTTATACCATCATCTACCCATTGATTGCTAAAAAAATACAAAGCAAACCCTTTATACATCCTACAATTGATTTGCCTAATCTACAAACAACATTTAATGCATTCCATAAAATTGCCATCGCATTAGACTATACCGATACCGATCGCAATAGTATTACCCATGCCTTACGCTTAGCGCCTAATGGCACACACATAGTTTTGATTCATATAGTTGAAAGTGCATCGGCACGATTGTTGGGCAATAATGCACACGACGAAGAAACAATTCGAGATAAAGCTATTTTACAAGAGTATGCACGATTCTTCGAAGAGCGTGGTTATACTACATCTGCTGTTTTAGGATACAATAAACGTGTTCAAGAAATTGTACGTATTGTAAAAGAAACGCAACCTGATTTATTAATACTTGGAAGTCACGGGCACAAAGGGCTGCATGATTATTTGTACGGTGAAACGATCAATCAAGTGCGACACCTTATAGATATACCCGTCTTTATTGCGAAATCGTAACTTACTGTATTTGCGTAAACTCAAACAATTCGGGTTTCATATTAGTTGCAGTTGAATACTCTATGGTCACCCGCATTTTATCATTTAGTAATTGCTCGTATCGAATCTGATGGGGTGTATTAAAAGTTCTATTCGCAGTTTTATTAAGGGATTGGAAAAGAAAAGAAGCGGCTCTTGCATCGGTTTGCTGACTCGTAAATATAAATTGCAGCGTGTCAGCACTATTGTTTAAATGAACACAATATAACAACCCATTGCGTTGCTGCTTTAATGCCAATTGTTCAAAAATAGTGGTATCCCCTTCTGCTACTACTTTCCCAGTTCCCAACATGGTACTGTCATTTTGCATTTTCCAAGTTTCAATAATTACCACTTTATCTTTATTAGCTACCCATGTGCCTTGCAACCAAATAAAATTGCGTAGTTGATTGGGCGTAGAAGAACAAGCCCATAAAAAACTGAATACAACAACAACTAAACTACTTTTAATAAACTGCATAATTGATTATTTAAAAAGCCATAGTGAACTATGGCTTTGCTTATTTTTTTAAGATTCATTTGAGAAAATTCCAGATACCTTTTCAACGGCTGGTGCTGATGGAGCGGTCGCTGATTTTTGAGGTCGTTGCGGCTGCCTTGCAGGATTTGGTTTTTGAGGTCCTCTTTTTTGTTGATTAGGCTGTTGATTAGAGGTGTTCGGTCCTTTCCCAGTAGTAGGCTTATTAGGTCCTGCATGTTGTTGAGGTTTATTGCCTCCTGGAGTTGCCGGCCTATTATTATTTTTATGCTTATGATTTTTATTCTTCTTCTCTAAAGCTTTAAGCGTTATTTGGCCTACATCATTCACAAAGCCCATATCGGCAGATTTAATGCCTTTGCGCTCGCTTGCTGATTCTATCTCTATGGCTTGCAACTCATCTGGCACAACGCCTTTTTTATTGAGTGCTACTATTTCTTTTACACGCTCAATCGTCATTGGATATTGTTTATTGCTAGAAGCAAAACTATACCACATAAGATTTTTAAAGATATCTTTCTTTTGTAAAAAGGCTCTTCCTTGTTTTGTTTCAATTTGCTCTGCGTGATCAGGGAATACACTCAACGCATCTAGATAGGTATCTAATTCATAGTTCAAACAACATTTCAAACGGCCACATTGACCCGATAATTTTGTTTGATTGATAGATAGATTTTGATAGCGAGCAGTATTAGTATTCACTGACTTGAAATCGGTAAGCCAAGTGCTGCAACATAATTCTCTTCCACAAGATCCAATGCCACCTACTTTGGCACTTTCTTGACGTGCACCTATTTGTCGCATTTCTACCTTTACTTTAAAATCAGTAGCATATACTTTGATGAGTTCTCTAAAATCTACACGACTATCTGCGGTATAGAAAAAGGTAGCTTTTTTACCATCGGCTTGTAACTCTACCTCGCAAACCTTCATCTCTAATTTAAATTCCTTAGCGATTGCTCTAGAACGAACTAAAATATTTTTTTCTCTTTCTTTTTGTGCATGATATAATTCCAAATCTTCAGCTGTAGCCGCTCTTAAAACACGCTTTACAACAGCATCTTCTTGAACACGGTATTTTTTCAATTGCAATTTAACGAGTTCGCCCGTTAAGCTCACCTGACCAATATCTATTCCTCCTGTTCCTTCTAAAACGATCCATTGATCTTTTTCAAAAATATGATAGGTATTGTTTTTATAGAAATCCTTTCTACTCCCATTACTGAAACTTACTTCCAAAATAGGAAAAGGTTTTGACGCATCAGATAAGGGCAATGCACTTAACCAATTATAGGCATTCATTCTATTACAGCCACTGGTGCTGCACGATCCGTGGCTTTTACATCCGCCCGGTTTTCCATCTGTTCCTGTTCCACAACTTCCACATCCCATAGTTCTTAATTTATATTGAAGCCACCCTTCATCGACACGCAAATCACTCGGCTTTATGTTAACAATTTAGTTTGTACAAATTTACAAAATAATATGTAATATTTACTTTAATAAACATTTCCCATCCACTTTCTATTTTGAATGATAAATTGAAGGGAAATGGATAAGGCATGCAATTGTGTTTTACTATGCGCATTGCGTTCTATTGCATATTGTGTATCGTTTATTTCTTTAATCATTTGTTGCAATTGGTCCATATCTAGCTGCATGGACGCTAATTTCAGAACAAATTGCTTTTCAGCATCAGGTAAGTTTACATGACTTTCAGGAATATAGCGCGCTTTAATGGCTTGTTCTAATATTGTCATTACATAATGTAAAAAATTCTTTTGCTGCTCTCTACCCTTTTTAGCATACTCTTCAACAAAAGAAATGATATCCGCTCCTTTTTTGGCAAAAAGTGCATTAAACCAATTTCTTAAATCAGCAAATAAATCGTTATCTAATTGTTTGGCTAAATGTAAGGCCTCTGCATAACTACCTTTGGCGATTTGTGCAATTTGAGCTGCTGCTGTCGGATCGGTAATACCTTTATGTACAAGCTCTTCATATAAATAGTTGGCCGGTATGGGCACCAACGGCACTAGTTGTGTACGAGAAACGATGGTAGGCATCACGTCTTCTTTAGCACTCGTAATTAAAATAAACAAGGTATCTGCTGGCGGTTCTTCAATTAATTTCAAAAGTCGGTTACCCTCTTTTCCTAAATATTCTGGCAGCCAAATCACTTGCACTTTAAGCCCGCCTTCATACGATTTAAGGCTCATTTGATGTATTATCTCATCGCACTCGTCTTTAGAAATATTACCTTGCTTATTATCTGCATCAATAAATTGAAGCCAATCGTAACAAGTACCATAAGACGTTTGAGCTACAAACTCTTTAAAGGAATCGATATGATACTTACTTAAATTCTTTTTGTCGGATGACAATTTAATGCTTGGAAAAGAAATATGCACATCGGCATGCTCCCATTTGCTAATTTTTGAACAATTTGGGCAAGTACCACATGCATCTGTAGGCAACTTATGCTCACACATAATATATTGAATAAAGGCCCAAGCCAATGGCAAGCCCCCATAGCCCTCTTCCCCAACTAATAAAAGCGCATGCGGCAAATGGCCACTCTGATACATATCTAAGAGCCCTTTTTTAGCATGTTCTTGGCCAATCACATTTTTTAAAAGCATGATGTAAATGTACTATTTAAACATAAAAAAAGTGTAGCAATAGCTACACTTTTAAAAGTAACCTACTGGAATTTATTCAGCTAATGTCCAAACAGAAGTTCTACCAATTAAAGATATACCTATAAAACCTCTAATATCTAATGACTTACCTTTCAAGGTCATTTTGCATGAATAGGTTTTGCCATTCTTAGGATCGTAGATAGTACCTCCTTCATAAACATTTTCTTCCGACTTAGTAAACCCTTTAAGGATAATTAAATTCATAATAGGAGTTGCTCTTTTTTTAGGATCAGGATTTTTATCATCAACTTTAGGAGCACCATTTTTATTGGGTTCACTCAACCACATAATTTTGCCATATAATTTTCCATCACGTGCTCTATAAATTTGCACCTTCCCTGTTTTTTCTTGGTTTAGCCAGATGCGTTCAACAGGATCTGCTTGTGCAAATAAACTTGTTTGAATACTAAAAAGTAGGGCAAGTAGCAATGTTGTGTTTAATAAAATCTTTTTCATAATTGGTTTTTTTTAAAAATAGTAAAAAAATGAAAAAGGAGCACCAATTGGAGCTCCTTTTTTTTAATTAAATTCTAATTATCTAACAAGGGTTACTTCACCTTTATAGGTTTCTATAATTCCATCTGGATAAGCTACTTTAATAAAGTAACTGTAAGTGCCCATATCTTGTGGCACTCCTTTCCAAGTACCATCCCATGGTTTATTATTAGCTGCATAATAAACTTCCTGACCCCAACGATTCAATACTCTAAATTCAATAACTTTTTGGAACGTCAAATTAGCAACTTTGAAATCATCGTTTCTTCCGTCGCCATTTGGACTAAATGCAGAAGGTACTAATAAATGATCTCTGTAATCGATATTTACATGAATAGAGTCTTCATTTTTACAACCATACTTATCAATTGCAACTAAGGTATAGGTAGTATTTTTTGTTGGTTTCAAAGTAGTAACTAGCAAATTAGGATTCGTTACCGTAGCTACTGGTCTCCATAAGAATCTAGAAGCGCTTGAGGTAGCACTTACTAATAAGGTTGAACCATATTTTACAGTAGTATCTGAAGCCATTAATATATCTACTGTTGGTAATGGACGAATGCGCACTTGAATAGCTAAAGTATCTGCACATTTCACAGAATCGGTATAGCTATCTGCAGGATATCCTACAACATAGTATTTGGTATCTACAGTTGGGAATGCATAAGGATCTTGACAATTGGTACATGATAAAGTCGTAGGTGGATTAAACGCATCCGATTCAAACCATTGGTAGGTATTAGCACCAAAGCCTCTTAAAATAATCGTGTCACCGATACAAATTGAGGTATCAATTGGGAAACGAGTAAAATGATGTTGTGGTACAAAAATGTCTACCGAATCTCTAAAGATACATCCATCTCTGTCTACAGACTTCACTACATATTTTATATTATCTGCGATATAAGCGAATGGAGCTCCTGCTGTAGAATCCGATAAGAAAAACCCTGGCTTCCAGGTATATGGGAAATCAGCTTCTGGTGCTCTACAAGAGTTGAATTTAATTAATGGTCTATATAAAAATGCATCAGTTGTACCCGTTGCTAATGGAGTAGCGCAGAAATTAGTTGTACCTGTAGTTGTTGATTTTCTTTGTGTAGCAATATAAGATGTTGAAACATTACTAATAATAGATGTGGTTCCTACACTTGCATTGGAATAACAAACCTCTATAATTAAATTTTGAGTAGTATCCCAAGTGTATGGCGTATTAAAAACAAATTTATTCCAACCTACTTGTGGTGTAATGGGCGTTGCAGAAGTAAAGACGGTAGTCATGCCCGTATTTTCCAATGGACCATATACTGGATCTAAATTCATTCTATTCGTGCACTTCATGGAAATGCTGAAATTACTATACGTAGTAGTAGTTGGAGCTTGTACTAAGAATGACAAACTGTTGATAGTTCCTGAGTACATGCCATAAGAGCGTAGTTCACTTTGACGATATAAATATTGGGAACGAGCAGATCTTAAATCACCACAGAATGGAGAATAAAAAGGTGTACCCACTAGATTTGGTAAAATAGATCCACCAGGGAAAACTACTACGGTTGAATCTTCTGTAGGGCAAGTTTGTGGATTTGTTGTTCCACAAGGTAAATTGGCAATTGGTTTATCTCCAACTACATTAGCTGTTAGCTGTATATAATCTGGTCGACAAACAATAATTGGAGAACCTGGAACAATGGTTACACTACTATTTGATTTTTGAGATACGCAAACCGTATCTTTACTTTTACAGGTTGGAATACAAGTACCTATTTCAACCACATAACAAGCATCAGCATTAGGTAATGCTGTTGGATTTTTAATATTTGCATTATCTAATCCATTAGGTGCTCCACCGCTTACATCTGTCCAGATATAAGGTACATTTAATGGTCCGCCTGCATTTAACTGCCATGGCTTACCACCCTCAGGACAAACGAATCCATCTGGACCTGCATCTACGGATGCTTGTACACGTACAATTACATACATAGAGTTTTTAACAACAAAGATCTGTCCACCGCCACAAGTTGAATCGGCTGCAATACCTAAAAAGATATGGTCTCCAATATCGTTTACAGTTGGTGTCCAAGTAAATGTTGCTGTTGGGTTTAAAGAATATTGATTGTTAACAATAAAAGAAGACCCTTGACAAGATTGGGCTGCATTGGAGTTCAAAGTAACTAAATTAGTAATCACTGAAGCCGCAGCTTGCACTTGAAAGCTAATGGTTTGACCTGGACAAACATTGATGTTTTTAGCCCCACCAGCTGTATCTAAAGTACAGTTCACTAAATTAGAAGGTAAAGAATCAATTACAGGTATTTGAATATTACATTGACCTGCTGGAGACACAATAATTTGAACGTCACGACTAACAGTACTTAATAATTGTTTGGTGCAGCGATCATAATCTGTTGCTTCAAATGCCACAACCATGGCTCCATCTAATGTAGGAGTAAAGGTTGCTGTACCGGTGCCTGGATTTACTGTGTATGGATTTGTTGATGAAGATGCAACAGGATTGGTAGCTGTAAAACCTGGCTCATAATTATAGGCAAATAATGTTTGATTTGAGAAATTTGGAATAGTTATACCAGTTCCAAATGAACCATAACTTAAGTTTGGGGTAACCACAATGGAATCTCCATCTGCGTCATAAGGACTATTTAAGAATTGAGATGGTTGATTAATACAATAATAAGGTACTGGATCAATTGTAAAGTTTGCTGTATTGTTATTATAACGAATCAAATTATTATAACGAGAATATACAACGAAGTTAGATGGTGAAGTTAAATTAGTGATTGCTCCATTTCTTGCACCTTCATTGATCCAAAAATTCCAATCTGGTCGTCTAGTCAATGTCAATACAGTAGAATATACACGTTTGAAGAAACCAGGGTAAGCCGTTGAACTTGGATTAACACAAGCAGATTGTGAAGCATATGCCGGGCACAATTGACTCAAAGTTAGATTTTGTGCTACATCAAATGGAACAGCAATTGAAGTATTAACACCTGCTGTAGTTGATTGATAATATAATGTAACAGTAGCATATGGAGAAGTACCTTTACAGTCGTAAAAGACGGTAACAGTTACTCTATAGCGCAAATCCAAGGAATCTAATCCAACAAATTCCACTTTAATGTCACCAGCCGCAAAGTGAGATGCTTTCACCTGTGAGCTGAGGGCGAAAATGGATGCAACTAAAATAAAAAATCTAATCAAAAAACGATTCATAGTCCTATTATTAAAAAAAGTTGTGTATAATTTAAATTATCGTATTAGTAAAATATTGCCTTGTTTGTAGAAACGTTTTCCTTTATAGGTAGTTGCTTCTGCATAATAAATATAAGTACCCATTGGTTGTGGTTGACCATTGTATTTACCATCCCAACCTTGTTCTAAATCGGTAGTTTCAAAAACTTTATTACCCCAACGGTTGAATATAACAAAGGATTTTAAATACGCAATACCATGATGTTGTACCTTAATCATATCATTTGGAGCTGAGCCTGGCGTAAAGGCATTTGCAACATCTATAGACGCATCATCAGCCATAATCACATCTACTGAATCTTGTACTTTACATCCAAATTCTGTAGATGCATTTACAATATATCGCGTACTTGTTTGCGTGCTAGTGATTGGTGATGATATTAAAGGATTGCTTAAGCCTGTTAACGGGAACCAACTGAAATATAAGCAGTTGCCACCTGGATTAAATTGATAAGAATCACCTGGGAATAAAAATATGGTATCTGGTAATGTAATTGTAGCTAAAGATTTTACATCAACATATAACACTTCTGTGTCTAAACATCCAGATGCTTCTTGGCCGATAACAGTATAGTATGTTGGAGCCGTTGGCCAAACTTTAGGATTAGTACTGCTCGTATCATCTATATATAAATTAGGTGTCCATTTTACCCAAAGTACAGGAGCCGGAATTAATAATTCAGCGGTATCACCAGGACATAATTGTTTTGACACAGTAGCTTTCAAGAAATCTGATTCAATAACGGTATAATTTGCATCATCACTACCGTTACAACCCGCTGGAGTGCTTACCGTTAAAGTGGCAGTTGTATTGATCAATCCATTAAAAATTGGATTTTTAATAGCTGGATTATTAAATCCACCTGCTGGATTCCAAGAATAGCTATAATTAGGATATCCGCCTGGAGTTACTAATGGTTGCAATTGAATAGTATCTCCGGAACAAATCGTTCTATCAGCACCAATAAATACAATCGGATTGGGTTGTACATCTATAAATATCGTTTTCAACGAATCTTTACAACCAGGATAACTTGCTTTAATAGTGTATAATCTTGACGTATCAGGTGTAATGGTAGGCGCCATTGCATTTACATTATTTACACCTATAGCAGGTGTCCATGTATAAGCATAACGATTGTCTCCATTTAAACTAATATTCACAAATTTACCCGCACAAATAGCAGTATCCGCATTATTTAAACGGAAGCCTTGTATTACTTTCACTTTTATAGTGTCATAACCAGCACAGCGATTTTGACCATTAGGGGTAATTTTAATAATATAAGTTGTGTCTTTTGTTGGTGTACAAATTGGCATAGCCAAGGTGTCGTTATTTAAGAAATTACTTGGAAACCATTTAATCGAATAAACATTACCGGGCACTGCTTGCAGATGTGCATTCATCAGTAAGGAGTTATTAATACAGGTAGTGGTATCTGGCCCCGCATTAAATACCGGCAAAGGAGCCACCGTAATAGTTACCGTGTCTTTGTATCGATTACAAACTGCTTGTAAATTTGAAGTGGCTATATATTGGGTGGTAAGTGATGGGTTTGCAAAAGGCGCACTACAATTGGAGCATGTTAATGTTGTTAATGGAGAGCCCCCTGGAATCACCGACCAAGTAAATTGGGTACCACCCGTTACTTTTAAGGGCACGGTTTCTCCGGCACAAATGGACGTATCATTTTTAATAGTAGTAATTGGCCATATATAGAAAGGCACAACAAAGGTTTGTAAAATTGGAATACCTGGAGGCGAACAAGTAGAATCTTTAACCGTGAAGGTTAATACTCTTAAACCAGTATCTGCCGCAGTAGGGCTCCAGTTGAAACAAACACGAACGGAATCAGTATAATGATTTGATAGTGTAACCGAAGATCCAACTGCCGACTGCGCATTATTGGAGGTAACTACAAGAATTGCATTGGTATCCGCTGATTTTGCATTAAAGCAGAATCCAATTGGTTGACCAGCGCAGCCCTCTATTCGATTATTATTCCATCCTCCACCTACAATGGTAACGGTATCAAGATTTAATGTTGGTGTAGGTACCGTACAGGCTTTTACAATAATTTGAATATCTCGCATTACCGTACCAATCAAATTTCCATTTCGATATTCTTTAACCAACACCGTAATTACCGCTACTTGTTGAATGTCTGGAGTAAAGGTAATCTGACCGTTTAGCGCATTGATATTAAAAGTGTTAGTAGTGCTAAATGGATTATTCGTTAGGTTGAATAAAGAGGTATTTGAAAAAGAAATATCCGTTGGTACCGCATAAGGACAACCCGTAGGACCTGTTCTCGGTTGAATGATTGAAAAAGACATAGAGTCATTGTTCACATCCAAAGCACCATTATTGTAGTTGTAAGGATTATTTACACACACGTAAGGCACCGGCTTTACAGAAAAGTATGGAGAAGAATTACCTTGAGCATAGTTATTATCTAAGGTAGCTTCGCAATATAAAATTTGAGAACCAGGATTCGTTAAATTAGTAATCGCTGTGTTTCTAGCACTAAAGCCCGTAAAAAATCGCCAAAAATTACAACGAGAAGGTAAGGTATAATTAGCTTCGTAAATCCACTCACGATAACCCGGGAAAGTACCACCATTACAAGTGCTTGGATAACCTGGACAACCGGTACTTACTTCTTGTCCGTTGGTTGAACCTGCAACTTTATTTAACGTAAGGGAGTAAGTAAAACCAGTACATGAGTTCATACAACAAACGGAAACTGTTGCAGGTTCTGTAATACCAGAACAGTCTCGGTAAAACTTACAAATAATTTTGTAGGTAGAGTCTGAAACCCAAGAATAAAGTAATTCTGCACCCGCCGCATGGGACGCATTGGCTTTTTGAGTTGAGCTCAAAAATGAGCCGATTACTAAAATGAAAACTAAGAGTAATTTTTTGGTCATGTAATTGGTTTTACAAAAAATATTAAAAATGAATAGCAGCGCTATCCAATTTGCTTATTTTAAAAGTTAAATATAGCAGTTTTTTTTCTAAAAAGAAAGACAATCTAGCAATAAATTTAGTTGGGAAAGCTACCAGTTTTTATCCACAAATTCTTTTGCTTTGTGCATATCGAGGGCTAACATGCACTGAAAGTGCTTCTTAGGACATTGAGCATAGCCCATTTTACTACAAGGATGGCAGCCTAAGTCCTTGTTTTCCAAGAAAATAGCTTTTGAACTTTGTCGTTGGTGTACATTATTGTAATCAAAGTAAGGATACATACCCATTTCAGGACTGGTATTACCCCATAAAGACACAATGGGTTTTTGAAAAGCGGCAGCTACATGCATCAATCCCGTATCATTGCTCACCACTACCCTAGCTTTGGATATTAAGTATGCGGATTCGTTCAGGGAAAATTTACCACAGGCATTATATACCCTAACCGGAAATTCTTGGGCAATGCACTCTCCTAAAGACCTATCCTCTGCGGCGCCTAGCAATATGATCGGATAATTGGATAGGCTGCAAAATTCAATCCATTTTGAAGCAGGCAATTGTTTGGTAGCATAAGAGCCTCCTATGACACACGCTACATAACCCGCCCAATGACTCATCGGAATATCTGCATTTTCAAGTTCTTGTTGCTTGGCAATAAAATAATCTAATCCTTTCCCATCATTTTTAACACCCAAACTGGCAATAGCCTCAAAATAGCGATCTACAATGCTCTTGTCAGGCATCGTATTGATTTTGAAATTTACTAAGAGCCATTTTCTAATATTCAATTTCTGAAAACTTAAAGACTTAACATGCAGCGCCTTTTTAATTTTAAAACTTCTGATATTTTTATGCAAGTCAATAACTAAATCAAATTGTGCTGCTTGAAGTGCAGGAATGACTTCTTCTAAACCTTGTTCGAAAAAATGACATTGATCGATATATGGGTTATTAGCAATAACTGATCGATAAGCAGCTTTTGTAATAAAATGAAGCTTCACATTGGGCAATTGTTGTTTTACACAACGAATAATCGGCGTGGTTAACACAATATCTCCAATGGAGGAAAATCGAATAATTAGAATCTTCATTTTTAAGGCACAATTATTTCACAAAATAATTTCTCATCATTTGTTCCTAAAATTCGTTGTGCATGATGGCTTACTAATACCACACTCTGCAAATAATTTTTATTAATTGGAATCGAAGATAGAATTTTGGCATATACAAATTTATGATTGCTAGGATTTGTAATTTTTATAATTGCTCCCTTAGCGCCTAAATTACTAAATGCATAAAGCAACATTTTTTTAGGAGGCATGCCCATATCTATAAATGCTACTGTTCCTGTAGTTGTTTGCAAGGATTCGGAATGCAACAGGTTAAACGAATATAAACTATCTAAACTTGCTTTATTAATAGCGCTTAAAGAATCAGAAACAAAATTATTTCGTTTCAAGTAGGTAGTATCTAGCTTAGGCACAAGCATAGTAGTAGCTTTGTTTCCTTTTTGTTTTTTTTCAACCTGTTTTTCTTGAGCTTTTGTAAAAAAGCTCAAGAAAATAAAAAAAATTATAGCGGCTAACTGTTTCATGTTTTAGTTCATTTTTGCTTGCACCCCGGTGTAATTATGGGGTGTAATTTTTTTCAATTCTTTTTTTAAACTAGCTTTAATCGCTAAGCTATCAATAAAAGCGTGCATACTTTCTTTAGTGATACCATTTTTTCCTCTTGTTAATGCTTTTAATGCTTCATATGGTTGAGGATACTGTTCTCTTCTCAAAACGGTTTGTATTGCTTCTGCAACTACTGCCCAATTTGCTTCTAAATCTAATTTAATTTTTTGATCATTTAACACTAATTTGTTCAATCCTTTGTTTAACGAATTCAATCCAATAAACGCATGCGCCATTGGCACACCAATATTGCGCAATACGGTGCTATCTGTTAAATCTCTTTGTAATCTACTGATTGGTAATTTCGCACTAAAATGCTCGTACAGCGCATTTGCAATACCAAAATTGCCTTCTGCATTTTCAAAGTCAATTGGATTTACTTTATGCGGCATTGCAGAGGAACCCACTTCTCCAGCTTTTACTTTTTGTTTGAAGTAATCCATGGAAATGTAGGTCCAAACATCTCTACTTAAATCAATTAAAATAGTATTGATTCTTTTGAGTGCATCAAATTGTGCTGATAAATTATCATAATGCTCAATTTGTGTAGTAAACTGCATGCGCTCTAAACCTAATTTTTTAGTCACAAATTCATTACCAAATTTTATCCAATCAATATGAGGGAACGCAACATGATGGGCATTGAAATTACCAGTAGCGCCACCAAATTTTGCAGCATAGGGCACTTGACTAAGTAAATTAATTTGTCCACGCAAACGCTCAACAAATACAAACCACTCTTTTCCTAAATTAGTTGGAGAGGCAGACTGACCATGCGTTCTAGCAAGCATAGGTATGGTATTCCAAGATTGTGCTTGCTGCTTCAACAACAGCAACACATTTTCTAAACTAGGTAAAAACTCCAATTCTAAAGCTTCTTTCCACAATAATGGGATGGCGGTATTGTTTATATCTTGAGAGGTCAATCCAAAATGCACCCACTCCTTGCAAGCTTCGGCACCAAGAGCATCTAATTGCTCTTTGATATAATATTCAACTGCTTTTACGTCATGATTGGTAACGCGTTCGATTGTTTTTATTTGTTGCGCAGCTGTTTCATTGAATTGTAAATAAATAGCTCTTAATTGAGCTGCTTTAATATGCTTAGGCAATTGATATATTTTCTTCTCTGCAAGAAAAAGTAAATATTCAATTTCAACTTGTACCCGATATTTGATTAAACCAAATTCTGAAAAATAAGGGGCCAATGATTGTGTTTGATTTCTATAGCGTCCGTCGATTGGACTGATTGCTGAAAGTGATGTTAATTCCATGAGTACAAAGATAAGAAAGGACTGTGATAGTATGTATTATTTATCGAACCGAGGATGAAATTTCTGCATCGTATCTCGAAGATAGGCTCTATCGAGGTGCGTATAAATTTCAGTAGTCGTTATACTGACATGGCCCAGCATTTCTTGAACGGCCCTCAAATCTGCCCCTCGTTCAATTAAATGGGTTGCAAATGAATGGCGTAGTGTGTGGGGGTGAATATTTTTTTTAATACCACTTGCTGCAACTAATTTTTTCAAAATGAGAAATACCATTACTCTCGACAAGGCACTTCCTCTATTGCTTAAAAACAGTACATCCTCATTGCCCGACTGAATGGTTTGATGCACGCGAACCTGTTCTTTATAGATTTTTATTTGTTTACTTGCTGCTGCTCCAAGAGGCACTAAGCGCTCCTTATTGCCCTTCCCTACCACCTTAATAAATCCTGCCTCTAAAAACAAATTAGATACTTGTAAGTTTATTAATTCACTTACCCTTAGTCCGCAACTGTAAAGTGTTTCAAGCATAGCTAAATTTCGCTGCCCTTCGGGCTTGCTTCGATCTATAACCGATAATAGTAAATCGATTTCTTCGATACTTAAAAAGCTAGGTAATTTTCGAGCTAATTTAGGCGCTTCTAATATTTGTGTTGGATTATCAGTGATTAAACCTTCCACTTCTGCATACTGAAAAAAGGATTTTAGTCCGCTTACTATTCTCGCTTGTGAACCAACAGCCAAGTGCAATTCATGTAAGTAACTTATAAATTCTTTTAAATGGTTTAATCGAATTTGATCCAAAGCAAGATTAGGATACTGGATGGACAAAAACTGTTCTAATAACTGAACATCATGCAAATAAGCATCTATGCTATTTTCCGACAAAGAGCGCTCTAATTGTAAATAGGCTTTGTAGCCCGTAAAAAAACCTTTTTGCATGATTCTGTTGCAGCGCGTATATTTCTGTCAAATTTAATTTAATTTTGATGAAATAAAGAAGCCCATGCACAAAATAGCCATTATCAACGGACCCAATTTAAACTTGTTGGGTAATAGAGAACCTGAAATTTATGGGGCAGTCTCTTTTGAAACTTATTTTGCGCATTTGCAAGAGCACTACCCAAGTGTGGAGTTTTTTTATTTTCAATCTAATATAGAAGGGGAAATCATTAATCATCTTCAAGCCTGCAATCAAAATGTTGATGGCATCTTATTAAACGCCGCTGCTTATACACACACAAGTATAGCGATTGCAGATACTATAAAAGCCATTAATACGCCGGTTATAGAAATTCATATCAGCAATGTTTTAGCAAGAGAAGATTTTCGCAAAACGTCCTACATCGCAAGTGCTTGCATAGGAAGCATATCTGGTCTTGGATTGGAAGGCTATGCGCTTGGCGTTTCTTATTTACTCACTAAAACGAAAGCCTCTTAAAAAGGCAACAGTTTCCATTCGTTTCTTTCCTTCCAATTGTAACTCATCGATATACAACCAGGCATCTTTGCAGGCAAAACGGATATAGCTTTTAGCATCGGTCTGCATCGTACCAATTGCTACAGCAGGCAATTCATTTACAGCATGCGATTGAAATACCTTTAATTGCTTTTGTTCCAAAAAAGTATAGGCCGTAGGAAAAGGCGCCAAGCCTCTTATAAAATCAACTAGCGCTGCTGCTGGCTTATTAAAATCTAATTGCAAATTTTCTTTAAATAATTTAGGGGCATGCTTTAGGGTAGTTTCATCAATAGTATCCTGCGGCACTTCTTGTAAAGTACCGGCTTCTAATTGTCGTAAAGTAGTCACCAACAGCTCTGCACCAAGAAGCATTAAGCGCTGGTATACGGTACTAAAATTATCTTCTTTAAAAATAGGCGTCTTAGATTGCAATAAAATATTCCCTGTGTCAATTTGATGTTTTAATCGGAAGGTAGTCACACCTGTTTCAGTTTCGCCATTCATAATTGCCCAATTGATTGGTGCCGCTCCTCTGTATTGAGGCAGCAGTGATCCATGAACATTAATCGTGCCCTGTTTAGGCATATTCCAAACTACTTCAGGCAACATTCTAAAAGCTACCACAATATGTACATCGGCTGCTAAATCTTGAAGTGTAGCAATAAATTGTGGATCTTTTAATTTTTCTGGTTGTAATATAGGTAGCTGATGATCTAATGCATATTGTTTCACCGCAGAGGCCTGCAATTGCATTCCTCTCCCAGCCGGCTTATCCGGTGCTGTAACAACGGCTAAAACGTCAAAACCATTTTGCACTAATGCATCTAATGAAGCAACTGCAAAATCGGGTGTCCCAAAAAATACCACTTTCAAACCCATATCCTTTCAAATTTCCTACAAAGATTTGATATTTATTTCAATATCACAATTATATCTAGCATTAAACTTTTAAGTAGCTTTAAGGTCTATAGAAGTAGATAACTACTATGCAAGAACAATCGGATTGGTCGGATGAGCAACTATTGCTTTTATTTAAAGACCCGAAGCAACAAGAACTAGCCTTTACACACTTGGTAAACAAATACCAAGAACGCTTGTATTGGCATATTAGACGTATGGTTGTAGCTCACCATGATACCGATGATATTTTGCAAGAAGTATTTATAAAAGCATGGCGACATTTAGATAGTTTTAGAGGAGATGCTAGTTTATTTACTTGGCTCTATCGAATTGCCACGAATGTAACATTAACTTATATAGCTTCTGCCAAACGAAAAGCGCATAGTAGCTTCGATGAGCACAGCAACTATTTTGAGCAAAAGCTAGTAGCAGAAAAGGGGTACGATAGTAATAAAATTGAATGGAAGTTGCAAAAAGCGCTGCAATCCCTACCAGAAAAACAAAAAATTGTATTTAATCTACGTTATTACGACGAACTCCCCTACCATGAAATGGCAGCTATATTAGCAACAAGCGAAGGGGCATTAAAAGCATCTTATCATCATGCAGTAAAAAAAATTACCGCTTCTTTAAAAGAAGATTAAACGAATAGTAAATTAACAAGTCAAAGAAACAGATGCAAGAAGACAATAACTACGAAACATTATTAGGGAAATCCCAAAGCAGTGATATTAAAACATTGTTGCAAACACCTGATGCCTATTTTGAAACAAATGCATCAAAAATAATGGGATTGATAAAAGCAGAAGCCCCTTTTAATGCAACGAAAGACGCCCCTTATGCTATTCCTACAAACTACTTCAATACGGATCGTTTTATACCTACTAAGAAAAAATCGATAGTTTTGCAATGGACAACTTTAAAATGGGTTGCCGCTGCCAGTATTGTATTTTTTATTGGCTTACAATTTTTCAATAAGCAATCAAGCAAAACCAATATCGACCTTTCAACATTATCAAATGAAGAAATAGCCCTTTATTTACAAGAACACGAATGGGTACATCAATCGGCAATAATAGACGCTCCAAACCTTGATCAAATTTCGGAAGCATCCATTGATGAACTTTTAAAAGAACAATTAAATACTTTATAAATTAACACACCATGAAAAAACTAATTATTTTAGCCTTAAGCATTTGTAGCTTAGCTGCTTTTGCTCAACAAGGGCGCATGCAAGAAAAATTAGAAAAAGTAAACAATTTAAAAATTGCTTACCTCACTAAAGAATTAGATCTAAGCACCGCACAAGCAGAAAAATTTTGGCCTATCTACAATAACTACGAAAAGGAGTTAATGCAGACGCGCAGATCCTTCAAGCAAAAACACCTGAATGATCGAATAGATGGTTTGACAGATAAAGAATCTAAGGAATTGTTAGATGATCAATTGGCAATGGAAACAGCTGTTATTGCTATTCGTAAAAATTATAGAAACGAATTTTTGAAAGTTTTATCTCCGCAACAATTAGTAACTTTAATGGAAGCCGAAAAGCGTTTCAATCAAATGCTGAAAGATAAAATGAGAGCGCGCAGAGAAGACAATGCCCCAAGAGATAAAAATAGGTTTTAAAAAGCACTAATAAACTATAAAAATGCCAACCCTTATAAATAAGCGGTTGGCATTTTTACATCATGATAAAATAAAAATTGCCAATGCTCTAATCTTCCTTGTTCGGCGTATTGAGCTCGTAGTTCCATGGCTTTTTTACCATCGGTATCATACTTAGCAACGTATTTCATAATCATCTGTTTGTGTTGAGGTGCTTCATCGCCACCAAAGAAAATAATTTCATCTGCTTCTTTTATCCAAAAAACTATGTGTTGCAAAGAATGCGCACCCGAATGTTTAAAGAAAATGTAATCATCAATACTCCCCTCTTCTCCTTCTAACCACTGTATTTGATCGGAGCTTAACCAGTCTGCATATAACTCGTTTTGATAAGAAGGGGCCCCCTTTACTAATGCATAAGCAGCTTCTTGTCCATAGATATAATACTGCGCATTAGGAAACATTGCACTGGTTGTTCCATCAAGATGCTTTCTTAAAATACCCCCAGCATGATCTTTATGTAAATGCGTCAAAAGCACTTTAGTTACTTCACCAGCGCCAAAACCATGTTTAGCCAAATTTTCATGAATTTGCGGTAAACCTGCATTCGTATTATATCCTAAACCGGTATCTAATAAAATTACATCCCTATCGGTAACCACTAAAAAAGGTTGAATTTCTACCAATAAAGAACCGGTTGGTCTATCTGTTAAAATATCGGTTGCTATGTTAAAGGGTACAAATTCTTTATCGTGACCAATTGTGAAGACACCTTCTGAGAGCGGAAAAACTTTTGCCATTGCTTATCGAATTAAAACTTGTCTATCAGCATCTAAGCGCATTAAAATAAATATTAAGACGCTAAATGAGAGTAAGGAGGAACCACCATAACTTAGAAATGGTAAGGTGATACCAATTACAGGAGCAAGCCCTATCGTCATAGAAATATTGATAGCAAAATGGAAAAACAATATGGCGGCCACTCCATACGCATAGATTCGCGAAAAAGCAGAACGTTGTCGTTCGCCTATAACAATAATGCGAATCATTAAGAAAATATACAAACCAATGAGTCCAAGACTTCCTACAAATCCAAATTGTTCTCCAATAGCACAAAAAATAAAATCAGTATGCTGCTCCGGCACAAAATCATTTTTTGTTTGTGTGCCGTTTAAAAATCCTTTACCCCAAAAACCTCCCGAACCAATTGCAATCTTAGATTGTGTTACATTATAATCAGAAGCATTTCCTTTTTTAGAACCATGTCCATCCTCTGTATCTTTTCTATATTTATCGGGCACTTCTTGTCCTAACATAGAATAAATACGATCAATCTGATATCCTTGCAATACTTTCTTAAACGTAATTGGCACAATGAATTGAGAAAATAAAATACATACCGCCCAAATGCCAATTAATAAACCACGTGCTGTAACATTCCTTTTTATATCGCGCCATGACAAATATGCTATGAGGGCCGCTAAGAGCGTCAATACAATAAACATGGCCAAACTACTCAGTAGCAGTGTAGTAATGGTTAATACAATAAGGGAAAAACCAATAGCTAGAATTGAAATCGGTAAGCCTTCTCTATACATCACTAGGAAAAAGGAAAAATACACTAAGGCCAGTCCTGTTTCTTTTTGAAGTATAATGAGCATTGCCGGAAACAAGGCCAAGCCTATACCTATCATTCTAAATTTCCAGGTATTAAAATTGGTTTCGGGAGAAGATAAAAATTTAGCTAAGGCTAAGGCTGTAAAAATCTTACACACTTCACCGGGTTGAAATGCAAAACTGCCTATTCCTAACCAAGAGTGCGAACCTTTAACATCTTTTCCAAGAAAAATAGTTAGCACCAGTAAGGTCAATCCTAGTGCATAGCCTAAATAAGCAAAGGAAGCAAAGAATTTACTTTCAGTAAATAAAATGAGCATTCCAACAAACAAGGATACCCCTAGCCAAATAGCTTGCTTCATGTGACTTTTACTCATCAAAAAAATGCTCACATCCGTAGCTCTATACTCTACTGAAAAAACAGCACTCATGCCTATCAAAACTAATAGTAAGTATACAAACAATAATTTTGTATCAATACGTTGAAAAAGAGAATTATTAGTATTTTGCATGCGTTATAATTAATGTAAGCCGGTTTTTTTACTCGTTTCTAATAGCGTCTTGAAGGTACTTCTTTCTTTTAATAAGCCATTTTTAAGTGCTTGTTTTTTATCCCAAATTGCTCTGTCTTTCTTTCGACGCGCAGAATCGATGAGGTAGGTATAAGAACTTATTAATTTGGCATTAAACATATTGGTTTCAATACCCTTTCTGTTAGAGGCAATGGTATCTTTGAGATATTGTTCAATCATTAAGCTCGCAATTGGACCAGCCCAAGTAGCTCCGTACCCTGCATTTTCAACAATAACCGCAATTGCTATTTTAGGATGTACGCGTGGCGCGAAGGCAACAAACATAGAGTGATTTTTCATTTTCATTGCTACTCCATTTACTACAGCTTTATTTTCTACCGTACCCGTCTTAGCACAAATTTCGAGTCCCGGAATGCGCGCAATCATACCCGTACCTTTTTCTACCACATCCATCATACCATAAGCAACGGTAGAGAACGTAGAATCGCTGATATGGGTAACTTGGTGTTTTTCTAAAAAAGGTTTTAATTTATCTACTTGTTTATTATTTCCTATGGCTTTTACAAAGTGTGGCGTATAATAAAATCCGTGATTGGCAACAATGCACATAGCATTGGCCAATTGAAGTGGTGTAAGTGCAACTTCACCTTGACCCATACCTAGAAACACATTGGTACACGAGTTCCATGAGCCATTATACATAGCATCATAATCTTTAGTATCAAACAAGGTGCCACTTCCTTCATAAGGGATATCAATACCGGTAGCATGGCCCAAACCAAAGGAGCTCATATATTCATACCATTTGTGCAAACCTACTTTTACATCACCCCATTTGCGTGCATCTACCGATAAGCGATATAAATGACAGAAATATGCATTGCAAGAATTGGCTAAAGCTAATCTCAAATTAGCAGCATGCCCTGCGCCTTCGTGTGTACAACCAATTTTACGTCCACAAGCAAAATAGCCACCACTACAAGGATAACCAAAACTAGGCGTTACCACCCCCATATCTAAGGCAACCAAAGCCGTAAGGGGTTTCATGGTAGAACCCGGATTATAAGATGCTTTAATAGCCCTATTAAACATGGGCAAGGTAGCGTCCGATTGCAACTTGGCAAAGTTTCGTGCTCTATTCGATCCTCTTAATAAATTTGGATCATAGGTTGGACTGCTGACCATTGCTAAAATACCGCCCGTAGAAGGGTCTATAGCCACTACGCTACCCAATTTATTGGCCATTAATTGCTCTCCATATTTTTGGAGTGCTGCATCTAAGTATAATTGCAACGATTTACCACCAACAGCAGGCGTATCTAATTCTCCATTTTTGTAAGGCCCCGTAGGTCTATTAAATTTATCTCGTTCGATAAAATAAACTCCTCTTTGTCCGCGTAATTCTTCTTCATAAAATTGCTCCAAACCGGTCATACCTAAATAATCACCTTGATGATAACTTGCGTAACGATCTTTTTTTAACATTGCTGGCGATACTTCACCAATATAACCTAGCAAGGCTCCGCCCACCGAATCGGGATAGGTGCGAATAGAGCGTTCTACCAATTCAAACCCATTAAATTGGTACATATTTTCTTGATAACGGGCTGTTTGTGCAGGCGTCAACTGTTCAAAAAATATGCCTTGTCGCATAGGGCCATTTTTAATGCGAATTTTCTTTAAAATAGCACAAAACTGGTCTTTAGAAATTCGTAGCGCATCGCAAAATGTAGTGGTATCAAATTCTTTTTTGATATCGTTGGGCGTTACTACTAAATCGTAAACAACCTGATTATAGAGCATTACATGCCCTTTCCGATCATAAATAACACCCCGCGGTGGGAATACTATTTTACGGTAAATAGCAATATCATTTGCTAGTAATTTGTATTTATCTTCAATTACTTGGATATAAAACAAACGCAATAAAATAATAATTGCAGTAGCAATAAAAATAATTCTAACTACAAAAGGCCTTGAACTCGCCACAT
Source organism: Bacteroidota bacterium (assembly GCA_024640225.1). Lineage (GTDB taxonomy): Bacteria > Bacteroidota > Bacteroidia > Chitinophagales > Chitinophagaceae > CAIWHF01. The sequence goes on along the minus strand of JAHEFK010000010.1, from coordinate 10,092 downwards.
ACGACATAGATGCACTAAGATTGAACTACAAACCTACTTAAATTCTTGAATTTAATGTAACGAAAAAAGCAAAAGCAAGGCAATGTTGAAAACTAATTTTCAAATGTTTTAAAAAAATAGTTCAAAAAATTTTGCTTATTAATAATGCAAGCTTAACTTTGCAATCCCATCGGGATAGTTCAATGGTGTAATGGTAGCACAACAGTTTTTGGTTCTGTTTGTCTAGGTTCGAATCCTGGTTGAACTACAATAAAAAAGCTTCACTTTAAAGTGAAGCTTTTTTAATTTTCTAAAGTTCTTTCCTATACCGTTTCCACCAAATATAGCCTATCGATCCTATAATCGTTAAAGGTAAAAAGGCTAAATATACGATCCCTAAATTCAATCCATTTGCTACTTCCTCCCCCATGTCGCCAACTGTTTTGGTGCACACGCTGCATTGCGCATAACTAAAACAACTAAGCAATAAAGTAACTAAAAGGGATCCCAATCGCTTCATAAGATTACATATAATAAGGTGAAATCATAAAGTAAACAATTACGCCTGTAATACTCACATACAACCATAAAGGGAAGGTTACGCGAGCCAATCTCTTGTGCTGTGCAACTTCCGAAAGCAAACCTCTATAGGCCGTAAATAAGATAAAAGGCAATATAATGGCTGCTAAAAAGATATGCGTGATCAAAATGATAAAGTAGATAAAGCGCATCATGCCTTCGCCACCAAACTTGGTATCTCCAGTAAATAAATGATGGGCAATATACGATACTAAAAACAATGCTGATAAGAGCATAGCACTTAGCATATAGGTTCTGTGTTTGGCAATATTTTTTTGTTTGATAGCCATAAGAGCCATCACTAAAAGTACACTCACTAAACTATTTAAAACAGCATTTATTTTAGCGAAGATATGCTTATCGAAACCTAGGTCGACTGCTATCGTAAACCTAGATAAAAAGACTACGGCTGCAAATACAATTACGGAAAAGATGCCTATTAGTAAATAAGCTTTTTTGTCATTCTTCTGAATAGTTAAATTCATATATTTCTATTTTATTTGTAAACTATGTTTTCTTTTTTTCTCCATGCCAATTAGCACCACATCATCTGCACATCGTTTGAGATCAAAGGGATCATTAGCATTATAATAGCCTCTTATTACTCTTTGTTCATCGAGCACAACTAATTTATCGCTGTGCACTAAATCTTCAACGCCACCATCGCCATTACCTATTTGCATTTGCAAAGCATCTTTGGCATAATTATAAATAGCTTGCTTATCGCCAGTAAGCATCCACCAACGATCGTGGTTTACATGGAAGCGCTCTGCATAGCCACGCATAGCAGCAACAGAGTCTCTAGCCGGATCAACCGTTATGCTGATTAAGTGCACAAGGGTATCATTCTTTTTAAAGGCCTTTTGTAAAACACCCATATTTTTGGTTATAGCCGGACAAACACTGCTACAATTGGTAAACAGGAATTGAATGACTAAAACTTTATTTTTTAAGTCCTTATTGAGCTGTACTACTTTGCCTAACTGATTGGTAAGGGTAATATCAGGCACTTGATAATAAATAGAATCTTGAAAGCGATGTCCGTCTCTAATAACGGTATCTAAGGCTATCAATCGATAGTGCTTGGGTAAAGCTAATTTATCCTTCCCTTTTACGATGGCAATCAAATAAAAAGAAAGCGGCAGCAAAAATGCTACCGCAAATCCTATAATGTATTTTTTTGATCGATTTGATTTCATAAGATGATAACAATCGAATAATTGTTTTGTTTAGCTACTATTGCTTAGAATTTGGTATTCATTTCTAACCAAAATCCTCCATCATATAAGAAGGCAATGATGAACCAAATAAATAAGGTTAATGGAATCAATACCGTGATAAGGAAACTTTTCTTTTCATCGCCTAAGTGCATAAATACACGAACAATGTAGGCTGCTTTGTAAATAGTCAACAATAAAAAGAAAACATTTACTAAACCTTTTGGCATACCAGCTCCGGTACCATACAACCCTAATGCAACTTCAATAATGGTTACAATGGCTAAAATACCTGTTACTTTCCAAATTCTGCTTACTTGTTTTTTACTATCTGCAGATTGAATATCGCTGTGATGGTTCATCAATCCAGAATATAATTTAGATTGATCTCCTTCGTATAAAACTTGTGTATCGTTGTCGTTATGATGATGTGCGCTCATAAAAATTAAATTTATAAATAAGTTGAAAAATTATAATAAGTAGAAACAAGTAAATACAAATACCCAAACTAAATCTACAAAGTGCCAATACAAGCCTACTTTTTCTACCATTTCATAATGGCCTCTTAGTTCGTATTTACCATTGATGGTATTTAATAAAATCATTACATTAAAGATTACACCACTAAATACGTGGAAACCGTGGAAACCAGTAATGGTAAAGAAATAATTATAAAAGTCGTGTGTTGCTTGTAAACCGTGCTGAGCAATTACGGCTTTATCGGCAGAGAAGAAATGCTCAAATGAACTTAAAGCAGTAGCTGGATCGGTAAAAGAACCCCACCAAGCACCTTGATGGTTTAAGTGCGTCCACTCCCAAGCCTGACAAGCCAAGAAAGCAATACCACCAATAATAGTCCAAAGCATCCATTTGATAACGCCTTTACGGTCGTTATAATGACCAGCATGTACCGCCAATACCATGGTAACGGAACTTAAAATCAATATAAAAGTCATTAAACTCACAAATAACAAAGGTGCATTTGCTTCGCCTAAAAACGGGAACGAGTGGAATACTTTGTTTGGATCTGGCCATACTGCACTAAAAAAACGTGTAGTACCATAAGAAATAAGGAAGGCTCCGAATGTAAAGGCATCTGATAATAGGAAAAACCACATCATCATTTTACCATAACTTACATTAAAAGGTGAATGACCACCATTCCATGATTTTACATCTTGAGTTGTAGCTGTTGCTTGCGACATAAGTAGTGTGTTTCTGTTTGTTTATATTTTGTGTGCGAATTTCGTATTTATTTTATTGATTTAAAAGAAAAAATGAAAATAAATATATCCACAATAAATCTACGAAGTGCCAATAAGCTGCTATAACTTCTAGGCCAGTAGCATTTTTATTGTTTAATCCTTTTATTTTATTTCTAATAAAAACAATAAACAAAGCTACAATTCCTCCCAAAATATGCAAGAGATGTAAGCCCGCAATGATAAATAAGAAGCTTTCGCTTGGATTGCCATCTACTCTGATATCTTGTGCATACAAGGCTTTGAAGCCCATATACTGCAATATTCCAAAGGCAATACCTAATAACAAAGTGACTAAAATCATATTTTGAGAACGTGCCACCATGCCCTTTTTAAAGGAACGCAGCGCCAAAATCATGGTAAGGCTACTAGCTATAATACAAAAAGTAGAATAGGTAAACAAAGATGGTAAGGCATAATACACCCAATTGCCTTGCGCATGGCGCACGATATAGGCAGAGGTTAATCCGGCAAACATCATCGAGATGCTACCAATTGCCACCCACATGGCAAATTTGTGGGGATGAATTTTCTTAGCGGGAGTCATAGTGGTTTCCATTATATAAGTACTGTTTTATCTAATAAATAAGCGATGAACACAATAGGCAAGTAAAAAAAGGAGGCAAACATTACCCTTCTTGCCGATTTTTCATCATTGTGTTGGTAAAATAAATAGGAAGTATAAAAATAAATAACACCCATGATGATTGCAACAGACATGCCAATTACACCAGTGATATGTAAGCGAGGCAACATACTTATAGGGATCAATACCAATGAATATAACATACATTGCAAACCTGTAAAGGTGGTTCTACCTGCACTTGATGGCAGTAGTTTTATGCCCGCTTTAGCATAGTCGTCATACGCCACCCAAGCAATCGACCAAAAATGGGGAAACTGCCAAAAAAATTGGACCGCAAATAAAATCCAACCTCCTGCCCCAGCACCTTCGAAACCGATACGATTGGTGCCGGCTACCCAACCCAATAATGGCGGCATAGCACCGGGTATCGCACCTACCAAGACTGCTATCGGACTGATTTTCTTTAAAGGAGTGTATGCAAAAGCATATAATAATAAAGAAACTAAACTCAATATACCCGTCAGCATATTAAAACTCAAAGCTAACAAGGCAGCACCTGCCAAAGCCGTCAATAGGGCAAATAACCATACCTCTGCTTGTTGCATACGTTTATCAGGCAAGGGTCTAAGCATCGTTCTCTTCATCAAACGATCACTATCTTTTTCTAATATCTGATTGATAGCATTGGCCGCACCCGTAACTAGCATTCCTCCTGCAAATAAAACTATGACTTTTGTAAAATCAAAGTGTATACCTGGCACTAGTAAATAAGCAATTACAGAGGAAAACACTACTAAGAAACTCAAATTGGGTTTTAGTAGCTGACTATAATCTTTTATTTTACTATTTTTTATTGTTGTATCGTTGGAGGAGACCATGTGTACTCGGCTATATAAAATTATAAAATCAATGCACAAATGTAGTGCTAAATTTGAATACTTTTTGATGAACTATATCATCTTGTTTAACTAGGATAGGTTCTGGCTCCAAAAAGCATACTACCTATCCTAATGTGCGTAGCGCCAACAGCTAAGGCAATCGTATAATCGCTGCTCATACCTATGGAGGCCATTGAAAAGGCAGCAGCTTCTTTAAAATAAAGGGCTTTTAAGTGTTGTTTAAGTTGTATTACTTGTTCAAACTCTTTTTTTATCTGATGCTGGTCTGTAGTATGGGTAGCCATTCCCATCAATCCTAAAAATTGCACATGAGCGTACTGCTCTTTCTGTGCGATGATTGCCTCAATTTCTGCGGCATCCAATCCAAATTTTGTTTCCTCTTGGGCTATAAAATATTGAAGTAATACTGCTTGAACGCAATTTTTCTTTGCTGCTTCTTTATTAATCTCTTGCAATAAGCGCTCACTATCTACCCCATGAATAACAGTAGCAATACCTACAATTTGTTTTACTTTATTGCGTTGCAAATGGCCAATAAAATGCCAGCAAATATCTTTAGGCAAGCTGGCTTGTTTACTTACAAATTCTTGTACATAATTTTCTCCAAAATCGCGCTGCCCTAAATCATATAACGCTTGAATAGCGGCATTGGATTTTGTCTTAGAAACTGCAATGAGCTGCGCATGATGCGCTGCTGTTTCTTGTATTAATTGTTGCCAATTCGCTGCTTCAATAAGTGCTTCCACGTTTGTGTATTGTTTAATATTGTTCTTCGTTATTGGGAAAATCTAATTGCTTTACATCTTGAATGTATTGCTTCGTAGCATTTAAAATAGCACTATGTAAATCTAAATAGCGACGTAAAAAACGAGGCGAAAAATCTTTTGTAATACCCAATACATCATGCATCACCAAAACTTGTCCGTCTACCCCAGCCCCAGCACCGATACCAATGATTGGAATACGCACTTGCTGCGCTACCAAAGCACCCAAGCTTGCCGGTATTTTTTCTAATACGATAGCAAAGCATCCTGCGGCTTCCAATACCTTAGCGTGCTCTAGCAATAAGGCTGCTTCTGCTTCTTCTTTGGCGCGCACAGCATAGGTACCAAATTTATAAATCGATTGTGGTGTCAATCCTAAATGACCCATAACTGGCACACCCGCACCCACAATGCGTTTTATAGACTCTTCTACTTCGGCTCCGCCTTCTAATTTAATTGCATGCGCCCCCGTTTCTTTCATCACACGAATGGCACTATTCAAAGCCTCTTTACTATTACCTTGATAGGTTCCAAAAGGTAAATCGACCACTACTAAAGCTCTATTGACAGCACGCACCACACTTTGAGCGTGATAGATCATTTGATCGAGCGTAATAGGCAAGGTCGTTTCGTGACCAGCCATTACATTACTTGCCGAATCGCCCACTAATAAAACATCAATGCCGGCTTCATCTAAAATACTCGCCATCGAAAAATCATACGCGGTTAGCATACTGATTTTCTCCCCCGCTTGTTTCATATTTAACAAGGTATGGGTAGTTACTTTTTTAATTTCTTTATGTATCGACATTGGTTTTATTTTGCCTGCTTCGTGCTGCTATCAGCATCCGTTGCGTCGCACCCTTCAGCAGTTGTTAATTAATTAAACAAATAATTGTTGTGCTTGTTGTAAGGCTTCTTGAAAAGCGGTTTCATTTATATGTACTGGCAAATTATTTTTTTGCAAATACGCAAGCAATTGCTCACTAGCTATATTCCCTACTAAATCATCCTTCGCCATAGGGCAACCGCCGATACCTTTCATAGCCGAATCAAAATAGGTACAGCCGTGTGCTAAAGCCGTTTCTATTTTTTCAGTTGCTGTTTCCCAAGTACTATGAAAATGTGCCCCAAAGCGCACTTCTTTAAAAGCAGGTATCAGTGCATCAAATAAATAGGCAATGGTTGTAGGCGCTGCTACCCCAACGGTATCCGCTAAGGATATAGTGCGAATGCCCATGGCTACTAATTGGTGCACGATTTGTAAGATATAGTTGGTATCGTATGGATCACCATAGGGGTTACCAAAACCCATTGATAAATACACCACCAATTCTTTTCCATGCATTGTACAAAGCGATTGAATTGCTTTAATTTCTTCCAATGCTTCCGCAATTGTTTTATTGGTATTGCGCAACTGAAACGTTTCTGAAACAGATAAAGGGAAACCTACATAACTAATTTGCGAAAAGGCAACAGCCTCTTCTGCTCCTCGTAGATTGGCTACTATCGTTAATAATTTTGTAGTGCTATTTGTAGTATCGAGTTGCGTTAGCACTGCTTTGGTATCAGCCATTTGCGGGATAGCTTTAGGCGACACAAAAGATCCACAATCTAAAATATCAAAACCTACTTGTAGCAACTGCTGTAAATAGGCAACTTTAGTAGCTGTAGCTATCGGATGGGGCCATCCTTGCATGGCATCTCTCGGGCATTCAACCCAAGTTATTTTTTGTTGCTTATCCATGATTGGCGCTTATCATTTTCAAAAACAAATCTAATCCTTTTCGTTTATTCTCATCTAATTCGTAATGAATATTCTTTTGATAATAATGCAATAAATCATACTCCGGGAAGGGGTGCGCTGCAACAATTGCTTCTAAATGCTGCAAGCCCATAGCATTGGCTGCATCAAAAGCAGCTATAAAATCAGCGGGCAACGCTTTGTTGCTCACCCAGGCTGCAAATACGAAAGGTAAGCCGGTCCATGCTTTCCATGCACTTGCCAAATCATACACATACGGAAAATTGGGCAATTGCTGCAAGGCTCTGTCGCCAATAATAACACCCGCTTTCGTGCCTTGTATGGATGCGATATAATCCTCCTGTGCAGGCAATAACGCTACTTTTAATTTCCAAAAATGATTTACTAATTCTTGTGTTAATCTTACAGAGCTGCGCGATTGATAATCTAAATAGATATGGGTAATTGCTTCCAAGGGCACTTGACTAAACAAGGCAACAGAAGCTACATCTCCATCGGCTGCAATACCATAACTGCCCACAATGTGCGCATTGGGTATAGATGGTATGGCCGCTACAGGCAATAAGGCAAGATCTATTGATTGGTCTTTTAATGCGGCTGCCAATTGCGCCGGATAAGCCGTACTGAGTATGATATCCTCTTTAATGGAGCTCCGTTCTAAACCATATAATAAGGGTTTGGTATTGAGATAACTCACTGCTCCAATTTTTATTTTCTCCTTCAAGTGGTTATATTTGAGTCGCAAAGATACAGATCCCTAAAACAAGATGCCACAAGAATTATTAATTTATACAGATGGTGCCGCAAGAGGCAACCCCGGACCCGGAGGTTATGGTGCTATTTTAATTTGGGGCGAGAAACAAAAAGAACTAGCGCAAGGTTTTAAGCATACCACTAATAATCGCATGGAATTGATGGCCGTTATTGCAGCATTAAGTGAAATTAAAAAACCGGGACAGCAAATAACTATTTACAGCGACTCTTCTTATGTGGTGAATACCGTTGAGAAAAAATGGCTATTCAATTGGTTAAAAACAAATTTTAAAGGAAAGAAAAACGAGGACTTATGGCGTCGTTATTATGCCCTGCATGTGCAGCATCAAATAAAATTTGTATGGGTAAAAGGCCATGCATCTAATGTAATGAATAATCGATGCGATCAGTTAGCAACACAAGCAGCCGATAGTAAGCAACTTATCGAAGATGAAGGGTTTACACCGGCATAGGTTCTTTCCCATGCTTTGCATTTTCCCAAACATTGCGCATCGTCCATGGCTGTATGGCTACAAATGTTTGCATTCGCTTATCGCAAGAAGACATAGCACATAATTTACAGGAATACGGTTTGCAGGCATCTATATGCACAAACAATTCAATCTTGCTATTAAAGTGATTATCAATGAGCGCTTCTAAGCTATGTATTTCCTGCTCGGCTTGTGCAATATCATAAAACCAAGGTAGGGTCATATGGGTATCTACATGCAATTTAGATCCGTATTGGATCACTCTTAAATTGTGTAAATCAATCCAGTTTTCTTTTCTATGGTCTTGCAAATATTGTACCATTTCTTGCAGTAATTGTGTATCTGCTTCGTCCATAATACCAGCGAGTGATTTACGAATTACTTTATATCCCGTATATATAATAACGATTGCAAACAGTAAGGCTACTACACTATCAAGCCATAGCCAGTTCGTAATTTTTACCAATCCCAACCCTACTAAAATGGCAAACGTAGAATAGGCATCCACACGCAAATGCTTACCACCACTTTGAAGCACTAAAGATTTTAAGCTCTTCCCTTTGCGAGCAATATAAGTACCAAATAAAAAATTGACGAGTCCTGTAATGCCAATAAGCAACATTCCTATATTTAAACTCTTCAATTTAGGTTGGTCTAATAATTGATGCACCGATTCATTGATGATCATGATGCCTGCAATAAAAATCAAGGCACCTTCTATTGCAGAAGAAACAAATTCGGCTTTGCCATGCCCATAGGGGTGATTGACATCGCGTGGTTTAGAAGACAAGTATAGACTATACAATCCCATAAAACCAGCAATTACATTCACCGTAGACTCTAAAGCATCGGTTAACACTGCCACCGAATGCGTAGCGTAATACGCTCCTATTTTAAACAAAAATAAGATGACCGATAAAATACTTAATTGCTTTTGTAATTGAATAGCCGCTTTCATGAAAATTATTTAATAGGCAAATCTATCGTATACGATTTCCCTTCCTCTACCACTAAATTTTTTGCTCGCAACCAAGGGTTGTACAATTTTAGCATTTTATACGTTAAGCCTCTTTCTTTAGCAAATGCCGCCCAATCATCAATGGTAGCATCTACAGTAAATGATTGCGTAGCTAATGGTTTTAAACAATCTTGCTCACTAAGAATAAACCCATATTGGTGATGATACTTAATTAAATATTTGAGTGCTGCAATTCGGAATACGTAGCGATTTGTTTCTTCGGGGAGTAAGAGATTATAATAATCTTGCGTGCCTTGAATGGTCACTTGATTTTGATAGCCCAATGCACCGCAATTGTATGCCGCTGCCGCCGCTGTCCAGGAGCCAAATTTTGCATAAGCTGCTTTAAAAAAAGCACAAGCCGCATCGGTTGCTTTTATAAGATGATAACGCTCATCAATTTGATCATTGACCTCCAAACCATATTGCTGCGCCGTTGCTTTCATAAACTGCCAAAAACCAACTGCTCCAGCAGGAGAAGTGGGTTGTTGCAAGGCACTTTCCGCAACACATAAATATTTAAAATCATCGGGAATGCCGTTTTGCTGCAACCTAGTTTCAATAATAGGAAAATAACGCGTGCATAACCGTAAAATATTTAGCAAGCTACCATGTAAATAATAATTAGAGATGAATTCTCTTTGCATGCGTTCCTTAACCTCAAACTGATGCAGTGGCAATGGCTCGCCGGCAAAATCCATCTGATTAGGCATTTTAGGCACATACCATTGGTATTGCAAAGCCCCATCGGGCTGCACCGAAACTAAAGCTTCATTGGG
>JAHEFK010000019.1 GCA_024640225.1 Bacteroidota bacterium | reverse complement strand
AAAAAAAACCAGTATGTTCGCATACTGGTTTTTTATTTTCATACTAATTAATAGTTCCAATTTGCTTTGCCCTAAAAACAAAAACGGCTAAAATTTCTTTTAGCCGTTTTGTAGTTTATTGGTTGAAACTAAATTTTATAATACAAATCCTAAAGAGATTTCAGTTGCATTACGATTCATGTTGTCTGATTGCATTTTACCAGTGGTAGATTCAAAACAAACACCAATTGCTACTTTGTGGTATCTAACATCAAAACGAGGGATAATAGCAGCACCTGTTCTTGCAGCAACACCTGCAGCAAAACTAGCATCTGCACCAAAGTTTTTAGTATATTTCACACCTACAGTATAATCGTTTGCTTTAGATTGCCAATTTAAGAAGGCAAAAGCACCTAATTGATCAGCATTTGCTAATTTCAAGGCATAACCAGCTTGGATACCATAGTTTACACCTAATTGGTATAAAGCTGTTTTAGAGATATTGGTATATGGTTTGTTTAAGTGACGTGCTGAAGCACCTAAATACCAATTAGCTTTTTCACCATTTTTGAATAATGATAAACCGCTGTTTAAATCTACCCAACGAATGGGTGCATTATTTGCATTGGTAGGATCATTATTGGGCATATCAGGAATTAAGCCATACTGCGTATATTGCTCAGGTACTGTTTTGCCATCAAAATTTACATTCAAGCTATTAATACCAGTTTGGAAACCAGCTGACAAATACAAACCATTATCATTTAATGGCAATGCATAGGCAATACCAACGATTGCTGAAGTGTTTTTAATAACACCAGCTGCACCATTGTCACCAACATAGGCAAAAGTAGCTGTGAAAAAACCTTTATTATCATCAGCTGTTCTTTTTGCTTTGTTTAGCAATGCGAAATCACCGATAACCACTTGGGTTTTATAGGTAGATGCACTATTAAATTGCACATCTCTATTAACTGCTTGCAAGCGAATATCCTTAGTTGTTTTCAAGCTTTGGTTGTATATGGTTGCCATATCTTCCACTCTTGAAAAATGGATGTCTTGAGCTTGTGAGTTCATAGCTGTTGATGCAACAGCTATGATTCCCAAAATTTTATTTACTATACTTTTCATCTTCTATATTTTATAGTGTTGAAGGGTTATGGTGAATATTATCGTACTAAAGTGATTGTACCTTGTTTTCTTATCAATTCGCTTCTGAAGTTATATCCTTCAATTACGTAGCTATAAGAATCTTGAGGTTGCATTTCACCTTTATAAGAACCATCCCATGCAGCATCAGGATCTGTAGATTCAAATACTAAGTTACCCCATCTGTTGTACACTCTGAAGAAACTGAATTTATGAATACCTGGTACAATTGGTTTGATTTTATCATTACTTCCATCACCATTTGGAGTGAAGATATCTGGTAATGAGATACCAATTTCACATGGTACTTCAACCACCATTGCAGTAGAAGGATCAGATGCACAACCATACGTGTTCGTCACAATTGCGGTGAAGCTTCCTGCAGTAGTTACTAAAGTATTAGTTGCTGTAGCACCGCTTACTGGAACACCATCTTGATACCATTGGTAAGAACCAGTATTAATTGGATTGAAACGTAATACAACTGATTCTTCTTTACAGAATACGGTAGGACCATCTGCTGTGATAACTAATTTAGCAGGTGTTGGATTTACCGTAACCACTAAGTTTTGAGTATTGGTACAAGCATTAGCCGTTAAAGTATACGTGTACGTTACATTAATTGGCGCTTGCGTTGTGTTGATCAATGTTTCATTGATAGCACCAGTACCTGTACCAGCAGTATTTGAAATACCAGACACTGCAGCACGAGACCACGCAAATGCGGTACCGGATGTAGCACTTACTGGAGTATATTTAAATGCTCTTCCGCTACAAACGTTTGCTGTAAGTGCGCTACTCATAGTTGCACTTGGATTTACAGAAACTGTTACCGTTTGTGCATTGCTACATCCATTCGCTGTTAATACATAATTGTAAGTAACCGTTACTGGATTAGCCGTAGTATTAATTAAGGTTTCGTTGATAGCACCTGTACCACTTCCAGCAGCATTTGAGATACCTGTTACCGTTGCACGAGACCATGCAAATGTAGTACCTGCAGTTGCAGAGGTAGGCGTATAAGCGAATACATTATTGTTACAGATAGCAGGAGCCGCAGTAGCACTAGATAACGTAGCTGCTGGATTCACTGTTGCTACCACAGTAGCAGTGCCAATACATCCATTTGTAGGCTCTGTAATGGTATATACATAGTTTACATTAACTGGATTAGTAGTAGTATTATTTAAGTTTTCATTGATAGCACCTGTACCTGTAGCCGCTGCTGTAGCAATACCTGTTGTTGTAGCACGAGACCATGCAAATGTAGAACCGGTAATACTTGCTGTTGGCGTATACGTAATAGCTGTTTGATTACATACTGGAGCAATTGATGAAGCAGATGTTAAAGCTGGAGCTGCATTCACTGTCACTACTAATGGTGTACGTAAACTTTCACAACCTTGTGGAGTAGTTTGCGTAGCATAGTAAGTAGTAGTACCTACTGTAGTAGTAGATGGAATTGGAGCGGAAGCTAAAGCGGTACCACCAGTTGCCGTTGTATACCAATTTACGGTATGACCAGCCAATGCTGTAGCTGTTAATGCTGTAGCAGTTGTATTTTGACACAAGCTAACATTTGCCACTGTAGGCGCTGCTGGTTGCGACACGTTAAGTGTAGCATTAGCAGAAATTTTACATCCATTAGCATCTGCCGCTGTGTAAGTTATTGTTTTAGTACCAAATGAAGTTGGCGTATATGCTAAGGTAGTATTGGTACCTAAGGTAGTAGTAGCTTCTGTCCAAGTTTGAGACGCAGCAGAAGTTCCAATCATTACAGCATAGTCTTCTGTTTCACCCCACGAATAAGTACCAGTTGGTAATGGTGCAGCAGAAAATTCTGTCATTACAACACGCATCAGGGTTTTACCTGCAGAAGCTGTAGTAGGAACGGTAAATGTTCCTGAAACAGCAGTTCCTGTTAAAGCATAAGTTGCAGTAGCAGTTGAACCAGCTACTTTTTCACCTGGGTCAGTAAATATACCATTTCTATTGTAGTCAATAAAGATTGAATAACCAGTACTGTAAGCAATACCACTGCAATAACCTAATGTTAATGACCATGGAATTGTTGCTCCAGGAGCAATTGATGGAACAGCAACTGTAGAAACTGTTGTATAATTTGAGTAACGGTTTGTTACTGATGCCGGTAAACCATTACCAGCAGCACCACCAGTGGTAGCACAAGAAGAAGTGTTGTTTAATAAAGAGCCGCCTGCACCTAATGATACTGCTAAGATCTCATCATCTGCAGTTGAAGATGCTGAAGAAGTTGCATACCCAGTAGGAAGTGTTGCTGGTCCACCTGCAGTTCCTGTTAAAGAAACTGGTGTTCCTAAGCCACAAATATTAGCTACTGATGGTGTTACTGATGCTGTAATACCCACCCAAGGATCAATTACATTTACATTTACAGAACTGTATACAGAACATCCTGTAGTTGGGTTACCACCACCAATATTAGGCGATACTAAATTGATAGCATATTCTTCAACCTCACCCCATGTTGGCGCAGATTCTGGAGTAGCTACAAGACCTTCGTTTACAATTACACGCATTCTTGTCAATCCGTTTAATGCGGTAGCAGGAACAGTGAAATTTGCAGTTTCTGTATGATTACCAAATGTAGTTGCTGTAGATCCATAAACTTTTTCACCTGCATCGGCAAATGAACCATTACGGTTATAGTCAATATATACAGCTAAACCATTATAGTAGTTAAAGCCTTGATTAATAGTAGAAACAGACAAGGAATATGCACCATTTGCATTCAACGTATACGGACCGAAAGCCGTAAAATCAGATCGTTGACTTGCAGATCCAGTTGCAGTACCTATAGTTCCTACTAGTGAATTTATAGTTGTTGTATTATTTAATATAGTGGTAGCACCTTGCATAATAGTTACATTACCACAATCTTCATCAAATGTAGATGCCGCCGCTAAATTTGAATAGATAGCTGGGCCATTTTGGTTACCAACTACTGTGTAAGTAATTGTTCCTGCAGCAGTTGGAGTAACTGTTGGTGTTGCACCTGGCACACCCGTTATAGCGATACCACTTCCTGCTTGAGGCGTTGCTGTCCAAGTATATAAATACGTATTATTAGTACCCGTTTGTGTAACACTTAAGTTAACCGGAGTATTGATACATAAATTAGTAGTATTACTTGCTGCTGCAGTAATAGCATCAGCAGGCGTTACAGTAATAGTAACTGGAGTACGAGCACTTTCGCAACCATTAACACCAACTTCTGACACATAGAATGTAGTAGTAGTGCTGATCATGGAAGTGAAGGTAGTTGAAGTACCTACTTGTGCAGTTGTAGTTCCTGTTGGCGTTGTATACCAATTGAACGTACCAGTACCATTTGTTCCAGACGTTTTAGTAACAGAAGCGGTAGGTATTTTTGTACCACAATGTGCGCTATTAGTTGCTGTTGGAGCAGTAGGTAATGCTAAAACATTTACCGTAGCTGTTTGTGAATTAATGACACAACCTTGAGCACTTGTAGCAGCAAAATTTACATAATGCGTTCCTACAGAACCCGTATAAGATAATGTGTTATTAGTACCTAAAGTAGTAGTACCTTCCTTCCAAGTATAGGAAGTAGCTGTAGCCGTAACTAGGTCAACTAAATAGTCTTCTGTTTCACCCCATCCATAAGAACCTGTAGCTGGAGGTGTTGCGTTACTTTCTACGTATACAATACGCATTAATGTTTTACCAGGAGAAACGTTTGCAGGAATTGAAAACGCACCAGATACCACATCACCTGTTAAAGCTCTTGCAGATAAAGCACTAGAACCATCTACTTTTTCACTTGTTTCAAATATTCCATTTCTGTTAAAGTCAATAAAGATGGAATATCCATTTGAATAAGCATAGGTACCACAATATCCTAATGTTAAAGAATAAGGTACTATAGTATTTGCTTGTAAAACAGGAACTGTTACAGCAGGAACTGTAGTATAATTTGAATAGCGCTGTGCTACAGACGCAGGCAAACCATTACCAGCCGCACCTGCAGTTGTTGTACAGTTTGAACTGTTGTTCAATAATGAACCATTCAAACCTAAGGATACATTTAAAATTTCTTCGTCATTTGTATAAGACGCAATAGAAGATCCATAACCAACAGGTACACCTTGAGGGCCTAATACATAAGCATTCAAAGTAGTTGAAGTACCACTACAAATTGTAGAAGAAGAAGGAGATACGATAGCCGTATAACCATTCCAAGGATCTACAACAGTTACAGCAACTGTACTTGTTACCGCACAACCTGTTGCAACTTCCGTACCGGTAACTTTGTAGTTGTACGATCCAGCCGCTGAAGGAATAGCAATAATTGGTACATTTAAAGATGCTGCAGTACCTGCAACTGGTAAACCACTATTTACTTGTGGAGTAGCAGTCCAGTTGTATGCATAAGTATTTTGCGTTCCTGTTTTAGTAACGTTTAATGCAATTGGTGTATTCACACATACATTGCTAGTAGAAGTTGATGCAAAAATAGGATCAATTGGATTTACCGTTACTAAGAATGGTGTACGCGCGCTTTCGCAACCCGCAACACTCATTTCAGAAACATATAAAGTTGTAGTTGTAGCCACTTGGTAGTTAACTAAATTACCAGTAGTAGTGGTTTCAATAGGAGTACCACCTGATGGAGCTGTATACCAGTTGAAAGTACCAGAACCTAAAGCTCCAGCTGTAGAAGTAGCTGTATTGGTTGGCACTTTTGTACCGCACTGAATTGAATTACCAATAGATGGCGCAGTAGGGATTGCATTAACCGTAACTACGGAATTAGACGAATTTAAAATACATCCACCCAAAGCACTTGTAGCTGCAAAATTTATTGTATGCGGACCTACTACTGATGAGTTATAAGCTAATACTGGCGTAGTGCCTAAGGTAGTAGTGCCTTCATTCCAAGTTAACGCTGCTGGAGAGGTAGATACATTAACAAAATAGTCTTCTGTTTCACCATAATAGTATACTTGTGTTGCTGTTGGGGTACCATATGATTCTGCGTAAACAACACGCATTAATGTTTTACCCGCTGCTGCTGAAGTAGGAACCGTAAAGCTTCCACTAACTACATCACCAGTTAACGCACGGGCAGCAGTTGCGGTAGAATTAAATACCATTTCACCAGCATCTGCAAATGAACCATTTCTGTTATAATCGATATAAACAGCATAGCCATTAGTATATGCATAGGTTCCGCAATATCCTAAAGTTAAAGCGATTGGCACTGTTTGACCAGTAGTGATTGTTGGCACTGGCACAGTAGACACGGTAGTATAGTTTGAATATGTACTTAAGGTTGAAGCTGGTAAACCATTACCAGCAGCGCCACCTGTAGTAGAACAGGTAGAAGAGTTATTTAATAAAGAACCTGCAGTTCCTAAAGAAACATTTAATATTTCTTCATCTGCAGTATAGGTTGAGAAAGATGGTGCATAACCAACAGGCACTGTTTGTGGACCATTGATTATAGAAGTTAAGTTAACAGCATTACCATTACAAACTCCAACTGAGCTTGGATTGATAGAAGCAGCAAAGCCATTCCAAGGATCTACTACATTCACGGTTACGTTTGCTGTAGTAGCACAAGTTGGTGTAACACCACCATCAAAACCACCAATAGTATAAATGTAAGAACCTGCAGTAGTAGGAGTAACTGTTACGGTACCATTAGTTGGAGCAGCGAGACCTGCTGTAGCAATACCACTTCCTGTTGCAGGTGTAGCATACCAAGTATAAGCATACGTATTAGTAGTACCCGTTTTAGTAACCGATAAGGTAATTGGCGTATTTACACACACATTTACCGTGTTCGATGCACTTGCAGTTAATAAATCTGGAATATTTACAGTAGTAGTAACTGGCGTTCTTGCACTAGAACATCCGTTAGTACCAACTTCTGATACATAAAATGTAGTAGTTGCTGAAATTGGAGATTTATAAGTATTGTAACCAGGGACAATTGCACCGGTTTGAATTTGAACATTATCAATGATAGTTCCACTTGCGATACCACCAGAGCGTGCTTTAAATACATATGCCCAATTAGCTTTATTTGCACTCACAAAAGCAGCTGGTAATTGCACATTTGTAAATATAGGTGCACCACCCACTGTCATATTTAATAAACCAGTAGAGTCGATATTAATAGTTACGTGTTTTGTACTCATTAAATACGATAAATTGGTATTGTTATAAGCTAAAACACCTGAAGTAACTGGAGATTGCTCATCAGTTGTACAATTATACATTAAATACGTTCCTTGAGCACTTGCACCATTAGTATAATAAACAAATCCAATTTTTAATTTAGTACCCGATCCATTTTCTGCGTTAGGAGGCGTATTAGCAGCAGTTGCATCATCACCATAACTAAAGCTAAAACCGTCAGCCATATTGGTAGTAGCTGATCCTTGCGTAGTTAAATCAAAATCAATTTGTTGTTTGTTAGTATTCACTCCTGTTGCATTCACTTGGAATCCACCAAATTGTGAAGCAGCATTTGGATTTAAAACTAATTGACTACCTGTGATTGCAGCAACACCAGTTACATAAGAATTGGTAAAAGTCAAATTAGAGAAATCATTAGTATAATATGTTGATAATGGACCATATGCATTTCCTTGCATTAAAGTTCCACCTGTTGAAGCAGAGAACCAGTTCATTGTTCCACTACCAGCAGCACCAGCAGTTGAAGCTACAGAAGCGGTTGGCACTTGCGTTCCACATTGTAAGCTATTGGTAGCAGTTGGAGCTGCAGGAGCTGGGTTAACCGTTACGGAAGTACCACCAATAAATGAACAGCCATTAGCATCCACTACATTTGCAATATAGTTGGTAGAGCCTGTTGGCACAATAGATAATGGATTGGTAGTACCAACAATGTTAGTACCTGCTTGCCAAGAAATAGTTGCTGGAGAACCTTGAAGATTAACTACATAATCTTCTGTTTCACCCCATGTATAAGTACCTGTTGCTGCAGGGGAAGCATTAGATTCAATTGCCACAACACGCATTAAGGTATATCCCATGGCAACATTACTAGGCACAGTAAAAGAACCTGTTGCCGGACCACCTGCTACTGGATAAGTAGTAGTAGCGGTAGAACCTGCTACTTTCTCTCCCGCATCAAACACACCATTTCTATTATAATCGATAAAGATTGAGTATCCCATTCCATAAGCTGATCCATTACAATAACCAAGGGTTAATGAGAATGGAATAGTTTGACCAGAAGCTAAACTAGGAACCGACAAACCTGTAGTTGTAAAATTAGAATACATATTCAATGTTGATGCTGGCAATCCATTACCCGCTGCGCCACCTGTAGTAGCACATGAAGATGTATTATTAATTAAATTACCACCTGCACCTATGGATACATTCAATATCTCATCATCAAAATTTGAAGTTGCATTAGATGTAGCATAACCTGTTGGTAATATATTTGAGCTTGTAGTTAACGCAGCTGTCAAAGTAGTTGGTGTGTTTTCACACACTGGATTTGGACTAGCTGTTACCAATACGGTGCTTGCAGGTGTAATGCTAAAGCTATTAACATTTGCTACTGGGAAAGCGGCAATTGGCAATGCTACCGAAGTAGGACAAAAGCCTGCAAACAAACTTGCACCAACTACACCCACATTGACAGTGCTGTTATTATCTTGAGCTGCAACGAAGTATTGAATGACATCACCGGTAGCAATGTAAGGAGCTGTACTTGCAGCAAATAATAATGAGAAATCAAAAGAGAAGGTAAATGGAGAAACGGAGTTACTAGCTTCTACATATTTCCAACCATTATCAGATGCCGTATTACCAACATAAGTGTTGTTATCTAAAGATCTTTTGAAGTATAATCTTGGTTTTGTACCTGCTGTTACATTAACACCCGATAAATCGGTAATGGAAACGGATTGAGTAGGAACTGAAGTACAAGCAAAATTTGGCAAAGCGTTTAAAACAATATTTGGAGCTGCTGCATCTATAGCGGTACCAGAAAATTCTAACGCACCTAAATCTGGAGTTGCAGAGCGAGTAGCATTAGAATAGTCGGTTGTAATACCTGCAACAGACATACCTGAATTTTGAGCATAGCTAGAGCCAGATGGAACATACGTTCCGGCAGTGCTACCAGCTGTTAAATTATCTTCAGCATAAGCGTTATCATCACTTGTACCCATAAAAGCACTTGTGTATAAACCACATGAAGTACTGAATAAAGCATCATTATTAATATTGTTTAATGCATTTGCTGTATTTCCAGAAACACCGTAAGCATTTTTTAACGCAGTATTGGAAGTACCTTCTGCATATAAAAAGTTATTCGCTGTTGGATTTACATAATACACGTTATTATTAGCCTGGAATCCTGTTGGTTTTACACTTGCCGTTCCAGCTGTTGCTTTTCTTATAGCCACAATAGAACCTGTACCAGTTGCAATACCTTGAACATTAATAATATTGTTCTTCAAATTTAAAGAACCAGCATTCCAATAAATACCAGAAGCACCATAGCCTATACCAGTTGATGTAGCTGTTGCTGAACCAAATTTGATGGTATTGTTAGATACATTAATAGGCGAATTAGCTGTATTCACATACATTAAATTCAAACCGGTAATAGAAGTAGCCGGGTTGGTAGCGTTCGGCGTGCTAAGATCCGTAATAAAATTATTATAGATATTATAGTTATCACCATAATACAAAGAAACAGCTTGAATGTTTCCTGCTTTATAGGCAGTTAAATTATTCAATAAATTATTATACACTTTTGCACCATTACCATAATACAAATAAAAGCCCCAAAGAGAACCGGTTGCTGTAGTTGTATTAGAACCAATAGTGATGTTTTTTACGGTGTTATTATAAATCTCCATTGGAGTTGTAGCGCCGTAATTATAGTTATACAAACCATAAATAGTATTAGAGGCACTTGTAGACGTACCCTGTATAGTTAAATTTGCAATCGTATTATTAAACACTTTTACACTACCTGCATTTCCTGTTAACGTACCCGCATATGCTGGGTAGTTGTATAATGCATACATGTATGCAGATGATGATAGCGTATTATTATTAATAGTATTGTTTTGGATACTATTATTATAAACTTGACAATCGCCCGCATAATAAGAATAAGGATACAAACAATAGAAATAGGCTGTACCTGTTGTAGAATAGGTAAAAGTATTGTTGTTAATTGTGTTATTATACAAGCTATCTACCATGGCATAACCACCTCTAACACCGTAAACAGTTCCATAGCCATTAAATGTATTACCTGAGATATTATTATTAGCCATAATAGTAGCAGAACCTGCTAGATTATAGGCATGTGATTGATAAATCAAATATTTAGTACCATTACCTGGAATAGTTTGATTTACACAAGAGTTATTACTCAAGTTCATTCTCACATTAGTTCCACCACCACCATAAGTAGCATACAAACCATAAAATATACCTGTGGTAATAGCTGGGCAAGAACCAAATTGTAACGTATTACCTGTCATTTCTATATTTCCACCTATCAAACTTGACCAATAAATCCCTGAAGTTTGTGATGTAGTAGTACCTGTTTGTAAGGTAATAGTATTGTTTTTCGTTTCAACATATCCACCTAAACTACTACCATTATAGGCAGCATAGGCAGTAGTAACATGTGTATTTGCTAATGAAATGGTATTGCCATTCATTTTTAATGAATCCACCTGATTAGGATAAAGTCCATATGATGTAACAGTATTAGCACCAGAAGCAGTACCCAAACCTCCCATATTAGTAACTGTATTATTAATGAAATTTACATTTCTTACAGTATTACCAGATAAACCACGAATGAAAAACGCAGAATATACCGATGCAAAATTATTGTTAGTAATATTAAAGTCGCGATGACGATCCGCCATTACAGACCATGAAGAAGCAACTGTTGAATTATAGGTCATTGGCAAAGCGATGATAGCCGCACCTGCTTGACCGTATTTAGTCATATTGAAGGTACAGTTGTTCACCGTTATATTTTGACAACCATCTGCAGAACCACTTACTGTACTTAAATTATAAAAAGCAATTGCAGCCTCCATTGCCAATGCAACAGTATTATTTGTTGTAGGCTCTGTAAACACAATACCATTAAAAGTTACATAGTCTGTACCGCTTACACCGAAAATTTCATCATGCAAACCATTACCTGTTGCTAATGAAGATGTTAAAATAACAGTACCTGCAGGTGCATTGATAGTTTTACCATTACCATTGATGGTGATGGAATTACTTGAGTTCACACTTGCATTTAAGGTAGCGCTTCCCAACTGGTAACCTCCTGCTGGAGCAGTTTGATCAGCATTCAAATTGATGGTAACTGCACCTGAAACACCTTGCGTGTTTAATGCAGCAACTACAGTCGCCAAGTCTGGATAACTCACACTTGGAACCGTGATGGTACCTGACAACTGTGCGCGACTTATTAACGTAATCAGCAATAATGCTAAGGTTAAGCCGCTTTTTTTCAATGTAGATAATTGGATCATACTTGATTGGTTTTATTTAAGCTATGTTTATGGTTTGTTCTGTGTTACTTACTGGTATTGGTTTTCCGAAAATTAGGTGCTGTTAATTATTATTAAATTAACAGTATTGGTTCATTGGTTTACCTATTTTCAGAATTTAAAAATAGACAACCTATACCTAAAAAACAAGTTTTTGTTAAATTTTTTTTTAACAAAACTAAAAAAGCTCCCTAAAGGGAGCTTTTGTTTGAGATTTCTAGTTTTTACTATGCAAAGGCGTCTTTAAGCTTATCAAAGATGCTTTTATCATGCTTTCCCTCTTTAGCATCCTGACTAGGCTGAAAATTAGGGGATTGATTGAGCTTGTCTAATAAGGCTTTTTCCTCTTCTGTAAGTGTTTGCGGCGACCATACATTGACTTCCACTAATTGATCTCCTTTTTCATACGACTGAAACGCGGGAAAGCCTTTGCCCTTGAGCCTAAACAGCTTGCCACTTTGCGTGCCAGCTGGTATTTTGATCTTTGCTTTCCCATCTATAGTAGGCACTTCCACGCTGGTACCCATCACCACATCTGGGAAGGATAAATAGAGCTGATGAATGACGTCTAATTCTTGTCGTTTTAATTGTGGGTGTTTTTCTTCTTCAATAACTATCAACAAATCACCGTTTGATCCGCTTCGCTCGCCGGCATTGCCCGCTCCTTGCATGCTCAATTGCATACCATCAAATACACCTGCTGGGATATCTAAAGTCAACGTTTCTTCTCCATACACTCTGCCCTCGCCTTTGCAAGATCCACATTTAGCGGTAATAGTAGTGCCCTCTCCGCTACAGGTAGGACATGTGCCAACGGTTTGCATCTGCCCCAAGAAAGTTTGTTGCACTTGGCGCACTTGGCCACTTCCTTTACATGTACCACAAGTTTGTACCGAATTCTTATCTTTTGCCCCACTTCCGCTACAGGTAGTACAGCTAACATGCTTTTTAACTTTAATTTTTTTAGAAGCCCCTTTTGCAATTTCTTCAAAATTCATTTTGATTTTCACACGCAAATTAGCGCCTCTAGTGCCTTGTCTGCGACCACCACGCTGTCCTCCACCACCAAAGAAACTTCCAAATCCACTATCTCCAAACACATCTCCAAATTGGCTAAAAATATCTTCCATATTCATGCCGCCAAAACCACCACCTTGTCCTGCTCCACCGCCCATACCGGCATGTCCAAAACGATCGTATTGTGCTTTTTTATCCGTATTGCTCAATACATCATACGCTTCAGCAGCTTCTTTAAACTTTTCTTCGGCTGCTTTGTCGCCCGGGTTTTTATCGGGGTGAAACTGCATCGCAATTTTGCGATACGATTTCTTTATTTCATCGGCACTGGCACTTTTGCTTACGCCTAGCACTTCATAATAATCTCTTTTTGCCATGGGTTGTTTTTTTATTTAAAAGCTTGGTTGAACTATTTTCCAACTACCACTTTTGCAAAGCGAATTAATTTGTCATTCATATAATAACCTCTCTCCAATACATCTACCACTTTGCCTTTCAGCTCTTCTGTTGGTGCCGGAATTTCGGTAATAGCCTCGTGCAAATCTGGATTAAATTCCATGCCTTTAGCTTCCATTTCTTTTACCCCTTTATGTTGTAAGGTCGATTTTAATTTAGAAAACACTAAGGCAACGCCTTCTTTTAATGCTTGCACATCTGCAGCAGCTTCAATTTGTTGCTCGGCTCTATGCATATCATCTACTACCTCCAACAAGGATTGAATAATATCTTTTCCCGCTGTTTGAAATAATTCTAAACGTTCTTTTGCCGTACGTTTTCTAAAATTCTCAAATTCTGCCATCAAACGCACATACTGATCTTTGCTGGCTTCCAAGGCTTCTTGTAAAGCCGCTACTTCATCTTGCTCAGGAGCAGCAGTATCTGCTGTTGATGTTGTTTGTTCTTGTTCTTCTGGTGTCAGCTTGTCTTGCATTGCTTCATTTTCAGGTACACTTTGACTATTCATGCTTTATTATTTTTTAATTTAAGTATGCAAAAATAATAGCAAAAAGCTTGCCAAGCGATTTTATTTGCCAAAATGTCTTAAAAATGGATGTATTCGCGTCAAAAGCGAATGGAGAACTGCCTATTTAAGGAAATAAGGCGCGGAGTTTCCATAGCCAATGGCTATTTTTTTGTGCGGCTACATACATAGTTTTTTGTGCCGGAAATCCTTGATAATAATTAGCTACTCCTTGATCCATACTGCCTTCTAAATCAAAACTAATTTTACCTTTTGATTTTTGTTTTAAAATCGAATGCCACAATAAATATGTTAACGCCGATGCATGCGGCGCTGCTGAAGAGCGCGCTCCCATTAAGTAATAAGCCCTTTGCTCATCCCATACCACCCATGCCCAAGCAAGAGCTACCCCTTGCGCATCAACTACTTTATACAAGGCACCTATTTCTAAAGCGATACTCTTTTCAACCACTTTGGCTAATGCTGTTGCCGAACCTACAAGCTTTGTATTTTTTTCCTGCAAGGTGATGCTGTAGTGTTTCCAAAGCAACAAGGCGTCTTGCGGTGCTTCTTGCACTAACAAGTGTTTTTGGCCTGCTTGAATGTGACGCTTGGTCGCTTCTTTGCAAGCTGCCAATAAACTAGCCTCGTCTTGTTGTAAATCAACGACAAAAGTTTGTCGGGCTAAAACTTGAAAACCATGTGTACGCAAACTCGATGCTGGCAATTGCGAAGGGAATAAACCGATATGAATTTTTGCAAAAGAAGGCAATTGCTCCAATGCCTGCTTCCATACTTGCTCTTCAAAACGAGCTTTATTGCTCTCCTTCAAATCGCTTGGATAAAAAATATGAATGCCTACATAAGGAGTCCAAATGGGATTGATAAAACAAGCAGTTTTTTTCAATACGCTTGTATGATAAGGTAAGGCGCCGCTAATAGCACTACCGTTATATAGCAATAAAACATCCCAATCGCTAGTAACCAAATCTAACCAAAGAGGCTGCAGAAACAAGGGAATACTTGTATCGCGTGTGCAGATTTCAATATATCGCTCTTTATTGCTTTGCATCTATTTTCTATTTGAACTGAATAAGTTTACTGACCTGTAAAGTACGAATATACAAACCCGGCAATAAGGTGCAAATACCACACAATAAAATAGTGCCTGCATTGATGCACACTATTGGCAACAACGATAATTTAACTGGCACTTCGGCCATATAGTAAGTGGCCTCGTTTAATTTTAAAAATCCAAATTGCAATTGTGCAATACAAATGCCTAAAGCTAATAAGGTGCCTAAGCCTACACCCCATGTGGCAATTTTAAACCCATGCCACAAATATATTTTTTGTATCTCCCAAAAACGCATGCCTAAGGATTGCAATACTCCAATAGTTTTCGATTGATCTACAATTAAAATTAAAATAGCAACACTTAAATTAATCATCGCTACTAAAATCATAATGATATAAATAATGCGCGCATTCATATCTTGCAAATGCAACCAATCAAAAATACTCGCATACAATTCGCTTGTAGGCGTAGCTACTACTGGCGCTTGTAAGTATTGCTGCTGCAAATTATTAGCCATAATCGTAGCCTGCAATGGATCCGTTACTTGCACTTGATAACCAGAAATTTGTTGGGCACTCCATTGATTTACTTTTTGCAATAGGGTCAAATTGCAAAAGGCAAAATGCTTATCTAATTCTTCCATACCGGTATGGTACAAACCCACTACTTTTAGTTTACGAATTTTAGGAACAGCACTTTCTTTTTGCAAAAAATAAACAAACAAATTCGATCCTTTTTGCAAGTGCAATCTATTGGCTGTAGTGGTAGATAGTACAATGGCATTTGTATTGGCACTATCGAGATTAAAGCCTGCTTCGCCGCTATAGTGCATGGTCTCGGACCAATGAAAAGAGGCGTCAATACCTTTTAATTGTATGCCCTCCATTAATTGATGCGCATGCAAAATAGCAGGTCGTAATATATACGGAAAATAAGCAGCTATATTCTTATTTTGATGCAATGCTTGTTCTAGTTGAGCATCTTTATATATAGCATCCGCAACTAAATTAGCTTGAGGTTTTAAACCAAAATCAGCAATAGTAACATCGCCCCAAAATTGAGTTACTTTTTCTTTTACGGTGTGTTTAAATCCATTGATAAATGAAAATGAAATAATCATAACCGCAACACTTAAAGCCGTTGCAATAATGCCTA
This sequence comes from Bacteroidota bacterium, assembly GCA_024640225.1. GTDB lineage: Bacteria > Bacteroidota > Bacteroidia > Chitinophagales > Chitinophagaceae > CAIWHF01. The sequence goes on along the minus strand of JAHEFK010000019.1, from coordinate 3,683 downwards.
TTCTAACAATAGAAGCTGTGTACGCATTGCGTTGTTGGAAACCCTGTTTTTTGGCTATGTAAAAGGGTACATTCATGCTTTAGTGTTGTTTTACATTGGCCAATTGTCCGCACGCTGCATCTATATCTTTACCTCTACTTCTGCGTAAGCGTGCATTCACACGTTGTGCGGCTAGTTGTTGCATAAAGCTTGCTACCACTGCCTCTTCAGGTTTTTGAAAGCGTGCTTGTTCTATGGTATTATACTCTATAATATTTACTAAATCGGCAGGAATTTTTCTAAACACTTTTACTAATTGATTAGCATCTTCTGTGCTATCGTTTATGTTTTTAAATAAAATATACTCGAGCGTAATTTCATTTTTTGTTTTTTGATAAAAATAATTCAAGGCTTCTATCAACGATTCTAAATCATTACTCTCATTGATGGGCATAATCTGGTTGCGTTGTGCATCGGTAGGTGCATGCAGAGATAAGGCCAATTTAAATTTCACTTGATCATCGCCTAATTGCTTAATCATTTTTGCAACACCAGCGGTTGAAACGGTAATACGCTTGGGACTCATTCCTAAGCCTTCCGGATCAGAAATTTTTTCAATAGATTTTAAAACATGTTTATAGTTAAGCAAAGGTTCGCCCATGCCCATATAAACAATATTCGTAAGTTTTTTATTGAAATGCTCTTCACACAAACCATTAATCAGCGTTACTTGATCTACAATTTCATCAAACTCGATATTTCTTTTGCGCTCCATAAAACCGGTTGCACAAAACTTACAACTCAAGGAGCAACCAACTTGTGAAGACACACAGGCAGTCAATCTTTTTTCGGTAGGAATTAAAACGCCTTCTACAAAATGCCCATCGTGTAATTGAAAACGACATTTGATAGTGCCATCACTACTAAATTGCGAATGATGAATTTTTACTTTTGGTATCGTATAGGTTGCTGCTAATTTAGTTCGTAAGTCTTTAGACAAATTGCTCATGGCATCAAACGATGCAGCATGTTTTTGCCATAGCCATTGGTATACTTGTTTGGCACGAAATGCAGGCTCTCCCCATTCTTTAAAAACTTGCGTTAACGCATCGAGTGACAACTGTCGGATGTTCATCATTGGGTAAAGGTACAAAATTTTTAAGGGGCTATCGTGTTGCCAAAAAGAATTTGGCACACAAAATAAATCATTCTGGATTACGTTAATCCATAAATAATTCGTTTAAATACAATTTACTACTTAATTTAGCATTCATAAAAAACAAGCCTTGAAACTATCCGTCATCATTGTAAACTACAAAGTAAAGCACTTCTTAGAAGTATGCTTAGACAGTGTTTTTAAAGCAAGTAAGCACATTAGTACTGAAGTGATTGTAGTAGACAATTGGTCGCAAGATGATAGTATACCGTATTTAAAATCGCGTTTCCCTTCGGTGCATTTTATCGCCAACACCGTCAATCTTGGTTTTGGGAAAGCCAATAATCAAGCGGTGCGCATTGCACAAGGCGAATATATTTTATTTTTAAATCCGGATACCATTGTAGCTGAAGATACCTTCGATAAATGTATTGCATATTTAGATGCCCATCAAGGCGTAGGCGCATTAGGACCTCGATTGATTGATGGTAAAGGTAAATTTGCACCTGATGCAAAAAAATCATTTCCAACGCTCTCCGTAGCTGTTTTCAAAACCTTAGGGTTGCATAAACTATTTCCTAAAAATGCTTACCTCAATCGCTATTATGCTGCACATATCAACGAATGGGAAACGGCACAAGTAGAAGTTCTTTCAGGCTGTTGCATGTTTGTACGAGCATCTATTTTACCGAGTATTGGCGGTGCTTTCGACGAATCATTCTTTATGTATTGCGAAGATGTAGATTTAAATTATCGTATTAATAAAGGCGGTTATTTAAACATGTATTATCCAGAAGCAACGGTTTTGCATTTTAAAGGTGAAAGCACTAAAAAACTTAGCTATCAATATGTAAAAGTTTTTAATGATGCGCTTATAACCTTTGTAAAAAAACACTACTCAGCGGCTAATGCAAGTTTGTTTATTGGCTTCATAAAATTGGGCATCGCGCTAAGAGGCGCTTTAGGATTTGCAACGAATTGGTTGAAAAAATACAAAATGGCCCTTGTAGATTTCATCGTTTTATTTTGCACCCTTTCCTTTTTGACCAGTTTTTGGGTAGAACATATCAAAAACATCAATATCGTTTCTAGCAAATTTATCAATTATACCTACCCTGCATACTTATTGATATGGATGGGCGCTTTATACTTCAATGGCGTTTACAATAAACTATATAAACCCATGCGGGTAGTGCGCGCTATGTTTATTGGCAGTATTCTCTGTTTGGCATATTATGGTTTGCTTCCGGCCGATTTAAGATATTCCAGAGCCTTAATTGTATTGAGTGGCATGACCGGCGGTCTGCTCTTATTAGCAGCACATGAATTGGTGCATCGCTTAGGCATTATACCACTCACTTATGCAGGCAGTATTTCGGCTAAAGCAGTGGTATTTGGCAATACTGATAGCTATTTAGAAATACAACAAAAATGGAAAGGGCTTACTTGGGCACCGCAATTATGTGGCCATGTGCAAGACGATCCTTATACCTTAGCTACCCCAAGCAGTCATTTTAAACAATTATTACAAGCAACTAGCAGCAATGAAGTGGTCTTTGTAAGTGATGCCTTATCGTATTCGCAATTATTTGAGTGGATGCGCATTTTAGGACCTAAATACAATTATAAAATCCATATTTCGAACAGCCAATATTTTATAGGTAGCAATCAAAGCGAGCTAGCCGGCGATTCCTTACAAATGGACCCAATATATGCATTGTCGGACCCCGACCAGCTTCGTAATAAACGAATGATTGATTTACTTATCAGTATTGGCGTACTTATGAGCTTACCAATTTTAGCGATTTTAAAATTTTCTTTGGATAAAAAAGCACAAGCGAGCCTTGCCGTATTAAAAGGAAAAGCTACTTGGGTGGGCTATTGTGCCACCATAAAGCCCGATCCGCAATTGCCGCTACTAGCACCAGGCATTGTGGCTGCCTACCATTACCAAGCAGATTTTGTGCCTAGTGAGCCCTTGGCACAGCAACTCAATAAAGACTATGCGCTGCATTACCATGCCTGGACCGATATTAAACTAGTGCTACATAATCTGAGATTTATTTAAAAAAAAGAGGCTAAAATATTTGCTATAAAAAAAATCGTGCCTATCTTTGCAGTCCTAATTCTGAAACAAGTAATTAGATTCCTCCTTAGCTCAGTTGGTTAGAGCACATGACTGTTAATCATGGGGTCTCAGGTTCAAGTCCTGAAGGGGGAGCCAAACAAGACAAGCCATCAGCAATGATGGCTTTTTTAGTTATATTGATTAGTATGTTTTGTGTATATATAATTTATTCAAGTAAGCTAAACCGATTTTATATTGGAACTACAGATAATTTTGAAATTAGGCTAATGCAACACAATTCAGCAGCATATCCTGATTCGTTTACATGTAATGGGATTCCTTGGACTCAATATCTATTGATTGAAAATTTAGCTTCTAATCAAGCATACGCAATTGAACTACATATCAAAAAAATGAAATCGAAAAAGTATATTGAAAACCTGCTGATTTACCCTGAAATTATTCAAAGATTGCTTCAGC
>JAHEFK010000004.1 GCA_024640225.1 Bacteroidota bacterium | reverse complement strand
GTGCCAATTAGTTTAATTCTAATTTTATCACCTTCTTTTAAAACACCATCTAATGAATTTAATCTAGACCAGCTAATTTCAGAAATGTGAAGTAAGCCTTGCTTGCCTGGTAAAAACTCTACGAATGCACCAAATTCTTTAATGCCTTTAACTACAGAATCGTATTCTTCGCCAATTTCCGGAACGGCAACAATGCCTTTAACCCAGTTCATCGCTTTTTCAATACTTTCTTTGTTAGAAGAGAATATTTTTACTACACCTGTTTCGTCTACTTCTTCAATAGTGATTGTAGTATTAGTTTCGCGTTGGATTTCTTGAATGATTTTTCCTCCTGGGCCAATCACAGCACCAATAAATTCTCTATCGATAACTATTTGTTCAATTCTAGGAGCGTGTGGTTTTGGTTCAGTTCTGTGTGCTGGTGTGCAAGCATACATAGCTTCTAAGATGTGTAATCTACCTTGTTTAGCTTGTTCAAGTGCTTGCGACATGATTTCCATGCTTAAACCATCCACTTTAATATCCATTTGGATACCACAGATACCTTGTTGAGTACCTGTTACTTTAAAGTCCATATCACCTAAGTGATCTTCATCACCTAAGATATCGGTAAGAATTGCGAATTTTTTATCAGAACTACGAGAAATCAATCCCATTGCCACGCCACTAACGTGTTTTGGCATTGGTACGCCGGCGTCCATAAGTGCTAAGGAACCAGCACAAACAGTTGCCATAGAAGAAGATCCATTAGATTCTAAAATATCAGACACTACCCTTACGGTATAAGGATAATCGTTGCTTGGCATCATTTGCGCTAAAGAACGTTTAGCTAAATTACCATGACCAACCTCACGTCTTCCTGGACCGCGATTAGGTTTTACTTCACCAGTTGAAAATCCTGGGAAATTATAGTGTAAAATGAATTTTTCGTAATTGCTTGATGCAGCATTTTCTATTAATAATTCATCTTGGCTTGTTCCTAAAGTTACTGTTGTAAGCGATTGCGTTTCGCCACGCGTAAATAACGCTGAACCATGAGGAGAAGGTAAGAAATCGATTTCCATGTGTAATGGACGAACTTCATCTAATTTTCTACCATCTAATCGAATGCGCTCTTCTAAAATCATATTACGAACAACGTCATACTGAAGATTGCCGAAATATGTTTTTACTAATGATTTATTTTCTTCAGTGATAGCTTCCCCTAAGTGTGCTACTAATTCAGTTTCTAATGCTTTGAATGCATCGGTTCTGTCTGCTTTTGTAGATTTACTGCGTGCGATTTGTAGCATTTTATCAGCTGCAAATGCATTCACCATATTTTCTAAGTTCTCATCACTGATACCTTTCGTATACGTACGAGGTGTAATAGCTAATTGTTTTCTTAAGTCTTCTTGCGCTTTTACTTGGATTTTAATCGCTTTGTGTGCTAATTCAATAGCAGTAATAACATCAGCTTCTAAGCATTCTTTAGCTTCTCCTTCCACCATCATAATATTGTTGCTGGTAGCACCAATAATGAAGTCCATATCTGCAGTAGCAAGTTCAGTTCTTGTAGGATTGATAACATATTGTCCATTAATTCTAGCAATACGCACTTCAGAAATAATTTCTTGAATAGGTATGTTAGAAACTGCTAATGCAGCTGAAGCAGCTAAACAAGCTAATGCATCAGGCATTACTTCAGGATCAGAAGAAATTAAGGTTACTTGAATTTGAACATCACATAAATAATCTTCAGGGAATAATGGACGAAGTGCTCTATCCACTAAACGAGAGATTAATATTTCGTAATCATTGATACGACCTTCTCTTTTAAAGAACGATCCTGGTATTTTACCAGCCGATGCCATCTTTTCTTGATAGTCTACTGATAATGGGAAAAACGATTGTCCAGGTTTTGGTTCTTTACTAGCGCATACCGTAGCTAATAAAATACAATTACCACATTGAACAGTAACTGCGCCATCTGCCTGACGAGCTAATTTGCCCGTACTTATTAATATCTCTTTGCCATCTTCCATTTGGATTTTGACAGTAGTAGCTTGTAATGACATATATTATAAATTATTATTTATTAAAAAAAACTATTCCCAACCTAATAAGTTGGGAATAGTTATTAAATTCAGTTATTATTTACGTAAACCTAATTTTTCAATTAAAGCACGATAGCTTTCTAGGTTCGTACGATTTAGATATTGTAGTAATCGTTTACGACGACCAACCGATTTCATAAGACCTCTTTGAGTAGAGAAATCTTTTTTATTCATTTTTAAGTGAGCAGAGATATGGTTGATGCGCTCCGTTAATAATGCAATTTGACCTTCGATTGAACCGGTATTGGTTTCTACACCACCAAAGGTTTTAAAAATGTTAGCTTTCTTTTCAGCAGATACATGAGACATGTGCGACAATTTTGATTTTAATTCAGTTTGCAAAGATACAGATTTTTTAGCATTTCAATCCATATTATTAATATTTTTTTTAGGTTTCCTCTTGTTTTTATCTATTTTTATGTCATGGGAACATATTCAATTGGGGAAGCACTCAATTTATTGATGGAACGATCTAACTGGAAGCCCGTAATTTTTGAATTACGCCTGAAAGAAGAGTGGGCTATTATAGTTGGTGATATGATTGCCAAATATACCCGTAATGTCATCTTGGTAGAAAAAACATTGATTATCTATACCGATGTAGCAGCTTTGAAGCAAGAACTATTATATTCTAAAGACGAATTGATAAAAACCATTAATAATCACTTTAAGGAAATGATTATTAATGATATACAAATTAAATAAAAATACTTTTCAATTCTGCTAAATGCGCCACCTCGTAGGTTGGTTGTTCTGTATGAGGTATTTTGTAGGGGTTATAGTATACCTGATCCATACCCACATTTTTAGCGCCCAAAACATCAATAGCTAAAGCATCGCCAATCATAATACTTTGATGTAGCGCAGCTCCAGTTGTTTGTAATGCATAATCAAAAATTTCTCTTTTGGGCTTCATGCTAAAACTTTTCTCTGACGTTATTAAGGCTTTGAAATAATGATCTATGCCACTATTGCTGAGTTTCATTTGCTGGGTAGTTTCAAATCCATTGGTGATAAGGTGCATATTATAACGACCCTTACAATGTTCTAATAGTTCTAGTGCCCCGGGCATTAAATGTGTATTGGTTGGTAAAATATCTAAATAGGCTTCACTTATTTTTAAGGATAAGTCATGGTCTTTTATGTCAAAATCTAATAAGGTCAACCACATGCGTTTCCATCTCAATTCTGTCCTTTTAATAAACCCATTTCTATACCGCTCCCAAAGAAGATCATTATGGATGCAGTAATTTTTGAAAAACAAGTCAAAACTAGGAATTCCCATTGCTTCCAATTGAAAATCTACATAGATTTGAAACATTGTAGCTTCCGAATTCTTTTCAAAGTCCCAAAGGGTATGGTCTAAATCAAAAAATAAATGTTGATACATTGTAGTAGAATAAAAAGAGCTACCGTTTGGGTAGCTCTTTGTTTATAAAAGTTTGTTGAATTATTTTTTTCTGTAATAGATTTTATCATCATTAAACTCTGTTAATGCTTGAAGCGGTGCATTTGCCATGCGTTCGTACATTTTTGAGATTTCAATTTGTTCTTTGTTCTCGTGTATTTCTTCTAAATTGTCGGTGTGACTGCTAAATTCATCTAATTTTTTGTGTAAATCTTCTTTCATCGCAACGGCAATTTGATTTGCGCGTTTAGATACGATTGCAATTGACTCATATAAGTTACCAGTCTTTTCTTTCATAGCTACCACATCACGTGTTTCTATTAAAGGATTTACAGCGGCCATTGCTCTTTTATTTAAGCTCATTGTCGAGATTTTTTAAGTAATTAATTGATAAATTCTTGATTTTTTCAGCATCCTTCATGAAAGCAGATGTTGGATGTTCGTTTTGTAATTCATCAAATGCCGTTAAAACATTCGAAAAACGCTCCTTTTGCTTTGTTTCAATTGAAGATTGGGCGTAAAGGTACAAACTTTTTATAATAAAATATTGGTAATAATCAGATTTTTCTGATTCTGGGTAATTTCTAAGTACGCTTTTAAAGGAAACGCTGGCTGCTTTATATTGCCCAATTTTGAAATATAATTGTGCTGCATCAGCTTCTTTTTGCTCTAATTTCTTAATGGATGCAGCAATTAATTTATTGGCATCTACAGTGTAAATAGAGCTTGGATGGGTATCAACAAATGATTGTAATGCATCCAGCGCTTTTATTGTGTTGGTTTGCTCTAAAGAGGCTTTGGGAGCAAGTTTGAATAAACATAAAGCATGCAAATATTCTACATGTTCTGTTTCTTTTGATGTAGGAAACACCTCTACATAATTTTTATAGTGCAAGGAAGCGCTAAAGTAATCTTTAAGATTATAATAACTATTGGCATATTTTAAATATACGGCTTCAAAACTCTTTGTCCCTTTTAAAATAGGAGCAATCATACCATAGAGTTCATTGGCTTTTTGATAATCTTTCTTTTCGTAATATTCGTTTGCTTTCGCTAATTTAAAATTGATATCCTTACTTTTCAAAACAGCCTCGTAACTACTACAAGCACTGAAAATAAAGGATATAGAGAATATGGATACTAAAAATCTAAGTAGCTTTTGCATAATAAGTGAACAAAAATAATGAATTGCTTCGTATTACTAACTATAGATTTGTTAATTCTAGCAAAAGCCACTATTTACAGTGGTAATGGCAAAAAGTTAGCCACTTTTTTGCATGCGAATGAACTGAAAGTCCTGCTAATAAAGGCGATTAAGAGTTATTAACACTTATAAACAGTAATCCCCATAGGCTTATTAACAGATGTGATTGGGTCCTGTTAAAGTCAATGCAGTATTGGTTATTAGCTATTTTAAAAACTGTGGAAAAATACAAGGTGTAAAATAGTGTCAAAATGTGGGAATTGGTGTTTCTTTGTATCGAAATATGACAGTAAATAATTCTATAGGTTTCTTGGGCGAATATGAAGTATCGATTGATGCTAAAAATCGCTTTTTAGTTCCAGCTGGTTTCCGAAAGCAATTGCCAGAAGGAGCAGAAGATCGTTTTGTCATAAATCGAGGTTTTGAAAATTGTTTAACGGTTTATACGATTGAAAGTTGGTCGAAATTATCAGAGCAAATAAATAAGCTCAATGATTTTAATCCGAAAGTTAGAGAATTCAAACGACTTTTTATTAATGGCGCTACCATTGTAGAGTTAGATGCGGCTGGCAGATTTTTATTGCCTAAACCATTGCAAGAATTTGCGGGCATTAAAAAAGATATGGTCTTCTCTGCTCAAGGCAATAAAATTGAATTATGGGATAAGGAAGCTTATCATAATTATATCAAAGCGAATGCTGCTGGATTTAGTGATTTGGCCGCTACAGTCGCAGGGGCTGATTTTTTCAATCCATTTGAAAATAATTAGTGATGGGAAAGCAAGATGCTACGTTTTATCATGAAACGGTAATGTTGAAAGAAGCGGTTGCCGCATTGGAAATAAAAGAGGGCGGAGTTTATGTAGATGCAACTTTTGGTGGCGGTGGACATAGTAGAGAAATAATGGCACAGTTATCCGAAAATGGCAAATTGATAAGTTTTGATCAGGATGAAGATGCTTGGATTAATAAAATAGAAGATAAAAGATTTATTGCAGTATCTGCAAATTTTAAGTTCTTAAAGCGATTTCTTAAGTTTCATCAAGTAGATGCGGTAGATGGAATTTTAGCAGATTTGGGAGTTAGTTCTTTTCAGTTCGATACAGCAGCAAGAGGTTTTTCCATTCGTTTTGATGGGCCGATGGATATGAGGATGGATCAACGTACAGCGCTTACAGCAGAACATGTTGTTACTACGTATTCAGAAGCTGCATTGCACTCATTATTTGAGCGCTACGGAGAAGTAAGAAATTCAAAGCAGTTAGCTAAAGTAATAGTAGAAGGAAGGGCTAAAGTGAAGTTGCATACTATTGAAAATTTTAAGACGCTTATTTCTTCTGTGGTAATGGGAAATCCGCATAAGTATTTGGCACAAGTTTTTCAAGCATTAAGAATAGAAGTAAATGATGAAATGGGTGTATTGCGAACGTTCTTGGAACAGTGTGTGGAATGTTTGAAGCCTGGGGGTGTGTTGAGTGTAATTACCTTTCATTCGTTAGAAGATAGAATTGTAAAGCAGTTTATGAAAGGTGGTTTTTGGGAAGAGGAGCGTGATTCTATTTATGGAACTCGAAAGGCAATTTTAATGAAGCCCGTAGGAAAAGCAACAGCGCCCAGTGAAGCAGAGCAAAAGCGAAATAGTAGATCTAGAAGTGCAAAGTTACGTATAGCAAAAAAAATATAAACCATATGGCTTCGGCAGATAAAAATAATAATCAAGATTGGAGATCCTTTTTGGAAAAGGTATCCCATCAAGGGCTATTGAAAAACATGCCCTTCATTATTTTTTTAGCTGTGGTTTCAGGATTATACATTTATAGTTCTCAATTGGCTATAGATAGACAAAAGAAAATTGATAAGTTAAATCAAGAAATTAAAGAATTGCGTTGGCATTATATGGATGCAAAATCTAAATGGATGGGTGAATTGATTGAGACCAATATCATTCAGCGTTCATCTCGATTAGGGTTAAAACCTTTATTGCAACCGGCATATGTAATTGATAAAGATACCCTACAGAAAGCAACAAAATAATAAATATTAAATCAACATTGAGCGTAAAAAAAGACATACGATTTAGAGTTTACTTATCTTTTACAGGTATACTGCTATTTGCGCTTCTAATTTTAGGGAAGGCGGCATGGGTGCAAGTGGTTCAAGGGCCAAAACTGCGCTCTATGGCTAGAAATATGAATTTGCGTAATGATACTTTATTTTCTGAGCGAGGTAATATTTATTCTGAAGACGGGGTTTTGTTATGCTCTACAATTCCTCAATTTGATTTACACATCGATTTTTCCGTAATTAAAAAAGATACCTTTTTTAAATATATCGATACGTTGGCAAATAGTTTTGCTCTTATTTTAAAAGATAAATCTAGTGCCGCATATAAGAATGAATTGACAGCAGAATTTAATGATACGGCTCGTTATTATGAGTTGGCACACAATTTACCTTATTACGATTATCAATTAATCAAACTATTGCCGATTATGAAATTAGGCAGTAGGAAAGGTGGATTAGTTGTAGAGCAAAAAAACAAACGGGTCAATCCATTTAATGTTATGGCTCTTCGTACTATTGGCTTGTGGAGAAAAAACAGTCAAGTAATTGGATTGGAAGCTACCTATGATTCAGTATTAAAAGGTGAAAACGGACATTGTATTAAACAAAGAATGCCAGGCGGACAATGGATGATTATTCAAGGTTCAGAGTTAGAGCCTACAAATGGATTTGATGTAGTTACCACTTTAGATGTTAGCATACAAGATATTGCAGAGCATGCTTTAGAAAGTCAATTGTCTAAATTCGAATGTTTGTATGGCACCTGTATAGTAATGGAAGTGAAAACAGGAAAAATTAAAGCTATTGCAAATTTAGGTAGACAAAATGATGGATCTTATTGGGAAGATTTTAATTACGCATTAATTCCAACAGAGCCGGGTTCAACGTTCAAATTAATGACCTTACTTTCGCTATTTAATGATAAGCATATAACTGTAGACGATCAAGTAAATGCACAAGGTGGTTCGGCTTCTTTCGGTAATAGAACCATGAAAGATTCTCATTTGGGTTTAGGTGTATTGTCGGTAAAACAAGCGTTTGCACTTTCTTCAAATGTAGCAATGGCAAAATTAGCCTACCAATTTTATGCTGCCAATCCAACAGTGTATACTAATTTTCTAAAAAAACTACAATTAGATCAAAAGACTGGTATTGATTTATTGGGGGAAAGAAGACCCGTAGTAAAAACACCGTTAAATAAATCGTGGAGCGCTACCTCTTTACCATGGATGGCTACGGGATATGAAGTAATGATTGCGCCTTTAAGAACTTGCATGATTTATAATGCAGTTGCTAATAATGGCACTATGATGAAGCCCTATTTAGTTAATGCTATTCGTTCTTTCGATAAAGATGTTCAGGTATTTGAGCCAGAAGTAGTAGTGCCTCAAATAGCAAGTAAAGACGCGATCCGACAAGTGAAATTAGCATTGGAAGAGGTGGTATTGACAGGTACAGGTAAACATATACAATCGCCTTTTTATTCCATTGCTGGTAAAACCGGTACAGCACAAGTTGCGGATAAGGGTATTACGTATGCAGACGGAGTTTATCAAGGTTCTTTCGTAGGTTATTTCCCAGCAAATAATCCTACCTATACGATTGCTGTAGTAATTAGAACTAAGCCGCATTCTGGTGCATATTATGGTGGTACCATTGCAGCGCCCGTTTTTAGAATGATTGCAGATAAAATCTATGCTAATTCTATTGGTCAAAACCATCAGCAGCTAGATAGTTTTGCTAAAGTTAATTATAGTAATGTAGTAGCCGTAGCGCAACAAGGATCGAAAGTAAATAAATTAATGCAGGCATTGAAGTATAGATATGTAACTCCAAATAATGCTACATGGACTCAATTACAAGATTTAAATAATGCAGGAGCGCGTTCATCGGGCATTCCTATTAATGCTACTAATATGCCAGACTTAAGCAACATGCATTTGAGTAGAGCTATTGCATTATTGGAGGCTTGTGGATTGAAAGTAACAGTTAAAGGAGTGGGGCAAAAAGTAACACAGTCTATTTTGCCAGGACAAAAAATTGTAAAAGGCCAAAAAGTAACGATTACCTTAAATTAAATGATGCTACTAAGCGACATATTATTGCATGTAACTCCACTTCAAGTGGTGGGCAATACGCATATTGAAATAGCAGCCATTGCTATGGATTCTAAAAAATGTGATCGCAATGCGCTCTTTGTAGCTATGAAGGGTACAAAAGTGGATAGTCATACTTTTATAGACGAAGCAATAGCTAGTGGTGCAGTAGCCATTTTAGTTACGCACATGCCAGTGGTACTTAAGGAGGACATTTGTTATGTATTAGTTGTAGATACACATTATGCATTTGGTATTGCTGCTAGTGCATTTTATAATTTCCCTTCTCAATCGATGACAGTAGTTGGTATTACCGGCACCAATGGTAAAACAACGGTTGCTACTTTATTATTTAATTTATTTACTTCGTTAGGTTATAAATGCGGTTTGATTTCTACCGTACAACATCATATTGGTGATAAAGTTGTGGCTAGTACACATACTACGCCTAATGCCTTAGCTATTCAACAGCTGATGTATGAAATGAAAATGGCCGGCTGTGCGTATGTGTTTATGGAGGTGAGTTCGCATGCTATTCACCAACATCGTATTGCTGGTATTCAGTTTTGCGGCGCAGTTTTTACAAACATAACACACGATCATTTAGATTATCATGGAACGTTTGACGAATATATAAGAGTAAAGAAATTACTTTTTGATCATTTGCCTAAAGAAGCTTTTGCAATAAGTAATATTGATGATAAGCGAGGTGCTGTTATGTTACAAAATACAGCAGCATTAAAATGTACTTATAGTTTGTTGTCGCCAGCTACATTTAAAGCAAAAATTATTGAAAATAATTTAACAGGATTAGTGCTTTTATTGGATGGCTTCGAAACGCATTTTAGGTTGATAGGCAAATTTAATGCTTATAATTTATTGGCTGTTTTTGGTGTTGCTATAAATCTTGGTCAAGATAAAATGAACGTACTTGCTCATTTAAGTAATTTATTAGGTGCAAAAGGAAGATTTGAAACATATTTATCGGCCAAAGACCATGTATTAGCCATTGTAGACTATGCCCATACGCCCGATGCTTTGTTGAATGTACTTACAACTATTCAGCAACTAAAAGGAGATGATCAACAAGTAATTACAGTAGTTGGTTGTGGTGGTAATAGAGATGCTGAAAAACGACCCGTAATGGCGGAAGTGGCTGTGAAGTATAGTAATCAAGTTATTCTTACTTCCGATAATCCTCGTTTCGAAAATCCAACTGCAATATTAGATCAAATGGAAGAAGGTATAAGTGTTAGCAAGAAAAAGTTTGCACTACGCATAGAAGATCGTGCTGCTGCAATTCAAACGGCTTGTTTATTAGCAAAGCCAAAAGATATTATTCTAATTGCTGGGAAAGGGCATGAAACCTATCAAGAAATTCAGGGTACAAAATACCCTTTTGATGATGCTCAAATGATTGTAGACTACTTTAAAACACTAGAAAAGTAAAACTATGTTATACTATTTATTTACTTACTTAAGAGAACATTTTAACCTTACGGGCACTGGGGTGTTTTATTACATCACCTTCAGAGCTTCTCTAGCTGTAATCTTATCCTTAGTCATATCCATGTTATTTGGTAAACGACTAATTAAATTCTTACAGAAAAAACAAATTGGCGAAACGGTAAGAGAATTAGGATTGGAAGGAGAACAACAAAAAAAAGGCACACCTACCATGGGGGGCTTAATTATAATTGGAGCAATTTTAATACCAACCTTATTATTTGCGCGTATTACTAATGTGTATATTATTTTAATGGTCGTTTCTACTATTTGGTGTGGAGTAGTTGGTTTTATTGATGACTATATCAAAGTGTTTAAGAAAAATAAAGAAGGATTAGCAGGAAGATTTAAAATTTTAGGACAAATTGGATTGGGTGCTATTATTGGTATTACTATGTATTACAATCAGAATGTAATTACGACTAGAGAAGTAACTCCTGGCAAACAGCTAGTCGCAAACCCTACAGAAAAAATAATGTCTACACCGTATCAGCGCGTAGATGAAAACAATAAAGTACATACCTATGTTAGAGTAAAAGCAGCTACCACTACCATTCCATTTGTAAAAACACATGAGTTAAGCTATGCCGCAATTGCAAGTGTTTTCGGATCTTATCAGTCCGTAGCTACGATGCTGATTTATATATTGTTTGTAACCTTCATTATCGTTGCCGTTTCTAATGGTGCAAACATAACTGATGGGATCGATGGTTTGGCAACAGGCGTCTCTGCGGTAGCAGGTATTTGTTTAGGCGTATTTGCGTATGTCTCTGGCAACTATGTATTCGCTAGTTATCTCAATATTATGCATATTCCAAACTTGGGCGAGTTGTCCATTTTTGTTGGAGCGTTTGTTGGAGCGTGTATTGGTTTTTTATGGTACAATGCATATCCTGCGCAAGTGTTTATGGGCGATACAGGTAGTTTAGCTTTAGGCGGCATCATAGCATCATTAGCTATTATTGTTCGTAAAGAATTATTGATACCAATTATCTGCGGTATTTTCTTGGTAGAAAATTTGTCTGTGATGTTGCAGGTATGGTATTTCAAAAAAACAAAAAAGAAATATGGAGAAGGGAAGCGTATTTTTTTAATGTCGCCTTTGCATCACCATTATCAAAAATTGGGTTATCATGAAAGTAAAATTGTAACTCGTTTTTGGATTATAGCCATCATGCTTTCTATTTTAAGTATTGTAACCTTGAAGATTCGATAAAAGATGTCAGCTGAATTTACACATATTGTTGTTTTAGGTGCTGCCGAAAGTGGTGTTGGCGCAGCTTTGCTTGCTAAGAAGCTTGGCTTTAGTGTATTCGTATCAGATGGTGGTGTGATAAAAGATCAATTTAAGAAAATACTATCAGAGCAAGCTATTGAATTTGAAGAGGGTGGACATACAATTGCTAAGATCATTGAAGCTAGTACGATTATTAAAAGCCCAGGAATTAGTGAGAAAAATGAAGCGGTTAAAATTATACGCAAACACGGAATAGAATTAATTAGTGAGATTGAGTTTGGATTTAGATACAAAGGTGATAGTAAAATAATAGCTATTACAGGATCAAATGGAAAGAGTACGGCTACTTCTTGGATATATGATATGTTGGTAAGAGCAGGCATGAATGTTGCTCTTGTTGGAAATATAGGAATCAGTTTTGCAAAGCAAATAGCTGAAAACCCTTGCGAATGGTATGTTATGGAAGTGAGTAGCTTTCAATTAGATGATATCAAAACATTTAGACCCAATATTGCTGTATTGTTGAACATTACTCCAGACCATTTAGATCGTTATGATTACCAATTTGAGAATTATGTACAAGCTAAATTTAAAATAACCGAAAACCAAATTGATACAGATTGTTTTGTGATTAATCAAGATGATGCTGCTATAAACAATTACTTACTAAACCACACAACTAAAGCAAAGCAATTATTTTTTACAATGAATAACACAACTAATAACCAAGAAGGAGCTATGATAAAAGGGGAGCAAATGACAATTAATGTAAATCAAGATCCGTTTGAATTGTCAATAAATGAATTGTCATTAAGAGGGAAACACAATCAATACAATAGTATGGCTGCAGGAATTTCTGCAAAGGTAGCTGGTATAAGAAAAGAAAAAATTAGAGAGAGTTTAACCAGTTTTAATGGCTTGTCGCATCGCTTAGAAAAGGTTGCAACCATTAAGGGTGTAGAATATATCAATGATAGCAAGGCGACTAATGTAAATGCTGTTTGGTTTGCATTAGAAAGTATGAATAAACCAACCGTTCTAATCCTTGGTGGAGTAGATAAGGGGAATGATTATAATGAAATTGCATATTTAGTGGAAGAAAAAGTGAAGGCTATCATTTGCTTGGGTGTTGACAATACTATTTTACATCAATCATTTGAAGGTATTGTGCCGGCAATTTATGATGCATCAAGTGCAACGGAAGCTGTGAAAATAGCTTATGAAATCACAGAGAAAGGAGATGCTGTTTTATTATCTCCTGCTTGTGCAAGTTTCGATTTGTTTAAAAATTTTGAAGATCGTGGTGAACAATTTAAAAATGCCGTAAAAGCACTATAAGTATGAATATAAACAAGGCAATACCAAAATTAAGAGGCGACAAAGTGATTTGGGCTTTGGTGTTAATTCTTGCACTAATCAGTTTGTTAGCTGTTTATAGTGCTACTTGTTCATTAGCTTATAAGATGGAGAAGAATACAACATTTTATTTGTTTAAACATTTATGCTATATGTTTGTAGGCTTAGCTACTATTTATTTTACACATAAGATAAATTATACCCGTTTCATTAGTTGGTCGCGATTGGCCTTATACATTGCTATTTTATTGTTAATTTATACGTTAATTTATGGTACTAAATTAAACCATGGTAGCCGTTGGGTGTCTTTGCCGGTGGTGAATATAACCTTTCAATCATCAGATTTTGCAAAGCTTGCATTGTTTGTTTATCTAGCTAAAGTTTTGAGTTTAAAGCAAGAGGTAATTAAAGATTTTTATAAAGGTTTTATTCCCGTGGTGTTTCCCGTAATAGTTATTTGTGTATTGATTTTGCCTGCTAATTTATCTACAGCCTTAATGTTAGGTTTTACTTGTTGTATTTTATTTTATATAGGTAGAGTAAACGTAAAACATATTTTAATTCTAGCAGTATCTGGGATAGCGCTTATAGGATTAATGATTCTATTTAATATCGGTCCGCGTGCAGCTACTTGGAAAAATAGAATTTTAACGTATGTAAGTGCAGAAAAAAAAGTGGCTGCATCAGATGATGATAAAGAAGATGAATTTCAGGCTACACAAGCAAAAATTGCCATTGCCAATGGTGGCTTGAATGGCTTAGGTCCAGGTAAAAGTATGCAACGTAATTTTTTACCGCACCCATATTCCGATTTTATTTATGCAATCATTATTGAAGAATATGGTTTGTTGGGCGGTGCCGTGTTGATGTTTATATACATGCTCTTTTTATGGAGATGTATCAGAATATTTCAAAGATGTCCGTATGCTTATGGTGCATTTTTAGCGGTGGGGTTGAGTATAACATTAGTATTTCAGGCTATGTTAAATATGGGTGTAAATACTAGTTTATTGCCTGTTACAGGTCTTACACTGCCAATGGTAAGTATGGGTGGGTCGTCAATTTGGTTTACGAGTATTGCTATTGGTATTATTTTAAGTGTGAGTAGCAATGTGGGAGAAACAGAGGGTACGGAACATAAAATTTCAGAATTAAATAAAGCAACTAACTAATGGCTGCATTAAAAATAATAATCGCTGGTGGAGGTACTGGGGGACATATATTCCCAGCGCTTGCTATTGGCCATGCCTTGAAAAAAAATAATCAAGCACATGAATTATTATATGTTGGTGCTAAGCATAAAATGGAAATGGAAAAAGTTCCTCAAGCAGGATTTAAAATTATTGGTTTAGATATTGTCGGATTTAATAGAGCTCATTTATTAAGGAATATCAGTTTGCCTTTTAAGCTCATTAAAGCATTTTGGGAGGCTAGAAAAATTATAAAAACTTTTCAGCCAGATGTTGTTGTTGGCGTTGGAGGTTATGCAAGTTTCCCTGTTTTATTTATGGCACAGCTTATGCATATTCCTACGCTTATTCAAGAGCAAAATTCTTTTGCTGGTAAATCGAACCAATTCTTGGCTAAAAAAGCTAAGATGATTTGTACAGCATATCCAAATATGGAACACTTTTTCCCAAATCGTTCTGTTGTATTGACAGGCAATCCGGTAAGATCAGAAATTGCAACAAATGCGATTTCCAAATATCAAGGAAATGAATTTTTCGGATTAGCGCATCAATATAAAACAGTGCTTGTAGTTGGCGGTAGTTTAGGTGCAAACAGTATTAATAAAACAATAGCCAACAGTTTGTCTGAATTAATGCAACAGCCAGTGCAATTAATTTGGCAAACAGGAACTGCTTTTTATGAACAAGCAAAAAAAGAAGCAAGTTCTTTTACCGATAGAGTAGTGGTGCATGATTTTATTAAAGAAATGAATTATGCCTACGCAGCGGCTGATATCATTATATCTAGAGCCGGCGCTTTAGCTATTTCAGAATTATCCATAGTGGCAAAGCCAGTCATTTTTGTGCCTTATCCATTTGCTGCGGAAGATCATCAAAAAGCAAATGCATTGTCTTTGGTAAACAGACATGCGGCAAGTATGGTGTTAGATAAAGATATTGCTACAGATTTATTACCTAAGCTAGCTTCGCTACTTCAAGATGAAGCTATTTGTAATCAATATGCACATCAGTTAAATAAAATAGCGATTACCAATGCCGACGAACTTATTGCTAACCATATAATTGCTATAGCATCATGATAGCCATAAATTCAATTAAAAATATTTATTTTATTGGCATCGGCGGTATAGGCATGAGTGCTTTAGCAAGATACTTTAATCAAAAAGGGGTTAAGGTATTTGGCTATGATAAAACAAGAACTAGCTTAACAAATCAATTAGAGCAGGAGGGTATGGCTATTCACTATGAAGATGCCCTTGAGTTACTTCAAAAAGAAATTGATTTAGTGGTCTATACGCCTGCTATACCTAAGGATCATAAAGAGCTAAACTGGTATAAGGATAATGGGTATACTCTTTATAAAAGAAGTGATTTACTAGAAGCGATTTCATCGTCTTTATTCTCTGTAACGGTAGCCGGTACACATGGTAAAACGACCATCTCTACGATGTGTGCATTTTTGCTTAGAGAGATAGGGGTTGGAGCCAATGCATTTTTGGGTGGTATATCCGTTAATTACAATACAAATTATTGGAGTTCTGATGCGCCAAATGCTGTTATTGAAGCAGATGAATATGATCGTAGTTTTTTGAAATTAAATCCTTCTATTGCAGTTCTTTCTTCTATGGATGCTGATCATTTGGACATTTATGGTACAGCGGAAAGTATGGAAGAGGCGTTTATAGCGTATACCTCTAAAATAAAAAAAGGCGGTACATTAATTGCGAAGTATGGTTTAAAACGAGCTGGCGATCTTATTGCAGATCGTATAATAACGTACAGTTTAAACGATACCAAAGCAGATGTTTACGCAAGTGATCTAAAAATTGAAAACGGTTCTTACCGCTTTAATATTTCCTCTAAATGGTTTCAGTTGCAAGATGTAGTCATGCAAATTGGAGGTCTACATAATATTGAAAATGCATTGGCAGCGTTTACCGTTTGCTATACCATGAATTTGGATTTAGAAAAAGCAAAAGCTTGTTTTGCAAATTTTAAAGGTATCAAAAGAAGGTTCGAATATATTGTTAAGGCTACTGATTCAATTTATATAGATGATTATGCACACCATCCTGCTGAATTGGAAACACTCATTAAAAGTGCCAAAAATTTGTATCCTAATAAAAAGTGTTTAGTTGTTTTTCAACCGCACTTATTTTCAAGAACAAAAGACTTAGTAGATGGATTTGCTGCAAGCCTTTCTTTGGCAGATGAATTAATTATTTTGCCTATTTATCCTGCACGAGAATTGCCTATGGAAGGAGTTACATCTGAGCTTATTTTATCGGCAATGAAGGTGAAAAAAGGTGCAGTATTAAGCAAAGAAGCGACTTTGCGATATATACAAGATCATGCAATAGAATTATTGATTACTGCCGGTGCTGGAGACATCGATCAATTGATACAACCTATTAAAACAATTTTAGAAAGTAAATAAATGCAGCAAGAAACTAAAAATACGATACGTAAATGGGCAATAATATTGCTTACAGTACTTGTATTGGCTACAAGTATATGGGTATTGTTGTATGGTTTTAAATGGCAACACAAAAAAACAATACAGGCTGTAAAAATTAGCATTACTAATCCAGCAGCTGCAAATTTTTTAAACGCTGCATATATTCAACGCATTTTACATGCTCAATTTGGTGATGAAATTGTAAGTCAATCTGTAAACGGAACAACGATTTCTAAAGTAGAGGGCTTTTTGAATAAAAATTCTTGGATACAAAATGCAGAAGCATTTATAGATGTGAATAATAATCTTCAAATAGAGGTAGCACAAAAAATACCGTTCATAAGAGTATTTGAACAAAATGGGGCATCTTATTATTTAGACCGTTCCTTACATCCTATTCCATTATCCGAATCGTATACGCCAGTTTTAATGGCCGTTGCTAACGTTCCTAGCAATAATTATACTGCTAAATTAAACACGTTTAAATCAATTGCTTTTATTGCCAATTATATTGAAGCGGATACATTCTGGAACGCACAAACCCAAATGATAGTAGTGCGAGATACCAACGATTTCGCCCTATTGACAGCCTTAGGAAAACAATTAATCATTTTAGGGGATACCAATAATTTGCAAAATAAATTAGATAATGTATTTCTATTTTACAGAAAACTACTTAAAAAAATTGGTTGGAATCTTTATACTACTATAGATGCTCGTTTTGATGGACAACTTGTTGCTAAACCAAAATTGAGTTTGCCAGAAATAAAAGATGTCAATAAGAATGAGAATATTGATTGGGTGAAGAGCATTATTGGCAATCAATCAATAAATGATAGTTTCCCCAAACAAATTAATGCTAAAGCGCCAATTGTAGTACCTACATTAAATGCCAATAAAAATGTAGTTCCTATTGTTAAAGATAAGCCACCACCAAAAGCACAAAAAAAGATACAAGCACAGAAAATAAAGAATAAAGTAAAGAAGAAGGAAGTCCCCAAGAAGCCACAGAAGCCAAAGAAAAAACAAAAAAATAATTCGCAACCCAAGTACATTCTTAAATAATAAATAAACAACTCAAATGATACAAAATAAACAAGAAGTCATCGTAGGATTAGATATCGGTACAACAAAAGTAGTAGCTATAGCCGGTGTTAAAAATGAATTTGGCAAAATTGAAATAGTAGGTTTTGGTAGAGCCGATTCTGCAGGTGTTAACCATGGTGTGGTAGTTAATATAGACGAATGTGTAAAGTCTATTCAAAATGCAATCGCAGATTGTAAAAAGTCAAATCCAAACCTAGAAATTAAAAATGTATATGTTGGTATTGCTGGTCAGCATATCAAGAGTTTACAAACTAGAGGTGATCGCGTTCGATTAAATACGGATAGTGAAATAACCAAACAGGATATTGACATGTTATTGAAAGATCAATACAAAACCTATATTCCTGCAGGTGATCGTATTGTAGATATCATTCCACAAGAGTATTTTGTGGATAACATCCAAACTACATCTTCTCCGGTGGGTATGAACGGTGTAAAAATTGGTGCAAATTTCCATATCGTTACGGGTGACAAAAATGCAATAAAAAATATCAAGCGTTGTATCGAAAAAGCAGGGTTGGAAATGATTGATATTATCCTACAACCTCTTGCAAGTGCCGCTGCGGTAATTAGCGATGAAGATTTAGAAGCGGGTGTAGCTATTGTAGACATTGGTGGTGGCACTACCGATTTAGCAGTGTTTTATGATGGAATTTTAAAACACACTGCGGTTATTCCATATGCCGGTGTTAATGTTACTAATGATATCAGAACGGGCTTGGGTGTTTTAAGAGCTCAAGCGGAGGCAATGAAAGTGATTCATGGATCTGCATTAGCTTCTAGCGCTGTAGATAATGCATATATTTCTATTCCTGGAATTAAAGGGATGCCAGCTAAGCAAGTTTCGGTAAAAAACCTTTCGATGATTATTCAGGCACGTATGCATGAGATTTTAGAGCAAGTATATTTTCATCTTAAGCAAATTGGAATGGATACGCGTTTGCATGGTGGTATCATCATAACTGGTGGTGGTTCTCAATTGAAAAATGTGACGCAATTAGCTGATTTTGTAACTGGTTTAAGCTCTAGAATTGGCGATCCAAATGAGCATATTGGAGGCGATAGTAGCTTTGCTAGCGCCGCTATGAACCCTATGTACTCAACTTGTATAGGTCTAGTTTTAAGAGGATTTGACGATTTGGAAAACGGTGCCCTACAAGTTATCAACGATATGGGGAATTCTTATTTGAAAAATATTATTAAACAAAATCAAGATGATGTAATTTCGGACGCAACCAATACTACTGAAACCGCAACTACAGTAGTAATGAACCCAACAAATACTACATCAGAAAGTGAGCCAAGTAAGCAAACAAATGCTACTGGTGCAAAAAGAAGAAATATACTTACCCAATTTAAGGATAAGTTGATTGAACTTTTTGAAGAGGTGCAAACCGACGCTCAAGATGCAGAATTAAAGTAAAAAATAAAAAAAAGAACACAAACCCACTAACCCAAAAAAATAATTTAAAATGATACATTTCGAAATCCCAAAAAATCAATCATCTATCATCAAAGTAATTGGTGTTGGTGGAGGAGGATGCAATGCTGTGAATTATATGCATAGCTTAGGCATAGAAGGCGTAGATTTTATTGTATGCAATACCGATTCTCAATCACTGGCATTAAGTCCTATTGCCAATAAAGTTCAGTTAGGCCCACACCTAACACAAGGTTTAGGAGCAGGTGCAAATCCTGAAATTGGGAAACAAGCATGTGAAGAAAGTTATGATGATATTGAAAAGTTATTAAAAGTAAATACCAAAATGGTGTTTGTCACTGCAGGTATGGGTGGCGGAACGGGAACAGGTGGCGCTCCGGTTGTAGCTAAAATCTGTAGAGATTTAGGCATATTAACTGTAGGTATTGTTACCACACCGTTTACCTATGAAGGCAAAAAAAGATTAAAACAAGCTGAAGAAGGCATTGAAAGAATGAGAGAGCATGTAGATACCTTGCTAATTCTATCTAATGATAAATTGCGTCAACAATTTGGTAATTTGCCATTTACTCAAGCCTTTTCAAAAGCAGATGATGTGTTAGCTATTTCTGCAAAATGTATCACGGATGTGATCAACACTACAGGTCAAATAAATACCGACTTTGCAGATGTGTCTACGGTAATGAGAAATGGTGGTAGAGCCATTTTAGGTAGTGCACAAATAGCTGGTGAAAACAGAGCGCAATTAGCGGTAGAACAAGCATTGAATTCTCCATTATTGAACGATGATAATATCCATGGTGCTAAATGGATACTATTGAATATCCTTTCTTCTCCTGGAGAATTTGAACATACGATGGATGAAAATGACATTATCCAAGCCTATGTTCAAGCACAAGCGGGTGACGATTGTGAAGTTATCCTAGGTATGGGTCAAGATGCTTCTTTGGGCGATAAAATTTCTGTAACTGTTATTGCTACTGGTTTTAAGCATAAAGGAGAAATTGATGAAATGAAAAATGAAGCTAATAAACTTGTAGTAACATTAGAAGATACCTCAGCTGCTGTTCATATCGAAGAACAAGCCCCTAAAGCTATAGTTGTAGAAGCGCCAGTAGCAAATACTATGATGCCAACCTTGGTAGCGCCTACTACGCCAACTACAAATCTTGAAACACCAACGGCTTCTTATGTTGCGGAACCTGCAGTTTTTGTTGCACCTGCTGCACCAGAAACGCCTGCTGAGCCAACTAGTTTTTTTGCTGCACCACAAGCGGTTGTTGAAGTAGCTAGTGCTTCGGTTTCAAGTATACCAACATCAGCTACGGCTCCTGTAGAAACACCAATTGCTACTGTGCAATCAAATGTTTCATCTCATTTACATATTGCTAAAACAGTACAACCTAGCTATGCGGAGGAAATTACCTTAGTAGTTGCGGAAACACCTACGGTATCTGCTACTGCTCAACCAGAACCAGCGCGTAATTTTTTATTAGAACACGAGATGGAAGAAAAACGTCTGTTCGAGCAACAACAACGTGCATTTGAAGAGCGTGTTGAGCGCCTAAGAAATATGAGCAATGGGTTCAATAAAAATAATAACGTAGACGACATTGAAAATGTTCCTGCCTATATGCGCAAAAACATGACTATGGATAATAGTATAGCAACCAATGAATCTTTTTTAAGCGGCTACTCAGTAGCTGCCAATAATTCAAACGGTCCGCTAAATCCATCACCTATTCAAACAATTAATACTTTTTTGGAAGGGGATAGACCAGATTAATACACTTAATTTATTTAAAAAGGACTCTTCAAAGAAGAGTCCTTTTTTATTTAATTATTAATAACTTTATTAAAATCTTTTTTATGAAAACAAAGGAAGAAATTGTAAAAAACTGGTTGCCAAGGTATACCGGCCAAGAGTTGAAAGATTTCGGTAGTTATATTCTGCTATGCAATTTTAGCAAGTATGTCAATATGTTTGCGAAACAGTTTAATGTACCTATTGTGGGTATAGATAAGCCCATGCAGTGTGCTACGGCCAATGGCATAACCATTATTAATTTTGGAATGGGTAGCGCAAGTGCTGCTACTATGATGGATCTGTTGAGTGCCATCAATCCAAAAGCCGTTTTGTTTTTAGGCAAATGTGGTGGATTAAAAAGAAAAAATGAAGTGGGCGATTTAATTTTACCAATTGCAGCTATCAGAGGAGAGGGTACTTCTAACGATTATTTCCCGCAAGAAGTTCCGGCACTACCATCCTTTGCTTTACAAAAAGCTATCTCTACAACTATTCGTGATTTTAATATAGATTATTGGACAGGTACTGTATATACTACCAATAGAAGAGTTTGGGAACATGATGATGAATTTAAGGAATATCTAATTAAAATTAGGGCTATGGCTATTGATATGGAAACAGCTACTATTTTTACAACTGGGTTTTATAATCAAATTCCTACTGGCGCTTTATTATTAGTTTCTGATCAGCCAATGACTCCCGAAGGTGTTAAAACAGCAGAAAGTGATTCGCAAGTAACGGCAACTTATGTAGACAATCATTTACAAATAGGTATTGAATCGCTCAAGCAATTAATTAATCAAGGGCTAACAGTTAAACACTTACATTTTTAATTGTTCGGTGACTCCAGTATTTTCAGTTGATGCATTACAAATTAGCTTTGCTAATCCTCCACATAATTGTGTAGTTAAGGATTTGTCATTTACGCTTTATCCTCAATCTACGCTTGCTATTGTTGGCGAAAGTGGATCTGGGAAATCAATTACTGCGTTGGCTTTAATGGGGCTTTTACCTAATTCGTTAGTTGTGTCGGGTTCTGCATGCTTACAGGTAGATGCCCAATCTATAAATGTATTGCAATGCCACGCTAACCAGTGGCAGTCGATAAGAGGAAAGCAAATAGCGCTTATTTTTCAAGAGCCTATGAGTGCATTAAATCCTAGTATGACTATTGGTAATCAAATCAAAGAAGCCATCTTAGTGCATCAACAATGTGATGCTCATAAAGCTGTGCTTCTTGCAAAAGAGGCCTTAAGTGAAGTTCATTTAGATGCCAATCTTTTGTTTTATAAATATCCGCATCAGCTTTCTGGTGGCCAAAAACAACGAGTAATGATTGCAATGGCTATGTGTAATAAGCCTGCAATCGTAATCGCTGATGAACCTACTACTGCTTTAGATGCTCAAGTACAAAAAGAAATTGTATTGTTGATGAAACAATTGCAAGAAAAGCATGGAACGGCATTTATTTTTATAACGCATGATTTAAAATTAGCTAAGTATTTTTCTGATGAAATAATAGTGCTTCAAAAAGGTTTGGTAATGGAGCAGGGTAATGCAAAAGCAATTTTTGAAAACCCACAAGCTACCTACACTAAATCACTTTTAAATGCAGTCCCAACGGTAGCTAAAAAAGAAGCGTATGCATTACAATATCCATGCGTAGTGTCTTCTAAGCTAATACTTGAATTAAAGAATGTAGGTATTGCTTATAAAATGCCCTCTTCTTTTTTCACTACTACAAAACCTACTATTCAACCCGTAAAAGATATTAGCTTTTCTATTCATCAGGGCGAGGTTTTAGGTTTAGTAGGCGAGAGTGGTTGTGGTAAAAGCACTTTAGCAAAAGCGTTGCTGGGGTTGGTGCCATTTAGTAAAGGTACAGCTACTTTTGAAGGATACGATTTAGTAAAAGCCAAAAAAGCAGATTGGTTGAACATTAGAAAAGGTATCCAACTTATTTTCCAAGATCCATTAGCATCCTTAAATCCTAAGCTTACTATCAAAGAGGTGCTTGGTGAATTATTACAGGTTCATCTTCATAATGATAAATCAACGATAGAAAAAAGAATGCACTCTTTGATGGATTTGGTGCAAATGCCGACTGATACGCTTGACAAATATCCACATCAGTTTTCTGGAGGTCAGCGACAAAGAATTGGTATTGCAAGAGCACTTGCACTCGAACCTAGATTATTGATATGTGATGAGAGTGTAGCCGCACTGGATGTGCATATACAAGCACAAATTCTAGACTTGTTTTTATTGCTAAAACGAGAGTTGTCTTTAAGCTATTTGTTTATAAGTCATGATTTGCAAGTGGTGCAATATATGAGTGATCATATACTTGTTATGCAGAATGGCGAAATTGTAGAACGCATTGCTGCTAATCAGTTGTATAATCAGGCTACACACCCTTATACTAAACAACTAATCGCCGCACAATTTTAAAAATTCAAATAAGTAGCCGTTACGCTTTTTTTGCTTTTATGCAATTGTTCTGGCGGACCTTCATATATAAGATAGCCCCCTTCTTCGCCCCCTTCCGGACCAATTTCAATCAGCCAATCGGCATATTTCATTACATCTGTATTGTGTTCGATAACAACAATAGAATGTCCTTGTTGGATTAATGCATCAAATGATTTTAGTAATTTTTCAATATCATGAAAATGCAATCCTGTAGTGGGTTCATCAAATAAGAATAAGACTTTTTCTTTATGTGCCCCTTTCCCTAAAAAGGAAGCTAATTTTATACGCTGCGCTTCGCCTCCACTTAAGGTATTAGAGCTTTGGCCAAGGCTCACATAGCCCAATCCCACATCTGCTAAGGGCTGTAGGTTTTTAACTAATTTCTTTTCTTCTTTAAAAAAGTCGATGGCTTCATCAACGCTCATGCATAATACGTCATAAATATTCTTTTCATTATAACGCACTTCTAATACTTCATCCTTAAAGCGTTTCCCTTTACAGCTATCACATGGTAAATGCACATCGGCTAAGAATTGCATTTCTACTAAAATACTACCTTCGCCCTGACAGGTATCACATCTCCCACCATCGGTATTAAAGGAAAAATGCTTAGGTTCAAATCCATTAATTTTTGAAAGTCCTTGCTTTGCATACAAGGCTCTAATTTCATCGTAGGCTTTAATATAGGTTACAGGATTGCTTCTCGAAGATTTACCTATCGGGTTTTGATCCACCATTTCTATATGTTGAATCATAGCAAGATCGCCTGATAATTGTTTGTGAATACCAGCTTTAGATGGATTGATATGAAGGGCTTTTTCTATAGCAGGCAAAAGAGTGTGTTTTACCAAACTTGTTTTGCCAGATCCACTTACACCACTTACAACACATAAAACACCCAAAGGAAAACTAACATCTATATTTTTTAAATTGTGTTGTCTACAGCCTTCCACTACAATAGTGCCTTGTGCTTTTCTTTTTTGTTTTGGTTGCGCAATTTGTTTTTGACCTGATAAATAAGCGCCCGTTAAGCTCTTTGGGTTAGCTATCAATTCTTTAAATGTGCCACTTGCAATTACTTCTCCCCCAAGATAACTAGCAAATGGTCCCATATCGATGATATAATCTGCTTCGCGCATCATCATCTCGTCGTGTTCTACTACAATAACAGTATTACCTAAGTCGCGTAAATTTTTTAATACTTTTATCAAGCGTGCTGTGTCTCTTGCATGCAATCCTATGCTGGGCTCATCTAAAATGTACATAGAGTCGGAGAGATTGCTGCCTAAGAACTTAGTAAGTTGTATTCGTTGACTTTCACCGCCACTCAGTGTTGCAGAAGATCGCTCTAGTGTTAAATAGCTCAAGCCTACATCCATCATGGTTCTTAAACGCTGATGGATTTCGATGAAAATTCGCTTAGCTACTTCTGCATCGTATTGGTTTAAAGAGAGGGTATCAAACCAAGTTTGCAAATGTTGTATAGGCATTTGCATTAACTGATCTATTGTTTTATCAGCTATTTTTACATAGCTGGCTTCTTTTCTTAGTTTGCTACCATTGCATGCATAACAAGCTGTTCGGCCTCTAAAGCGAGCTTGCAACACTCGGTATTGAACTTTATATAAGTTTTGTTCTACCATGGTAAAGAAATCTTGAATGCCACTTACTTTGGCATTGCCTTCCCATAATAGTTGATATTGTGCTTCGCTTAGCTGAGCTATTGGTTTATGAATGGGGAAATCGAAAGCGCTTGCTTGTTTTATAAACTGAACAAGATAATTATTCATTTTTTCTCCTTTCCAACAGGCTACTGCACCTTCATAAGTACTCAAGCTGGTGTCGGGTATTACAAGGTCTTTGTCTATACCTAAAACCGTTCCAAACCCTTCACAAACAGGACATGCACCGTAGGGGTTGTTGTTGGAAAACAACTGTGGTGTTGGGTCTAAAAACTGAATGCCATCACGTTCAAATTTGTTGCTAAAAGAAATAAAGGCATCTTCATTTATTGTCAATTCACACGCTCCTTCCCCTTCGTAAAAAGCAAGTTGTATACTGTCTGCAATGCGATGCAAGGTGTCTTCGTCGAATTCGTTCACTACAATTCTATCAATTAAAATGTAGGCAACACTTCCTTTTTTTTCAAGGATAGCCTTGTAATCTTCTATTGCCTCCATGTTTACAATTCCCTTTTTTGGAATGTATAAACGCGTAAAGCCTTTTTGAATTAATACTTGTATTTCTTCTGTTACACTGCGTTCGTAATGTGTTTTAAAACTAGCAAGAATAAAAACTTTAGTTGACGGTGTAAGATGCTTTATATAGTTCACTACATCTTCTACACGGTCGCGTTTTACTTCCATGCCCGTTTTCGGAGAATAGGTTCTGCCAATTCGTGCATACAACAAACGAATATAATCACTCAATTCTGTTATGCTACCTACCGTACTTCTCGGCGTGCGTGCACTTACTTTTTGCTCAATAGCAATAGCTGGACAAATATTCTGTATATAGTCAACATCTGGTTTATCTAATCGCATTAAAAATTGTCGCGCATAAGAACTTAAACTTTCTGCATAGCGTCGTTGCCCTTCTGCAAATAAGGTGTCCATAGTGAGCGAAGATTTGCCTGATCCACTAACACCAGTTACAACGATTAATTTGTTTTTAGGAAAATGCACATCAATATTCTTAAGATTGTGCATACGCGCGCCTTTTACAAAGATGCTTGTATTGATTTCAGAACTTGTTGTTGTTGCCGCAATTGGTTTTTTCTTCGCCATGTTTATTGATCTACAAATCTATTCTATATAACAGAATTCTACTAGAATTTGTTGTTTTATTTTTTGTAAACAAACAAGGGGAATGCTATGTAGCTTTCGTTGCGTCGCACCCTTGTGCAGCTGTGCGTTGGGGATCATTGTATGGCTTCAAACCATAGGGGTGTTTCGTTATTCCAATCGCCATTATAATTGATAAGTAATTCTTCTCCTGCTTTTATAGCACTAACGGTTTTTATGAACATCAGTTCCTGCTCATAATCCATGAAATACTCGCAATTGGATTGATAACTATGATTATACATAGAGACATGCCCTAAGGCAACACAGCATTGATCTTTGCCATTTGCTTTCCATTCAAAAATATAATCGTGTAATTTAGTTTGGTCTAAATGCAATCGTTCTTCTTTCGTCATAACCAGTACGGGTGCAACTTCAATGATGCAATCTGCTTCAATATCTTGTAATGAAACAATACCTCGTCCTTTGCCCGGAATCTCTTGTATGGCAAATAGAATATTCATGCTATTTATTTTACTGTTTTTTTGATGGGCTTTTTGGGGATGGGCTTTACCGCTTGTTTTTTTGTATTGCTTTTGGAGGATTTTTTTGTAGATGTATTTTTTTGTTTTTTTGTTGTCAACTTTCTTTTATGCACCTTAGTAGCTGCTTTGTTATTTTTAGTTGATGCCGTATCCTCTTCTTTTATTTCGTCTGCATACGATGCAATAATCTCCTCGGCGCGCGCTTTGGTCACTTTTGTTAATCTTACTTTTACCAATCCGCTGCCTTTAAAATTTAGTCTTTTTACGGAAGCATGCGTGAGATCTATAACACGTTTGTTGTGTGCACTCATTCTATCGTTAATGAGAACATATACCTCTTTCTGATTACTTAAATTGGTGACTTTTACATACGTATTTAAGGGAAATCGGTTCGATGCTGCCGTGTACAAATGGTGTTTAAATATGGAGCCAGTAGCTGTTTTTCTACCTTCAAATTTTTTATGATAATAACTGGCAATCCCTTCTATTTCATTTGAATAGTTTGTATGATGGCTAACGTGTTTATCTTTGGAAGATGTGCTTTTTACATGCTTTTTTTTATGAGTTAGAGCTTGTGCGCTCCAACTCATAAAAAGCATTAAACTGAATCCAATTATGAGTGTAGCTTTTTGCATACCTAATAATTAGTTTGGGTGAATTTTATTTTTTTAGTCGCGACTACGACCACCGCCTCTGTAGCTGTCGCCTCTTCCTGCTCCACTTGAACGACCAGCTTTCTCATCTCTCGATTTGAAATAGCCTCCTCGTTCACCACCACTAGGGCGATCTCCGCCATAGCTTCTGCCACCACCACTGCGCTCACTGTTACCACGATCACCACCATAGCCTCTTCCGCCTCGGTCGCCACCGCCATAACTTCTGCCACCGCCGCTTCTATCTCCACCTGGTCGGCCACCACCATATCCACCACGACTTGGTCCGCGAGATGCATCTTTCTTATCAGCTTCTTCAGTACGTAATTTACGTCCTTTGAATTTTTTAGAACTGATACTTTCAATGATCAAATCTACAACATCTGTTTTAACATTGTAAAAACTGCTCAAATCTCTTACCGTTACACGATCCAAAACTTCTGGTTTTAAATCTGTTTGGTCGCAGATAAATTGTGTTAGACTTGCTTCGTTAAAGCCATCTTTCTGACCAATGTTCAAGAACATACGGGTCCAAACAGCACCACGAACAGCAACGCCTGCATTTTTACCATCACCACCAACCGCGTTGAGGTCATGTGATTTTTGATAGGTTTGAATGGTTTCTTGCAATTGTAAGAAGATAAGTCGTTTGATTAACTCATCTTTTTCCATTGTTTCAAACTTCTCATGGATCATATTAAGATATACATCTGCAAATTCGCTTTCTGGTTGTACATTTTCTATTTGCTCTAAGAAATGGAATAAACGTTTGCGTACAATCTCTGCACCATCTGGAATATCACATTTATTGAATTTATTTTTTACAATACGTTCAATGGTACGAATGCTACCTACTTCTTTTGGAGAAACAATAGAGATGCAAATACCAGATTTACCAGCACGTGCCGTACGACCACTTCGGTGTGTATACACTTCCGGATCATCAGGTAATTCATAATTGATTACGTGTGTAATATCATTTACGTCAATACCACGAGCAGCTACGTCTGTAGCGACTATAGCTTGTAAGGTTCTGTTTTTAAAACGCTCTAAAACTTTGCTACGCATTTTCTGATCCATATCGCCATGTAATGGAGATACGTGATAGCCTTGCTTCATTAGTTTCTCAGAAATATCCTGACAATCTTGGCGCGTACGCGTAAAGATGATACCATAAATACCTGGCGTAAAATCTAACAAACGTTGTAGGGTCTCAAAACGATTACGATGTTGGGTTACATAATACTGATGGTCGATATTTTCGTTGGTAGCATTGGCTGCTGCAACAGAAAACTCTTCCCATTTCGTCATAAAGCGCTTAGCTATGCCACGCACTTCATTACTCATGGTTGCCGAAAACAACCAAGTATATTTACGCATAGGAGTAGTTCCAAGGATAAAATCAATATCCTCTCTAAAACCCATATTTAGCATTTCATCAGCCTCATCTAATACCACATATTCAACATGGTCTAGAGAAATAGCTTTACGCTCCAATAAATCGATTA
The DNA here is from genome assembly GCA_024640225.1 of Bacteroidota bacterium. Classification (GTDB taxonomy): domain Bacteria; phylum Bacteroidota; class Bacteroidia; order Chitinophagales; family Chitinophagaceae; genus CAIWHF01. The sequence goes on along the minus strand of JAHEFK010000004.1, from coordinate 56,081 downwards.
AGCGACCTGGAGTAGCAACGATGATTTGAGGGTTGGTTTTTACCTCCCGTATTTGATTGGTAATAGGCACGCCACCATAAACAGCGCAAGTGCGCAGTCCAGGCATGTATTGACCATATTTAGCGAGCTCTACTTGTATTTGCATACAAAGTTCGCGAGTGGGACTAAGAATTAGTCCTTGTACGTGCTTTACGGAAACATCGGTGTGATGAAGGAGTGGTAATCCGAACGCTGCAGTTTTACCAGTTCCTGTTTGTGCAAGGCCTATGATATCAGCCGGAGACGAGATAAGATGTGGTATAACTAATTGCTGTATTGGGGTGGGTGTTTCAAAGCCCATTTCCGTGACAGCACGTGTTAATTCAGCTCTCATGGAGAGCGTTGAAAAAGAAATCATTAGTAAGAACTTATATTATTGAAGCGCAAAGGTACGCATTATTTGGCTATTTTGGTGTTTTAACCTTAATTTAGGATAATTACGTGTATCATTAAACTATTAAGTAAATAAAAAGTCAAATCAACAACATTAAAACTAAGTAACTATGAAAAAACATTTTTTTATTGTACTCGCAGGTATAATGCTATGGAGTACAGCTGTTTATCTAACTGCATGTAAAAAAACATCAAGCGTAGAAGATACCGGATTTGCTACCGAACATGCAACTGCAGAGCAAACATTCTCCGATATATTGGATATTGCTGACCAAGCATCAGAAAGTAATTCACTGAGCACTTTCAAAACTACTAGCCAGTGTGCTACTATTACCAGAGATACGATTGCTGTCCCACATACGATTACTATTAATTTTGGTACAACCAATTGTTTATGCAGTGATGGAAAGTATAGAAGAGGTACAATTTTAGTAAGTTATACTGGGAAATATAAAGACAGTGGATCTATACATACCATTACATTCAGCAATTATTTCGTTAATAACAATCAAGTGATTGGTACTAAAACAGTCACCAACATGGGTTTAAATGCAAATAATCAAATCTATTGTACGGTTAACACCAACGCTTCTATTATCTTAGCAAGCGGTGCAGGGACGATTCAAGTATCAGGTTCAAAAACCCGCACTTGGATTACAGGATATGCAACTACTACAAAAACTGATGATAGTTATAATGTTACAGGAAGTTGGATCGTAACACGTCCAAATGGCACTCAAGTAACGCATTTAATAACTAAAGGGCTATCAATTGCGCGCTCTTGTAATTGGATTAAAGAGGGTACGGTACAAGTGACGGTGCCGAATGGTACTATTCGCATTATTGATTATGGTAATGGTGCTTGTGACAATCAAGCAACTTTAACTAATAATGGGGTAGTAACTACTATTACTTTGCCATAAACTACAAACCTTGCAACATAAAAAAGAAGCCAATCATCTGATTGGCTTCTTTTTTATTTGTCTTAATTTTATTTTATTTAAGAATACTTCTACTGATTACAATTTTTTGTACCTCACTAGTACCTTCATAAATCTGCGTAATTTTTGCATCACGCATAAGACGCTCCACGTGGAATTCTTTTACATAACCATAGCCGCCATGTACTTGTACGGCTTCATTAGTAACACGTTGTGCAATTTCTGATGCAAACAATTTAGCAATAGCAGAAGATTGAGCATAATCCATGTGATTATCTTTTTCCCATGCTGATTTTAAACATAGTAAACGAGCCGCTTCAATTTCCGTTGCCATATCGGCTAACTTAAATGCAATAGCTTGATGATTTGAAATTTCTGTTCCAAACGCTTTACGTTCTTTTGAATACTTTAAGGCCAATTCGTAAGCACCACTTGCAATACCTAACGCTTGGGCAGCAATGCCTATACGTCCACCTGAAAGTGTTTGCATAGCAAATTTGAAACCAAAGCCATCTTCGCCTATTCTATTTTCTTTAGGTACTTTCACATCTTGGAACATGATGCTGTGTGTATCACTACTACGGATACCCATTTTATTTTCTTTAGCACCTACTGTTACCCCAGCCCATTCTTTCTCAACTATAAATACATTAATACCTTTGTGGCCTTTTTCTGGATAGGTTTGTGCAATTACTAAATAATAAGATGCCGAATTGCCATTCGTGATCCAGTTTTTTGTACCGTTTAATAAGTAGTAATCACCTTTATCTTCTGCGGTTGTTCTTTGTGAAGTAGCATCTGATCCTGCTTCTGGTTCGCTTAATAAGAACGCACCAATTTTTTGTCCACTTGCTAAGGGTACTAAGTATTTTTGTTTTTGTTCTTCATTTGCGTATTTCTCAATGCCATAACATACTAAGGAGTTGTTTACGCTCATACATACAGAAACCGATGCATCTACTTTTGAAATTTCCTCCATTGCTAATACATAAGAAATGGTATCCATGCCAGATCCACCATATTTAGGATCTACCATCATGCCCATAAAGCCTAACTCACCTAATTTCTTGATTTGATCGGTAGCAAATTTTTGTTGATCATCGCGCTCGATAACGCCTGGTAATAATTCATTTTTGGCAAAATCTCTTGCTGCCATTTGCACAGCAATTTGCTCTTCTGTTAATTGAAAATTCATATACTAAACTATGCGTGAAAAATTAGTTAAATGCTTTTAACGCTTGCTCTTTTTTGTAATAATGCAAAAGCGCCAAACAATACACCGCTGCAAAATAAATCGCTTACGAGTGCATTGAAAAATAAGTTTGTGCCTGTTGGTGTGTAAAAAGGTAAGGCCATTAAGAATGTTTGAGCCAAACCACTAAGATCCGCACTATACATGCGTGTTGCCGGGTTTGCAAAACACTCATGAATCCAAACGCCAAAATTTGACAATACAAAGAATACTAGAGATCCTGAAAGGGTATAGCCAAGAACGGATAGTGCTTTTCTAGTTTGCATCTGCATGCCAATAAAAGTAACTAAGGCCATTGCACCATAATTGAACAATTGTGATATGCCATAAAACCCTGGCGTATTAGTGAAAAATTGGAAATAACAATCCGATAAAAATTGAGCGGCAAGCGTAACGATAAACGCATTTGAACGATTGCGAATGGTTGCGCCAGCAAAAATGCCTAATGCTGCTATTGGTGCCAATGCATATAAATGCATTTCTGCATTTACAACGCGAAGCGCTGCTGCAGCTATAATTAATAATACGGCAAGTAGGAGTGAGTGGTTATTGTTTTTCATGAAATTTAGAGTATTTATCCTTTTTTGGGTAAGCAAAAATAGTAAAAAGGAAATGATTAAAAAGACTATTAGCTATCTAAATTTATTTTGTTAATAAGTTGCCATTTTTTAGTTAATAAAAAAAGGCATTTCCTAAGAAATGCCTCAACAATTTATAAAATCAACATGTACTAAGCACCTCGCCCATGACAAGACTTGAATTTTTTGCCACTTCCACATGGACAAACATCGTTTCGGCCAATTTTTGGCGCTGCTTCTATAGGCATGCGTTTAGGCGCTTCTGTGTTGGTGTAGCTAGCATCATGCTCTGCTTGGTCGTCGCCAAATTGCTCGTGCTCTGTACGCATACGACTCATATCGGTATGCTGATTAGGAATTGACTTTACAGTTTCCGGGCCGTTTTCGACTGGAATACCCGCACGCATTAAGAAAGAAATAATCGTTTTGTTGGTATCCAACATCATTTGTTGGAATAACTTGAATGCTTCAAATTTATATATCAACAATGGATCTTTTTGTTCGTACGTAGCATTTCTAACAGATTGACGCAAATCATCCATGCCTCTTAAATGATCTTTCCATGCATCATCAATAAGGGCTAATGTGATATTTTTTTCTAAGGTTTTAGAAACTGTTTTCCCTTCTTGTTCTATGCTTTCTTGCAAAGGCAAGTAGATTTGTAAGCCACGAATACCATCTGTAAAAGGCACTACAATATTGCCTGGTGCTTGATGATTATCATTGTAGATTTGTTTTAAAGAAGGCAACATTTGCTGTTGAATACTGTTCCATTTATGCTCGTAAAAAGCAGCTACTTGCTGATATAAATGCTCTGCAATTTGTTGCGTATCGGCTTTAGCAAAATTAATGCCATCTAAAGAAGGTTCTATCGCTAAGTGCTTAATTACCTCTAATTTAAATGCTTGCTCATCTCTTTGGTTGTCAAATTGCTGCGCAAAATCGGCACAAACATCATACATAGCATTGTCGATATCGATCGATAAGCGCTCGCCTAATAGAGCATGATTTCTTCTTTTGTAAATAGCATTACGCTGTGTATTCATTACATCGTCATACTCTAATAGGTTTTTACGAATACCAAAGTTATTTTCTTCTACTTTTTTCTGTGCACGCTCAATAGAATTGGTAATCATGCTGTGTTGCAATACTTCTCCATCTTTATGGCCCATACGATCCATCAAAGAAGCAATTCTTTCTGAACCAAATAAACGCATTAAATCATCTTCTAAAGAAACAAAGAATTGAGAAGATCCGGGGTCACCTTGACGGCCAGCACGACCACGTAATTGGCGATCGACCCTACGACTTTCATGTCGTTCTGTACCAATAATTGCCAATCCACCAGCTTCTTTTACGCCTGCACCTAATTTAATATCGGTACCACGCCCAGCCATATTGGTAGCAATGGTAACGGCTCCAGCCAAACCAGCCTCAGCAACAATTTGCGCTTCCCGTTCGTGTTGTTTTGCATTCAAAACATTGTGTGGGATTTTCTTTTGTTGCAACATTCTACTTAGCAATTCAGAAACTTCTACAGAGGTAGTACCCACTAAAACAGGTCTTCCTTTTTCTCGCAATTGTTCTATTTCGTCTATTACGGCTTTATATTTTTCACGTTTTGTTTTGTAAACTAAATCTTGTTGATCTTTTCTAGAAATTGGAATATTCGTAGGTATGGATACAACATCTAATTTATAAATTTCCCAGAATTCGCCTGCTTCTGTTTCCGCCGTACCGGTCATACCACATAGTTTGTGGTACATTCTAAAAAAGTTCTGTAATGTAACGGTTGCAAATGTTTGCGTAGCTGCTTCTACCGTTACATTTTCTTTTGTTTCAATTGCTTGATGTAATCCATCACTGTATCGGCGACCATCTAGAATACGGCCCGTTTGTTCGTCAACTATTTTTACTTTTCCATCCATCACTACATATTCCACATCTTTATCAAAAAGCGTATAAGCTTTTAATAATTGTTGAAGGGAATGGATACGATCAGCTTTGGTAGCATAATCTTGAAGTAAGGCTTCTTTTTGTTGTGTTTTTTCTTCAGGGCTTGTAGCTGTTTCTTCAATAGCGGTAAGCATGGTTGCAATATCTGGCAAAACAAAGAAGTTGGCGTCTTCACCATTGCCGGTGATCAACGACAAGCCTTTTTGTGTAAGGTCTACACTATTGTTCTTTTCATCGATGGTGAAATAAAGTTCACTATCTACAATAGGCATATTTCTTTGTTGCTCTCCTAAATAGTAATTTTCTACTTTTTGCAAAATTTGTTTATTCCCATCTTCACTTAAGAATTTGATTAAGGCACTATTCTTAGGTAATCCTCTGTAGGCTCTAAATAGTGCTAAACCACCCGTTTCTTTATCAATTTTCCCTTCGCTAATTAATTTTTTCGCTTCTGTTAAACTGTTATTGACAATTTTTCGTTGTTCTGCAAGTAAATATTCGATACGTGGTTTTAATAAGTGAAATTGTTGTTGATCACCTTTAGGTACGGGCCCTGATATGATTAATGGTGTACGAGCGTCATCAATTAATACACTATCTACTTCATCTACCATGGCAAAATGATGTTTACGTTGCACCATTTCTTCTGGGCTGTGCACCATATTATCTCTTAAGTAGTCAAAGCCAAATTCATTATTAGTTCCGTAGGTAATGTCTGCCAAATAGGCATTTCTTCGAGCTTCTGTATTAGGTTGATGTTTGTCGATACAATCTACTCTCAATCCCAACCATTCGAATATTGGGCCATTCCATTCTTGGTCACGGATAGCTAAGTAATTATTTACAGTAACTAAGTGAACGCCTTCGCCAGCTAAGGCATTAAGGTAAGAAGGGAGCGTAGAAACCAAGGTTTTACCTTCCCCCGTAGCCATCTCGGCAATTTTTCCTTGATGTAAAATGATACCCCCAATTAACTGAACATCATAGTGCAACATGTTCCAAGTAACTTGGCTGCCGGCTGCTTTCCATGAATTATTAAAGTATGCTTTGTCGCCTTCAATGCGGATGTATTCGCGATTAATTGATAAATCTCTATCTAAATTGGTTGCTGTTGCTTCAATTGTAGTATTTTCTTTAAAACGACGAGCTGTTTCTTTTATTACTGCAAATGCCTCTGGAAGTATTTGGTTTAATATTTCTTCTATTTGCTCATCTCTCTTTTTAATTAAGGTGTCTATCTCTGTAAATACAGTTTCTAAGGCATGCATATCTGTACTTGCTATAGTTGAGCTTTCCTCTTTTTTCGAACTGATTGCTGCATTTATAGTACTGATGTGATTTTGTATGCGGCTTTTAAATTCAACTGTTTTATTTCTTAATGCATCATTGCTTAGTTGCTTATAGCTTTCGTAATGAGCATTGATTTCGCTAACGATGGGTAATAGTTTTTTTACGTCTTTATCAGATTTGTTTCCGCCAAAAAGTTTAGATATAAAGCCAATCATTTAAAATAAGTTTATTAAGGTTTAGGTTGAATTATAAATTATTCGTTTTCACACTATAGAGGTATCAAATTTCGTGCATTCGCCTAAAATATGTCAACTCGTCTGAAAAGGGCTCCAAAACTATGCCAAATGCCGCATTTGAACAAACCGAATTGGCAATTTTTTAAAGATTTATAAAAAAAGTAGTAAATCAGTTGTTTTTAAATGATTTTTTTATGTATTTTGTTGGAGATTTTGAAAATATTAATAACTGATTATGAAAAAAACATTCAGCTTACTGACCATCGCACTAGTTTCTTTATTAAAAACAACTACTGCTCAAGCACAAAGTGATGAACTTGTAAAAGTATATCGTTGGTATAATACAGATGATAAAGAATATGTAACAGTTGCCGAAGGCGAATACCAAGAAGGACAAATGTTGCATTGGAAATGGACAGATAAAGAGCCTATTTTCACAGCATACAGAAATCCAGGTGAAGGCCGTGTTGCTGTATATGGTTGGTACAACCCACATACTAAAGATCATGTAAGTGTCATTGAAGATGAATTTAGCGATAATGCTATGATGAAAATGGGTTACGAAGGTAAACACGTACAATTTTATGCATCTTTAAAAAGAGGCAATAACTACATTCCTGTTTATCGTTGGTTAAGAGGCGATCATGACTGGGTTACAATTCCTGAAGAAGGTAAAACAGACGCTTATTTCAAAAAAGGATATGGTCGTAAAACATTCCAGTTTTATGGTATTCAAAGAGCTGCAGATGTGTTCATCTACAATCAATTATAATCATTGATTTTAAAATAATAAAAAAGACCTGCTAAAGCAGGTCTTTTTTATTTACAGCACTTGAACGATTAAAAACTTTAAATACTGCGTATTGGGTATGTGCCAAACAATAGGGTGATCAGCCGCTTGTGTTTGCCATGTAACTTGACGCAATTTTCGTTTAGCATCTTTTGCTGCCATTTCAATGGTTTTTAAAAATAAATCTGGAGGCACAAGATTGGTACAAGAAGCACTAACAAGAAAACCACCCGGTTTTACGAGTTTCATACCTCTTAAGTTGATTTCTTTATAGCCAGTAACTGCTTTTTGAATATGCTCTCTGCTTTTTGTAAAAGCAGGTGGATCTAAAATAACCACATCAAATTGTTGCTGCTCTTTACTAATTTGTTTTAGATAATCAAAGGCATTTACGGCTTTAAAATCACATATATCTTGATAGCCATTTAAGCGTGCGTTGGCTTTAGCTTTTTCTACGGCTTGTTCAGAAATGTCTAAACCTAGAACTTTTTTGGCGCCATAATGAGCTGCATGAACAGAAAAGGTGCCGGTATAACAAAAAGCTTCTAATACATTAGCTCCTTTTACAATATGCTGAATGGCTCTTCGGTTATCTTGTTGGTCGAGGAAATAACCCGTTTTTTGACCATTAGCAATATCTACATGAAACTGTAAGCCGTTTTCATTAATGATAATATTTGTATCAAAAGGTTCTGATAAAAATCCTTTTATTTGCTGCATGCCTTCCAATTCTCTTACAGGCACATCGTTGCGTTCATAAATACCTTTAGGATTAAAGATTTTTTGTAAGGCATTTACTATTGCTTGTTTCCAAAGATCGATGCCTAAGGCCATAGACTGAATGACAAAATAATCATTGAATTTATCAATGATTAAAGCAGGCATGCCATCCGCCTCTCCAAAAATTAATCGGCAATTTTCTACATAGCCCAATTGTTTTCGGTATTCCCAGGCTGCCACTAATTTGTTGTAGAAGAATGCCTCGTTTATTGGTTCTTGTTTATTTCGGGTTAGAATTCTTATTCGAATTAAAGAAGATGGGTTAATGTAGCCACTACCAATATAGGTACCATTACTACTATGTACATCTACGATATCACCTGCTTTATAGTCGCCTTCGCTGTCGCCCAATTCATTTGCAAATACCCAAGGATGGCCATTTACAACGCGGTCTCCAATTTTTTTTCTTAAATAAAATTTTGCCATGTGCAAAAGTAGGCATAATTCAATAAGTTTTCGATTGAAGATTGTTGAATTCTTATGTATTTTTGTAGCGACTCTAACTTACTATGCTTCAGAAATTACTTATTCATAATTATGCTATTATTGATCATTTGACATTACTGCCAGATGCTCATTTAAATACCATCACCGGAGAAACAGGTGCTGGAAAGAGTATTGTATTGGGAGCTTTATCTTTAATTTTAGGAGAAAGAGCAGATACTTCGGTGTTGATTAACAAAGAAGAAAAATGTGTAGTAGAAGGCTATTTTGATGTTGCAAAAAATGAAGCATTTAAATTGCAATTGCAAGCGCATGATTTAGAGATAGAGCCTATTTGTATTATTCGACGCGAAATAGCAGTATCAGGCAAATCGCGTGCTTTCATAAATGATACTCCGGTGACCTTGCAAGTATTAAATGAGTTGACTCCTTTTTTGGTGGATTTGCAACAACAGTTTGGTCATTTGGCATTAGAACAAGATACTTTTCAAATTGATATTATAGATGCCTTAGCACAGCATGCCACCTTGTTACAATCCTATCAAAAATTATTTAGTGTTTACAAAAAAACACAACAGCAATTGCAACAATTGCAAACGCAACAAGCGAATTGGGATAAAGAATTTGCCTATAATTCTTTTTTATTAAATGAGCTAGTAGAGGCTAATTTCAAATCGATGGAAATTGAGGAATTGGCAAATCAATTGAAAGAGCTTTCAAATGTTGAGCGCATACAACAAGCGTTGCAATATGCGCAACATGCATTATTGGAAAGTGATCAAGCGTTAAATTTAGAACTGAAAAAAGTACTTCAGCAATTGCAGGGTATTCATGCCGTGTATCCGAAAGTTGCACCAATTACAGAACGTGTCGAATCTGCTTATATTGAGCTTAAAGATATAGCAACTGAATTGAGCAGTTTACAAGATAGTATTAGTTTAAATCCTGCAGCCTTGGAGCAATTGCAAGAGCGTGTAGATTTGGGATATAAATTATTAAAGAAACATCAAGTAACTACTACAGATGAGTTATTGGCAATTCAAAAACAATTGCAAGCATCTGTTGGAGCATCGGAGCATATACATGTTCAAATAGAGACGTTGCAAAAAGAACTTGCTGCTTTAACTTCAGAAGTAAGTAATGTAGCCTCGTTAATTCATGAAGGTAGAGTAGGTGTGATTGCTACATTTGAGCAAGCAACCAATACACTTTTAAGTGCTGTAGGTATGCCTAATGCACGTTTTAAAGTGCGAATCGATTCTAATGATCAATACAATACATACGGAAATGATGCTGTGCAGTTTTTGCTAGATGCCAATAAGAGCGGGCAATTTTTACCATTACATAAGGCCGCTTCGGGTGGAGAAATGAGTAGGATCATGCTTTGTTTAAAATCACAAACAGCCGCAGCCTTGGCGTTACCTACTTTAATTTTTGATGAAGTAGATACGGGTATCTCCGGTGAAGCAGCAAAGCAAGTAGGTGCTTTGTTAAAACAATTAGCATTGCATCATCAATTAATTTGCATTACCCATCAGCCGCAAGTTGCAGCAAAAGGAGATGCGCATTTTTATGTTTATAAAGAAGAAAATAATGCAGGTGCGGTTCGTACGCAAATGAAGGTGTTGAATCAGGATGAGCGCATTGTAGCTATTGCCAAAATGATTGGAGGAGAAAACCCAAGCGATACAGCTGTGCTTACGGCCAAGGAATTATTGAGTTTATAAAAAAAACGAGTGCCTGAGCACTCGCTTTTTTTTATAGTTATATACTTTAGTAAATTATAATTTTTGTTCTGTTTACAGTAACATGATTGGATGTAGTCAGTTCCACTATGTATTGGCCTTTAGCTAAACCATTAGTTTGTATTTGCAAATTACCTTGTTGGTTAGTTATCAATTCACTAAAACATAGTTTACCCGTTACATCATAGAGATAAACATAATAACTATTTTCTTTTAGTTCGTCTTTTGCAGAAATAGTAAATGCACCATTCGATGGATTAGGAGCTACTTGCAATTGGTCTGTTAAGAAAGGAACAACAGAAATGCTTGTTGGAAATCCGATTGGTGATTTCCAAATACCTCTACCATAGGTGCTTGCCCAAATCTCATTGGTAGCATAGTTAATATCTAAGTCGGTAACTTCCACATTAGGTAAATTAGTATTGAACGGCATCCAAGCACTCATGCTGGTGTCTTTGTAGTATACTCCAATATCATTAGCCAAGTATAATGTATGAGTGTTAGAATCAACTTCGATGCTATTTGCAGGTACATTTGGCAATCCGGCATTCATCCATGTCCAAGTAGAATCATTGCCATTGTATTTACCCATTCTGTAATTAGTACCGTAGCCACTCGAAACAACATATATTATTTTAGGATCACTTGGATCTACGCATACATCATTCAATCTTGCACTTGATGGTGCATAAATATATTTCCATGCTGCGGTAGGTGTAGCACCCATATCGGTAGTATAACGTACTACGCTCGTTCCAATAGTTACATAAATATAATTTGGATTCTGATCGGCGATAGCAATTTTCTTAATGTAGGAAGAGCCACTAACTATATTTGGTGATATAGCAGACCAAGTCGTGCCATTATCTTGCGAAGCGTATACTTTTTGATAGCCTGCTACCATGATGTCATTGTCTATAGTGCACAATGCAAATGGAGTAACCCAATCACCTGTTGGATTGCCAGGTATATTATTAGAAATTGTAGCGAAGTTGCCACCACTATTGGTTGTTCGGTATAGTGCTCCATAATAAAGGGACGTAAAGAATATATTAGGTTTGCTATTATGCATTTGGCAATCCATACCATCTCCACCAGTCAAGTCGCCAACAATAAAATTAGGAGCAATTTTTTTAGACCCGTTATCTTGTGCGCCTCCAATAACAAAATTATTTACAGGACTTAGCGCCATTCTATAAAATTGAGTGATGCCTAATCCATTGCTTAAGTCAGTCCAGATTTGATGTGTAGCATCGGAAGATTTATAAACCCCTCCATCATTACATTCAAATAATGTAGTTGGATTTAGAGGATGGTAAATATGATAGTGCTTGTCGGCATGTACTGTTTTAATACCTGGTACAGTACCTGCCCATTGGTTTGCTAGATTCCATTTCTTTCCTCCGTTAATACTATACCAAGTATTTACACCACCTACAATAATCTTATTGGTGTCTAGTGGACTAACCGTTAAGGATAAGTCATACCAACCTTGTCCACTACACGCATTCCCATTTGCAGAATTTGCTAAAATATTTTTTGCACATGAGCTATCGGTCATTACTACTCTAAAAGTTTTGCCAGAATCGGATGAAGCATAAATGGCATCTAATCCGTAATCAGAAGTTTTACTCACTATTGCTTTAATGCAATTAGGCGCTGCAATAGTTTGGCCAAATACGGCACGTTTGCCTCCTGTAATACCTGTTGCAGCTTGCCAGTTATTACCTCCATTTGTGCTATAAAATACAGTGCCCAGTACAAAGTTGCCAGATTGGTCATTGTAGCCAGAAGCTAAAACCAATGCTGTGTCGGCAACATTATATTGAATTTGTTTGTAATGTCCCGTTGTTTTAAGTGTCCATGTAGCACCACCGTCTGTAGATTTAAAAATGCCTTCAGATGTTGCTAGAAGCATTTTGTTGGTGTCTAGATAATTTATAGCTAAATCATTGGTTAGTTTTAATTGACTTGCATTGTATTTGAATCCTGTAGTATCCCAACTCAAACCTCCATTCGTAGATTTAATGACGCCAATACTATAATTGTCGCCAGCATCTCTATCACCAGTGCATATAAAAATACTAGAAGGATTTAAAGGGTTAAATTCAATATCCGAAACACCTAAAGTAGCTATATTGCTATATACGGGTGCCCATGACAAACCTCCATCGGTTGTTTTCCATGGTCCGCCACCAGCAGAACCGATCCAAAAGGTATTGACTTCCGTAGGGTGAAATGCGATGGTGTTGATTCTTCCAATTCCTTTACCGTTAGCAGCAGAGTTGTTGGGCCCTTGAAAAGACCAATTGTCAAATCCAGAAGTTGTTTTTGAAAGTTGATTTCTTTTCGCTTTTTGCGCTTGCATACTATTCCATGCGCTTTGTTTTGCAGCAGGGCCAACTAAATTTCCGTTGGTATCTGTATGTTGTTCCCAATACCATTTCCATCTATCGAAGTGATAGTTCTTGCCTTCCGCAATAAATTCTTTATCCTCCTCTTCTTCCTCCTCTTTCTTATTTAATGATTGGTTTTTAGCTTTTAGCTCTTCTTGAAAGTTAAGGATATCTTTTAAGCTTCTTGTTGCGCCATTGTTAGTTTGCAGCCAATCTTGAGCAAGTGCTAATTCACTTATTAAAGCAAGCCCGAAAAGGCAAAGTAGTTTTTTCATGTTAAGGAGTTATAACGGTAGGTAATTGTTTGAATTGAATTGGAGTATAATACCATACAAAGTTATGGTAGTATACGATACATTGTTTGGGAAGTTTATTGAAAAAGTGAGGTATTTTATAGCGCCCATTAGGCATGGGATACAGCTCAATACTGTCATTTTTAGCAATGCTGTCCATAAGTAGTTGTTGTGCATTGTAATAAGATGAGCCGATGACTGCATCATTGGGTTGGGCTGGCAATTTATTGTTGTAGTGATTTATTTTTCTGACTCTTACAACTCTCCATATAGTATTTGATTTGAAGTAAAATTCACTTGCAGCATATGTTTGTTGCCATTTTGCAAGCATTAAAAACTCTTGCATTGGATTTGTTTCTTTTCTGCCTTGAAAAATAGTTTGTGAAGTTGCTTCAAAAATCAATAGCTGCTTATCTTTTTTTATTGGAGTTTTGAGGTTAACGGCATAGGCAGTTGGCATTTCTAATAAAAAAGAAATTAGTATGACAAGTAACAAATTAAGGTTTATTTTTTTCATAAAAACAGTAATGCAAAATACAAAAAAAACACGTAGAATAACTACGTGTTTTTTTTAAAAAATTATTGTTGATGGAACTACTTAATTATTTTCATTTCTTTAAACAACCAGGAAGCATTGCCCATTTTTTCAATAATAAACAAGGTGTAACGAACATCCAATGTGATGTTTCTGCAAATTGAAGCATCGTAATACAAATCACTCATAGTGCCTTCCCACACGCGATCAAAGTTGGTGCCAATCAATTCTCCTTTTGCGTTTAACACAGGGCTTCCTGAGTTACCGCCAGAGGTGTGATTACTAGCTATAAACGCAATAGGCATGCGGTTGTTTTCACCCCATTTGCCAAAATCTTTTTTTGCCTGTAATGCTTTTAGTTGTTCTGGCACTTTAAATTCTTCTACGTTTGGATTGTCTTTTGCAATAGCTTCGTCTAAAAAAGTTTGAAAGCTATAACCAGCATCGCCTTCAGGGTCCATCCCTTTAACGGTTCCATAGGTTAATCGTTGGGTGAAATTTGCATCTGGTGCAAAATCTGCGCGGCTTCCCATTAGAAGCGTATTGTAGGTGTATAGTCGATTCCAATAGCGCATTGATTGATTATAGGTGGCTAATGAAGGATTGATTTTTACTGCTCTATAATCTGTTATGGCATTGTATAATTTTAATGCGGGATCGTTAGTAATAGTTTCTAAAGAAGGTTTTTCAGTGTCTAAAAAGGCTATAAAATCAGCTTTGTTTGATAGTAAACTTCTTTCATATAGGCCTTTTGACCATTTCCCAAATTGTGCACTGTATTGGTTGTATTGATTGATAAATTCTTTAGGCATTTTACCCGCACAATTTTTGAAGTATAAGGGCATTAACGCGCTAAATACGGCAGCGTCCGTTGCTGGGTCAAAATCTTTTTCAAATGCTAAATAATTAGCTTTTAAAATGGCTAATGAATCTCTTAATGCATTTCCTTTTAAAGCGCTTATCGTTTTTCTAACTTTTTCTAATAATTGGCCTTGTTGAATGAGCTCAATGCTTAATACCGCCTCTTTAATATACTCGTCGGTTTTTATACTTTGATTGGCAGCATTACAAACAGCGTCCATAGCTTGTAAAATTTCTGAAGCTTTGCCCGATACGGAGCTATCCATTAAATGTAGATTGAGCCAGGTCATGAAACGAGTTTCTTGATCTCTTTTTTTATCTAAGACATGATTTTGTTGTAAGCCTTTCAATTCTCCTTGCCATTTTTTCCAACCATTTGCAATGCTTGCTCTTTTAGCCGTATATTTCAAAAACACACTTCGATCGGCATTCATTTTTTGGGTCATCGCTTCTAGTCGAGCCGTACGAGCTTGAATACGAATAGGGTCAATGATATTTTGAATTTGTGCTAATTGATAAGAAGAAATATAATTTTGGGTTGTACCAGGGAAACCATAAACCATGGTGAAATCACCCTCTTTGATTCCTTTTGCGTTTATAGTTAAGAAATTAGTTGTTTTATAGGCCTTATTGTTTTTGGCATAACTTGCAGGTTTGTTTTGCTTATTAGCATACACTCTAAACAAACTAAAATCGCCCGTGTGTCTTGGCCACATCCAATTATCAGTATCTCCGCCAAAAGCTCCAATGCCATTTTGAGGAAATCCAACTAGACGAACATCCGTATAGGTTTCAGATACAGTAACCCAATATTCATTGCCATTAAAAAAAGGCTTTATTTGTGCATCTAAGTGTGTAGTGTAGCGATATCCTTTTTCTAACCCGCGAATACGAGCATCCACAATACTATCGCGTTCTTCGTTTTTCATTGCAGGGTAAATTTCGTATAATATCAAGTCGGTTACATTAACCATTTTCCTTACAAATGTTACCGTTAAGCCGGGACAAGGAATTTCTTCTTGCTGATTTTTAGCCCAAAAGCCGTTTGCAAAATAATCTTTTGTAGCGCTACTGATTTTTTGAACCGCACTGTACCCACAATGGTGATTGGTTAATATCAACCCATTAGATGAAATCACTTCACCCGTGCAGCCTTTATCAAAAATAACCACCGCTTGATTGATACCTGTTTGCTGATCATTATAAAGTTTTGAAATAGGTATTTTTAACCCCATTTTTTTCAAGTCACTTTCTTTCAAACCTAAGTTAGGAGGCATCCACATGCCCTTTTTTGCAAATGATAAGGATGAAAAGCCAACTAAAATACACAGTAAGGCGGTCTTAATAAAATACGAAGGGTTGATTTTGGAGTTCATTGGTTTTGATTATTTGATTAAAAATAATAGGAATATTTAAATAAAAAAACACTTTAATTAGAAAAGTTTTAATGATTTCCTTATATTAGCATTTAATATTTTGAAATAGCAATACGAATATATGAAGAAACTGCTGTTTATTGTCTCCGTTTTGTGGGCGTCTATCGTGGGTAGCGTTCATGCGCAAGTGTTGTTTACAGCACCTGATACGGTATGTGTAAACCAACCCGTATATATTAAAAGTAATCTTTCGGCTTACAATCCATCTACTATATTTTGGGGTTTTTGTTCTGGTTACATGCTCAATGTGCCTACAGGAGTTAATATTGGAAACAATTTCAACTTGGTCAATCCAAGTGGCATTGAAATTGTGAAGAGCAACAATAATTATTTTGGCTTTGTAGTTAATAATTTAACCCAAGAGTTTTTACGTTTAGAATTTGGCAATAGCATGGCCAATATTCCTACGGTAACTAATTTTGGTACGATTGAAAATACCATTCCAGCTTTTACCAATAGTGTTTATCCTGTGCAAGATGAGTTTGGAAATTGGTTTGTATTTGTAGTGGGCGGTGCCGATTCGTCAAGTTCTTCAATGGCACGCGTAAACTTCGGACCAGATTTAAATAGTATTCCAAGTGGCGTTAATTATGGTAATGTTAGTGGTGTGATGAGCAATCCAAGAGGTGTGTTTGTTGCGCGCGATGCAGGTATTTGGACAGCGTATTGTGTAAATACTGGCACGAGTACCTTAGTGCGTTTTGATATCGGTAATAATATTCAGCTTACTCCAACTGCAGTGGACTTAGGAAATCCAAGTTTTTCATTTGCAGGGCCTAGTGATTTGTCGGGCATTTATGACAATGGCAAATGGTATTTAGTAGTTACCAATGCTGCAAATAACACCTTGTCAACGGTTTTGCTAGATAATCAATTAGCGAATCCAAATTTCTTTGCTTCACAATTTGCTTCTCAAAGCACCTTTAATACCCCAACCGCTATTTCAGTAGTGCAAGATTGCGGTGCGTATCATGCATTTATTACTAATGCTGCTACTCACGAATTAGTAAGAGCAGACTTTACGCCTTCTAATTTAGGTGCAGGATTTACCTTTACCAACTTGTCTAATATTGGTAATCTTCTACAACCAAGTGCTATTTCTAATTTCATAAGAGATCATGATAATATCTATGGTTTCGTAACAAATGTTAGTGATTCTACTTTAACTCGAATTGGTTTCGAAAGTTGTAATAATGCATTTGCCCCTAATGCGTATGAATTGAATCCTAAACCTATAAAGTACAATGCTGCAGGAATTTATAATATGTATTGTGCAATAGATGAAGGGATGCCTACTTCTCAAGTGTTGTGCAAACCAATTGTAGTATTGCCAATTCCTGATTTAACATTAACCCACGATACTACCATTTGTCAAGGTGATATCATTAATATAGTGGCTCAGGCATTTAACGCCAATCATTATAGCTGGTATCCAAATTATAATATTACAGATACGGCTAACTTAACGACGTATGTTTATCCAGAATATACCGTTCCTTATCATGTTGTTATTTCATTCCCTAATGGTTGTATTGTAGATACAGCTATTACGGTGGCGGTAAGTAAAAATAAGGCAGATGCGGGAAATGACAGAACCATCTTTGATGGTGCGCGCACTATTTTGGGTGGACCAAGCACTACATTAGGTCCTAATTTTACCTATTCTTGGTATCCTACGGATTACATGACAGAAAGCAATACTGCAACGCCACATGTGTTGCCTCCTTATGATATGACCTATTATTTCACCGTAACCAATGCTATGGGTTGTGTAAGTAAAGATACAGTTGTTGTAAAAGTGACTTGTAACGATTTAAACCTACCCAATGCTTTTGCTCCAGAAACACGTGTAAATGGGGGAAATAAATTTGGAATCATGAATAACCAAATAGTTCAATTAAATTTCTTTAGAATTTTTGATCGTTGGGGCAAACAAGTATTCTATACTACCGATGTTAGTAAAACATGGGATGGTACTTTCAATGGCGAACCTTGTGGATTTGGAGTCTATGTTTGGGAAGCAGACGGATTCTGCATCAGTGGTATGAGGGTGACCAAATCTGGCAACGTAACCCTGATTCGATAAAATACTACAACTAAATAGATTTGATATATGGAAAATACCCTCTTTAATAGAGGGTATTTTTATTATAGATAATATCTATGTATAAATAGCATTTTTGATTATTTTAATTGGCAAAACCTATATATATTTGTGCTATAAAAAAAATTAAACTATGAGCAATTTTGTAACAGTGGGTCATGCTTTCCCAACATTTAATAAGCAATCAGTAGTATCAATTGAAAAAGGAAAAGAGTTTGCTTTTATCAACAATGATAGTTTCAAAGGTAAGTGGGCTGTAATGTTTTGGTGGCCTAAAGATTTTACTTTCGTTTGCCCTACAGAAATCGCTGAATTCAATAAGAATTATAACAACTTTGTTGATCGCGATACCGTTTTATATGGTGCTTCTACTGATTCTGAATTTGTGCATGCTGCTTGGAGAAGAGATCATGCTGATTTAAGAGAATTGAAATTCCCAATGATTGCAGATACCAATAAATCTCTAGCAGAAGCCTTAGGTATTTTAACTGCAGATGAAAAAGTAGCGTATCGTGCTACCTTTATCATTGATCCAGAAGGAATAGTACGTTGGGTAAACATCAATGATTTAAGCGTAGGACGTAATGTAGATGAGGTATTACGTGTATTAGATGCTTTGCAAACGGATGAACTTTGCCCATGTAATTGGACAAAAGGAGAAGAAACCTTAACACATAAATTAGCAGCTGAATAATCATTAAAAACGTACTTCGGTACGTTTTTTTTATAAAAAATATAAAAACTATGGAAAACGAAAAAGCACTGAGTTTATTAAACGAACTCCAACTGAATACTTCAATTGATTCGATCTCTATCAACAAACTTGCTGCCGTAGATAGTAGAACATTAAGTGATATCAAATTAAATTTCACTGCTGTAATTGGGAGTAACAACTTTACTTCTAAAAAAGAAAGCTATCTGTTAGCCTTGTCTGTAGCTATTAATGAAAAGCATACTGCGCTTATGCAAGCTTTCGAACAAGCGGCGATAAACGCCGGAGCTACCGAAGCAGAAATTGCAGAAACTCATGCATGCGTGAGTGTAATGGTGACCAACAATATCTTTTATCGATTTAGACATTTCATGCACGGCACCGAATTTTATCAAAATCACCCGGCAGGTATGCGCATGAGTGTAATGATGAATCCGGTATTAGGAAAAGAATTCTTTGAATTAATGAGCCTGGTATTGTCTGCTGTAAACGGATGCGAGCGCTGTGTTACATCACATGAAGCGTCTGTAAAACAACACGGAGCATCGGAGCCTCGTATTTATGATGCTATTCGTTTAGCAGCTGTTATAAAGAGTATTTGTGTTATTATATAAATTAACTAGTAAGTAAAGGGAGCATCACTGTAAAGGTGCTTCCTTTGCCTACTATACTTTCTACTTTCACTTTCCCACCATGCGCTTCTGTCATGGCTTTTACGTAGCTAAGTCCCAAACCAAATCCTTTTATATTGTGTAGGTTGCCGGTATGGGAACGGTAGAATTTTTCAAAAATTCTTGATTGGGTTTCTTTACTCATCCCAATACCGTTGTCGCTAATTTTGATAGCTAAAAAGTGCCCCAACGTGCTTGTGCTGATTTTTATAGTAGGAGCATCATTAGTATACTTTATGGCATTGTCGATGAGGTTGAAAATAATATTTGAAAAATGTACTTCATCTGCTTTTAGTTTAAAATTATGCGCTGCTAAATCAAGGGTTAAGCTGCCTTGTTTTTGTTGGATTTGCAATAATACATTTTCAGCAATATGTTCTATGGTTTCGTGTGCATCTACTTCTTGTAAGATTAATTTTAATTCTTGTCGTTCTACGCGCGCCGCTTGCAAGATCTTCTCCACTTGTTTGTTCATGCGTTTGTTTTCTTCTTTAATCATGCCACTGTAGTATTTTATCTTTTCTACATCATGAATAACTTTTTCATTGTTGAGCGCATCTACAGCCAAAGAAATAGTAGCTAAGGGGGTTTTAAATTCATGCGTCATATTATTGATAAAATCATTTTTTACTTCTGCAATTTTCTTTTGATTAAATACCGTTCTAATTGTAAGTGTAAAAGCTGCAATAATGATGGTAGTAAAGATGATCGATGCAATAATCATCCAACTAATTTTACTCAAAATATAATTACTGGGCTCGTGTATGTAAAGATGTAAGGTCTCAACTTGTACTGCTCGCTCAGGAGTCACAATATAATTTATACTCCTATTGAGGTATTCTGCATTGTAACCCTCAGAGAAGATAATGGGCATGTTGAAAATATTTGTTATCGCATAATCAAAAGGGAGCGTGATTTTATTTTTAATGAGTTCTTTTCTTATAATACGAGTAATCTCATCTTTTCCTAAGTTTTGAGTAGTAAAGCTATGTTCCAGCAAGAAGCCCGTGCTTTGCATGTCTTGTGCAAAACTGTAATACCCATTTTTTAATAAAAAAGATTCATACAAAGCCGTTTTGATATCGACTAAAGACGATTTTACATCTTGCTGATATTGGTCGTTTTTTACCCAAATAGCATTTTTGATCCATAGCATTTGAATGCCTAAAACACCCAATACGGAAAGGGTTATTAATATAATTATTAATGGAAAGGTCTTTTTCATGTTTTACAAAAATAAGGGCAATTTCAATTAGCTGGAACGTTTCTATTTATTTCCGACTTATTTTAACCTATGTTTTACTTATCGCCGAATGGTCATTTAATAAATGCTAAAGAAATTGTATCTTTACAGTCATTAAAAATACATAAAATGAACATTACATTTCCTGATGGCGCCGTTCGCTCGTATGAATCTGGCTCATCTGCGTTAGACATTGCAAAATCTATTAGCGAAGGTTTAGCGCGCAAAGTTTTAGCTGCCGAAGTTAACGGAGAGGTTTGGGATCTCTCTAGAGCTATTCCTTCAGATGCCACATTGAAATTAATAACATGGGATGACAAGGCGGGCAAGTCTACATTTTGGCACTCTTCTGCACATCTGATGGCAGAAGCGCTAGAAGCGCTTTTCCCTGGTGTAAAGTTGGGTATAGGTCCTTCTATTGAAGCTGGATTTTACTACGATATCGATTTGGGCGACCGCAGTATAACAGAAGAAGATTTGAAAAAAATCGAAGCGAAGATGAAAGAGTTGGCTAAAAACAACGCTTCGTATGTGCGCAAAGATGTTTCTAAATCAGATGCAATAACTTATTTTACAGATAAGCAAGACCCTTACAAATTAGAATTAATTGATGGTTTAGAGGATGGTAATATTACCTTTTATACGCAAGGAGGGTTTACCGATTTGTGTAGAGGGCCCCATATTCCCCACACGGGCTTTATCAAAGCTATTAAGCTAACCAATATTGCTGGTGCGTATTGGAGAGGTAATGAAAAAAACAAAATGCTTACCCGCATTTATGGTATTACTTTTCCGCAACAAAAAGAATTGGATGAGTATCTAGTTTTATTAGAAGAAGCTAAAAAAAGAGATCATAGAAAATTAGGTAAAGAATTAGAGTTGTTTGCCTTCTCTGAAAAAGTAGGAAGTGGATTGCCTTTGTGGTTGCCAAAAGGTGCAATGCTAAGAGAGCGTTTACAGCAATTCTTACAGAAAGCGCAATTAGAAAGTGGTTACTTGCCAGTTGTTACACCGCATATTGGTAGCAAACAATTATATGTGACTTCTGGTCACTGGGAGAAATATGGCAAAGATTCTTTCCGTCCGATAACGACTCCGCAAGAGGGCGAAGAGTTTATGCTAAAGCCAATGAATTGTCCGCACCATTGCGAAATATACAAAACAGCACCTCGTTCATATAAAGATTTACCATTGCGTTTAGCTGAGTTTGGAACTGTATATCGCTATGAGCAATCGGGCGAATTACATGGGTTGACCCGTGTAAGAGGCTTTACTCAAGACGATGCGCATTTATTTTGCCGACCAGATCAGGTAAAAGATGAATTTAAAAAAGTAATCGATCTCGTGTTGTTTGTATTAAACTCATTAGATTTTCCAGAGTTTACCGCTCAAATTTCTTTACGCGATCAAGATGATAGAAGTAAATATATCGGGTCAGAATCGAATTGGGAAATAGCAGAGCAAGCTATTATTGAAGCGGCTGCAGAAAAAGGATTGAATACCGTGATTGAATATGGAGAAGCAGCTTTCTATGGTCCTAAGCTCGATTTTATGGTGAAAGATGCCTTGGGAAGAAGTTGGCAATTGGGAACGATTCAAGTAGATTATAATTTACCAGAGCGTTTTGAATTGGAATATGTAGATAGTGATAATTCTAGAAAACGCCCTGTGATGATTCATAGAGCACCATTTGGTTCTATGGAGCGTTTCTTAGCAGTATTATTAGAGCATTGTGCTGGTAATTTCCCTTTATGGCTTACCCCTTTACAAGTGAAAATATTGCCTATAAGTGATAAGTTTAGTGCTTATGCGCATGACATTGCTCATGCCCTAAAATTAGCAGATATAAGAGCAGAAGTAGATGACAGAAGCGAAAAAATTGGTAAGAAAATACGCGATACGGAAATTGTAAAAGTGCCGTATATGCTTATTGTGGGTGAGAAAGAACAAGAAGAAAAAGTGGTATCGGTGCGTAAACATGGCGAAGGCGATAAGGGTAGCTTTACCTTACAACACTTTATTGACGAGCTTAGTGTGCAAATTAAAGAGCAAATGCTAGGCAAAAGAAGTTCTACTGTTTAATACGCTTTATTAATATTTTAAACTATTTTTGTAGTATCACATTAAAAATAATTAATGCAAAGAAAACCTAATCAAAAGTTTCAATACCGAGGAAAACCTCAAAATGAACATCGTTTAAATAACGAAATTACCGCAACAGAAGTGCGTCTTATTGGCGAAGGCATTGAGCCAGCTGTTTATTCTTTGCAACAAGCTTTAGCCTTTGCAGTAGAGTTGGGTGTAGATTTAGTAGAAGTATCTCCTAATGCTGTGCCTCCGGTTTGTAGAGTGATTGAGTACAAAAAATTCTTGTACGAGAAAAAGAAAAAAGATAAAGAGCAAAAAGCAAAATCAAAACAATCGGAAGTAAAAGAAATTCGCTTTACACCGAATACCGATGAGCACGATTTTGATTTTAAATCTAAACATGCTGAAAAGTTCTTATTAGATGGCGACAAAGTAAAATGCTATGTGCAGTTTAAAGGTCGTGCTATCATGTTCCAAGAGCGTGGTGAATTATTATTGTTGAAATTTGCTGAACGATTAGCAGAAATTGGCTCTTTAGAATCTATGCCTAAAATGGAAGGTAGAAGAATGATTGCTATTTTCACACCTAAAAAGAAAAAATAATCCAATTCTTATAAATAAAGCCAGTAGCCTACTACTGGCTTTATTTTTTTTACCTAACTTGCCGTATGCTAAAAAAGTTATTCTTTAGTTGTTTGCTTCTTGTCTCTTTCGTTTCCATGCAAGCGCAACCTATTGCTATTTTTCAAAATTTCCAGAATCAAATGATGATTTGGGATAATGGCCTCTTGAAAAAAGTAGATAACCTAATACCGATAGATTATAAAGTGGGTCGTGTTGCCATGCCGTATTTAGATAATTCGCGCAATTTTAAAATATACTACAACAATTCATTTCAAACTATTCCCTTTGTATTTGGTAATGAATTTAGGGCTAGTGATTATTTAGTTAGTTACTTAAATTCTAAATCGCTCAATGTATTTGATAATGGTAAAATAAAAAATCTTACAGGCCTTTGTACTGAATATTTTTTAGGCGATAGTGTTTTGCTTTTCTTAGATGGTGTTCGTAATGAATACAAGGCTTATTATAACGGAACGGTTTACCCCATCGAGAATTTTTTAGCTGGTACAGCCATTGAAGCGGTTAAAGTATCAGACAATATGGTAGCATATTTAAACTATGCCAATCAGTTTCGATTGTTTTATCATGGACAGATTATTGAGCAAGAAGATTATCTAGTGCAAGACTTTGCCGTGGGGAGAGACATTGTGGCCTATACCGATATCAATAAACAATTTAAAGTATTTTATAAAGGCACTACGTATCAATTAGATAGTTATCCTGCTACATCGTATAGCGTGGGCGATGATTTAGTGGCATTTGTAACAAGTGATGGATATTTTAAAATTTTCTATGATGGAAAGATTTTAAATGTGGGCTTCTTCAGTCCAAGTTATACAGTTGCTGATCATATGGTAGCGTTTAAGGATAATGCCAATTACTTTAAGGTTTTTTATAAAGGCAATTTCATTTCATTAGAAAATCAATATCCACAAACATTGCAAGCGCATTATCATTCTTTGGCCTATGTTAATCAAATGGGTAATCTAAAATTGGTTACTGAAGGAACCGTTTATGAAGTGGCTAATAATGTAGAAAGTTATAAATTGAATTATGATGTTTTAGTATATCAGTTTGCAGCTAATGTCAATAGAGTTTTTTACAAAGGTGTGAGTTATTAATATTACTACAACTTAAAAATACCTTTTCACAAAGCGTAATTGATGGGTGCGTTTTTTAAGGCTTACACTAATAATGCCTTCATTATCTATACGATCTATTACCACTTTACCACTTGTTTCGGTTGCATGCATGATGGTGTTGGCATTTAAGAGGATACCCACATGGGTTATTTTTTCATCTGCATTATCAAAGAAGGCTAAATCCCCTGCTTTGGCATTTTGTAAAAAATCAACGGTAGTGCCTTGTTGAGCTTGCTGATATGCATCGCGTTGTATGCGTAGCCCATTCAATTTGAAGACAAGTTGAGAAAAACCAGAGCAATCAATGCCAGCAATCGTTTTGCCGCCCCACTGGTAGGGAGCATGTAAATATAGTTGCGCTATTTTTAGTATGTTTTCACAAGTAGGCTGTAATTGATGAAACAGTTCTTTACGACCTTTATATTTCCCAATTTTTCCCATATACGGAAGGCTTACGCCGTTCATGCCTCTTAATTCAGCACCCATGGGTAGCCACATTTGTCCTTCCTCAAAATGGACAACATCATTGTTGCTGCTTGCTATGTATTTACTTTCTTTATTGTATTCTTTTAAGGCAATAGTCTGCAATTGAGAAATTTTGCAGTACCCAATATATTCATCAAAGGCAATTTTGATTTTAGCCCATTCGTTTGGGGCTAATTCAAGAATTTCTACATTCTCGCCAAAAAGTACTTGACTGGTTTGCTCAGCCCTATGCGACGGCTCGGCACGGAGCGGCATAACAGGCACATTACAATAAGCGTAAGAAAGTACTAGCACTTTATAAAATGAATTGAATAAGCGAAAATACTATTAAATCATGATTAGTTCAATAGCAAGGCTAAATAATTCATTGGTAATTAGTTATTTCATAAGGATTGTTCACAATTGGGTTGTTATTTTACTTCCATTAAACAAAATCTTTTAGTATCTTGCATCTTGATTATGAATATAATAAGCACTTAACATCAGGTACTTATTGTAATATTTTAAATATATAAAAAGAAGAATACATGGATACTACTATTATTGTTGCCATTGTTGCAGTGGCAGCTATTTTGATAGGCATATTTTTGGGAAAACAATTATTTGCTAAAAATACACAACAGCTGATAAAAGATGCTGAAGAGCAAGCTGCTAAGACTATCGAAAATGCTAAAACAATTGCGGAAACGCTTAAAGAAAAAAAATTATTGGAAGCTAAAGAGCATTTCTTGCAATTAAAAACAGAACAAGAAAAAGAGGCTAACCAACGCGTACAAAAAATTGCTGAGTCCGAAAATAAGATTAAGCAACAACAACAAAGTTTAAATGATAAAACGGCTGCATTTCAGAAAAATGTAAATGAAGTAGAACAACAAAAAGAACATTTAAACAAACAATTAGAGGCGGTTAATATAAAGCGTGCAGAATTAGAGAAGCACCAAGAAGAGCATGTAAAACGTCTTGAGAAAGTAGCTAATTTAAGTGCAGAAGAAGCGAAGTCGGAATTGATGGAAGCAGTCAAAGAAGAAGCGCGTACCAATGCCATGTCTTATGTGAAAGAGATAATGGAGGAGGCTAAACTGAATGCTAGTAAAGAAGCTAAGAAAATTGTTATTCAAACTATTCAGCGTACTGCTGCAGAGCAGACCATTGAAAATGCCATAACGGTATTTAATTTGGAAAGTGATGAAATTAAAGGCCAAATCATTGGTAGAGAAGGTCGTAATATTAGAGCATTAGAAGCTGCTACGGGCGTGGATTTAATAATTGACGATACCCCAGAAGCGATTATCTTGTCTTGCTTCGATCCATTGCGTAGAGAAATTGCTCGTTTGTCTTTACAACGTTTAGTACAAGATGGTCGTATACACCCTGCTCGTATTGAAGAAGTAGTAGAGAAAACAAAAAAACAACTAGAAGAACAAGTAATGGAAATTGGTGAGCGCACCATTATTGAATTAGGCGTGCATGGTTTACATAAAGACTTGGTACGTATGATTGGTAAAATGCGTTTCCGTTCTTCTTATGGTCAAAATTTATTAATGCACTCTAAAGAAACGGCCAACCTTTGTGGTATTATGGCTGCTGAATTAGGGCTTGGTCAAAAAATAGTAAAATTGGCTAAACGCGCGGGTTTACTTCATGATATTGGTAAAGTGCCAGATGAAGAAACAGAATTGAGCCACGCATTATTAGGTGCTAAATTAGCTGAAAAATGTGGCGAGCATGCTGCAATTGTAAATGCTATTGGAGCGCACCATGATGAGATGGAAATGACTTATATTATTTCTCCAATCATTCAGGCTTGCGATGCGATAAGCGGAGCTCGACCTGGTGCGCGTAGAGAGATGATGCAAAGTTATTTGCAACGTATTAAAGATTTAGAATCATTAGCAATGGCATACAATGGCGTTGAAAAAGCATATGCTATTCAAGCAGGAAGAGAGTTGCGTGTTATTGTTGAAGCGGATAAAGTAAGTGATGCAGCGAGCGATACTTTGTCTTTTGAAATTGCCGATAAAATTCAAAAAGAAATGCAATATCCTGGGCAAATAAAAGTTACGGTAATCAGAGAATTACGTGCTGTAAACATTGCTCGATAATAAAAAGAAAAAGAATCAAAAGCTGTATGCCTTGCATGCAGCTTTTTTTATTGTATAAACTAGAACTTTAGTTATTTTATTTTATTTTTGAATTCATGTTGAAGCGTTTCGTTTTTTGTGGTCTTCTTTGTTTTTTGTGTGCATTACAAGTGTGTGCACAAACAGCAGCATCGGATAGTACTACTATTCGATGGGAAGGGAAATGGTCTACTCCTAAAGAACGTTTTCAGCCAATTCCTAAAAAAGCAATTTTATACAGTGCCATTTTACCAGGCTTAGGACAAGCATACAATCGTCAATATTGGAAAGTGCCTATTATATATGCCGGGATGGTTGCGGCTTTTGTGGCTTATGATTTTAATAACAGTCGCTATCAAATGTATAAAAAAGCATACATAGCTAGAATTGATAATAATCCATCAACAAGCGATGAATTTGTAGGTTTGTATACCGATGCAAATTTGAAAACATTGCAGGATAGTTATAAACGCTTTGCAGATATGACTATTTTATTTACCGCTGTTGGTTTTGCTTTACAATCCTTAGACGCATTGACTTCGGCTCATCTCAAAAATTTTGATGTTTCAAAAGATATAAGTTTCAGAATTAGCCCTACCGTTTTGCCAACAGGACAAATAGGTGTTGCAATGATATTTAAAACCCATTAAGGCATGTTACAATCTATTCCAAGAGAAGATACCTTTTTACATAAAGGCTTGCGCGCTAAATTAGTTGATGAACTAGTTAAGCTAGGCATTAAAGATGCAGCTGTAATAGCAGCAATTCAAAAAATACCAAGACACTTTTTTTTAGAGCCTGGTTTTGAACGCTATGCCTACGAAAATAGAGCCTTTACCATTTTAGCTAATCAAACTATATCGCACCCTTATACCGTTGCTTTTCAAACAGAATTATTAGCTATTAAAAAGTTTGATAAAGTACTAGAAGTTGGAACGGGTAGTGCTTATCAGACTTGTGTATTAGCAGAATTAGGTGCGCAGGTTTTTTCTATTGAGCGTCAAAAAGAATTGTATGATTATGCTAATCATTTTTTTTACTTAAAAAAATACGGTACTATTAAACGCTTCTATGGTGACGGTTTTGCAGGTTTGCCAACCTATGGTCCCTTCGATAAAATAATTATTACTGCTGGTGCACCCAAGATCCCTGAACAGTTAGTTGCTCAATTAAAAATTGGGGGCATTATGATTATTCCTTTAGGAGAAAATGAACAACAGCAAATGTTGCGACTTACAAAATTAGAAGATGGTAGTTTGCAAGAAGAACATTTTGGAAGTTTTTCTTTTGTGCCGATGCTAGAAGGGAAGAATGATAAACGATGAAATTCAAATTCATTTAGAAATACAATTTAATTCAAGCTTATGAAAAATTTAGTATTAGGAATAGTTGCTATGCTATTGTTTCAGTTTACAGCAAAAGCACAACAACTACACTTATTGCCCTACCCAAATTTTTGCGCCATTGGTCCTGATAGTTTTGTTTTAGAACCTTCAACGGTTATTAGATATGCTTCTTTGACTAATGAAACCAGGATCACCATTCCGTTGTGTGTATCTTATTTAAAACAAAGCACGGGCTTTAATTTTTCGATTAATAATAAAGAGGTGCCTAAAAATAGTATTGAGTTTCTCATTGGCAATTTGGCAGATTCCAATAAGGAAGCCTACGAGTTGCGTATAAATAAAAATGCTATTCAAATAAAAGCGAATACGAGTGCTGGTTTGTTGTATGGTACCCAAACTTTATTGCAGTTGTTGCCTTTGGCTACCACACACCAAGCAATAAAAATTCCTACTGTATTTATTAAAGACGCACCTCGTTTTGCTTGGAGAGGTATGCACTTAGATGTAAGTAGGCATTTTTTTAATACCCAGTTTATAAAAGAGTATATCGATTTTTTAGCGGCCTTTAAAATGAATGTTTTCCATTGGCATTTATGTGATGATCATGGCTGGAGAATTGAAATTAAAAAATATCCTAAGTTAACGGAAATTGGAGCATGGCGAGTAGATAGAGATAAGGAATGGAGAGATGCACAACCTATCCAAGCAGGAGAGAAAGCGTCGTATGGTGGTTATTACACGCAAGATGAAATAAAAGAAATTGTTGCGTATGCTGCCGCACGAAATATCACTATTGTGCCAGAGATTGAAATGCCGGGTCATTCTATTGCAGCCTTAGCAGCATATCCCAACTTGTCTTGCACGCAAGTGCCACAAGCGGTAATACCTGGCGGTATATATCCCAAAGGTATTCAGTCCAACTACTGTGCGGGTAATGATAGTGTTTTAGTATTTCTTAAAGAGGTATTGAATGAAGTCATACAATTATTCCCATCTAAACTAATCCATATTGGAGGTGATGAAGTTGATAAAACCGATTGGAAACATTGTGCTAAATGTCAAGCAAGAATTCAACAGGAGCATTTAAAAAATGAAGAAGAACTACAAAGTTGGTTTATCAGCAATATAGAACAATATGTAATTAGTAAAGGTAGAAGTATTATAGGTTGGGATGAGATATTGGAAGGTGGATTAGCACCTAATGCAAGTGTGATGAGTTGGAGAGGTGAGCAAGGTGGCATTGATGCTGCTAAAATGAAACATACTGTAGTGATGACTCCAGGTACGCATTGTTATTTTGATCATTACCAAGCCGATCCGCAAAGTGAACCTATCGCAATTGGTGGATTTACAACATTAAAAAAAGTGTATAGTTACGAGCCAATACCAGCTGCATTGCCAAGTGCATATCATAAGTATGTATTAGGTGCCCAAGCTAATCTTTGGACCGAATATATTCCCACGGTAGAACAAGCTGAATACATGATCTTGCCAAGAATGCAAGCCTTATCAGAAGTATTATGGACGCAGAAACAAGTTACCGATTGGTCATCTTTTATTACTCGCTTGCAACCGTATCTACGCAAATTTGAACAACAAGGCTGGCGCTATTGTGAAGGTAATTTTAAAGTAGCAATGCAACCACGTGTTATTAACAACATAATGAAAGTTAGTTTAGAAGCAGAGTCTAAAGACGATCACATTGTATATTCTTTAGATGGCACAGAACCTAGCCTCTTTTCGCCTATTTATAAAGATTCATTAGTGCTTTCTTCTACCTGTGTTGTAAAAGCACAATTAGTGCATAAGCAAGTATTGAAAGGTAGACCGAGTACTATGCATTTTACCATGCATGCTGCCTTTGGTGTAGTGCCAAGTTTTGAAAAACCTTTTAACACCTATTATCCAGCCATTGGAGCAGCTACCTTGACAGATGGCATTTTTGGCAATACCGATCATCATGCAAATTGGTTGGGATGGAGTAAATCCGATATGGTAGCAACACTGTCCTTTTCAAAAGACACATTAGTGCATGAAGTGGAACTTGGTTGTTTACAAAATTATGCGTCGTGGATTTTCTTTCCTGAATGGATAAAAGTATTTGCCATTAATAAAGATGGTAGTCAAAAAGAATTGGCTATGCATATGATGGAAAGGAAAGCAACAAAAGGAGCAGTGATCAATAGAGTGAAACTAAGTTTCCCTGAGCAAAAAATAAAAACGATTAAAATTGTAGCAGGTCCCTTACCTGCATGTCCTAAAGAACATCCAGGTTATGGAGATACGGGCTGGTTGTTTTTTGATGAGATCGTAGTTAAGTAAGCGCTTTGCTTCTTAAATAAGCATCTGCCAAGGCTATTGCCGTAGCAGCTTCTACTACAACGGGAGCGCGCAAAGCAATACATACGTCGTGGCGACCACCTACTGTAAATGTTTCCAGAGCATTGCTTTCTAAATTAATACTCTCCTGCATTTGTGCTGTACTACTAGTTGGTTTAATGGCTACTTCAAATACTATAGCATTGCCATTGCTAATGCCGCCATTAATGCCTCCGGCATGATTGGTTTTGGTAGTGCCTTCTTTATCGATGATGGCATCATTGTGTTGGCTTCCCATCATTTTTGCTGCAGCAAAGCCACTTCCGAATGCTATACCTTTCACAGCAGGTATTGCAAAAATAAGGTGGCTAATTTGCGATTCTAAAGAATCGAAAAAGGGATCGCCCAATCCAACGGGTACTTGCTGTACGTTACAAGCTATAAGTCCGCCAATACTATCATTTGCTTTTATTGCATCTGCTATGGCTTCGTCGATATTTGTATTGCCACCAGCTGCTATTAATTCCGCATGTATGGCGATAGGATTAATAATTTTCTTTGCTATCACTCCAGCAGCTACTAAACATAGGGTAAGTCGGCCAGAAGCATGACCACCACCACGAGGATCATTAAATCCATGATGTTTTTTTTGTAAAACAAAATCGGCATGGCCTGGTCTTGGAATGTTTTTTAAAGCTTCGTAGTCGCCAGAGCGTTGTGTTTCATTGGCAAATTGTATCGCAATGGGAGCGCCAGTGGTATGTCCGTTATACACTCCGCTAATCAGTTGTGGGCGGTCAGATTCTATTCTTGTAGTAGTGCCTTTAGCACCGGGCTTTCTTCTTTCAATGTCGAATTTAAAATCATCTTCTTGAAGTGCAATTCCGGCAGGGCATCCATCAATTACAATCCCAATAGCAGCGCCATGCGATTCACCAAAAATTTGAATTTTAAATAAGTTGCCAAATGCGTTCATAAAAATTAGTTTATCAATAGCTTTAAGTCGTTGAAAAAATTAGGGTAGGATTTATTGACGGCATCTTCCCCGATAATAGTAATAGGATCTTTGGCGTATACACTAGCAATGCTTGCTGCCATAGCTATCCGATGATCATTACAGCTATCGATTGAGGCTCCATTAAAAGCGGTTACGCCTTCAATTAATACCGTATCATCTTGTATTGCAAAGGGAATGCCTAATTGTTGCATCATGGTACTGCAAGATACTAAACGATTACTTTCTTTATGAGTCAACCGATGAATGCCTTTAATGCTTGAGGTGCCGGAGCAGGTGCCCGCAAGCACACATAGTAGTGGAAATAAATCAGGGCAATCTACGATGTTGATAGCAAATGGATTTTTTTTATGGTGTTCAATGTGTAAAGAAGTAGCTTTCCATTCGATGTTGCTGCCCACTTGATCAAGTACTTTTAAAATAGCTTTATCAGCCTGAACACTTTCGGCATGTAATCCTTTCAATTGTATTTTGCCTTTAATAGCTGCAAGTACTATGAAATTACTAGCACTACTCCAATCGCTTTCGATAGAGATGTTTTGAGTGCTTGGGAGGCTTTTCTTTGGACTAATATAAAAGTGTTGGTAATGCTCATTTTTAATGGGCATGCCTAAGGAACTCAATAGTTGTAGCGTAAGGTCAATATAGGGTTTGCTTACCAGTCCTTGCACTTCAATGTGTATATCGGTAGTGCAGGTATACGCTAAGGCAATTAGGAGCCCTGTTAAATATTGCGAACTTTCTCTTCCATCAATAACAAGATGGCTGCCTTTAATGGGCCCTTGAATCGTTAATGGTAAGTATTCGTTATTGGAATTTAATTGAAGCTGAAGCGCATGAGCAAACTGATCTATATGCTCCATTTTTCGCTTTAGCAAACTTCCTTTACCTGTAATGGTATAGCAATTAGGTGTAGTAGCTAGGATTGGTAAAAACATACGAGTGCATAGTCCACTTTCTCCACAATGTAAAGATGAAAGGGTTGAAAGTTTTCCATTGCTTCGAATAATAGTGTTGTTATCTTGAATGCTTACAGAGGCACCTAATTGTTGAACAATAGACAAGGCTGTTTGCTCATCTTGTGAATGGCCAGCATACTGTATTTTAGTAATGCCATTAAACAATAAGGCACATGCATACGCTCGCTGCGTAAGGCTTTTAGAAGCGGGAATTAGTATAGTGCCGGATATCTTGTGTTGTGCTAAGTGCATTATAAAGTGCTGGCTGCAATAAGTTCTTTTAATTGATCTATTGATATGTTCTGAATGTGTGGTTTGCCTATGCTATCTAATAGTATAAAATCAATGCCTTTGTCGGTGCTTTTTTTATCATGTTTCACCATACTATCAATAAGATCGTTGGAAAAAGTTATGTGCGTTGGTAATTGATATTGTTGTAAGAGGTTTTTAATTTTTATGGTATTAGCAGGATCAAATTTTCTTAGTGTTTCAGAAAGTTTGCATGCATATAAAATGCCTAATCCCACTGCTTGTCCATGCGGAATAGTGTGTGCCTTTTCAATTGCATGGCCTATTGTGTGTCCGAAGTTTAATAATTTACGTACATGACTTTCTTTGAAATCAGCCATGACCATTTTATTTTTAGTGCTTACGCAATGTTGAATAAGCGCATCAATTTTATGAATATCTTTTTGGTAATCTTCAATGGTATGCATAAAGAGCATATCAAAAAAACGAACATCACTTAAACACGCATACTTTATAATTTCTCCAAAACCATTTTTAAATTCATCTATAGGTAAGCTATTTAAGAAAGTATAGTCCATTAAAATGAAGGAAGGCAAATTAAAGGTTCCAATTAGATTTTTTTGTTCGCCAAAATTAATACCGTTCTTACCTCCAATAGCAGCATCAACCATGCTAAGTAGGGTAGTAGGAACAAATCCAAATTCGATACCTCTCATATATATAGCGGCAACAAAACCTGTGATATCAGAGACTACTCCACCGCCAACACCAACTAATAGGGTTTGTCTGTTGGCGTTAAGCTCCAATAATTGATGAATGATAAAATCTATGGTTGCCCAACATTTACTTGCTTCACCCGAAGGGATGAGAATATAAGGGCTTGCTTTGAATAAAGAAGCGTGTTTTTCAAAAACACAAGCATCTATTAGGTATATTATTTGCTTATCCTTCGCAATAGTAGTAATAATATGAAAAGGTTCATTAATAAAATAATCAACCTCCTTGCCATCAAAAGATTCACAATATTGCATATAACCTATTTTTGTAAAGTTACTAGAAACTAATGGTAATTAGAAGGCGATAATGGATATAAAAAAAGGAGCCTAAGCTCCTTTTTATTATTTACATGCTACAAAGCGATTGTTCAATTCTTCCCAGTTTACTAAATTCCATATAGCCGCTAAATAGTCAGCTCTTCTATTTTGATAATGTAAATAGTAAGCGTGTTCCCAAACGTCAATTCCAAAAATAGGTTGGCATTT
Organism: Bacteroidota bacterium; assembly: GCA_024640225.1. Classification (GTDB taxonomy): domain Bacteria; phylum Bacteroidota; class Bacteroidia; order Chitinophagales; family Chitinophagaceae; genus CAIWHF01. The sequence goes on along the minus strand of JAHEFK010000004.1, from coordinate 21,776 downwards.
GCATTCTGCGATATCCATTAGTGGATTATCTTGATTAGGTGTAGAGCAAATAGCTAATTGACCATCTTTAACGCCTAGCCATGCCCAGCCGCTTCCAAAACGAGTTGCTCCAGCTGCATTCATTTGTTCTTTTAATGCTTCTACTGATCCAAATGTGGAATTGATAGCATCTGCTAAAGCACCTACGGGTGTGCCGCCAGCATTAGGTTGTAATGCCATCCAGAATTGCGTATGATTATAATGGCCGCCACCGTTGTTTCTTACTGCTGCAGGAAATTTAGAAATAGCACCCATTAAGCTAATGATATCCATGTTTTCAGCTTCTGTACCAGCAATTGCTTTATTTAAATTGTCTACATAAGCTTGGTGGTGCTTCGTGTGATGAATGGTCATCGTTAAAGTGTCGATATGAGGCTCTAAAGCGTCGTATGCATAAGGTAATGCAGGTAAAGTATGTGTCATGTTGTTTGTTTTTAGAATACAAATATAAGTCTTAAAATTTAGTGCAAATGCTAAAAATAATAGAACTCATTGAATTATTAATGCTAGCAATAGGTGTATTGACGCCATCTATAGTGTAGGGCTGCTCTTGACTATAATTTTTAGTTAATACATAAGCGGCATCTAAATAAACTTGATCAAATCGAAGGCCAAATCCAAGGGCATACTTGATGCTTGAAAAATTTCTTTCTGAAGTTTTATTAGGGTTGCCAACTAGATTGACGCCTGCTCTAAACATTTTATTTTCAATCCTCCATTCTGCACCTATTCTATAGTTTTGATTGTTTTTATAGGCCATGGAAATTTTATTATTTACTGCAGTCTGATATGAAACGTATTCACTACTATATTTAAATCGCATATTTGTATAGTTTACATTTTCAATGTCGACACTTACAAATCCATTTTTATTAAAAAAATAGGCGGCGCTGGCAATAAATTTATTAGGGGTGATCAAAGTGTAACTAAAATTATTGTCCTTGGCTGGCTGCGCAAAGGAGATTGGTCCAGTCGGATCGTTATATTTTATTTTTAAGTTTTCTGTATTCGTTTGTAGTGTAACCGCGTATAGGTCATTCATAGCAAAGCTAGATCCTGTATGATAGGCAAATCCCAATCGTACTAAATCACTCAATTTTACGATACCCCCTAATTTTAAATTAATACCGGTTGCAGTAGTGTTTAATTTCTCTGTATAAGTAAAATTATCAAAATCATTATTAGTATTGCCAGAGGCGTCTTTTTCTGTAAAAATCTTGGTAGTATTATAATGAATAGAAGGAATACCTATGGTGGCGCCTAGCATTAATACATTATTGTAATTGCCCCCAAAAGAAAGGACAATCTCATTCATGTTGCCACTTTGCGTATACGTTTTTGTTTGCGTAAGAGGCATGCCAGGAGTTACTACCGATTGAAATTGACCTGCGCTATTTTTATTTATTAAATAGGTTTGGTATCCTAAATATTGTGGAGAATAGCCATCAATGGTATTAGTATTATTGGCGCCATTGCTAAAATAGCTACTGCCTGAGTTGCTATTATTTGAACCCGAATAGGTATAATTTACATTAAAATCATTGACCCTGTTATATCCTATCGCGAAACCTGTTGATACCCATGGAGATTGATGATAATTTTCATCTGCCTTTGAAATGAAAACTAGTCCGAGGGTGTTTACGTTAAATTTGGTAGTTGTTGTACCACTGGAATTGTTTTGATAGGTAGCTTTAGTACTATTTATTTTCAAATTAGGGGAGAAAATAAATTCACTTTTTCTATACAGTCCAATTCCGGCTGGGTTAGCGCTTAATCCTCCGAAATCGGCTCCAATAGCTCCATTGGCATTGCCATAACCGGCACTTCGTGCATTCCCATATAATTGCGTTTGACTATAACGCAAGGCATCTAGCTCATTTTGAGCCATTGCAAAATGACAGCAAAGCAGTAAGCTAATACTGTTGATTATAATTTTTTTCATAAATGCTATTACATTATCGAGGTCTAAAACCACCACTACCACTGTTGCCGCCACCACCTGGGTTGCCCATATCTCTTGGCCTTTGTTCTATTGGTCGCTCAAATCTTCTTGGTTCTGCAGTTGGCGCAGGCATTGAAGGTCTGAAATTGTCTTGATTTCTTTGTTCGTTAAATCTCTGACTAGGCTGCGCTTGTTGAATTGGATTATTGTTGTTTGGTTGTTCGTTATTGTTATAACGATCAAATCGAGAGGGCGGATTTTGATTAGGCGTAGCTATAGGTTGATTTCTATCGTATGTCTGGTAATTGCCGCTGTTATTTCTGAAATCTCTATTGATGGGATTATTGTTGAGGTTGTTATAGCCACTTCTATTATTATCTAATGGAGTTTGATTCGATCCGTTTTCCATCACGCGATTTCCGATATTGGGATTGCTCATTTTAAAGCCACTGCGAGGACCATTATTAATGCCACTTAAGGTGTAATTGTTGCGTGCAAAATCATTTCGTATTCTATAATTTCCATTCATGGAGCCATGAGGTCCGTATTGATAATTGTTATTATTGCTGTTATTGCCTGGGTAATAATTATTGTAGTGGTAATAATTCATGCCGTAGTAGTAGCCATCCCAGAAACCATTATTATACATATTGCCACCCCAAAATCCTGAATAATAGGGGTAGTTGTAACAAGAAAAACTGTTGTATCCATACCAGGTATTCCACGACCAATTAGAACTCCAATAAGGTCCGTAACTATAGTTTATTTGGTTTTGATAAAATCGATTGTAACTCCAATAAGGATCTACCCAATAAGGGTTATACCAATAGGGGTTGACATAAAAGCTGTAGTAACTTTGGTTGTAAAATGGGGTATTAAATCTGCGTAGGTTGCTAGCATAATAATAATCGTCATTGTCGTCATAATCAACATAGGCTTCATCGTCATAGTGCTGATTGTTTGATGACGAATTGTTGTAAGCATTGTTATTGTTATACGAACTAGTAGCATAATAAACGGAATTGCTTGTATTTGGGTTAGCAGTATTATTATTTTTTTTCTGCTTTAATTTAGCCTTAGCCGCATCTGTACTGTTGAAATAAATGTCATCCTCTTCAGTAGGGGTGTTCTGTGCAAAACTTGTGAAGCTTACTAAAAACAAGCAACACAAAAGGGTGAATGATGATCGTTTCATAAAAATTAGGTTTTAGGTACAAACTGCTAAATAGAAATTAAGTACTTTTGCAAATACTACCACATAAAAGTACAACATAAACACTTTAATTAGACTAATGAGTAAGACATTAACAACTCGTAAACAAGATTATTCGCAATGGTATAATGAACTAATTCTCAGAGGGGGATTGGCCGATCATTCTGCTGTAAGGGGCTGTATGGTCATAAAACCATACGGATATGCTTTGTGGGAAAACATGAGAGATGAATTGGACCGTCAGTTTAAGGCTACAGGTCATCAGAATGCTTACTTTCCTTTATTTATCCCTAAAAGTTTTTTAAGTAAAGAGGCTGCTCACGTAGATGGCTTTGCTAAAGAATGTGCGGTAGTTACCCATTATCGTTTAAAGAATGATCCTAACGGAAAAGGTATTATTGTTGATCCTGAAGCAAAATTGGAAGAAGAGTTAATTGTTCGTCCTACTTCAGAAACTATCATTTGGAGTACCTATAAAAACTGGATACAATCATACCGAGATTTGCCGCTTTTAATTAATCAATGGGCTAATGTAGTTCGTTGGGAAATGCGTACACGTTTGTTTTTACGTACGGCTGAGTTTTTATGGCAAGAAGGGCATACAGCACATGCAAGTAAAGAAGAGGCAATTGAAGAAACAGAACGCATGCTGGATGTGTATGCTAATTTTGCTGAAGAGTATATGGCCTTACCCGTAATTCGCGGTATTAAAAGTCCGAACGAGCGTTTTGCTGGAGCAGAAGAAACTTATTGTATCGAAGCTTTAATGCAAGATGGTAAAGCATTGCAGGCAGGCACTTCTCATTTCTTGGGACAAAATTTTGCAAAAGCATTTGATGTAAAGTTCTCCACTAAAGACAATACAGAAGAGTATGTATGGGCTACCTCTTGGGGCGTATCTACGCGTTTAATTGGAGCATTGGTGATGGCACATAGTGATGATGAAGGTTTGGTATTGCCTCCGAAAATAGCGCCGATACAAGTGGTATTTGTACCTATATATAAAGGACCAGATTCTAAACCAGCGATTGATGCTAAGATTAAAGAATTGGCAAAACAACTACAAGCAAAAGGCGTACGCGTGAAAATGGATTTAGATGATGCTGCACGACCAGGCTGGAAATTTGCAGAGTATGAAATGCAAGGTATTCCTGTGAGAATAGCATTGGGTGCTCGTGATATGGAAAACAATCAAGTGGAAGTGGCACGCAGAGATACTAAAGAAAAGCAAGTGATGAGTATGGATAATTTAGACAGCCATATTGTTGATTTGCTATCGGCTATTCAAAATAATTTATTTGATCGTGCACAACAATTTAGAACAGCCATGACTACGGAAGTAACTACTTGGGAAGAATTTGTGGATGTTTTAGATAATAAAACAGGTTTTGTTTCAGCGCACTGGGACGGCACTCCAGAGACTGAAGAAAAAATAAAAGAATTAACAAAGGCAACAATTCGTTGCATTCCGTTGAATAATAAATTGGAAGCAGGTAAGTGCATCTTAACAGGTAATCCGTCTACACAACGCGTATTATTTGCTAGAGCTTACTAGTCCATTTTTAGATACTCATTATTAAAACCAAAAGGTAGTAGGTGGCTTGCATCTGCTACCTTTATTATTTCATCTAATGGACTGCACATATACACGGCAATAGGAGATTTTTGCCAATGTTCAATTTCCGCTATAGTTTGACGGCAAATACCACAAGGCGATAAGGGATCTTGCTTTTCGCTTGCTGATTGGTAGGTGATAACAATAGCTAGTACCTTGCGTTCATGATTGCTCATATCTAAAGTGGATAAAGCCGCTCGTTCCGCGCAAATACCTGCCGGGTAGGCCGCATTTTCATGATTTGAGCCCGTGATGTAGGTGTTGTCATCAAGTAAAACAGCACAGCCAACTTTGAAATGCGAATAGGGTGCATAAGCCTTTACACAGGCATCTTTTGCGAGAGCCACTGCTTTCGATATGGATGGTGCAAGATCTTTAAGTAGGCAGCGCTCGAAGGTAAATGAATAAGTAGGCATAGTTTATTTTTATTGGATTAACCAAATGCCAAAACGGCAAAGTAAGATGCCGACAACAACACTTGCTAATGTATACAGCATGGCATAATAACTGAGTGCATTTTTAATTAAATGAACATTTTCAAGTGCGAAACTTGAGAACGTAGTAAAGCCACCACAAAATCCCGTAGCTAATAAAAGCCACAATAGTTGATGTTGTTGTACATTCTTTTGTAAAAAACCAGTTAACACGCCTATTAGAAAACAGCCTGTGATATTAATTAAAAAAGTAGCCCAAGGAAAAGAAAAGCTATTTCCTTTTTGAATCCACATGCCAATTAAATAACGCAAAGTGCTTCCTATAAAACCACCAGATCCTACAAGTAATATTGATTTCCACATGACTAAAGCATTTCGTTTAAAGTGAAAAGTTCATGTTGCTTAATGCCTTTTTCTGTTTGTTGCAAGGAGCATAATTCATTTACAGCATCATGTTCAAAATATAAATACATATTTTTTTCTACGGCTTCTTGAAGTAGGCTTTTCTTTTCTTTTAAGGTCTCTAAAGGGCGCATATCATAGCCCATTACCCAAGGTAGTGCGATATGTGCAACAGATGGCATAAGGTCGGCGCAATATAAAATCGTTTTGTCTTTATAGTTAATTTGTGGCAACATCATTGCCTCTGTATGGCCATATACATAACGAATTGCTATGTTAGGCAACCATTCTTCCGCATCTTTAGTCGTTATAAACTGTAATTGACCGCTTTCTTGGATCGGCAAAATATTCTCTTTTAAAAAGGACGCTTTTTCTCTATCATTGGGGTGAACAGCCCAATTCCAATGATCTTCGTTGCTCCAATAGGTCGCTTTTTTAAAAGCAGGCACTAGTCGATCACCTTGTCGTTCGATAGCACCACCACAATGGTCAAAGTGCAAGTGAGTTAGAAAAACATCGGTGATGTCATCTTTTGAAAAGCCCACTTTTTTCAATTCGTTATCTAAAGTATAATCGCCATGTAAATAGTAGTGGCTAAAAAACTTTTCGTCTTGTTTGTTGCCAATACCCGTATCTACTAAGATTAAGCGATGGTCTTGTTCTATTAATAAACAACGCATGCCCCAGCTACACATATTGTTTTCATCAGCTGGATTGAATTTTTGCCACATGCTTTTAGGTACAACGCCATGCATGGCGCCGCCGTCTAATTTAAAGAGGCCTGTTTGTATGGAATAAAGATTCATTAAGATGTTGTTTTTTGATGTTGTAAAGTTCGGGTTAAAAAGATAAATCCAACAATAAAAAATAAAATTAAAAGTAAAATGGAGTTGCGCATGCTGCCAGTTAATTGCTCTATAAATCCAAAAGCAAACATACCAATGACGATGGCCATTTTTTCACTCACATCATAAAAGCTGAAGAACGAACTGGTATCTTGCGTTGGGGGCATCAATTTAGCATAGGTAGAGCGACTCAACGATTGAATGCCCCCCATAATTAAACCCACTACAGCTGCCAAGCAATAAAAGGCAGTTTCATGTTTGGTATAGTAAGCAGCTACGCATACTCCAATCCAAATACTTACCACTAATAGTAAAGCTTTGATATTGCCCATTTGAGCAGATATTTTTGACAATAAGGTGGCGCCTATTATGGCCACCAATTGTATAATTAAGATAATGGTAATTAATTCTTGCATGCCCAATTTTTCACCGTTTGATTTGGTGATTTCACTCGTTCCAAATAGGGTAGCCGCAAGCATAACTGTTTGTACGCCTAAACTATAAAAGAAAAAAGCAAGTAAATAATACTTCAGTGTTGGCATCTTTTTTACTTGGTCGAGCACTTTTTTTAATTCGCTAAAACCAGCGCTAAAATTTGTTTTTGTTTTCGACACTTGTTGTTTAGTTGCATTAGGTAAAAATCTAAATGGAATTTGTGAAAAGCCTAGCCACCATATTCCGACTAATAAAAAGGATATTCGAGAAGCAATCCCCTCGTTGGGTATATGCCAAAATGTAGGTGCCAAAATAAAGGTGAGGCATAGGATTTGTAATAGAACGGATCCAATGTATCCATACGAAAAGCCTAAGGCACTTAATCGATCTTGTTCTTGCGTAGTAGCGATTTCGGGTAAGTAAGCATTGTAAAAAACCAAGCTGCCACAATATCCTATTGCAGCTATGCCAAAACAAGCGATACCCCACCAAAGATGTTGGTCGGTAAAATAAAATAAACCTACACAAGCCAAACTACCTAAATAGGTGAAAAACTGCATATAGCGTTTTTTATTGCCACCAACATCTGCCATAGAAGATAATATGGGCGACATAAAAGCGATGAGTAAATAAGCAAGTGCAAGGGTATAGTCAAACACTACATTATTAGAAACCGAACCATTGCCAATTTTTATGTGTGCTGGTGTAACGGCTTTGTAATAGGCTGGGAAAATGGTAGAGGTGATAACCAGGTTATAGGCAGAGTTAGACCAATCGTACATGGCCCAAGATTTTTGAATTTTATTCATGGTAGATTTTGTAGGTAATACCCTTAAAAGTACATATTTTGTTTCTAATTGAGCGATTGTTTTAACGCATTTTTAACCACTTTCAGGCTATGTTAAATCGTTCAACTATTAAATTTGTAACTAAAATTTTTGCTATGCTAAGGTCATTATTATTGTGGCTTTTATTTTTTTCAACTACTCTTGTCGCCCAAGCGCAACAATTGGTTTTTAGCACGCAGGTAAGTGCAGAAAAGATAGGCATTAAAGATCAATTGCAAGTAGATTATACCTTACAGAATGCCCAACAAATAGAAAGTTTATCACCACCTAATTATACCGATTTTACTATTGTTGGCGGTCCTTATCAATCTTCCCAATCTAATATTCAGATGATAGGGAATAGGATGGTGGAGTCAAAAGCTATCACGATATCTTATGTGCTACAGCCAAAGCATTTGGGTGTTTGTACCGTGCAAGGTGCTACAGCAAAAGATGCAGCCAATCATACATATATTTCTAATGCACTGAGCATTCAGGTGGTAAATGGTTCAGTAACCCAACAGCGATCTTCTAGTCGCGATCCGTTTGGAGATGATGATCAAGATCCTTGGGCAATGATGCGTCAGCAGATGCAACAAATGCAGCAACTCTTTTCTGGAAGAGGAAGGGCACAAGCGCCTCCAGCTAATCAGCCTGCAGAAGAAATAAAGGCTCCAGCTGATTTAAATAAAAATGTTTTTATAAAAGTAAGTGTAGACAAATCAAGCGCCTATGTGGGCGAACAAATAACTACCAGTTACAAGCTCTATACACGTTTGCCTATGCAAATGAGTATATCTAAATTACCCTCTTTAAATGGTTTTTGGACGCAAGATTTTGAATTGCCCAAAGAAATGAAGCCCACAGAAGAAGTGATTAATGGTAAAAAGTATCAAGTTTTTTTGTTGAAGAAGTCTGCACTTTTTCCACAGCAAGTAGGCAAATTACAATTAGATCCTGCTGAAGCTAAGGGCTTAGTTAGGGTGATTCAAAAAACGAAGCGTTCCAATCCATTTGCTGACGATCCTTTTTTCAGTCAATTTGGAAGTTTGTTTATGGGCGATCCGTTTTTTGACAACGATATGTTTTCTGGAATGGCTTATAAGGATATTCCCGTTACTATTTCTAGTGCGCCTGTTGTCATTCAGGTAAATGATGTGCCGAGCGCTAAAAAACCTAGTACTTTTACCGGTGCTGTAGGTAAATTTCAATTCGATGTACAGCTCGATAAACAAACCTGTAGTACAGATGATGCCTTAAAATTAAAATTGCTAATTAGAGGAAGCGGTAATTTAAAATTGATGGAAGCGCCTCTATTTGAATTGCCAAAAGGCATAGAAAAATACGACCCTATTGTTATCGATTCTATTACAGGTAGAACAACTACAATTGAAGGGTTTAAGCAATTTGAATACGCCTTATTGCCGACCGCACCTGGCGATTATGAAATAGCTCCAATTACCTTTTCGTATTTTAACCCCACAACCAAACAATATGAGCAACTTGTTTCGCAAGCAATTCATTTGCATGTAGTTTTAGGAAAGCACCTCAATAGAGCTCAAAAAAATACGCTTGCTCAATTTCATAGTCCAAAAATCTTGTTGAACGTACATCAACCATTGTATGCTTTTGATCATACTTGGTATTGGATTGCGCTCTTTTTAGTTGGTTTATTTTTAATTATTCAATTAAATAAAGATAAATGGCAATCGATTTGGGCTGCTTGGATAGATAAACGTAATAGCCGATCGAATAAAGTGGCTTTGAAACGCATGAAAAAAGCCAACGTATTTTTAGAACAAAAACAAACGACGTTGTTTTATGAAGAGGTCTCTAGAGCTATTTGGTTGTACTTAAGTGATACGTTACATATCGATTTAGCAAGTTTGTCGAAAGAGGCCGCTTTAGAAAAATTGACCGCAAGATCATTAGAGCCAAAGCTAATAGAAAGTGTAACCGCCGTTATCAACGATTGTGAGATGGCTTTATATGCGCCTTCAATTGCTGAGCATAAAATGCAGCAAACCTACCAAGATACCATTGCCATTATTACTCACCTAGAAAATAGTAAAAGATGAAAAAGATAGTAGTCAATTTTATTGTTTGCTCAGTACTTGTTTTGTCTAGTTATACGGTTTGGGGTAAAGCTTCTAATAATACTTTGCAGGAGCGTTTTAAGCTGGCTATGCAAGATAATCAATGGGATGTTGCCAACCGTATGTTAGATAGTATGTTGCAATACGCTCCTTATCAAGATCAATTATGGTTTAACAAAGGAGTGGTTTATTATAATCAGCATTTAATTGCCGAATCTATTGCTTGTTTTCAAAAATCATTACTGCTTCATCCCTTTAATAAAGACGCAGAGGATAATTTGCAGATTGCCCAAAGTAGATTAGTGGATAGGTTACCCAACTATTTTGATTTTATTTTGTTAAGATGGTGGAAGCTTTTAATAAATCCTTATTTCCATAATTATTGGGCTTTTGCAGCACTTTTTATTTTGGTTGTTGTCGGATTGTGTATGTATTTGCCCATGGCATTGCGAACAAAGAAACAGTTTCGTACCATTAAAAATACCGCACTATTTTTAAGTACTTGTTTTTTTATTATGGCCTATTTGTCTTGGTCGCAATTAAGTAAAACTGCTGTTTTTGTTGTGCAGTCCGATCAGGCAATGCAATATGCAACACCGCTTTCAAAAGCAGGCAAACAAGTGCCTTATGGCACCCTTGTTTCTGTTTTGCAAAGTGAATCTAACTGGTATAAAGTGGCATTGCCAAATGGTATAGAAACTTGGATGCAAAAAAGCGCTATAGCTAAATTTTAAAGATGAATACTTCAATAGAACAAATTAAAAAAGAAATCGCTGTCGATAGGCAAGCTTTATTAACGCACCCACTTTATAAAAAAGTTGAACGGTTAGATCAACTGCAATTGTTTACAGAGCAACATGTATATGCGGTGTTCGATTTTATGTCGCTATTAAAAACGCTACAGCAATTACTTACCTGTGTCCAAGTCCCTTGGGTGCCCGTTGGTCATCCTAATACGCGCTATTTGATTAATGAAATTGTATTGGGTGAAGAATCGGATGTGGACGAACACGGTGTGCGTAGAAGTCATTTTGAAATGTATGTTAATGCCATGCAGCAACTTGGTGCATCTACTGCAGCCATAGCGGCTTTTTTAGAAGATTTGAAAAAAGGAATGCTTATTCAGGAAGTAATTAAGAAACACGTTGAGCATCCCAAAGTGCAAGCTTTTCTTGAATTTACGTTTGAGGTAATTGCCACTCAAAAAGCACATGTTGTCGCTGCAGTATTCACTTTTGGAAGAGAAGATTTGATTCCAGAAATGTTTATGAATTTAGTGAAGGAACTATCTTCTAGTCATCCAGAAAAAATAAATCCATTTAAATATTATTTAGAAAGACATATTGAGGTAGATGGCGATCATCATAGTCATTTGGCTATTGAAATGGTAACGGAACTTTGTGGCGATGACGAAAACAAATGGAGAGAAGCGGCTGAATATGCAAAAAGAAGTATTCAGTTTCGCTACCAATTATGGGATGCTATATTAGCGCTTATCTAATTTTTGTTGTCTAGCTTTAATAATAGCATCAGCTAACGCTATAGGACTGATCGCTAACATGCAAGCGCATGCTTCTTGCGAATGTCTGCAGTCTTCACAATTTTTATCTAAGACAAAAATATGGCTATGTTTTCCTATTGGAGCCCATCGGCCGGGATGCATAGGTTTTATTGGAGGATAGATGCCAAATGCATCTTTATTGCTTAACGCTGCAATATGAAGTGGACCTGTGCTATTAGCAATAAGTCCATCGGTAGCTTGAATAAAATCTATATAGGCATTAAGATTGAATTTCCCGGTACAATCAATTATCTGCTCATCATCACATTGGTCTAATAAAGGTGCAAGTTTAGCGCGGTCACTTTTTAATCCACAAATATAGAGGGTAAATAAATTTTTTGGGAGCAAGCGTATTAGTTTTTCAAAATTTTGCATACCCCATTCTCGTGCACTTCCTTTAGAAGTAGGATGTAAAATTAAATGGTATTTAGATTGATCTAATTGAAATTTAGTAGCTGCTGCTGTATCTAAAGATGCCGCTTCTGCAAGTTGATCCAACGTATAATGTGTTGCTGATAAAATTGGTTTTAACAGCTGTGCGTTTAATTGTGCTTCATGTAGGGAAGAATGTCGTCTGCTTAAGCGAACTAATCGGTTGCAATACAACCAATGAAACCATCTGTTGGTGGTGCCAATTCGAAAATGGATATTCATTTTTTTAGCAGCCTTTGCAACTGCTAGATCTGGAAAGACGTGTATAATTGCATCTGCTTCGAAAGTAGCTGATGCAACAATAAAATCGGCCTTGCTAATAAATTGATCTACTTCATTGCAACGTTCAATAACTGCTTGCGTATAGGGCTGTCCTATGAAGCTAATACTGCAATTTGGGAATTCCTTTTTTATTAACCCCGCTAATGGTAGGGTAAGTATGACATCTCCAATACTATCTGTCCGACTAATGATTATATGTTTAGGAGGAGACACTAACATTATTAATCGTGGATAAGGGTAGTAAGTAAACCAAGGCCAACGCCCAAAAGGATGGCTGCAATTTTTTTGTTGGTGAGCATATGATGCTTGGTGCCACTTTCAAAAAATATGGTAGTAGCAATATGCAAAAAGGCACCTGCAACTACGGGGATGATCACAGAAATAATGTTAGAAACAAATAAGAAATAAATACCCAAATTGTGTGCTAGTATAGCGGTTAATGGCGTAATGGCTGAAAAGAAAATAAGGTTAGGAATAATCTTAGTTCTATTGCCTGTAGCTATTAGTAAAGAAGCTACAAGTATAGCTTCAGGGAATTTGTGCGTAGCAATAGCTAGATACAAAGCCGGTTCGGTGCTGTTGGAGTGATAATTAAAGCCCAAAGGAATGCCTTCCATTGCAGCATGCAAACTCAAACCAATAATGACGGAAGAAAGCGCCATTTTTTCTCCATGATGATGCACATGAATATGGCCATGTTCTACACCATGGGTATAACGTTGTATCACCAATTGAATGAAAAAGCCGATGAGTACATAGAGTCCTGCTTTAGAGCCAATGTCGGTAAAGGTTTCAGGTATCAAATGCAAGAGCGTTACGGCAAGCAAAAAAGATCCGGAGAACGCTAAAATAGTATTGATTCTTTCTGGATTAAATTCCTTATTTCTTAGCGGAAGTAAGCCGCCAATGAGTGTGATAAAAAATAATAATAGGTTGTATAAATACGTCATTAATAAAAAATAAGTGCCTATAAAAACTAGGTTATCCAAGTATGTGTATACAAATATACACTATTGTTTTTTTTTCTACTTTTTAAATTTGCTTTTTGTAAATTCGCACTATGAGATATGCTTCTTTAATAGGCTTTGCACTGTTGTTCCTGTTTGCACAATCAATGGTTTCTTGCCGTGCAGATAAAAATAAAATCGTTAAGGATACGGCCTTAAAGGGTAACTATTACTCTGTGAAACAATTTTTTCAAGATCAATGGAGTACTTTCGAGGGGCAGCCCTACTCGCTTTATAAAATTACCGAAGACGCGAAGGGTATAGATACCCAAATGGTTTCTGCCTTAGATTTAAATTGGAGATCCATTGCTGTGCAATTTTGGGATACTGATATTAGTGATAGTAGCTTTAAGTCGCACTACAATGTTAATACCTTTCAAGATGCTACTATGCAGACTATGACCTTGTATTATGAAGCTAAGGATGAGCAATTAGTAACACAGGTGCTTCAAGTGGTAGTTGATTTGCTAAATAAGAAAATCAAATCCATTTTTATTACCGCTAATAAAACAAGAAATGGATTGCATTTAGTACAGAAATTATTGTACAAACCACTTAAGACAATTCAAATTCAAGAAGAAGTTTTTCTGCCATCAGGCGTTACACAAAAGAGCACCACGAGTTATATATTTATGTAATTATGACGAAAGAAGAATTTGCTAAAATTGCCCCCGCAATTCCAATCGGTCCCGGTTGTTACAAATACTTCAATGCAGCCAATCAATTGATTTATGTAGGCAAAGCAAAGAGTCTCAACAAACGAGTGCGCTCCTATTTTTCTAAAAATCATGATAATTATAAGACGAAGAAATTAGTAGATCAAATTCATACTATAGAGTTTACGGTAACCCATACAGAACACGATGCGTTATTGTTAGAAAATTCTTTGATCAAGCACTATCAACCTCGATACAATATTTTATTAAAAGACGATAAGACTTATCCTTATATCGTCATAAAGAAAGAGGCTTTTCCTAGGGTGTTTTTTACAAGACGCTACACAAAAGATGGCTCGGAATATATAGGGCCCTTTACTGATGTGGTCACTGCGAGAGAATTGGTAAGCTTGTTGAAAGAAAATTTACCCATTCGTTCCTGTAATTTAAATTTGTCGCCTGCGCAATTGGCAAAGAAAAAATATAAGGTTTGTTTAGAATACCATTTGGGTAATTGTAAAGGCCCATGCGAGGGATTGCAAACTGCCGAAGACTACGATCAGTACATTCAGCATATACGAAAAGTAATTAAGGGAGATGTACAGCAAGTAATTAAAGACTTAAAACAAGAGATGATGACTCTAGCTGCAGCTTTGAAATTTGAGCAAGCAGCTGTGTTGAAATCTAAAATTGAAGCCTTACAACGCTATCAAACTAAATCAACAGTTGTAAATCCAGCTATTGGCAATGTGGATGTGATTTCCTTAACCCGAGAGGACGATCAGGTTTTTGTTAACTATATGATGGTGGCAGCGGGTGCCATTCTTTATGCTAAATCTGTTGTGGTAACGGTGCAATTTGACGAGACAGAGGAAGAGATCCTATCACAATGCGCCTTACAAATGCGTACCTTATTTCAAAGTAATGCAAGCACGCTTATTGCGCAAATTCCATTTGTTACGGAAGAAAACGTGACCGTGGTGGTGCCAAAATCGGGCGATAAAAAAGCACTGTTAGATTTAAGTATTAAGAATGCTGTTGCTTTTATGCATGAAATAAAAAAGAAAAATGCTTTGGTATTGGGTGCTGGTGTACAGGCTCCAATGGAGGTGTTGGCATTATTGCAAAAAGCATTACAATTAAAAGAGTTGCCCATTCACATAGAGTGTTTCGATAATTCTAATTTCCAAGGTTCTTTCCCAGTAGCAGCCATGGTTTGCTTCAAAAATGGGGTAGCCTCCAAAAAAGACTATAGAAGATTTCATATCAAAGAAGTAGAAGGCATCAACGATTTTGCCTCAATGAGTGAAATTGTTTATCGGAGATATAAGCGCTTGCTCGACGAGCAACAGCCCCTACCACAATTGATTATAATTGATGGCGGTAAAGGGCAATTGAGTGCTGCTATTGAATCTTTAGAAAAGCTTCAATTAATGGGAAAATTAACGGTTGTGGGCTTGGCAAAAAGAGAAGAATCCATTTTCTTTCCCAATGATCAAGTGCCGCTGCAGCTACCCTATGATGCTCCAGAGCATTTATTAGTGCGCGCCATTAGAGATGAAGTGCATCGATTTGGTATTACGTTCCATAGAAATACCAGAAGCAAAGGCGTTTTTAAAAATGAATTGGAAGCGATACCGGGTATAGGTTCGAAAACAATTGAGGCGCTTTTGCAATCCTTCAAATCAGTAACTAAGATAAAACAACTCACCCAACGAGAAATTGCATTGGCAGTAGGTAGTGCCAAAGCACGCCTTGTTTGGGAGTTTTTTAATAAGCAAGTAGCAGAATAAATACCTAAAAGAGAAAGCAAATGATTTGTATCTTTGTGTAAATTACAACTTATGCCTTTATCAGCACCCTCCCATATCCTTTCCATTTTTAAAATGCGTTGTCCCAATTGCAGAAAAGGCTCCATGTTCACACAAAAAAGTATTTTCCCTTTCAAAGGATTATTACTTATGCCAGATCATTGCCCCGTTTGCGACCAAAAGATGGAAATAGAACCTGGATTTTATTATGGTACAGGTTATGTTAGTTATGCGTTGTCGGTAGCATTATTGGCTATTTCATTTGTTTTATATCATTTGCTATTTGGACTTTCCTATAAAGACAATAGCTTTTTTTATGCTTTAGGTTCCAGCATTAGTTTAATATTAGTATTACAGCCTTTGATCATGCGCTATTCCAGGGTATTGTATTTGCATATGTTTGTAAAATATGGCAAGGGTAGTTCTTTAAAATCATAATTCTTAAACATCCATGAATAAAATTCTAGTTGCAAATAGAGGGGAAATTGCATTGCGTATTATGCGCACCGCAAAAGAAATGAATATTAAAACCGTTGCGGTCTATTCAGAAGCCGATCGTAATATGCCTTTTGTCCGCTTTGCAGACGAAGCCTATTGTATTGGTCCAGCAGCTTCATCTCAATCTTATTTATTAGCTGATAAAATTATTCAGGTTGCAAAAGATTGTAATGCAGATGCCATTCATCCGGGGTATGGATTTTTAAGTGAAAATGCACAATTTTCTAAAGCGGTTTCGGATGCGGGCTTGATCTTTATTGGTCCTTCAGCACAGTCTATTGAAATCATGGGTAGTAAAATTTCTGCAAAACAAGCGGCTAAGAAATTTGGCGTGCCTATGGTGCCGGGTACAGAAGATCCATTAAAAAGTGTGGAAGAAGCCGTTGCTATTGCGTCTAAAATTGGTTATCCAATTTTAATTAAAGCATCTGCAGGTGGTGGTGGTAAAGGGATGCGTGTAGTAAATTCAGAAGGAGAATTAGCAGAGCAAATGCAATTGGCAAAAAGCGAAGCATTGAGTGCCTTTGGAAATGATGATGTGTTTATTGAAAAATATGTAGCAGCGCCTAAGCATATTGAAATTCAATTGATGGGTGATCAGCATGGAAATTATGTATACTTATTTGAAAGGGAATGTTCTATTCAGCGTCGCCATCAAAAACTTATAGAAGAAGCCCCATCGTCTTGTTTAACGACTTCTATTAGAGAAGCAATGGGTAATTGTGCCGTAGCTGTAGCAAAAGCTTGCGGCTATTATGGCGCGGGCACGGTGGAGTTTTTAGTTGATGAGCAATTAAATTTCTATTTCTTAGAAATGAATACCCGCTTACAAGTAGAGCATTGTGTAACGGAGATGATTACAGGAGTTGATTTAGTAAAAGCGCAAATACAAGTAGCAAGAGGCGAGCAATTACCGTTCACACAAGAAGATTTAAAAATCAATGGTCATGCAATAGAATTGCGTGTTTGTGCAGAGGATCCATATAATAATTTCTTGCCGGACACGGGCACGTTAGAAATTTATATAAGCCCCAAAGGTCCGGGTGTGCGTGTAGATGATGGTTATGAGCAAGGACAAGCTATTCCTATTTACTATGATCCTATGATAGCAAAATTAATTGTGCATGCGCCTACGCGTAATGAAGCGATTCAAAAAATGAGTAGAGCTATTGATGAATATTATATTAAAGGTATTCAAACTACCTTGCCTTTTGGTAAATGGGCTATTCATACGGATGCATTTGTTAATGGAAATTTCGATACCAAGTTTATTGATACATATTTCAATAGTGATTTATTGCAATCGGATGACGAAGCCATGCAAATAGTATTGGCTAAATTTGCTACCTATATTTGGGAACAACAAAAGCTAGCAACTAAAAAAGTGCCAGTACTACAATCAGGTACTAAAAAGAAGTTTCCTAAATAATCAAGGAAAAATAAAATAAAAAAGGGGCGTAAGCCCCTTTTTTATTTTTTATCAATTGCATTAGTGATTGCTGCATCTAGTGGATCCACTCCTGGACTGAACATTTGTATTAAATGTCCATGTTCGTCAAGCAAGTACTTTTGAAAATTCCATTTTACGCTGCTATTTTCAACATGATTATATTTCTTTTGCGTGAGCCATTGATAAATAGGTGCCATATCACTGCCTTTCACACTTATTTTTGATGCCATTAAAAAACTGACACCATAATTTTTCTGACAAAAACTGGCAATAGTTGCATTGTCGCCTGGCTCTTGCCATAGAAAGTTATTGGCAGGAAACCCAATGATAACTAGCTTGTCTTTGTAGCGCTGATGTAAGGCTTCTAAGTTTTTATATTGAGGGGTATAGCCACATTTTGATGCTGTATTGACGATCAATATTTTCTTTCCTTTAAAGGCAGCGAAATCGATAGTGCTTTCATCAAGTGCTTTTACCTTAAAATCATAAATAGATTTTGGTATGGATTGTGCATCCGTTGTTTTGCTGAATAAAGAAAATAAAAAGCCCATAAGTAAGATTCTCATTGATTGTTAGGTTTTTAATGTAGTTCAATTAATTTTCGATGAAATTACTTCATTTTTAGTGGTTTTAATGTTAAAAATATAGATAATTACTGCTATTTTTGAAAGGAAATGAGATTAGGATTCAATAGATGGGGAATAAGCGTTTGCTTGCTTTTTTTGGCAGCTTGCGCTAATATTGTTCCTCCCGATGGGGGTGATAAAGATGTGCAAGCTCCAAAATTGATTGCTCAATCTGTAAAAGATTCTCAATTGCATGCCCGCGTTACTAGTATAATGCTAACTATGGATGAATATATTACAGTGGCAGATGCTCAAAAAGAAATAGTGATCAGCCCTAATATTAATGTGCCCTTAAAAGTAGCGTATACTTATAAGAGCATTTCGGTTTCTTGGCCCGATTCTGTTTTGTTACCCAATACTACGTATCGATTAAATTTTGGTAATGCCATAAAAGATATTAATGAAGGTAATGTATACCAAAGAAAACCTTTTGTATTTTCTACTGGATCTTATTTTGATAGTTTAAAGTTGACGGGTACTGTTTGGGATGCAGCAAAAGGCATGCCAGACACAACAGCGAGTGTATTCTTATATAATTTTGATAAAGATACTTCCGTGTTCTCTGCAAAACCCTTTTACCAAACAAAGGTTAATAATAAAGCGGCATTTCAATTTGAGGGCTTGTCGGCACATAAGTATGCCATCATCGCCCTAAAAGACGCTAATAATAATGCTACAATAGACAAAGGGGAGTCTTTTGCTTATATACATGAATTAATTAATCCAGCTAGTTATAAGCAAGCTATTACTTTACGTTTATTTAAAGAACAAGAAACACTTAAGGATAATAAAATTACGGCTAAGCCTCCGTCTGTTGCAGATGCTAAGAAAGCCTTCATAACAACTGTATTCATAGATACTAGTGATCTTAGTAAACGAGTGCAAGAGTTAAATGCGGACATTGAATTGGAACTTTCTTGTAAGTCGATTAAACTTAATAAAAAACAGTTTTTATTAAGCAGAGATAGTGCATCCATCTTAGTAGAAACAGCAGCTACTTTAATAGCCGATTCCTCAAATCCAATGCATTATCGTATTGCTTCAAATTGGTTGCCCGATGTACATTATGAATTACGATTACAAAAAGGATTGTTTGAGGATTCTTTAGGACGAAAATCAGCATCAGCACTTTATAGATTTAAAACTAAACGTGAGGAAGATTATGCGACGATAGCGTTGCATATTCCAGATTCTTTTTTGCATAGACATTGTAAGTTGGAAATCAAATATCAAGATAAAGTATGGAAGCAATTGGCAGTAGACCATACGCTTTACAACTTCAATTTTTTAATTCCAGGCACCTATACCTTTGCTATCATTGAAGATGCGAATCAAAATGGTATGTGGGATACGGGAGATTATGAGCATAAAAAACAGCCAGAATGGTATTGGCAACACGAACAGGTAATTAATGCGAAAGCCTCTTGGGAATATGTAATAGACTTTAAACCATTTAGTAATTTATAATCCACCTATATGAAATATCCAATTTTAGTAACCAGCCTTTTAATTGCATCGCAAGCGTATGCTATTAAGTATCCTACTGGAAAATTACAACAACCTGTTGTAACAAAAACAACTACAACAAAACCAGTCTCAGCGCCATCAACACCAAAAGCGCCAGTGATTACAACTGTAAAAACGACAACGACTACTACTACCGTTTCTAAAGCAGATACTATTAAGAAAACGATAGTAAAAAAACGTACCGTAACTAAAAATAGTAATGCTCCTGTAGTGAAGCAAGTTACAATTGAAAAAACCATCACAAAAACTGTTGAAGCAAAACCACTTGCTTCCATTGAGGATAAACACTTGCTTACTCCTGAACGCTTGTGGGGATTGAAGCGTGTTGCTGCCGTTGGGCTGAATGCAAAAACAGCAAAGGTGTACTATGATGTACGAAGCATTGATATCAAAACAGAAAAAGGAACTACACAGCATTTTGTGGTAGATGCAACTACAGGAATGGCTTCATCGATAAATGTTCCTACTGATTTTGAAATTATAGCGTGCAACGAAAAAGCGACCTATGCAATAGCGAAAGGAAGCTTATATAAAAAGACGGCAAACAATACTTGGAGGGTGATACATACCGGCTTAGATCAAGCTACTGCAGTTAAAGTTTCTGATGATGGCCAATGGGTTGCTTATGCACAAGAAGTTGTTTTAGTACCAACACTTGCAAAAGATATATATAAAGATCTAAACAAAGCTAATGCCTATGTTTTTCATGATTTAAATTACAGACATTGGGATACTTGGGAAGATGGTGCATATTCGCATATCTTCATTGCACCAATGGGTAAGCCTAGTGCAGCCATCGATATTATGAAAGGAGAAGCCTTCGATTGCCCTCAAAAACCTCATGGTGGTGCAGAAGATTTTGTGTGGCATCCGAATAGTAAAGAATTGGTGTATGTATGTAAAAAGCTAAGTGGTAAAGCATATGCACAGAGCACCAATACGGACTTATACCATTATACACTTACAACTGCAAAAACAAAAAACATCACTAAAGGCATGATGGGCTATGATATGCAACCGGCGTATAATGAAGATGGTAGCTTGTTGGCATGGACATCAATGCGTAGAGATGGGTTTGAAGCGGATAAAAATGATATTTATGTGTTGAATACGCAAACGAAATGGATGGCTAAATTAACAGGCGATTTCGATGAAACCGTATCTTCGTTTAAATGGAAATCCAAACAAGCATTGCATTTCATTGCACCTACTAAAGGAACAGAGCAATTGTTTGCTTTAACGGTTCCTGTTATTGACGAACAAACAAGAGGAGCCGCTATTCAACAAATTACAAAAGGAGATTTTGATGTAAATGGTATTGTGGGCTTTGCTGCTGATGCGGTTATCGTTACCAGAACAGATATGAATCATGCTAATGAAATTTACAAGTATGATTTAACTAAGAATCAATTTACAAATCTCTCAAATGCTAATACAAAAGCCTATGAGCATATCAAAATGAGTGATGTGAAAATGGAATATGTTACAACCGTTGATGGCCAACAAATGGGCGTTTGGGTAGTGTATCCTCCAGATTTTGATCCGAATAAAAAATATCCAACATTGTTATATTGTCAAGGTGGACCGCAATCTGCTTTATCTCAATTTTATAGTTTTAGATGGAACTTTCAACTGATGGCTGCACAAGGCTATATTGTGGTAGCGCCAAACAGACGCGGTATGCCAGGCTGGGGAACAAAATGGAATGAGGCTATTAGTGGCGATTGGGGTGGTAAGCCTATGGACGATTATTTAAGTGCTATCGATGCAGTTGCAGCACATCCGTATGTAGATAAAAACAGATTAGGTTGTGTGGGTGCAAGCTATGGTGGTTATAGCGTATTTATGTTGGCGGGGATCCACCAAAATAGATTTAAAACCTTTATTTCGCATTGCGGCTTATTCGATTTGAAAAGTTGGTATGGCACAACCGAAGAATTATGGTTTGCTAATTGGGATATTGGAGGCAATTACTGGCAAGATTCAAAACCAGAAAGTTATAAGAAATTTAGTCCAAGTAATTATGTAGCGAATTGGAATACGCCTATAATGGTTATTCAAGGTGGATTAGATTATCG
>JAHEFK010000001.1:86872-88531 GCA_024640225.1 Bacteroidota bacterium | reverse complement strand
AAAATAACACTTACTAATAAGAGTAAAGTTAAATTGAAATTAGCACGCGGTGGCGGAACAGCGATTAGTATTTTTGAAATAAAATAAAAATAAAAAAGCGACTCAAAAGAGTCGCTTTTTTATTTTTCAAAAATCCCATATACACTACTGCCGCTGCCGCTCATAGAAGCATATAAGGCACCTTGATCGTAAAGTGCTTGCTTAGCCTCCGCAATTGCAGGATGCATGGCAAACACCGCTTCTTCAAATACATTCTCGATCCTATTTTTCCATTGATCAATAGGTAATGCAGCAAGCGTTCTTAAATCAAAGGCTGCTGGTTCTACTTTTATGTTAGAAAAAGCATGGGCCGTAGCAACGTGTATTCCAGGATGTATAAATTTAAATTCGTAGGCACTCAAATCTAATGCCATAGGTGTAAATACTTCGCCTCTACCGCTAGCAAATTGTGGTGTATTTTCTATAAAAAAAGGACAATCGCTACCTAACCGAAGTGCGTATGCCATTAATGTAGCAACATCTATTTTTAAGTCAAACAAATTATTCATTGCTGTCAAAACAAAAGAAGCATCGGCACTGCCACCTCCCAAACCGGCACCCATTGGTATCAGCTTATGTAAATAGATGTGCAGCTGTTGCGTTTTTTCTGGGTAAGCAGCTCTTATTAATTGATAAGCCTTCCAAACTAAATTTTCTTCTTTAATACCTGGCACAGCAATGCCACTTACAAATAAGTCTTCCGTCGTTGCAGGCACCATCTCCAAAATATCTTGTAAAGGAACAGGATAGAAAACGGTTTCCAGATTATGAAAGCCATCGGCTCGTCGCTCCGTTACATATAAACCTATATTAATTTTGGCATTAGGAAATACTAGCATCTTCTTCAAATAAAAGTTTTGGGCACTAAATAATTCTGTACTTTTGACACAAGATACAAAGCTACTTATTAATATACTATAGCTCATGCAAGCGATCATAGAATTACAAAACGTTCATAAAAGTTATTTTTTAGGCAATCAGGAATTACCCATTTTAAAAGGTATTGATTTAAACATCTTCAAAAATGAATACGTTTCTTTAATGGGGCCCTCTGGCTCAGGGAAATCTACCTTAATGAATATTCTAGGCTGCCTAGATACGTTAAGCGCTGGAAGCTATAAACTTAATCAGAAGGATGTAAGCAGCATGCAAGACGATGAATTGGCCAAAGTGCGCAATGAAGAAATCGGATTTGTATTTCAACAATTTAATCTTTTACCTCGACTCAATGCTTGGGAAAATGTAGCCACGCCGCTCATTTATGCGGGTATTGGAAAGAAAGAACGCGAAGAACGCGCTAGAGCTATGCTTGAGAAAGTGGGACTTAGTAGTCGTGCCCACCACAAGCCCAATGAATTATCGGGCGGACAAAGTCAGCGGGTAGCCATTGCACGTGCACTTATCAATAATCCATCCATTATTTTAGCCGACGAGCCTACGGGAAATTTGGATTCTACTACTTCTATTGAAATTATGGAATTATTTAAAGCCATTCACCATCAAGGTAATACCGTAATATTGGTCACCCACGAAGAAGATATTGCCAATCATACCAAACGAATAATTAGAATAAAAGACGGAAAAGTAGCAAGCGACCAATCTGTTTTATAAATTTGCAGG
>JAHEFK010000001.1:0-86772 GCA_024640225.1 Bacteroidota bacterium | reverse complement strand
CACGAAAATGGTGCTGCTGATGTGCCTTGGACAGCCCGCGTTTAAAAAATTAACGGAACTATATATGAAATTAGCTATTGTAGGTGCTACAGGATTAGTAGGTAGTACTATGCTGCAACTTATCGAAGAACTACAAATACCGGTGGATACCTTAATACCGGTTGCCTCCGAAAAATCGGTGGGCACTACCATTACCTTTAAAGGGGAAACCATTAAGGTAGTGAGCGTAGACGACGCTATAGCCTTAAAGCCAGCTGTAGCTTTGTTTTCTGCGGGTGGCTCGGTATCATTGAGCGAAGCGCCTAAGTTTGCAGCCATTGGATGCTATGTGATCGATAATTCTTCTGCTTGGCGTATGGATCCTACTAAAAAATTAGTAGTGCCAGAAGTTAATGGACACGTTTTAGAAAAAACAGATTATATCATTGCCAATCCTAATTGTTCTACTATACAAATGGTCATGGCCTTATGTCCATTACACAAAGCCTATACCATAGAGCGCGTAGTGGTAAGTACGTATCAATCGGTAACCGGCACTGGACAAAAAGCGGTTGCCGAATTAATGGATGAAAGAGCAGGTGGAAATGGTTTTGGTGTATATCCCTATCCTATAGACCTCAACTTAATTCCGCAAATTGATGTGTTTCTAGAAAATGGATATACCAAGGAAGAGATGAAGATGATTTTAGAAACGAATAAAATCATGGGCGATGACACCATACAAGTTACAGCAACTGCTGTTCGTGTGCCGGTAATGGGTGGCCATAGTGAGAGTGTAAATATTCAATTTAAAAATGAGTTTTCTTTAGCAGCTGTACGTTCCCATTTAAGCCAATTTCCGGGCATCGTCGTTCAAGACGAACCAGCAGAAAAAATATATCCAATGCCTTTATTAGCAGCTGGTAAAAACGAAGTTTTTATAGGTCGTATTCGTAGAGATTTTTCTGCTCCTCGTTCACTTAATTGCTGGATTGTATCCGACAATTTACGCAAAGGCGCTGCAACCAATGCCGTGCAAATTGTTCAATATTTGATGCATAAAAACTGGCTATCTTAATCAATTGTCATTTGTTTGTCATAATATAAATAACGTGCTTGTATTCCCTTTTTCTGAGATTACATTTGTGCAAAATTTATAGCATGAAAAAACAAATACTCTCTATTGTAAGTCTTTTAATTACATCCTTTGCTTTTGCACAAACATGGGTGAATGATTCGGTAAGCACAGGCGTAAGTTATGCCAATGATGTGTACTATAATATGAATACGGGTACCACAGGCAGCAGCGCCAACAATAACTGGCATATTGCTTTTCAGATGGCACCTCAATTTGGACCAAGTTCAAGTGCCAGCATACTTGCTAACCATGCGGTCAATAATGTGCAAGTTTTTTCACTCAACCTAAGTGCAACAGCTAAATTCGCTACCTTAAGCGCAAGTGATACCGTAGGTAAAACAAATCCTGAACGCGAATTAGTTGGCTCTAATAAAACATGGAATATTGGTGCTTTCAATAGAAACAAAGATCAAAGTAATCTTTTCGATTATGGATGGGGTAAATACAATCAAACTACCAATAATTTAAGTGGCGATTCTATTTACTTAGTAAAAGTAGGCACTACTACTGCCTATAAAATTTGGGTACAAGAATATGTTTCACACCCTGCCGATTCTATAGCATGGAAAGTGCGTATTGCTACTTTTTCTGGAGGAAGCGATACCACATTAATCATTCCAAGAAATAAAGCACCCTATAATTTTACCGATCGATTATTTGCTTATGTAAATTTGGGAACCTATACAATTCTTGATAGAGAACCAAGCAAAAGCAATTGGGATTTGGTTTTCACTCGATACAAAGATACCGCTACGCAAATGGGATTGACTTTAACCATGAATGTATCTGGTGTTTTACAACATCCTAATGTAAGTGTTGCAGAAGTGCCGAATGCTGCTATGCCAAGTTTGGCTAACTTGAATTTTATAGACAGTATCAATACCATTGGCTATGATTGGAAATATTTTCCAGGTTCTTATCCCTATGTTGTAAGTAACACTAACTATTTTGTAAAAAATAAATTAAGCAACTTGTATTATGTACTTCAGTTTACTGCCTTTGGTGGAAGTGCTAATGGTCTTTATAGCTTCAAAAAACAAAGCTTGGGCACAACAAGTATATCAAACACAAACACTCATAACAACACTGTACTGAGCTATCCTAATCCGGCAGCGCAATCCTTATCTTTATTAATTGATGCTAAAGAGAATATGGAGCATGCAAGAATTTCAATTTGTAGTTTAACAGGCAGTATATTATATGCAGCGGAAGTTAGTATTCAAGCTGGAATGAATACCTTTACCATAAACACCGCCGACTTCGCAAATGGATTATATCTATTGCAAACCAATTTAATGAACGAGGTGCAACAACAAAAAATATGTATTCAACACTAATTATTAAAAATTAAAAAATGATCAGCTATTTTTACAATAGCTGATTTTTTGTTTTTATGAAATTATATCTACTCCTATTTTTCTATCTTATTGGCAATGTCTGCTTCGCCCAAACTTCTGTAGATTCTGCAAGCTACAATCCTTTGAAAGAGGTTATTGTAACCGGCGTAAGCAAACCTATACAAGCACAAAATGCACTGAGCACTGTAAAAATTATCAATCGAAAATTAATTGATGCACAAGGTGCCAATACCCTTAACGATATTTTACGGAATCAATTAAATATGCAAGTGCAAAATGATGGCTTATTAGGTAGCAGCTTATCTATGCAAGGATTTAGTAGCGACAAAGTGAAAATACTATTAGATGGCATCGCAGTAAATGGCCGAGAAAATGGAAGTATTGATTTAAGTCAAATTGATTTACAAAATGTACTTCGAATTGAAATTGTACAAGGCCCCATGAGTGTTGTATATGGTACTGATGCAGTAGGTGGCATCATCAACATCATCACAAAAAAATCAAAACATGAACAAATAGGAATAACTACACAATATGAAACTATTGGTAAATATAATTTGCATTTGAACTATGGTCAATCGAAACAACACTTTAATTGGTCGATAAGCGCAGGACGCAATTTTTTTAGTGGATCAAATTATATAGACACCGGCTCGGTAAAACGTCAAATGCTGTTTAAACCTAAGGAGCAATATGTAGCTTCCATTTTTGTTCAACAAAAATTAAAAAATAGCACTCTTCAATTGTCTTCTGATATACTCAAGGAAACCCTCTATAACAAAGGACCCCTTGCCGCATGGAATGCCTTTAGAGTCTACGCTATTGATGAAAAGTATTATACCACCCGTGTCAACAATCGACTGCAATGGCAAGGAACTTGGAAACAACTATATAATTGGAATTGGCAATTAGGCATGGCGTATTATCAACGCATACGCAATAGATATACTTTAGATTTTACAGATTTAAGTGAACAGCTTACAAGCGGAAGTGGCGATCAAGACACTTCAAGATTTATTGATTATACGAGCAGAGGGATGTTTTCAGGTATGTATCATACATTAAACTATACCCTTGGAGTGGATCTTAATGCTCAATTTGGCAATTCACTTAAACTAGCAAATAGAACATCTAATGTTCAAGATTATGCTGTTTTCGCACAAGGCAGTAAGGTTTTTTATCAAGATAAATTAAAATTGCAAGCAGGTTTAAGAGCCACTTATAATACACAATATGCGGTACCCCTTATACCAGAAATTAATTTACTTTATAATCCATGCAAAACTATTCAAATACGAACCTCCTATAGTAAAGGCTTTAGAGCACCTTCTCTAAAGGAACGCTATTTGTCATTTGTAGATCAAAATCATTTTATCATTGGCAATGAACAGCTACGTCCAGAAAATAGTACACATCTTCAGTTTTCAATTTCTCATGTAGCCTTCCAAAAAAACTCAACCTTATTGCATGTATTATTTACACAATACTACAATCATGTATTGAATGCTATAAATTTAGCTTTAAGCAATCCTGGTGTGAGCATTTCTCAATACAGTTATTACAATCTTAAAGAACTAAAAAACACGATTAGTAGCCTAGAAATAGATATGCGCTATAAAAATTGTAGTGCTAAATTAGGCGTCAATATGGAATATAATTTTCAAAGTGTAAGTAGTCTTTCCAGTTTTACAGCCTTTGAACAAACGCTATCCTTAGGCTATCAATTACCCAAGCCTGCCATTCAGTTCAATTGCTTTGTTAAACATACCGGTAGTAGGCCATACATGCAATTGGGAGCTGTTGATGGCACATTATCTTATAGTGGCTATCAGCCCAACTTTACCTTTGTTGATATCAGTACAGAGCATAGCTTTGCTTTATCTAAACAAGCGGCAGCAAAACACTTAAAATTAAGTGTTGGTGTAAAAAATCTCTTGAATGTGCAAAGCCTATTCATACCGGGCGTAGTGGCTGTTGGTCCGCATAACGGCACCAGTAGTTTAAACTTTTTAGGAAGGAGTTTATTTATTACCTTACAGTATCAATTATAAAAAAGGGCTTGCAATGCAAGCCCTTTTTTTATTAAATGGATTAACGTAAGAATAATAATTCTCTATATTTTGGCAATGGCCAGCTTTTATCATCTACCATTAATTCTAATTTATCTGCACTATAGCGGATAGCATCAAAATGTGGTTTTACCGCATTGCAATATAAAGCTGCGCGCTTATGCATATCCGCTTCATTGTTTGCTTGTTTACGAGCTTCAATCATTGCTTCTACATTGTCATTGATTTTTTGAATGTGCTCGCTGATGACTTTAATTAAATTAATTTGTGCTTTTGTGGTGCTAGCATCTAAACCAATTGCTTGTAATCCTTTTACATTTTCAATTAAAGTATTTTGATAATTGATCGTAGCCGGTAAAATATGATTGGTAGCTAAATAACCTAAAATTCGTGCTTCAATTTGCACTTTCTTTACATAATCTTCCAACATAATTTCATGACGAGCATCCAATTCTACTTCTGTAAAAATTTTATTCGACATGAATAGTTGCTTAGCATGTTCTGTAACATAAGCATCTAAAGCTTCAGGCGTTGTTTTGAAATTATTTAAACCTCTTCTTGCTGCTTCTTCTGCCCACTCCTCACTATAGTTATCGCCTTCGAATCTGATTTTTTTAGAAGCTGCAATATATTTTCTAAGAATATGCATTACAGCAATTTCTTTTTTCTCTCCTTTTTCAATCAACTCATCAACTTCTATTTTAAATTGCTTCAAGGTTTCAGCCATGATCGTATTCATCACAATCATTGGTGTAGCGCAATTGGCAGTGCTACCTACTGCTCTGAATTCAAATTTATTTCCGGTGAAAGCAAATGGACTCGTACGATTACGATCTGTATTGTCCATCATTAATTCAGGAATTTGTTTATGAATATCTAATTTTAAAATAACCTCATCTTGCTCAGAAAAATTATCGGTAACACGCTCTTCAATTTCATCTAATACTTGCGATAGATATTTACCTACATAAACAGATATAATAGCCGGCGGAGCTTCATTAGCGCCTAAACGATGATCATTACTTGCAGAAGCAATAGACGCACGCATCAAGTCTGCATAATCATGTACTGCTTTAATCGTATTAACAAAGAAGGTTAAGAACATTAAATTTGTTCTTGGTGTTTTACCAGGACCTAATAAATTAACGCCTGTATCGGTAGACATGCTCCAGTTGTTATGCTTACCACTACCATTTACACCGGCAAATGGTTTTTCGTGCAACAACACTTTTAATTTATGACGTTTTGCAACACGAGTCATCACATCCATTAATAAGGAATTGTGATCTACTGCAATATTTACTTCTTCAAAAATAGGTGCACACTCAAATTGAGAAGGTGCTACTTCATTATGACGCGTGCGTAACGGAATACCTAATTTGTACGATTCTTGTTCGAAATCTTGCATGAAAGCATATACGCGCTCAGGAATAGATCCGAAATAGTGATCTTCTAATTGTTGTCCTTTTGCTGGCGCATGACCTACTAAGGTTCTACCACACATCACTAAATCGGGACGAGCATTCGCTAAGGTTTCATCAATTACAAAATATTCTTGCTCCCAACCTAAAGTAGTAGACACTTTAGAAACATTTTTATCGAAATAATGACATACTTCTACCGCCGCTTTATCTAATGCAGAAATTGATTTTAATAAAGGTGCTTTGTTATCTAATGATTCTCCGTTGTAAGCGATAAAAATCGTTGGAATGCACAAGGTTTTACCATGTCCTGTTTCCATAATGAAAGCAGGTGATGATGGATCCCAAGCGGTATATCCACGCGCTTCAAACGTTGCTCTAATACCACCATTAGGAAAACTAGACGCATCCGGTTCTTGTTGGATTAAGGCATCACCATCAAACGTTTCGATAGCTGTACCATCACCTTTTATTGTAAAGAAAGAATCATGTTTTTCTGCCGTTGTACCCGTTAATGGTTGAAACCAGTGTGTATAGTGGGTAACCCCTTTCGATTCAGCCCAATTGCGCATACCAGAAGCAATTTGATCTGCTACTTTACGCTCAATTTTTACGCCGTTTTTGATTGAATTTTGTAAACTCTTATAAGCCTCGTCGCTTAAATACTCTCTAATAACCTTTCCAACAAATACATTACTGTTGAAAATATCGGTAATTCGTTTCCCTTGATAGTGACCAATTTTTACTTCATTGGTTTGCACCATTTCTTGAACTGCTGAAAATCTAGATGATGACATAAAAAGTATATTTTTTTCAAAATTACAAATTATTTCTATCCCCTGAGCTGTTTTTTATCAAAAATGGTCCATAATTTTAATATATAATTATTTATAATTTATTTTTAAATTGCCTTATGATCAACATAACTAAAAGCAAAATCATTGAATATCAATGATTTGATAACTATTTTTACGGAATCATCATTTGTATTATGATTAATTATAATATTTATATTTTCATCCTTTATAGAAAAAGTTGCTATTGGCAAATCTTGAATAAAATCGACTCCCTGCTTGTTTAAATATTTAAAAGCCGCTTCTTTGGCTGTCCATGCAAGGAGCAAACCTTGTGGATGGGCCTTGCAACGTTCTATTTCGGATAAACTTAAAAATTTAGCTTTTATCGTTTCTACTTTGGGCGTCCAGCACTGTAAATCTATTCCTTGCTCATGAGCATGATGCAAACAAACTGCCACATAATTACCGGAGTGGGAAATAGAAAAATGCAATGGTTGCTCTGCTAAGTGCGGTTTGCCAAATGCGTTTGGTCTTATATCATGAATAGGAAAGGAAGGATGCAAATATTGTAATACAAATCGTCCGGCTACATGTTCTTTTCTTTTTTGCTCATTGCTAATGGGAGGATAGTAACCTATTTCCTTTTCAAAAAAATCCAACGGCTCTTCTACATGCCAAATTGCAATATGCTGATCAGATTCGGTCTTGAATTCATGAAATAAAGGCATTCGGAAATATTTAATCAAATATCTAACAATTTTTTTATTTTTGTTTATGATTTTATCAGACGCTCGAATACTAGAAGAAATAGAAAAAGGAACCATAAAAATTACTCCTTTCAACGCTGCATGCTTAGGGTCTAATTCCTATGATGTGCACTTAGGTAGTACCTTGGCTACCTATAAAAATCACATCTTAGATGCCAAACAGCATAATGAAATCGAGTATTTTGAAATACCCGAAGAAGGTTTTGTTTTGTATCCCCATGTGTTTTATTTGGGTGTTACTTTAGAATATACTGAAACCCATGCGCATGTTCCCTTCTTAGAGGGTAAATCATCTACTGGTCGACTTGGCATTGACATTCACGCAACGGCTGGTAAAGGTGATGTTGGTTTTTGTGGCAACTGGACCTTAGAAATTTCAGTAAAACAACCTGTAAAAATATACAAAGGCATGCCTATTGGTCAAGTTATCTATTTCCCTGTAGAAGGAGAGATTATAACACCATACAATAAAAAAGGTAATGCAAAATACAATGCACAGCCCGATCGTCCGATTGAAAGTATGATGTGGAAGAATAAATTTTAAAGCATTAAAAAATAATTAAAAAGCCGATTGAAAACAATCGGCTTTTTAATTATCTCAATCGATCTAAGGACTTTACAAGTTTTTCATCTTTTCGAATTCCAAACCAAGCTAATAGTATAAATATGATAGCAAAATAAGGCGTGATGCTTGCTAAGCCAAAAGAATAATTGCTAATCATGTTATTATTTGCAAAAATTTCTTTGATACGCATCCAATTGATGAAACAATAGGCGATAGTTGCCAACAAAGCGAGCAGGCTCATCTTCATTTGTAACGGGCGCTTTCTAAATAGAAAAATAGCAATAAGCGATAATGCAATAGCTGCTACTATAAAAAGAGTAGATGGTAAATGTTGTAATACCGAATAGCTATTGGTTTGTAACACATTTTGAATGCGCGTCTCAATAGTAAAATTAACGCCTAAAAACACAGCGCTATTTAATAGGGCTGCAAGTAATAACCAGATACTTTGTTTTCGTTGAATCATGCTTATTGTATTTTAAAATTAGCTCCTAAATAAGGCACCAATACTGCTGGCAATTCAATGCCATTTGGTGTCTGTTTGTTTTCTAATAAGCAAGCTAAGATTCTTGGCAATGCTAAAGAAGAACCATTTAAAGAATGTAAGGGTTGGATTTTCCCTTGGGCATCTTTATAGCGTGCTTTTAATCTATTCGTCTGAAAATTTTCGAAATTACTAACGGAACTTACTTCTAACCATCGTTCTTGTGCAGCGCTATATACTTCAAAATCGTACGTTAACGCGGACGCAAAACTCATATCACCCCCACACAAGCGTAATATTCTATACGGCAATTCGAGCAATTGTAATAAGCCCTCTACATGCGCTACCATTTCTTCTAATACCTGGTATGATTGAGTAGTAGGTACCAATTGTACAATTTCAACTTTATCAAATTGATGTAAACGGTTTAGGCCACGAACATCTTTACCATACGACCCCGCTTCTCTTCTAAAACAAGGTGTGTAACCCGTAATTTTAATAGGCAATTCTTGTTCTGTTAAAATAACGTCTCTAAAAATATTAGTTAGCGGCACTTCTGCCGTAGGTATCATATAAAAATTATCTTCGGGCATATGATACATTTGTCCTTCTTTATCGGGCAATTGGCCAGTAGCGTAGGCACTGTCGGCATTCACCATATGCGGCGGATAATATTCTTTATAACCTTTACTGGTATTGTAGTCAAGAAAATAGCTAATCAAGGCGCGTTGTAATTTTGCTCCTTTGTCAATATAAACAGGGAAGCCGCTGCCCGTAATTTTATTGCCTAATTCAAAATCAATCAATTGGTATTGCTCCGTTAACTCCCAATGTGGTGCTTTTTGTGCACTTAAATCTGGGATAGCACCAGCTTGTTTTACGACTTCGTTTTCTTCAGGGGTTTTTCCAACCGGTACCGAGCTGTGAGGTAAATTGGGAAGGCTGATTAATAGTTCTTGCAGTTTTGCATCTAATTCGCTTAGCTTAGCTTGCAATGCTTTTGCTTGATCTTTATGTTGAGCAACTTGTTGTTTCAAAGCTTCTGCCGCTTCTTTCTCCCCTTTGCCCATTAAAGCACCAATCTCTTTCGATGCAGCATTTACTATAGCCGCTAGCGCGTCATTCTCTTGTTGCGCTGTTCTTCTTAACTCATCTACTTCGATAATAGTATCTACAAGGGCTGTATTACTAAAGTTCTTTTTTTGTAAGCCCGCTAATACCAATTCTTTCTCTTGTCTGAATAATTGTATAGATAACATTGATTCTATTTTGCTACAAATATACAGTAGTAGAGGCATATTCTAAAAAGGAGTTTTAAGATGAGATGCCCCTTTCTTTTTGTATTTTTGAAAATTCTTTTCCAAACGCATGAAGCACTTAATACCCTTTATATTACTTGTTTTATTTTTTGTAGGAGCAGGTCAATTTTTTTTGCCATCTGCTGCAACATCAAAAAAACAGGTTTTACAACAACAGCATTCCTTTGAGCACTTAAAAACAGGCGACCTTATTTGCCGTTATGGAACTGACATTATTAGTTATATGCTACAACAATACAATCCAAGAAAGAAATGGTATTCGCATTGTGGACTCCTTATAGATAGCAACAAAAAATATTGGGTAGTTCATATTATGGGCAATGGAGGGCTAAGAATAGAGCCTATTGAATCTTTTTGTGACCAATCGGTAGCCAAAGAAATTGGCATCTTCAGATACACTATGGCAGATAGTATACGACATCAAATAGCAGATAAAGCGCATGC
This sequence comes from Bacteroidota bacterium, assembly GCA_024640225.1. Classification (GTDB taxonomy): domain Bacteria; phylum Bacteroidota; class Bacteroidia; order Chitinophagales; family Chitinophagaceae; genus CAIWHF01. Next base: position 76,431 of record JAHEFK010000001.1, on the reverse strand, counting down.
TCTCCTGCAGCAGTCGATTCAGTTTGATTATGATTTTAATTTACAAACTAGCAATCAATTATATTGTAGCGAACTCGTATGGACCTTACTTCCCTCTTCCATTAAACAAGCAGTTGTTATCGATTCCTACCAACACAAACCCATTTGCTTTATCGATGCCTTGCACGATTCTTTGATTGCAAAGCCAATATGGAAACTTAAAAATTAATTGATTAATTTTAACACCTAATTCAACCCTATGAAAAAACACGTTTTTATAAGTCTACTCGTTATACTTTTTGCAAGTTGCAACACCACAACGCCCCAAAAAAGTGCTGAAAAATTTCTTACTGGACTTATTAACAACGACTCAAGCGCCATGCTTTCAAGCGCTACAGACCAAACAAAAGAATTAGTTCGTTTTTATTTTATGATCCGATTGGATAGTATACAATTTGACAAGAAGATTAGTGTTAGTCCCAATTTAATTTCACAAAAAAAGGATACCGCAATAGTAGGCTATCGCCTCCAAGATCAAGAAAAAGAATTGTCACTAATGCTTATAAAAGAGCATGGCGATTGGAAAGTAGCGTGTGCAAAATTGGATTTTAATGATTTGAAAAATCAATTAGACCCTAAGAACAACCCTGCGTTACTAGATACACTAAGCAATTAGATCTTTTGCAAAAAACAAGTAGCTAAGTAATACGGCACTAATAATACCTACCAAGTCGGCTAATAACATAGTACTGATGGCATAGCGTGTTTTTTTAATGCCTACCGCTCCAAAATATACGGCTACAACATACAAGGTAGTATCTGAAGAGCCTTGCAAAACACACGACAATTTGCCCGCAAACGAATCAACACCCACATTCTTCATCGTATCAATCATCATTCCTCTTGCACCACTACCGCTCATTGGTTTTATTAAGGCAGTAGGCAGTCCATCTACAAAGTGTGTATCTACTCCAATACTAGCAAAAACATGTTTCATTCCTTGCACACACAAATCAAAAGTGCCACTAGTTCGCAACATACTGATAGCTACTAACATGCCCACTAAATAGGGAATAATTTTTATAGACGTTTCAAAACCGCCTTTAGCACCTTCTACAAAGGCATCAAAAACATCTATTTTTTTATACCATGCGCCACCGATAATAGCTACAAATAAAAATAAAATGATACCATTACTTAATAAGGATGAAAATTCATTTAAACCAGCTTGAGAAAGGTGCAACATGTACACTACTAAAGAAGCAATTACAATGGATAATCCAAGTATCCAAGCTAGTATAACCGGTTGAAATAATTTTATCTTTTGACGCAGACTCACTATGATCATTGCAGCCATAGTAGCTATAAACGTAGCCAACATACAAGGCACAAAAATATCTGTGGGATTTGCTGATTTAAGCGCTGCACGCGTAGCTATGATACTTATAGGAATGAGGGTTAAGCCAGATGCATGCAAACATAAAAACATGATTTGTGCATTAGAGGCTGTTTCTTTATTTGGATTAAGCTCTTGGAGAGACTGCATTGCTTTTAAACCAAAAGGTGTTGCAGCATTATCTAAGCCCAATAAATTTGCAGAAAAATTGAGCATCATATGCCCGATAGATGGATGCCCTTTAGGTATCTCTGGAAAAAGTTTACTAAAAAATGGACCTATTATTTTTGATAACCACTGTATGCCTCCTGCTACTTCAGCAATGCGCATTAAGCCCATAAAAAGAGCCATAATACCAATTAAACCTAAACAAATTTGAACCGCACTTTTACATGTTTCAATAATACCATCACTCGGTTTTATCCATCGTACTTTCAATTGCTCAATACTTGTTGGCGATGTTGCAGCTATTACCATTGTAGCGGCATGCTCATTGCTAGCTGGAGCATACGCAAAGGTTTTGGCATAATTAACAAACGAAACAGTGTCTTTAAAACCAGCCTTTATAGGGTTTTGCGCTAAGGTATAATATACCGTATCCACAGGATCGTCTGCTTTACCAATAACCATTTTGCTAAAAATGACTGTTTGCTTATTGGCAATTAATTGATAGCACGCTACCGAAATAGCTATAATTATAAAGGCAGACCATATTTTACCTAATGTCATATTTATGTTTGTTGAGAAGTGATATGAAGATGGGTGGATGGTTTTTTATAGGCATTCATTTTTTCAATCAAAGCCTCAATCGTATTTTCTACAACAATGAGCGCTGCATTTTCTTTTTTTAAAAAACCATATTTTACCATGTGCGCTATTTGCAGTAATAAGGCATCATAAAAACCCTCTGTATTTAATATTCCAATAGGCTTTTGATGCAGCCCTAACTGAGACCAGGTAAGCATTTCAAACAATTCTTCCAAAGTACCAAAACCACCAGGCAAGGTAATGATAGCATCACTTTTTTCATGCATGATACGTTTACGCTCATGCATACTAGGCACTTCAATCAATTCTGTTAAGTGCTGATGAGCCACTTCTAAGGTCAATAAAAAAGTAGGTATCACACCAATGGCTGTTCCCTTGTTTTGCAACACACCATCTGCCACAGCGCCCATCAATCCTATCTTAGCACCACCATACACCAATTGTATTTGATGCTTTGCCAAATAAGTACCCAAGGCATAGGCTTCGGCTTTAAAAATTGGAAGTGTGCCTTCACCAGCTCCACAAAAAACAGCAATTCGATTCATTCAGTTATAATTCTATTTGATTACGCAATAAATCATTAAAGGTATCACGAGCTCTTATTAATTGAGCGGTATTGTTTTTAAATAGTACTTCTGCAGGTTTTAATCGTGCATTAAAATTACTACTCATTTCAAAACCATAGGCTCCTGCATTATGAAACGCTAAAACATCTCCTTCTCGTACTTCATTCAATACTCTATCCCAAGCGAAGGTATCGGTTTCACAAATATTACCAACCACCGTATAAATTCGTTCAGCACCTTGAGGATTAGAAATATTTGTTATTTCATGATAGGCATCATAAAACATAGGTCGAATAAGATGATTAAATCCTGAATTAACGCCAACAAAAACAGTAGCTGTTGTTTGCTTAATGACATTGGCTTTTACTAAAAATGTGCCGGATTGACTCACTAAATATTTACCTGGCTCAAACCAAACCTCCAAGGGTCTATGATATTCTTTTTCGAAAGCTATAAATGCTGCAGCAACTTGCTCACCCAATAACTCCACATTGGTTTCTTTGTCACCTTCTTTATACGGTACTTTAAAGCCACTTCCTAAATCAATAAAATCTAAGCGATCAAAGCGTTGTGCAATATCAAACATTAATTCAAGTGCTTGTAAAAAAACTTGAATGTCTTTAATTTCACTACCGGTATGCATGTGTAATCCTTGAACATGCAATCCAGTTGTTTTTACAATACGCTCTATATGGCGCATTTGATGAATGGAAATTCCAAATTTGCTATCTATATGTCCTGTTGAAATTTTATAATTTCCCCCTGCTTCAATATGAGGATTTAAACGAATACAAACAGGATAACTATTGCCATAAGTATTGCCAAACTGTTCTAATATTGAAATGTTATCAATATTAATATTTACGCCCAATTCTTTTGCTTCCTGTATTTCAGCAAAGTCAACACAGTTGGGGGTAAATAAAATTTGCTTGGGCTCAAATCCAACATGCAAGCCTAATTTGACTTCATTAATACTTACACAGTCTAAGTTAGCCCCTAATTGTAATAAGTGCTTAAGTATATTAATATTGGTTAAGGCCTTGCATGCATAAAAAAACTTAGTAGGATGTCCTTTAAATGCGGAGCTTAATTTTTCAAATTGCTCCGTAATTTTCTCTGCATGATACACATAGACAGGCGTGCCAAATTCATTGGCAATTTGTAGTAACTGTTGGGATGATATGGTTTCTTTCATTTTGCAAAGATACAAGTTGCCCGCAATAAATATTTGTCAATGCGTTATAAAATAAAAGGAGACTTAACAGCCTCCTTAAATTTTATTTACGTTTCATGCAACGCTCTATCTCTTCAACAGTTATTGGAATGTTTTTGAATAAATCAATGTGACCAGTTTTAGTGATCCAAATATTATTCTCTATTCGAATTCCCATTTGCTCTTCTTCAATATAAATACCTGGCTCTACTGTAAACAACATGCCTTCCTTAATAGGCAAATGTTTCGTGCCAATATCATGTACATCAATACCTAAATGATGGGTAACGCCATGATAAAAATACTTTCTATAAGCAGGATTAGCTGGATCTTGATTTTTAATATCTGTCTTCGAAATCAATCCTAATTTTATAAGCTGCTGCTCCATATATACATTTACCTTAGCAGTATAATCCAGTATAGAAATGCCAGGCTTTAATATACTCTTTGCATAATTGTGCACTGCTAAACAAGCGTTGTAAACATCTTTTTGTCGTTTAGTGAATTTTCCATTCACAGGTATGGTACGCGTCATATCGGCACAATAATTACCATATTCTGCACCAAAGTCCATTAGGATTAATTCGCCATTTTTACACGCTTGATTGTTTTCCACATAATGTAAGATGCGCGCGCGATCACCTGAAGCTAAAATACAGCCATATGCATGGCGAGTAGCTCTATTGCGTAAAAATTCATGCGTAATTTCTGCTTCAATTTCATATTCCATCACCCCGGGTTTAATAAACTGCATCACTCTTCTAAATGCTTTTTCAGTGATATCAACAGCAACTTGCGTAACGGCTACTTCTTCTTTTGTTTTAATAGCACGTAGCTCTCGCATTAATTTTGCAGCACGTTCGTATTGATGTAATGGATAGCGATTTTTAATTTCATTGACATATGTTACATCCAAACGAGGAATGCTTAAATCTAAGCGATCATTTTCATTAGTATTTAAATATACTATATCTGCTTGATGCATCATGACGTGCAATACCGCATCAAAGCTATCCAACCATTGTACATTTTTAATGCCACTAATCGCCGTAGCTTCCTCTTTTCTTAGTTTATGACCTTCCCATTTTTCTAAATGTTCGTTTGGACGAAGCAATACTAATATTTCTCTAGCGTTCACATCCGGGTTATCGGGATATAAAACCACCATGGTTTTTTCTTGACGAATACCTGACAACCACAATATATCTGAATTGGGACGAAATGTGTATTGCGCATCACCATTCTCAGGTAAATTGAGATTGGAAGGAAAAATAGCAATGCTGTTAGGCTTCATTTTTTTAATAAAGCGCGCTCTATTTTGATTATATAACTGCTGTGGTAAGGCTAAGTATTTCATACTTTTTGATTGAAGGAATAAGGATAAAGTTAGGATTAATTTTACAATGCTGCGTTATTTTGAATAATAGAAAGTGCATTGGGATACACTTTAAACATTACTTCTCGGTCACATTCCAAGGAGTCGCCATCGAGGTGTGCCAGTTTTAATTGGTCATTGCTTATTAGAATCTCTTTAGCGCGCACGCGATGTACATAGCTGCTTTTTAATATCGTACCTCGATACGCATGCCATGCTAATACTACTCCATATATTTTTGGAAATGGTTTTATCATAACCACATCTAATAAACCATCTTGAAGATGAGCATCGGGAGCAATTTTAAAATTATAACCAAACTGTTGTCCATTCGCTACATTAATTAAAAAATAAGTTCCGCTATAATCCACTCCATCGATAACTACTTTATAAAATCTACTTTTGTATAGCCATAAGTATTTGCTAACCAACCATGCATAGACACGAAGTCCTCGTTGTTCGCTATGGGCAAATTTTTTGGCAATTAATGCATCATAACCAATACCGGCATTACTTAAAAACAAAGCATCATTGGCCGTAGCAATATCAATAGGTGCTGTAGAAAACTTATTAATTAGCGCGATAGCCTGCTCTGCAATTAATGGGATTTGTAGTGTTCTTGCTAGCCCATTGCCAGATCCTTTTGGCACAATAGCTAAGTGCAGTTTAGAACCAATAAGACTGGATGCAATATCATTTATAGAACCATCACCTCCCACGGCAACAACAGCGATCGCATTTTTTTCTATGGCTTGCTTTGCAAGTTCTTTACCATGTTTTGCATATTTTGTATGCCAGATTTCGTAATCAAAATTTTCCAGATTAAGCGTTGTTAAAATCAATTGTTTTAACTCCTTTACGCGTTCTACGCCCGACTTTGGGTTGATTATAAAAACAATTAACTTTTTATTCATGCAGCACTGCTTTTAAGCTTAAATCTAAACTGGTTGCATGATGTATAACAGCACCCACAGAAATAAAATCTACCCCTGTAGCTGCATAGGCTTCTATGGTGTCAAAATTAATACCACCAGATGCTTCAGTCTCGTATTGCTTGTTGATAAGTACAAGCGCTGCTTCTATTTCTTGAGGTGTAAAATTATCCAACATAATTCGTTGTACACCACCTACTTTCATTACTCGTTTTACATCCTCTAGCGAACGTGTTTCCACTTCTATGGGCAATTGCATTTGATGTTCTTTTAAATACGCATTAGCCGCTGCAATTGCTTTTTCAATGCCGCCGCAATAATCGATATGATTATCTTTTAGCATAATCATATCATACAAGCCCATGCGATGATTTTTTGCACCACCTAAAAGAACAGCTTCTTTTTCATATGCCCTAAATAGAGGTGTTGTTTTTCGAGTATCTAAAATAGTACTCGTATAGTTTTTTATTTTATCTACATACGAATGCGTAAGGGTAGCTATACCACTCATGCGCTGCATGGTATTCAATACTAAGCGTTCTGCTTGTAAGATAGCTTGGGCTTTGGCTTTTACCGTAAAAGCAATGGTACCTACTGCTAAAAAATCTCCGTCTTTATAATTTGCTGTAAAAACAGCCTCGCTATCTAAATACGAAAACACTTCTTTAGCTATTCGAATGCCGGCTATTACGCCCGCTTCTTTTACGATTAACTTAGCCGAACCAATTACCTTATCGTCAATACTAGCCAAGGTAGAATGATCACCACTTCCAATGTCTTCTGCTAATGCAGCTTTTATAAATTCTTGTGTATTCAAGGCTTTTAATTAATTAAACAAAACTACAAAAAGGAATTTAGTTTACTGTATGCAATAGCTATTTACTTTTAATTAAAAAAAGTACTTTTGTAAAGCAACTATGCGAACAATCTCCATTTTTATTTTATTGTGCTTATTTAAAGTAAATGCTCTTTTAGCGTTTATGGATACGAGCACAGCTAAAAAAAATAATTTAGCTGTATTTCCTATAATTGCTCGATCCATAGAGACCGGATGGGCTTTTGGCATTGTCAATTCTCTTACCTTTCGTCCTTTCAAACACGATACCAGTACCCGCACTTCTAGTCTTCAAGGAATAGGCATATATACGAGTAATAAACAATTGATCACCGTATTAAATGGAACTACCTATTTTAAAAAAGAACATTATGTGCTTAATTATCAAATTTCTTATAGTAAGTTTCCCGATAAGTTTTGGGGTTTAGGCAAATATGCTGACCATAGTCAAATGGAAAACTATAGTTTTAGGCAATTCTATTTTTATGCGCACTTACAACGAAAAATAATTGGCCATTTTTTTGGAGGGGGTATTGTAGAACAGCAGCGCGTTATGGATGTGTCCTATAAGCAGGGCGGTATTTTTGATCAACAGCAAATTGTAGGTAGAAATGGATATCGTGTTATGGGCATGGGTGCAAGCATTACTTATGATACCAGAAATCATGCTTTTGTGCCTAACAAGGGGTCTTATGCTCAAATTTCGTTAACGCATTTTAACCCAATAATAGGTTCCGATTATTTGTATTCTAATTTAATCATAGATGCTAAAAAATATATTCGCCTATACAAAAATCAAGTTTTAGCTATGCGCACCTATGGCTTCTTTAATTTGGGTAAAGAAATACCTTTAAGGAGTCAAGCCTCATTAGGAGGCGCTAATGAAATGCGTGGCTATTACGATGGACGATATAAGGATAACAATATGATATTAGCCATGTTAGAATATCGCTTGCCGCTTTATAGGCGCTTTGGAGCTGCATTCTTTTGCAGCGGAGGCAATGTAGGCAATACCTTATCAGAAGTAAATTTTGATGCTTTTAAATTCTGTTATGGTAGCGGTATTCGTTTTGCCTTAAACAGAAAAGAGAAATTGAACATACGCATCGATTACGGTTTTTCTATTTCCAGAAGCAATGGATTATATATTCAAATTGGCGAAGCATTTTAATACTTAGGTCCATTTTTTTATTAATGCTATGAAGTCTTTTCTTGCTATCATTTCAGCTCCAAGGCTTTCCAAATGTTCTGTATGCACCTGGCAGTCGATTAATTGTACGCCTTGTTCTTGTAAATAATGCACAGCTTTTATAAAGGCGAATTTACTAGCATTCGTTTTTTTAGCAAACATACTTTCTCCAAAAAACACATTCCCAATTTTAAGTCCATATAAGCCCCCTATCAATTCCTCATCCTGCCATGTTTCAAAACTATACCCATAGCCCATTTCATGAAGTTTGGTATATGCAGCAATCACTTCTTCTGTAATCCAAGTTCCCTCTTGTCCGGGTCGATGTATGGATTTACACGCCTCCATCACTTTTTTAAAACACTTATTTATTTGAAACACCATGCTTGTACCATTTAGTAAAGGGCGCATGCTTTTCTGTATGACTAATTGCGCTGGATAGAGCACACAACGCGGATTGGGGCTCCACCATATAGGTAATTCTCCTTCGTTAAACCATGGAAAAATGCCTTGTTTATATGCGCTAAGAATACGCTCGGGATGTAAATCGCCGCCAAAAGCAACAATACCTTCTTCGCTTGCAAGCTCTACATCTGGGAAAGTATATGAAGAATTTAATAGCAAGGAGTAAACTGGTTTAAAATGTAGGTTTTGTGGTATCTTTTGATAAGGTATCCTTTTTTTGTTGAATAGCCCAAATCGAATCGGCTTTTCGACTTGCGATAGCGTTTATAATACTATCATTGATGCGTTGTTGTTCCTGTTTAAAATTAGTTACGGTACTCCCGACAGCTGAATCTATTTTTTCTTGCATAATGATAGATGCATCTGTTTTGGCACCTGCACAAGCGTTGAGTAAGATGAATAAGCCAAGCGAACAGCTAATGAGCACTGCATTTACTTTCATAGGCACAAATATACGGGAGTACTGGTGAAATAAAAATTTCAAAATAAACCCGATAAATAGATAAAAGCTTTGGTGCAGCCTACATTTTTTTTTACTTTTACTGTATATAAAAATCAACTTATGGGAAATCAATTATTAAAAGGTAAAAAAGGTATTGTATTTGGCGCTTTAGATGAGCGTTCTATTGCTTGGATTACTGCTTTAAAAGCAGTAGAAGAAGGTGCTGAAATTGTATTAACCAATGCGCCTATAGCATTAAGAATGGGAAAAATCAATGAACTAGCAGCACAATGTAATAATGCCCCAGTAATTGGCGCGGATGCTACCTCTGTAGAAGATCTTGAAAACTTATTTAGCAAAGCTATGGAGCATTTTGGCGGTAAAGTTGATTTTGTTTTGCACTCAATTGGTATGTCTCCTAATGTTCGTAAGGGATTTGCTTATACCGATACCAACTATGACAATTTTCTAAAAACACTTGATATATCTGCTTTATCTTTTCATAAAGTAATGCAAACGGCGTTCAAATTAGACGCTATCAATGAATGGGGTTCTGTAGTAGCACTATCTTATATTGCAGCACAAAGAACCTTCCCTGGTTATAATGATATGGCTGAAGCAAAAGCATTGTTAGAAAGCATTGCACGTAGTTTTGGTTATCATTATGGTGTACATAAAAAAGTACGTGTAAATACCATTTCACAATCGCCAACCGTTACTACAGCAGGTAGTGGTGTAAGTGGTTTTAATGCCTTTTTAGATTATGCAGAAAAAATGTCGCCATTAGGAAATGCAAGCGCAGAAGCTTGTGCTAACTACTGCCTTACTTTATTCAGCGATTATACCCGTATGGTAACTATGCAAAATTTATTCCATGATGGAGGTTTCTCTTTCACGGGTGTAAGTGATGCTATCATTGCCGATATCCAAAAAGCAAATAGTTAAGCAATTTTTTGCCCACTTAATCGTTTTGTGAACATGCTTTCAAAATTTCGTTTTTTACTTTTAGGTATAGCATGTGGTATTACCGTTTATGGTAACGCACAAGTAGTAGGTGGGCAATTTTCTTTTGAATTCTTACGATTATCGAGTGCTGCACACACTACAGCCATAGGTGGTATTGCTATTTCAGATCCAATTGAGGATATTGGATTAGTAGATCAGAATCCTTCTCTGATGCGCCCCTCTTTGCATAATCAAATGTCTATCAATCACAATAATTATTATAGCAGCATTGCCATCAATCATTTTCAATATGGCTATCATAGTGCTGCGTTACAAACTTCTTTTGCATTAGGCATTCATAGCTTTAATTACGGAAGTACCAATCTTACCGACGATGTAGGAAATGTGTATGCAACTTTTCAACCCAACGCATCTGTAATAAGTTTAACCGCTTCTCGATCATATGCAACCAAATGGCGTTATGGGGCTCAACTAAAATATGCAAATCTTCAACTCACCAATGCACATGCAAATGCCGCTTTATTAGATGTAGGCGTAACGTATACCGATACTGCCAAATTATTAAACATTGCATTGCTTGCAAAAAACATGGGTTTTTACCTGACATCTTTTGAAACAAAAAGCGCATTGCCTTTTGATTTGCAAATTGCCATTAGCCATCGCTTAGCGCATTTACCAGTGCGCCTAATGGCCACTATACATCATTTGTACGAATGGGATATTCGATATAATAATCCGGCAGATATAGTTACGAGTAGTTTCTTAGGAAGTACGAATGTAAATGCCAATAAATCTTATTTCGCCGATAAATTATTTAGACATTTTATTTTTGGAGCTAATATTTACTTACATAAAAAATTTACAGCTAGTGTGGCTTACAATCATTTACGTAGGGGAGAATTAGGGCTCAAAGATGCGGCAGGCATGGCTGGTTTTTCTTTCGGCTTTATGCTCGATCTAGAAAAAATTCAATTTAATTATGCAAGAAGTTTTACGGCTACAGGCAATCCCTATACAGAAATTGGCTTGAATATTAATTTGCAAAAATTTACTAAAATAAGCAGCTTATCTAAAATTCATTGGAATACTGCTTATGCAGATGAATATTGGAATCGATAATTATTCTTTCACTATTTGAATACTTTGTTGACTTGCATTTGCAGCTCGCACGGTAAGCACATAATTACCCGGAACTAGATTTTTTGCTGGTATTTGCATTTCCTCACTAGTTGCTATTTCATTCCATAACAATTTTCCATTCATATCAGTCAACTGCAATGAAGTGCCAACAGTAACATGGCTTAGTTGCCAAAAATCTTTAGTAGGATTAGGCACTACTTGTAGTATTTGATTTACAGGATTAGTTATAGCTAATGCAGTATTCTTTATAATTGGACCTGTTTTATTTACAATCCAATTAGAAGGATCAATTTCTACCGAAGATATGGTTTTTGTAAATGTGTTCGTTGGCCAATTATAGGTAGCTGTTGCAGTATTAAAAGGCAAATACAACATTGTATCTCCTTGAGGCGACCTTAATAAAACAGGAAGTGGCAAATTAAAAGCTGATACTGAAGAAGGCATTGATGTTGTTTGATTTAATTTAATTACAAAATCATAATTACTTCCATTGATTTGTTGATTCCATTCTGCACTGTAGGTTGGATATCCTTCGCCATACACCCATTGATTGAAAAAGGTGTCTAAGTTCTTTTGATATGCTGTGCTTAAGGCAGCTTTTAAATCGCCTGTTGTTGCAGTACTAAATGCATGAGCACTTAAATAATTTTTGATGCCGGCAAAAAATAAAGAATCTTTAGGTGCTAAATATCGAAGCATGTGCAAAACAGCGGCACCTTTATCATAGGTCAAACGACTATCATAAATTCTATTCTCATCAGTCGTGTCATTACAGAATACCGTCCCACCCGCTTGTTGCATTACTCTATTATGCACCGCCGTTCGGTAATTGAACGCTATTGCTGGTGTATAAAATTTATTCACAAATAATTGTTCTACATAAGAAGCAAATCCTTCATTCAACCAAATATCTCCCCAATTATCACAAGTTACATAATCTCCAAACCACTGGTGACCTAATTCATGTACCACTAAGGTGCCACTAAAAAAGCCAAGCGTTGTCATGGTTTGATGTTCCATACCTCCACTTAAAGGTGCCATGCAGTGCCCATACTTTTCTTGTGAAAATGGATAGCGACCAAATAAATTGGAAAGTTGATTGATCATTAAGCCGGTACTATCAATTACTGCTTTAAAATTGGGCAACGTAGCAGGATTGTTATACACATAATTTTGTATCAGCATGCTGTCGGTACTATTGTCGAAATGCATGTAATAAGAATAATCTACATAGTTAGCCACGCTTGCCGAAATTAAATAGTAATCAATAGGATATTTTGTAGACCACTCATATCTTTTTAAATTATTAGGAAGGCTCGTAACCTTATTTAACAAACCATTACTGCCTGCCTTTAAAGTATCGGGTACGATTATCCAAACACTCGAAGAATCAATTTTATCTTTAAGTGATTGCTTGCATGGAAACCATTCAAATCCATGATAAGAAGCACTCATGGTATACGTTACTTTATTTCCCCAAGAAGGCGAAGCAATCGTATTAATACCTGCTGAAAAGAAGCCCGTACCACTTGTTGGAGCACCATGATATACAATTTTTGTAGTAAAAAATGTTCCAGCCGTCAATGAACTAGAAAGCGGCACCGAAACTACATTGCCATTACGCGCATAGGTACACAATTGATTGTTTACAAAAACCGAATCGATTTGCAAAGTGTTTAATAACTCAAAAACATATTCATTCATAAACGCATTACTTACCACTGCATTATAGACGACCGAACCAGCGATATTGGTATTGGTATTGTTCATTGCAATGATCAACTTGGTATACTTTATATCATAATAGTCCTCGCGAGCATCTGCAATCGCTGTTTTTAATAATTTCTTATTGGTTTTATAAGTAGCCTGTTGACAAGCATAACTTGTAGCATGAAAACTTATGTGAAGTACTATTATAATTAGTAAAAGGCTACGTAAATGAAAAGCTCTTTTCATGATTGGTTATTAAAATTTAGACATATAAAACTACGATAATATTGATTATAAAATTCATGAAAAATACATTCCTTTTAGTTATTTTTGAGACTATGAAAAAAATGTTCCGTCTTTTATTTTGTTGTTATTTATTGCTTGTTCATAATGCCTGTGTGCAGTCGCAAACAGTTGATGTGGAGACTTTTCAAAAAGGATTGGAAAATAAAAATGCACAATTTTTAGATGTGCGCAGTGCAGAAGAATTTGCTTCTGGTCATATTAAAGGAGCCATGTTAGCGCCCATACAAGATGGCGAAGAATTTAATAGACGCATCAATGCATTAGATAAGAAAAAACCTGTGTTTGTATATTGTTTAAGTGGCGGCAGAAGTAAACGTGCTTCCTCTATTTTACGTGAAAAAGGCTTCACGGAAGTAAACGAATTAGAAGGCGGCATAACAGCTTGGCGGGCAGAAGGTAAAGAAATAGAGGGTAATAATAATACCGTACAAATCACCCCTGCAGCCTATCAAGAAATGCTGAAAGCAGCTACTTATGTATTAGTTGATATTGGTGCGCCATGGTGCCCACCTTGCAGAAAAATGGAACCTGTTTATAAAAAAATGCAACAACAATTTTCGAATAAAATACACTTTATTAAAGTAGATGGTGGCGTTCAGACGTTAATTATTCAAGACCAACAAGTATTGCATATGCCAACCTTTATTTTGTATAAAGAGGGTAAAGAAGCTTGGAGAGCGGAAGGAATCTTAGAAGAACAAGAAATGGAAGCTGCTATAAAAAAACAAATCAACTAATGCCTGCTCATTTCACAGACCACATTACGGCAAACAAAAAGAACTTTTTTGTAAGTGTAGTTCCTCATTCTCGAGCAGACGGTTTTTATTACGAAATCAATATTCAAGGACTTCCTAGATTTGCTATGCAATATGCAGCTATTGGTCGTTATGATATTGTTCCCGGTGACCATCCACCAATTGATTACGAAATCATTTTAGCTGTAAGCGATATTATTGAAAAACATGTACAATAAAAAAACCGAGTAGCTTTCGCTACTCGGTTTTTTTATTTATTATTACTAGCAAGAGCTGCTCTTACATATAGGCTTCTGTTGGCTCACACGTACATACTAAATTTCTATCACCATGCGTGTTATTAATTCTAGATACAAATGGCCAGAATTTATTTTCACTTACATAAGCTAATGGGAAAGCTGCTTGCTCTCTCGTATATGGCCTATCCCAAGAAGTACTACAAACCAATGCTTGCGTATGAGGTGCATGCTTCAATACATTATTTGCTTTGTCTGCACTACCCGTTTCGATTGCTTTTATTTCTTCACGAATTGCTAATAAAGCATCGCAAAAGCGATCGAGCTCAGCTTTATCTTCACTTTCTGTAGGTTCTATCATTATAGTTCCGGCTACAGGGAAACTCATAGTAGGAGCATGGAAACCATAATCAATTAAACGCTTAGCAATGTCTTCCGCTTCTACGCCAACACTTGCTTTAAACGGACGAAGATCTACAATAAATTCATGCGCACAAGTTCCACTTACACCGGTATATAAAATATCATATGCTTTATCTAAGCGAGCACGCATATAATTAGCATTTAGTATTGCATACTTAGTCGCATCAGTTACCCCTTCTGCACCTAACATGCAGATATACGCATAAGAAATTAATAAAATAGATGCTGATCCATAAGGTGCAGCAGAAACAGCTGTTACAGCACTATTGTTGTGAATATGACCCGGAAGATGTGGGGCAAGATGCGCTTTTACACAAATAGGTCCCATGCCTGGTCCGCCACCACCGTGCGGAATAGCAAATGTTTTATGAAGATTCAAATGGCATACATCTGCACCAATTAAGCCCGGTGCTGTGAGTCCAACTTGCGCATTCATATTGGCACCATCCATGTATACTTGTCCGCCGTACTGATGAATTAAATCAGTAATTTCAATAACCGTTTCCTCATACACACCATAGGTTGAAGGATACGTAATCATAATACCTGCAAGATTGGCTGCGTGTGCTTGTGCTTTTTCTTTAAGGTCAGCTATATCGATATATCCATTTTCAAGTGCTTTCACTACCACAACTTTATAACCAGCCATAACAGCAGAAGCTGGATTGGTACCATGTGCAGAAATTGGTATCAACATTACATCTCTATGATGCTCACCTTTGCTGATGTGATAATTTCTGATGGTTAATAAACCAGCATATTCTCCTTGAGCACCACTATTGGGTTGTAAGCTACAAGCATCAAATTTGGTGATTTCACATAAAAACGCACTTAATTTATCGGCCATTTCTTGGTAGCCTAAAGTTTGATGTGCAGGAGCAAAGGGATGTAAAGCCCCCCAATTTGGATTGCTCAATGGCATCATTTCACTTGCTGCATTTAATTTCATTGTGCAAGAGCCTAATGAAATCATACTAGTATTTAAGGATAAATCTCTATTTTCTAATTTTTTTATATAGCGCATCATTTGCGTTTCACTATGATGACTATTAAAAACGGAATGCGTTAAATAAGCACTAGTTCTTTCTAAAGCACTTGGAATCATAGACGCATCAATAATATTTGCAGCTGTATTTATTCCTTCATAAGCTTTCGCAAATAAAGCAATTATTGCATTGATATCATCTACACTCGTTGTTTCATCTAATGAAATACCAAGTTGTGTTTCGTTGAAATATCTAAAGTTGATATGTGCTGCATTAGCTAAAGCAGCTATTGTTTTTGTTGCAGGCACATGCACCAATAGGGTGTCAAATGCGGACGCATTTTCTACTTTAATGACATTAGGCGCTACAGCTTTTAAGGCAGTAGCAAGCGCTGATGTTAATTGATTGATTCGCGTTGCAATAGTTTTCAAGCCTTGTGGACCGTGATATACGGCGTACATCGCAGCCATATTTGCTAATAACGCTTGTGCGGTACAAATATTAGAAGTTGCTTTTTCTCTTTTGATATGTTGCTCACGCGTTTGTAAAGCCATACGCAAGGCTCTGTTGCCATTTGCGTCGATACTAATACCGATAATACGACCAGGAATTTGACGTTTAAATTCATCAGACACCGCAAAAAAGGCAGCATGTGGGCCACCAAAGCCCATTGGTACACCAAAACGTTGAGCAGAACCCAAAGCAGCATCTGCTCCTAATTCCCCTGGACTTTTCAATAAAGTTAGTGCCAACAAATCAGTTGCCATTGCAACAAATGCACCAGCATGATGTGCTGCTTGAATAAAATTAGCATAATCTTCGATGCTTCCTTTATCATTTGGATATTGCACTAAAGCACCAAAATAAGTAGCATCAAGACTAGCTGTTTTATAGTCACCGATTATTAATTCGATACCTATTGGTAATGCTCTTGTTTTTAATACATCTATAGTTTGAGGGAAACAATGTTGATCTACAAAAAACTTTGGACGCTCTATACTATCCTGATTTTTATTTAACATGTTGAAGAACATCGTCATTGCTTCTGATGCAGCAGTTGCTTCATCTAATAAAGAAGCGTTTGCTATGGGCAATCCTGTTAAGTCGGATACCATCGTTTGATAATTCAATAAGCTCTCTAAGCGACCTTGCGCAATCTCTGCTTGGTAAGGTGTGTATTGTGTATACCATCCTGGATTTTCGAAAATAGTTCTCAAAATCACACTGGGTGTATAGGTGCCATAGTAACCTTGCCCAATAAAATTCTTTGCTACAATATTTTTACTCCCCATTTCCTGTACATGTTGCAAATAGGCAGCTTCATGCATTGGAGCTGGCAAATTTAAAGGCGATTGCATGCGTATAGCATTAGGCACCGTTTTATCTATCAAGCTGTCTAATGAACTTTCTCCTATGGTTTTAAGCATAGCTGCAGTAGCTTCTTGACTAGGGCCAATGTGTCGGCTTTTAAATTCGTTACGTTGTAGAGCAAATAAAGACATAAAATTAAAAGTATATAAGGGCGTTAAATTGTGACTGCAAAGTTAACTTGGTAATAGATTATTTGCAAAAATAAAATGCTATTTAATATCATATTTGTTGGATTAAGCACTAGGTTGTGCACAAATGTATCCACAAAAAAACCCACTTTACAGTGGGTTGTTTTATTAAGGTTGAATATGATAATTGATTAGGGAGTCGGTGTACTTATTTTTATAAAGTCCTAATGCATTTAAATCGGCCTCCTCTCTAATGATACCAATGTTTTTAGCGAACCAGATGTCTAAAGTTCCTAAATCGATATTTAGCGCACCTGCTTTTAAAGTGGAATGAACATGATACACATCATTATAGGTTTTTCCATTTTGGGTAATCGTGAGTCCTGTTTGAACGATAGCGGAAGAAATGGTAACAATTACTTTTCCCAAAATAGTACCAGAATTATACTCGCCATCATTGGTCCAGCTGGTTTTTCCATCATACCAAAATACATAATTGATATAATTCGTTTCATTACCATCCAAATCTACAAGGGTTAGGTACTTTCCTTCATTTTTACCAAAAAACTCCGGAGAGGTAGTGGTAGTTATGGTATCTCTACGGGTATAAAAACTATATTTCAAGCCCAGTTTAGTCGTGTCTTTACCGGTTGCATACCGTATAAATACCGTATCATTTCTATTGCCATACATCCACCAAGAACCCTGTTTTGTTGACATCAAATCGAATACACTTTGGTTAGTGGCTACTAGGTTTTGGTTATCTCCCTCTAATTTTTTGCAAGAAGAAGCCGAAAGAATTGCCAAAACTAAAACTGCTAATATGACTTGTTTCACGATAAAATTTTTATAAATATAAGAAATTTTAGGCCCACTAAAACAAAAATACCTCAGAAAACTGAGGCATTTATGATTAAAACAAAAATTAGAATTGTAATTAAAACGGAAACTTATAGCATCTTTCTTAGTTCGTATCTGTAGGGTCTACTAATTCCCCATCTTCCGATACGATTAATTTACCTGGAGTGTCATCTGGAAGCGCTTCGGTAGCTGCAGTAGGAACCACAATGTCTACATTCGCTAATTCGCTTAATTGCGGCAATTGACTTGGGTCATTGATGCCCAAATAATCCATAAAATTCTTTGAAGTAGCGTAAATCAATGGCTTTCCAACCATATCTTCATTTCTTCCTGATATAACAATAAGTTCTTTTTCTAGAAGTTTCTGAATAGAATAATCTGCACTTACACCTCTAATATATTCAATTTCAGATTTAGTAATAGGCTGTTTGTATGCTACTATAGCTAAGGTTTCCATAGCTGCAGTAGATAGTTTTTTAATGTACTTATCGCCATTTAATTGCAACACCGTTCTGTGGTATTCCTTTTTAGTTAAAAATTGAAATCCACCCCCTATCTCTCTCAACTCAAACGGATAAAATTCTTGTGCGTATTTTTCTTTGATAGCCTCAATGCAAATAGAAATACGCTCCATTTCAATTGGAAGCTCTACTGCTTGACTGATCATTTCTGTAATTTCAATTTGTGTTATTGGTCGCTCGCTAGCAAATACAAGTGCTTCTACATGCGGCATTAATTGTTCTATATCCATACCCTACAATTATAATCTTGTGAAGTATAAAAATACTAAGGTATTTGTTAGTTACCTTAGAAAGAAATGCACAGATGTGGGTAAATTATACCAAAAAGGGCTGCTTAGTAGCAGCCCTTTTAAAGTTCGTTTTCAATCTTAGAAATCTAAATAGTTCCGGTAAGTAAACTTGGGAATATACCCACAACGAGTAATGCCAAAGCACCTATGGTAAGGTATAACTTTTCTTCTTTCGTAAAGGAATCTATCATTGCAGCTTCCCCTTCTTTGAAATACATGGCAATTATTACTTTAAAATAATAATAAACACTTACCGCTGCCATCAATAAGGCAAAAATTGCTAACCACATGTAGCTGCCCTCAAATAATACTGCTTTAAGCATGTAGTATTTAGCCATAAATCCACCTGTTAAAGGAATACCCGCTAAAGAAAGCATGTAAATTGTAGCCAAAGCCGCAATAAAAGGTTGTTTTTTAGCCAATCCATTAAACCCATCATAGGTATAATCTTTCATTTTAATTAAAATAGCAAAGAAGCAAATGCTTGCAACTGAATAAGCAACAGTATAAACAAGCATACCTTGACGGCCTATTGCATTTAAAGAAATAATGGCAAATAGCATAAATCCAGCCTGAGCAATTGACGAATAGGCCAACATGCGTTTTACACTTTGTTGAAATACCGCTGTTATATTTCCTACAAATAAAGTAAGCGCAATGACTACAGCTAATACCAATGACCAAGATGAGCTAATAGCGGTAAAAGACGTTTGGAATAAACGCATGAACCCTACAAATGCAGCTACTTTTACGATAGTAGCCATAAATGCCGTAAAGGGCGTAGGCGTACCGTCATATACATCGGGCGTCCATAAATGCATGGGAGCGGCCGATACTTTAAAGCCAAAAGCAACAATTAATAATAATACGCCGCCCAAAGCTATTGGATTGATACTTGTTGCTTGTAAAAAATTAAATTCACTAACCATAAAATTACCGGTAGCGCCGTAAAGCAAGGTAATACCCATTAATAAAAAGCCTGTTGAAAAAGCGCCCATTAAAAAATACTTTAAAGATGCTTCTGTACTTTTTAAATTTTCTTTATCACTTCCGGCTAAAATATACTGAGGAATAGAAACGATTTCTATACCCAAAAACATAACAAGCAAACTATTAAAACTACTTAACATAAATATGCCAACCATTATAAAGGCAATCAAAGCAAAGTACTCCGCTTTGTATTTACCAACTGCAGCAATATGTTTCTTCATTAAGAGTATATATAAAAACAAACAGCCGGTAATTAATACATTAAACTGATTAGTAAATCTATCTACTCGGATGGCATCTAAATAAAACGACTGAGTAAGTATAGCCGTAGGTTGCAAAGCTTCCCATATAGCAACGCCAAACAAAGCAGCAAACAAAACAGTTACTAAATGCAGCAGGCTACTGGTATGTTTCAGTAAAAAACTTGCGAAAAGCAACACAACACCAATTATAGAAGCAGTTATTATTAAAATCATGATGAACTAATATATCGTTAATGAAATTGTTATTTTAAAAACTCGTTAAGGTTAATAATGGTTTAGCATATACCCCTAAAGCTATAATTAAGGAAAGCACAATTGCTAATACACACCATTCATTTATACTTAAATCTTTTACTGCTTGAGTATTGGAAGCTGTTCCAAAAACTACTTTCTGTAGCATACGTAAAGTATATGCTGCACCTAAAATCACACCAAGACCTGCCAATACCATATACAGCACATGGCTAGGGTTTGCACTAGAAAAGATACCAGCAAACAACATAAACTCGCCAACAAAACCATTGGTTAAGGGCAATGCAATATTTGCAAAAGAAATAATTACAAAAGCTACGGCTAATTTAGGCATAGTGCTTGCAATGCCACCAAGCGCATTCATATCTTTTGTGTGATATCTATTTTCTATTATACTTACTACCAACCACATGCCAGCAATATTAATACCATGCATAAACATTTGGATTTTAACGCCGTGTAAAGCAAGATCATTTTGTACAAAAGCTGCAGCACACATCAAACCCATGTGAGCTATTGAAGAGTAAGCAATAAAACGTTTAATATTCGTTTGTTGTAAAGCAATAATAGAAGCGTAAAGAATTCCAATGATAGATAAAATAATTACTGTGTTTGACCAATAAGAAACGCCTTCTGGCAAAACGGGCATCAACCAACGAAGTACGGCATATAAACCCATCTTAACCATCAATGCACTTAAGAAAATAGTAACACTAGTAGGTGCTTCGTCATACGCATCGGGTTGCCAAGTATGAAATGGGAAAATAGGCATTTTAATAGCAAAGGCTAAAAAGAATAATACAAATAAACTAATTTGTTGTGTATTGCTTAAACTATTGCCCACAGCTACTAAAGCGTGGTAGGAAAAAGCATCAGCACCAGGTGTTTGTAATCCTAAATAAATTAATCCTGCCAACATCATTAAGCTACCAATAAAAGTATAAATGAAAAATTTAAAGGTGACTTTAATCCTATTTTCTCCACCCCAAATGGAAGAAAGAAAATAAATAGGTATTAGTGCTAGTTCCCAAAAGAAATAAAAGAGCATAGCATCTGAGGCTAAAAACACACCCATCAAACCGGTTTGTGCAAATAATAATAAGCTGTAAAATGAAGCCGCTTTTGGAACTTCTTTATTATTAAGGTTTAGAAAAACGAGGAAACTAATCAATGCTGTAAGCAAACTTAAAGAGCAGCTTAACCCATCTGCATGCAAAGCAAATTGAATACCTAAATCGGGCAACCATGCTTGCGCTATAGTTAATGCTCCTTCTGCAATATGCATCGACATATACAGGGTAATCAATACAGCCAATGCACTACTAACTAGTGCAAGTATTTTTGCTTGTTTTGGCACTAGTAAACTTAATAATGCTGCAACAAAGGGAAGTGCCAATAAGGTTATTAAAATCATGACTTATAAAATATGAGAATGTTATAAAATTGTACTTAAAAATCCGATGCTAAGTAATAAAATAATACCAAGTACCATTACAAAAATGTAAGAACCAACAATTCCGCTTTGTAATAAGCGAACGCGTGTACTTAACCATTGTATACTTGTACCAATATTATTTACTAAAGCATCAATACCTGATTTTTCAATTATTTGCTGTAAAAAGACACCTAGATGATTCAATGGTGTAAGTATAATGGCTTGATATAATTCATCTACATACCATTTATGCTCTAGCACTTTTCCTAATCCTTTTGCTGCAGAAAATTGCGCTTTTTGTGTTGCTTTATAAGCAAGTGCAATCATCACTACTACCAAACCAACAGAAACACCCATCAACATCCATTCTGTAGCATGGCTCAACTCATGGAGTTCTTTTTCTGTAACTGCTGCAGAAAGAAAATCGTGTAACCAATGTTTTTCTGAAAGTACTTTTGGCAATCCTATATAACCACCAATGATGGAGAATAAAGCTAATACCATTAAAGGAAGCGTCATTGCTTTTGGACTCTCATGTAAGTGATGTGCTTGTTCTTCAGTGCCTCTAAAGGATCCTGTAAAGGTTAAGAAATATAAACGGAACATATAAAAGGCTGTCATCAAAGCGCCTATTAATAATGCAACAAACAACAACGGTTGCTGCGCATATGCATGTGCTAATATTTCATCTTTAGAAAAGAAGCCCGCAAAACCAGGTATACCGGCAATGGCTAAACAACCAATTAAGAAGGTAATTTTTGTAATCGGCATCTTCTTTCCTAATCCACCCATAAAACGAATATCTTGTTCGCCGCCCATAGCATGAATGACACTGCCCGAACCTAAGAATAATAAAGCTTTAAAAAAGGCATGGGTAATAACATGAAAAACAGCAGTAGTATAAGCGCCCATTCCAATGGCAACAAACATAAAGCCTAACTGACTTACGGTAGAATACGCCAACACTTTTTTGATATCATTTTGTTTGATAGCAATAGATGCTGCTAACAAAGCAGTTGCTAATCCTATCCATGTAATTAGATCTAAAGCTATTGGTGCAAGATTATACAATACACTGCTTCTCGCAATCATATAAATACCTGCGGTAACCATGGTAGCTGCATGTATTAATGCAGATACTGGCGTTGGTCCGGCCATCGCATCTGGCAACCAAGTATATAATGGAATTTGCGCACTTTTACCCATCGCACCAATAAAGAAGCAAATGGCAATGGCAGTATACATATTTGTCTGATCAGCGCTTGATTGTATAATGTCAAATAATTCTTGATAACTTAAGGTATGGAAATGATACAAGACCAATAACATACCCACTAAAAATCCAAGGTCACCAATTCTATTCATCACAAATGCTTTTTTAGCAGCATCGGTATACGCGTGGTTTTTAAACCAAAATCCTATTAATAAATAAGAGCACAATCCAACGCCTTCCCATCCAATAAACATAATGATATAGTTTGCACCCATCACTAATAATAACATGGAGAAAACAAAGAGATTGAGGTATGCAAAATATTTCACCATACCTTCATCATCATGCATATAAGCAGTAGAATATACATGAATTAAAAATCCAATACCCGTTATGATTAATAAAAAGCTAGCCGACAAAGCATCTATCTGAAAGGCAAAAGGAATATAAAGTGTTCCGGATTGAATAAAATCAAAATAATGCTGCACGAAAGGCCCTTGAAAACTTGGCGAAAGCACCTCAACAAAAACAGCTAAGGAAACTACAAAGGAGGCAAGTATCGATGTAGAACCAATAACACCTGCAAGTGACTTTGGTATTTTATTCCAGCCCAACCCATTGATTAAAAAACCAAGCAATGGAAATAATGGAATGAGGTAACTATATTGTATCATAAATTTTCTTTCTAAAAGTTAATTTTAAAGGCAGTATTAATTTTTTAATCGATTTAAAATATTAATATCTACAGAGTTTACTTTTCTATACACCAAGGTGATAATGGCTAATCCTACAGCTACTTCTGCAGCAGCCACTACCATTATGAAAAACACAAAAATCTGTGCATTGCTATTTTCCCAATAATTAGAAAAAGCGACCATTAATAAATTGACTGCGTTCAGCATCAATTCAATGCACATAAAAATGATTATGGCATTTCTGCGCATCATGGTTCCCATTACGCCAATGCTAAACAAGGCAAGGCTTAAAAAAATATAATATTGAATAGGCATACTTACTTATTTTAATCTTTTTTACCAATTACTACAGCACCTACCATAGCACTTAAAAATAATATACTACTGATCTCGAATGGAAATACAAATCGAGTAAATAATACTTGACCTAATTCGCTAATTAATCCAATGGATGTACTAGCATTGATAGGCGTTGTACTGAGTTGTGTAGTTTTGAAAGCCGCCAACAACACTAAAAACAAAATCCCTCCAGAAATAATACCAGCAAACTGTAATAATTTACTTTTTTGTGGTTCTACATCGCCATTTAAATTCATAAGCATGATGACATATAAAAACAAAACCATGATGGCACCTGCATATACAATTATGTTTACAATTGCTAAAAATTGTGCATTAAGTAAAATATAATGACCCGACACCGCAAAGAAAGTGACAATCAAAAACAATACACTAGCTACAGGATTTCTACTGAGTATCACCCCTAAGGCGCCACCAATAGCAATAACGGATAAAATCCAAAATACAAGTTGATGTGGGTTCATATTAATGTGTTTCGTTTGGATTTGGAATTAATAAATCTTCTTTGTTATAAATAAAGCTCTTACGAGTATAATTGGCTTGCGCAACGGTTTCTGATAAGTAAATAGCATCTTTAGGACAAGCCTCTTCGCATAAGCCACAGAAAATACAACGCAACATATTGATTTCGTATTTTGCAGCATACTTTTCTTCTCTATACAAATGTTCTTCTCCTTTGGTTCGCTCAGCTGCTTCCATAGTAATCGCTTCTGCAGGGCAAGACAAAGCACACAAACCACACGCCGTGCATTTTTCACGACCTTGCTCATCTCTATTTAAAATATGTAAGCCTCTAAACACCGGACTAAATGGTCGTTGCTGTTCAGGATAACTAATCGTTGCGGGCTTTTTAAAAATATGACCTACCGTTATAAAAAGTCCTTTTATTATAGTAGGAATATAGAGGCGCTCCATGAAGGTCATGGGCTTTCTATCTACAGCTACTCTTTTATTTGTTAATTCTTGCATGATTTCTTTTTAATTTAATACCCAAATAATAATGGCTCCAGTAATTAGCATATTTACAAGGGCTAATGGAATGAGTGATTTCCAACCTAAGTTCATTAATTGATCATATCTAAATCTCGGGATCGTCCAACGGATGAACATGAAAAATAAAATCATCATAATCGTTTTAGTTAGTAATACTAAAACACAAATGATAGAAAATACTACGGGGCTCACACTACCAGCAACTTGATCCATAAAAGGGAAATTATAACCACCAAAAAACAAGGTGATTAATATTGCTGAGCTGATAAATAAGTTTACATATTCTGCAAATAAGTAAAAACCTAATTTCATGGAGGAGTATTCTGTATGGTATCCTGCAACCAACTCACTTTCTGCTTCAGGTAAATCGAAAGGTGCTCTGTTTAACTCTGCAAATGCACACACTAAAAAGATGATAAAGCCCAATGGTTGTTTTGCCACATTCCATGTAAACCATCCATTTTCCCAAAATCCATGTTGTTGATTTACAATTTCTGCTAAACTTAAGGTGCCCGTCATCATTAATAATGCAATAAGGCTAATACCCATTGCTAATTCATAAGAAATAGCTTGAGAAGCAGCACGCACACTACCCATTAATGAGTATTTATTATTAGAAGCCCATCCGCCCAACATAATACCATATACTCCTACACTCACCACACCAAATACATATAAGATACCAATGTTAATATCGGCAACTTGCAAAGCAATAACTCTGCCGCTTTCTAATTCAATACTTGGTCCCCAAGGCACTACCGCACTTGCCATACAAGCTGTAAGCATAGCTAGTGAAGGACCTAAAATAAATAAGAATCGATTAGCGTCATTTGGTATAATTTCTTCTTTAAAAAATAATTTGATACCATCTGCAATAGGTTGTAATAATCCGAAGGGACCCGCACGGCTTGGCCCTTTTCTATCTTGCATCCAAGCAGCTACTTTTCGCTCACCCCAAGTAGCATAAGTTGCCACACCTAGTGATGCACCGAGTATTACAGAAATTAAAATCAATTTTTCTATAATAAAACTCCAATCTATAGACAGTAATAACATGTAGTTGTATTGTGATTCGTTAATAATTATTTTTTATCAAAGTCGCTACTATGTGCAGGACCATTTAATTTACTCAATTCAATATCGTTTTTATTGACACCACTTACATCATGTATATTCATCAGTAATTTTGGATTTCTACCAATTACTTCTGGTAAGAAATTTTGCGGTTTCAATACGCCTTCATAATGCCCTTGTGCAATTACACTATGGCGATCAATTTTACTTGGTCCTTCTATCGTCCAATCACTTGCTTGTTTTTTATCGAAACGACAGGTATTACAAATCCATTCTTCTACTTCGCCCCATTTATCTTTTCTTGCTGTTACGCGATATACTTCATCGCCACGCATCCACAATCTTGTTTTTCCTGAGCAGGTAGGACAATCACGATGAGCGTCTACTGGCTTAGTAAACCAAACGCGGTTTTTGAATCGGAATGTTTTGTCGGTTAATGCCCCTACTGGACAAACATCTATTACATTACCAATAAAATCATTGTCTAGTGCTTTTCCAATACACGTACTAATAGCAGCATGATCGCCACGATCTAATACACCATGCTCGCGTTTGCCTGTTAACTGATCTGCTGTGTATACACAACGATAACAAAGAATACAACGATTCATGTGCAATTGGATGTAAGGACCAATATCTTCTTTTTCAAACGTACGTCTATCAAATTCATATCGTGTGCCACTTGCACCATGCTCATAACTCAAATCTTGCAAATGACATTCACCAGCTTGGTCACAAACAGGGCAATCCAATGGGTGATTGATCAACAACATTTCTACAATACCAGCACGAGCGTCAAGTACTTTTGGAGAGGTAATATTCTTAACCTCCATACCATCGGATACAGGAGTACGACAACTAGCTACTAATTTTGGCATCGGTCGAGGATCTTTTTCAGAGCCTTTCGAAACTTCTACCAAGCAGGTACGGCATTTACCACCACTTCCCTCTAGTTTACTGTAATAACACATTGCAGGAGGTGTTACTTCACCACCAATTTGACGTGCTGCTTGTAAAATAGTAGTACCGGGTGCTACTGCTACCGTAATATTATCAATCGTTACTTTAATTTGTTCACTCATGTTGTATTTTTTTTCGCGTTAGCGATTATTATTTTTAAACTGTTGGTACATGAATAGGATCTGCATAATGCGCCAATCCATAGTTACGCGTTTGTGCTTCTACTGGATTATTAATATGCCATTCAAACTCATCTCTAAAATGACGAATAGCCGCTGCTACAGGCCAAGCTGCTGCATCTCCTAATGGACAAATCGTGTTTCCTTCAATTTTTCGCTGCACATCCCATAGTAAATCTATGTCGCTCATTTTACCATGACCGTATTCAATGTTTTTCAAGATTTTATACATCCATCCTGTACCTTCTCTGCAAGGACTACATTGACCACAACTTTCATGGTTGTAAAAACGAGCAAGACTCATCGTATGGCGAACGATACATTGTGATTCGTCTAACACAATAAAACCACCCGACCCCATCATAGATCCTGTTGCAAAACCACCATCAGCAAGACTTTCGTAATTCATCATACGGGTTTCGCCTTTGGCTGTTTTTAATAATAAATTAGCTGGTAAAATAGGTACGGAAGAACCGCCTGGAATACAAGCTTTTAATTTTTTTCCGTTTGGAATACCACCACAATATGCATCGCTGTAAATAAATTCTTCTACAGAAATGGTCATGTCTATTTCATAAACACCTGGTTTATTTACATTACCACAAACAGAAAGTAGTTTGGTGCCGGTAGATTTTCCTACACCAATTTTTGCATACTCATCGCCACCCATATTAATAATAGGCACCACAGCTGCTAAGGTTTCTACATTGTTTACTACGGTAGGTCGCATCCAAAGCCCTTGAATAGCTGGGAATGGAGGTTTGATACGTGGATTACCACGTTTTCCTTCTAAGCTTTCTATCAAAGCAGTTTCTTCACCACAGATATAAGCACCTGCACCGCGTTGCACATAAATTTCGCAATCGAAACCGGTACCTAAAATATTTTTGCCTAACCAACCATTAGCTTTTGCCTCTGCAATAGCTTGCTCTAAAATATCCGGTATCCAAGCATATTCGCCACGAATGTAGATATACGTTGCATTAGAACCCAAGGCATAAGAAGATACAATCAAGCCTTCGATTAATAAATGCGGAAGGAATTCCATTAAATAACGATCCTTGAAAGTGCCGGGTTCCGATTCGTCGGCATTGCACACCAAATGACGGGGCACTCCTTCTGGCTTTGCCAAAAAACTCCACTTCATACCCGTAGGGAAACCTGCGCCACCACGACCTCTTAAGCCACTCTTTTTAACCTCTTCTACGATGTCGTCTGGGCTCATTTTAAGTGCTTTCTCCACACTTCTATAACCACCTTCGCGTCGGTACACATCATATAATCTGATGTTTTCTACTTTCGATTTTTCTAATAAAAGTTGTATTCCCATTAATTATTTTTTAGTGTGTGTTGTAGTATTCTACCGTATTTAAAAGTTCTTTATTTAAATTATTACGAATTTTAGTTGAAATGGAGGGTACAATGTACATTAAATTTAGACTTGCTGCAATCCCTAACGTGCTCCCCAAAACATATTTTTCATTAACAAAACTCTTAACACTTGCATAATAACCGAATAGAGAAAGTGCAAAAAGTCCATATGCTTCAACTTTGCTTTTAATTATATTTTTTTGATAATTTGAATACATTTTGGATGCTGTAATATTGTCTGAAAAAAATGACTTTAATTTATTTGTATTAGGAATTAACTCATTATTATTATTTTTCTCAAAGAAACTTTGTTTGAAAATTTTATTATGTATTGATTCTATATCAACACTTTTTTTATCATTATCAGATGTTATGAAGAAATTTCTTGGTTTTTTTATACTATGCGCCACATCCAATGTATTTTCATAAATACTAATTTTCCCTTTTATATACCTACATGCGTATTCATTAAAATCTTTAACAGCATTTATTTTTTTATAAAACAACCCATTTTGTTGAAAAGCACTAACAGGGTTCGTAATTATTTGGTTGTTTATTTTGAACGCTTGATTATTAGATGTTTCTAAAATAGTGCCCGGCTCTGCAATTATTTTCGATCCACTTTTCATGATCAAGAAATCTAATTTTGAAGTATCTACGATTTCGTTTAATGACATTTTACCAACAATGGAATCAGATGCTATAACTTTTGAATTTGCACTCAACTGCTTTTCTAAAAATGAAGTATTTGTTTTTGAAAAATTATTATCTATATATTTTTGAAGCGCACGGTAAGGTAGTGTTTTGTTATTTATTTTGTGAAAAATACAGAATGGAGGAATAAATAATATTCCTGTAGTTATTATGCCTGCGCCTACACCTTCTAATGTTTGATTGCCTGAGGCAATTAATGCGGCGGCTGAAAAAACTATTGCACCAGAAACCATTAATTTTGTTTTTATTGCTTTTTTTCTAACATCATTATATTTGTTTAATATAGACAATGAAGGTTTGTAATCATTTAAATACGGCATCATTTTATCTACCTTATTTGTATTTAAAACTTGAGTAAATGCTCCATTGTTAATATTAGGGCTTTGTAAGTAATATAGACTTACAGTTCGAGTTGTTGTTTTATAATTTCTAACACTTGATCCATTACTATTATACTCAACACTCTGCGACACTTCTGTATGTGTAAAAATATTTATAGGCCCTTTATAAATTCTTACACCAAATTCATTTGAATTTTTCTTTCTAATATTTAAATTCTCGTAATATTTTTTTTCAATTTGAAAAGATGCAACATCCTTTCCTTTAAATGATTTATTACCAATAGTTAATTTTGTCAATCTATTTACATCTGGCATGCCATGATCGATTGAAACACTATTTAATAAACTTATTTCATTTCCATTTTTTAATTTAACAAAATTACCCTTTTGAGTTTCCGTTGCATCGTGCGAAGATGAAACTCTTATAGTCATTTCTTTAGTAAAAGAACATGAAGATAGTATCAAAGCCCAAACGACAATTTGTATTATTTTATTCATGGAAAGATTAGTTTTAATAGCTAAGGGTTAAATACTATTTCTTAAATCTTCAATAATTTGATCAATTTTATCTTTGGTCAAAAACTCTTTATAGTGTTTGCCCAATTGCATCATAGGTGCATAACCACAAGCGCCTAAACACTCTACCGGTTTCAAGGTAAATAATCCATCTGCTGTAGTTTGTCCTGCTTCGATACCTAATTTTTGTTTAATGTAGTCGATAATTTCATCGCTACCGTTAAGCATACAAGGCCCTGTTTGGCATACTTCTAATACATGCTTGCCTACGGGCTTCATGTGAAACATGGAATAGAAAGAAGCTACTTCATATACTTCAATTGGTTTAATTGTTAATAAAGAAGCTATATAATCCATGGTTTCGGTATCTAACCAGCCACCAAAAGTTTCTTGAGCGAGATGAAGCAAAGGTATTAGCGCACTTTTTTGCTTCCCCTCAGGGTAACGTGCTATAATAGCTTGTACTTGATTTAATTGTTCTGCTGAAAATTGTTTCATACGTTTAATAATATCTTGATTATGCATCTAATTCTCCGGCAATGAGGTTTAAGCTACTCATTGTAACTACCGCATCACTCAGCAAACTTCCTTTAACGATTTCTGGATACGCTTGGTAATAAATAAAGCATGGTCTTCTAAAATGTAAGCGATAAGGAGTTCTACCACCATCACTGATTAAATAATAACCTACTTCGCCATTGCCTCCTTCTACAGCCGAATAAATTTCGCCTGGTAATACCTCAATTTCACCCATCACCATTTTGAAGTGGAAGATTAAGGCTTCCATTTTAGTATACACATCTTCTTTTGGAGGTAAGTGATACTTATCGGCTTCTTTGGCATAGAAAACTTCTTTCTGACTAGGATCTGCTGCTTCTAAAGCTGCAATTTTTTCGAGTGCTTGTTTGATAATGCTTACGCTTTCCCAAATTTCTTGGTTGCGCACTAAGAAGCGATCATATACATCACCAGTAGTACCTACTGGAATGTTGAAATCGAAATCTTCGTAAGAACTATAAGGTTGCGCCACACGTACATCATAATCAACTCCAGCTGCTCGCAAATTAGGGCCAGTAAAACTATAGTTCAAGGCTCTTTCTGCACTAATACCGCCTACACCCATGGTGCGTTCCATAAAGATGCGGTTGCGTGTAAGTAGGGATTCAAACTCTTTCATACCGCGTGGAAACGCTTCTAAAAATTTATTGATTTTATCGAAAGCCTCTTGCGGGAAATTACGTTCAAAACCGCCAAAGCGACCAATATTAGTGGTTAAACGAGACCCACAAACAGCTTCAAAAATTTCATAAATATGCTCTCTAAATTCGAATACATATACGAAACTGGTCAATGCTCCCGTGTCAACACCAATTACAGAATTGCACACCAAATGATCGGCAATACGAGACAATTCCATGATGATAACACGTAAATAGTCAACGCGCTTTGGTGTTTTAATGCCCAATAAGCGCTCTACTGTAATGTGCCATCCCATATTGTTGATAGGAGATGAGCAATAATTTAATCGATCGGTAAGGGGCGTAATTTGATAATAAGGGCGGCGTTCTGCAATTTTTTCGAACGCTCTATGTATATATCCAACCGTTGGTACAGCGCTAACGATGCGCTCGCCATCCATTTCCAAAATATTTTGAAATACCCCGTGTGTTGCTGGGTGGGTAGGACCCAAATTGAGGGTAGTGGTTTGTTTTTGAATTGAAGCTTCGTCTAAATGTATATGTGCTGACATGGTAATAATTTCTTTATGTAATTAACAAATCGTTCCTCCACGACCAAACATTTCATCATCTTTATCAATACGCGTTGGATCTTCCATTGGATACTCTTTTCGCATTGGGAAGTAATCCATCTCATCTACATTTAAAATTCGTTTCAAATTTGGATGGCCAACAAATTCAACCCCAAAAAAGTCGAAGGTTTCACGCTCCATCCAATTGGCACCAGAGAAGAGCTTAGACGCTGTAAACACTTTAGGTGCAGCAACGGGCACATATAATTTTACTCGTAAACGCTTATTTAAATAAAGACTGTGTAAGTGATAGACTACACAAAGTTCTTCATTAGTTCTGTTGGGATAATGCACTGCTGTTAAATCAGTAAGGAAGCGAAATTGTAAATCTTCGCTATCATACAAGAATTGCAACACTTTTAAATTAGCTGCAGCCGGTATGGTTATCGAGCTAATGCCGTGTGCGGTATCACAATCACTTAATTGGCCTGCAAAGGCAGCTTCCAATGTTTCAATAATTTGTTCGTGTGTCATATGCTATTGAATTCCGTAGCTTTCTAAAAGTCCTTTATATTGTTCACTATTTCTGCGGCGTAAGCTTTCTTGTCCCACTAATTCTTGAATTTTCATAATTCCGTCAATAATAGCTTCTGGTCTTGGAGGACAACCGGGTACGTAAACATCTACCGGTATAACTTGATCGATGCCTTGTAAAACAGAATAACTGTCAAAAATACCGCCACTAGAAGCGCAAGCACCTACTGCCAACACCCAGCGGGGTTCGGCCATTTGTAAATAAACTTGGCGTAAAACAGGCGCCATTTTTTTAGATATGGTACCCATTACCATTAATAAATCGCATTGGCGCGGACTAAAGCCTAGGCGCTCCGATCCAAAACGAGCTAAATCATAATGGGCAGCCATGGTAGCCATAAACTCAATACCACAACAAGAAGTGGCGAAAGGTAAAGGCCAAATTGAGTTTTTTCTTGCTAAACCAATAACGTTGTTTAAAGAAGTAGCAAAAAAACCTTCGCCGGTATGACCTTCTGGCAAATCAACCATTTTCAGGTTGGTATTATATTGAACTGGACGCATATAAAAACGAAATAGTTATGAGTAAAACTTGTTTTTTAAAAAAATGTTTATTCTTCCCAATCTAATGCTCCCCTTTTGCGGATATAGATAAATCCAACCAAAAAGAACGCTACAAACATCAACACCGCCAAAAACCCTTCTTTTCCGAGGGCTTTGAAATTCACCGCATACGGGTAGAAGAAAATAACTTCTACATCAAATAACACGAATAAAATAGCCACCAAAAAGTACTTAATAGCCATGGGCTGACGGGCATTACCAACCGATTCGATACCGCTTTCAAAATTGGCTAATTTATCGCTGGTGCGGCGTTTAGGGCCTAGTAAGTGCGTAACACTCATCATAAATGCTACAAAGCCAATAGCTACTACCAATTGAATCACGATAGGTAAATAGTTTATGGTGGTGTTAGCCGGGCTATTTAATAAGACAGAAAGCATTTTAATTAGAATTATAGGTTATGTTATTTTGCCTGACAAAGTTAAGCCTCGTAAAGGAATTTACAAGGTTTATTTAAAGTATTTAGAAAGATTTTTGAAAAATAACAGCGCCCATAAAAGACCTGTTAGAATTAGTTGTAAAAACGGCCTATTTTAGTTTAAAACGTTACTTGCTTTTCTACAAAATATATTCAATTGCACATCAAATTGACCATGCTTAGAACTAATCAGGAATGGTGTTGGATATACATTACAGGCTTCTTTTATATACACATAAAAACCTGCTTTTTGTACCATACCTAATATTTCTACCAATTCGTTAGTTTGTGTAAAAGCACCGTGGTATTCTATAAAAAGGTTAGTAATATTACTCAAGTAATCTTTAATACTTTTCAAAACTTCAAATTCAGCTCCTTCAATATCTAATTTTAAAAAGTCAACGGGCTCTTGTAAATAACCGGTTAAGGAGTATGCTTTAACAACAATGCCCTCTTCTGCACCTATACTTATTTTACTGTCCATGCCGCCTTGAGCCATAAATTTCAAATCAGTATTTTCTTTCCAAACTGCAGCCTCTATCAAATCAACATGATTTAAATTGTTCACAATACAATTTTTGGTGAGTAATTCGAAATTATGTTTATCTGGCTCAAAAGCTGTAATAAGAGCCGTAGGACAAATACTCTTAAAATACAAAATGCTAATGCCAATATTGGCACCACAATCTATAATGCGTGCATTGGGAGCTAATTGTACTTTGTAAATTTCCTCAACCAGAACCTCTTGTAAGCCATGATATAACTGTTGTGCTTGAGTGTAATATAAGTCCCCTATTTTGGAGCGATGCATTTTTAAATGGGAACTCTTATCATGTTTTAGTTTTTTAATAGAAAACCAATCCAAACCGGCAATTTGTTGTTGTTGTTTTTTTAAATTAAATTTGTTCCATCGATACAAAACTGCATCAAACAACGGTTTTAAAAGGGTTTTCATAAATTTACATATTTAAATATCAATGCTTGAACAAAAAAATTGTGAAATCTCCATTTGTATTGGCACTTATAATCGAATTCACTATTTAAAGCGTCTTTTAGAAAGTATAGCTATACAAAAGTATAAAAATTTCGAGGTTATTATAACAGATGATTCTTCTAATGATAGCATTGAACAATATTTAAAAACTATACGTGTATGGTTTCCTATACAGTATATCCGCAATAAAGAAACACTTGGCACACCTAAAAATTGGACAGCAGGCATACCGTATGCCTCCGGACAGTGGATTAAAGTAATGCATGATGATGATTATTTCTCAGATGCAGATAGTTTAAATGCCTTTGCTAATGCCATAGATGATGAAAAAGAAGTGATTTTTTCGGGCTATAATGCCTATTTTGAATCAACAAAGCATTATATCAACAAAACAATTGATGAGAGAAGCTTTCAAAAGATTAAGAAAAATCCATTTCTGTTGTTGGCAGAAAATAAAATTGGTAACCCATCTGTAGTATTATTTAAAAATAATGCCAATGCTTGGTACAACCCAT
The DNA here is from genome assembly GCA_024640225.1 of Bacteroidota bacterium. Taxonomy (GTDB): domain Bacteria; phylum Bacteroidota; class Bacteroidia; order Chitinophagales; family Chitinophagaceae; genus CAIWHF01. The sequence continues at coordinate 41,387 of JAHEFK010000001.1, read as the reverse complement.
CCTATAAATGGCTTGTAGACATTGAAGGGTATATAAGAATGCTACAAACTACAACATGTGGATATATAGATAAGCCCTTAATCAATATGAGTTACAACGACTCACAAGTAACCAATAGTTGTTTTAGAAATCCATCCGTTGAGGTCTATGAATGGTTGTTATTATTTCAACAATATGGGCCAGCATCAACTGCATCCCTACTCGTATACGACGCTTGGTGGCGCATGATAAGAAATTTAAAAATTGTTACGCTATCGGAATTACAGAGCTATGCAAGAGCACTGCCTATACCTGCTTTTTTAAAAAAAATAATTGCCCTACAACATGCTATTCCGCGCACTATTTTATCAACTGGTGTAGGTTCTAAATTAGGCATGTGTATTTCATACCTAACACATCGACATGAGTAAGCAATTATCAATCATTATTATAAACTACAATACGCTAGCGCTTACAAAACAGTGCATAGCTTCTATTTTCAGACATTGCAATGAAGAGCTATTTGAACTAATTGTAGTAGACAACGCCTCTACAAAAGATGATCCTACTGATTTAATACGAGAATTTCCTACTATAAAACTTATAAAAAACAATATCAATAATGGTTTTGCTGGCGGCAACAATCTAGGCATTGCCCATGCTAGCACACCACATATTTTATTACTCAATTCCGATACCTATTTTAAAGAGGAAGCTTTAGTCAATGCGCTTACAATCTTACAAGAAAACCCAACCATTGGGGTAGTAAGCGTTCAATTGGTTTATGAAAATGGCGTGTATCAAAATAATGCAAGATCTTTTAGGTCAATTACGAAAGAAATTTTAGAAATTAATCGATATTTACTTGCCTTAGTGCCTTATAAAGTAAGATCCCAATATATGCTCAACCAGTTTTTTAGAGGCGATTACAATACGCCTTGTGACTGGGTTTCTGGTGCCTATTTTATGTTTAGGAAAAAAGATTTACTAGTATTGAAAGACCATCGATTAGATGACCGTTTTTTCATGTATGGCGAAGATCATTTATGGTGTTATCAATTTAAAAAAGCTGGCTTTTCTACATATTATTTATCTGCTCCAAAGGTGGTACATATTGCCAATGCAAGTACAGATCGATCTAAATTAAAGCAACTACAATCAACAATGCTTCAGCATGAATTGATTATATTTAACGAGATTAACCGTTCAAAAATTAAACAAATAGTATTTAAAGTGCTTTTTACGACTAAGGTGAAAATGCGTGAATTTCTAAAAAACTTTTTGAAATAAACTATGGGCATCGTAGTAAGACAATCGATTAAAACAACACTAGTGACGCTTTTTGGAGCGGTATTAGGTGCTATAATAGTATTGATTTCTACTTATTTATTGCCTGTTCAGTATTATGGTTTTGTAAAAAACATTACCAACCAAGCACTTACTTTTTCTTATTTTTTATTAATGGGTGCTCCAGCTACTTTAATGGTATATATTCATAAATACCAGGAGGCTCCTAAGAAAAGGAAAACACTATTAGGTTTGAGTTTTTTAATACCCATTATAACCTGTGCCGTTTTTATTGTTGTTTATACCTTACTTCACAAGACCGTCATCTATCATTATCAACCTATTGATCGATCGATAAACGAGCAATATTTTTATTTATTACCGCTTTTTGTATTGCTTATAAGTTTGGTAACGCTTTTTGAATCTTATCTAAATTCACAAATGCGTGTAGCAATAAGTTCGTTTATGCAATCCATAATCATACGTGTTATAACTATCATTTTATTAGTATTAACGGGTTTAAAATTAATTAGTATCAGTACTTTTTTTTATGGAATGGTATTAATGTACTGCATTCCGATAATCGCTATGTGGTGGATCGCTACATACAAAACAGCAAATTTTCAATTAGCCTTCAATTGGCACGTATTTGAAAAGACCGAACGAAAAGAACTGCTGCATTTTACTTGGTACCATCTCTTATTAAGTGCATCGTTAACCCTATTGGGTACTTTAGATGCCAACATGTTAGCCTTTTATTCCCATCAAGGAATTAGCGATGTTGGCGTATATGCTAATGCTGTTTTTATCATCAGTTTATTTGTTATTCCTTATAGAGCAATGACCGCTGCATCTTTTCCAATACTTACCCAAGCCTATCATGCAAACGATATGGAAAAAGTAAAAGATGTATACAATAGAGCAAGTAATACAATTTTATTTGCAACGGTTGGCATGGGTATTTTAATAGCTATAAATTTAGACAATGCTGTTGCTATATTACCCCCAGCATATGCAGCTATTAAACCTTTGGTATTAATATTAATGCTAGGTCGATTGGTAGATATGGCCACCGGTTTGAATAGCGAAATTATGAGCATTTCAAAACATTACAAATCATTTTTCATGCTTTCTTTAGCCCTGGTGCTTATGATTTTAGTATTCAATAGAATTAGCATTCCCCTTTATGGTGTATATGGTGCGGCATGGGCTACGAGTATTGCGTTGTGTATTTTTAATATAGGTAAGTACCTGCTTGTTAAACAAAAACTGCAACTAGAGCCTTTTACAAAAAATAGTTTTTTCACCATATTAACTGGCTTAGTTATAGTATCAGTATTTCAGTTGATACCAACAATTGGAAATGTATATATTGATCTTTGCTTACGTAGCCTTCTTGGGCTGCTATTGTTTTTAGGAAGTATTTACAAATTTAATTTAGTTCCTGACTTTAATGATTTTATCATTAAAATCAAGTCTTCTCGTCGTTTATTTTAACCTTACAGAAAAGAATCCATCTATTTTTCCAACACTTTAGAGCATTTAATTGTCTATTTTTGTAGGTAGGGAAAACCAATCAACTTTTACAAAACCTAGATTTATTCTACTTTTTTATTTTTCGTCAGATGAATGTATATAAACGCATATTGCTCAGCTTGTCCTTTATTTTATCTTTTTTACTTGTTAATAAAGTATCGAAAGCCTCTCACTTTTATGGGGCAGATTTTTATTATTCACATGTAATTGGCAATACCTACAAGGTCTACTTGGTAGTTTATGGTGATTGTTCCGGCACCTCTTACCCCTCTTTTCCGGGTTCTCAACCACAGGTTGTTGTATACAACAATGGTAATTCGTATGACACCCTAACGCTCACCATTCAAGCAGGTTCTAACGTAGAAGTAACGCCCGTTTGTGATAATCAGATCAATAACACAGTTTGTTCTAATCCATTAAGTACTATCCCAGGGGTAAAACGCTTTATCTATGCAGCTAATGTTACTTTAAATGCCCTTTCGGCTAATTGGGTATTTCAATTTAATGGGGTAATGGGTAATAGCTCTGCAGGCCGAAGCAATAGCATTACTAATATTACGATTGGCCCTACAACAGGCAGTATTATTTCCTTAATAGCTACATTAAATAATCTAAGTGGGCCCAATTCGTCTCCTGTTTATACCACTATCCCAACACCCTTTTTCTGTATCAATAAACCAGCTGCTTATAATCCTGGTGCTATTGATCCCAACTCAGATTCTTTGAATTTTAGTTTAGTAAACGGCCTAGAACCTGCTGGAACGGTTACGTATGTTGTGCCATTTACAGGCGCAGCGCCTTTAGCTACCGCTGCAGGTGCCTTCAATTTCAACAATGCCAATGGTCAATTAAATTTCACACCAAATGCCGTACAAAAAAGTTTGGTAGTAGGACAAGTGGAAGAATATAAAAATGGAGTATTGGTTGGCACGAGTATGCGCGAAATGACATTTGTTGTTATCAATAATTGTAATAACAATCCTCCTGTAGGTAATATCTCTAACAATTCGGCTGGCTCTACATTAATTGACACCACTACGATAAAAATTTGTAAAAGTAATGGTACACTTACCTTTAATATCAATCCAACTGATATTGATGGCAATACCATTAATGTGGCTGCTAATGGATTGCCATTGGGTGCTACCTTCAGCATCAGCAATAACAACACAACGAATCCAATAGGTGCGTTTAGTTGGAATTTAGCTACAGCCACTCCAGGTACCTATACCTTTTTTATTACTTATGAAGACAACGGATGCCCATTAGTAAGTAAACAAACACAAGCCTATACAATCATTGTTTTACCCAATCCTTCAAGCGCAGTAAGTATTGTAACACAACCTGTTTGTTCTCAAAAAGGACAAATAAAAATTATACCGAATGGCGGTACGCCTCCATTGCATGTGAATATTCTACAAGGCACTACTACTATTTTTACGCAGTATAATGCAAGTGGACCAATCTATGATAGTTTATTTTATAATCCAGGTGGATACACAGTGCGCACCACCGATACCAATGCTTGTTTTAGTGACACAACTATTATTTTAAACACGCCTATTACTATTTTACCTAATATCACCAAAGTTGCACCAAATTGTTATAATGGCAACAATGGCAGCATTACTATTACAAATGTAGTGGGTGCCGTGAGCCCCATTCAATACGCCATTGGAACGGGTGCCTATGGCAGCAATAATGTATTTAGTAACCTTACTCCAGGCACTTATACAATTCATATAAAAGACGCCAATAACTGTATTAAAGATACGGTAGTGGTGGTGCCCAACACAACTCCAATCGGTGGCAATATAGTTTATACCAAACCACCTTGTAACGCCTTTCAAAATGGTGCTATAGCTATCGTTGCCTTTAATGGTACCGCACCTTATCAATATGCTTTAGGTGCAGGGCCTTATAGTGCCAACAATATTTTTACCAATTTATATTCTGGCACCTATGTTATTCATATAAAAGATGCTGTGAATTGTATTAGAGATACTACGGTTACTTTATTAGATTCTATTAATGTACATGCTACCGTAAGCACTACCAACAATCTTTGTTTTGGACAAAGTTTAGGTACCGTAAGCATCGTTGGCAATAGTGGCACAAGCCCCTATTCTTATGCATTAGGTAGTGGAATATACACCGCTGCTACTACCTATGTAAACCTCAGTGCGAATACCTTTTTATTTCATGTAAAAGATGTTAATGGATGCTATTTAGATACGCTTATTACCATTACGCAACCCAACCCATTAGTTAATACACTTGCTATTACTCCAGTAAGCTGTTATGGTCTCAACAATGGAAGCGTTGCCATAAGCACTACGGGTGGCACACCTACCTATCAATACGCCATTGGTACCAATGCCTGGGGAAGCAATGCTACTTTTTCAAATTTAGCGCCCGGCACTTATACCTTTCATATAAAAGATGCTAATAATTGCAGTAAAGACACAACAGCTACTATAACACAGCCTTCTTTATTGGGAATTACCGCAAGCTTTACCAAGCCTCTTTGTTTTGGTGAAAACACCGGTACTATAACTATTGGAGGAGTGGGTGGAACAACCGCTTATACCTATGCTATTGGCACGGGTACCTACAGTAACAATCCTTTATTTACAGGTATTTCAGCAGGCACCTATGTGCTGCATGTCAAAGATGCCAATAACTGTATTAAAGATACCACTATCAGCATTACACAACCTAGCCCTTTACAAGTTACTGCTAGTGTTGTTAAAAATATTTGTTCTAGTACCAACACCGGTAAAATTACATTAACAGCAAGTGGAGGCACCCCTACCTATCAATATGCCATTGGTACTAATGCCTATTCTAATTCGGCTATATTTAGCAATTTAGGAGCAGGTACGTATACACTTCACATTAAAGATGCTAATAATTGCATCAAAGATACTACCCTTACTATTCAAGATTCTATTATAGTAGGCGCTACAGTAAGCACTACGAATATTTCTTGTAATGGATTAAGCAATGGCGTTATTATTGCTAATGGCAATGCCGGCATAGCTCCTTATACGTATGCAATTAACACCAGTACTTATAACCTTAGCAATGTATTCTCCAATCTAAGTACGGGTAGCTATACGATTCATGTAAAAGACATAAACGGTTGTATTAAGGATACTACTGTTTCCATTACTGCTCCTCCGCCGGTAGCAGTGCAAGTAACCCTAACCAATCCGCTTTGTAATGGCGGTAACACAGGTAGCCTACTTGTAACGGGTTCTGGAGGCACACCAGGCTATAGCTATGCATATAACTCCAACACCTTTGGACCTACAAATAATTTTACGGCTTTATTAGCTGGCACTTATGTATTGCATGTAATCGATTCTAAGGGATGTACAAAAGATACCACCGTGAGTTTAGTTAATCCTAGTCCAGTTCAAATAACCCTAACCACTACTCCTGTTTTATGTTTTGGCGATAATTCAGGCACGGCAACCATCTCTGCTTCTGGTGGCACACCTACATATACCTATGCATTTGATGCCAATCCATATCAGGCATCTAATATATTAACAGGCTTAAATGCAGGTACACATGTTGTACACGTAAGTGATAATAACAACTGTATTAAAGACACTACCATTAGTATTGCACAGCCTACCGAAATTAAAATAATTAACGCGCCACTAACCAATGCTACCTGTCCTGGATATAAAGATGGGGTGGCAAGTGTAAATGGAACAGGGGGCATAGCTCCATATACCTATTCCATAGATGGCGTGAATTTCGGATCGAATAATGTATTTACAACTATAGGTGCCGGCACCTATACCTTAACGATTAAAGATGCCAATGGTTGTATTAAAGATACTACCGTAACCATAACAGAATTACCACCCCTAACTTTTCCAAATGTAACTATTACACCCGTTTCTTGTTATGGTTATAAAGATGGCCAAGTGACTATTGCAGCTAGTGGCGGAAAGCCCTCTTATCTTTATCTAATGGTACCTGCCACTTTGTATTCCAGTCAAAATACCTTTAGTAATTTATTTGCAGGAGCTTATACTATAAAAGTAAAAGACAGTAAGAATTGCCTACATGATACGCTCATACAAATACCTAGTCCAGATTCTTTGCAAATTCAATTACAGGTAACTAACAATAATTGTGTTGGCAATGCTAATGCAAGCATAGTAAGTATCGTACAAGGTGGTACTCAGCCCTATGCTTATACTTGGAATCCTTTTTCTAATGACCCGTCAATTTTTAATTTGACAAATGGCGTGTATGTGCTCTATGTTCAAGATGCACACAATTGCAAAGATACGGCTACGGCTACTGTTCGTTTCGACAATTGTTGTTTGCCATTTATACCCAATGCATTTACTCCAAACAATGATGGCAATAATGATCGATTCCGAATTAAATTCGTTGGCGATATTACCATCGAACGCTTTTCGATTTATAACCGTTGGGGTCAAGAAGTGTTTTTCACAAAAAATCCTACCGACTCGTGGGATGGCACCTATAACGATATACCTCAAGATGGAGGCACCTTCTTTTATTACCTGAAAGGTACTTGTGGCAATACGAGTCCAACGCCTTTAGAATTAAAAGGAGACGTAACCTTAATTAGATAAAAAGCAATATTTATTCATAATCATAGCAAGAATTAAGAGAATTAATTTACTTTTGCATCCACTTAAAAGAACAATTTTATGCAATACAGAGAAATCGTAGCCATTACAGGATTAGGTGGTTTATATCAATTATTAACTACAAAAAGCGATGGCGCTATCGTGAAAAGTTTAGCGGACAATAGTACTAAATTTATTTCTGCAAGACTTCATAATGTAACCCCTTTAGATAGTATCGAAATCTATACCATCGAAGAAAATATTCGATTAAGTGAGTTATTTTCACAAATGAAAGAACAAGAAGCTAGCAAGCCCCTTGTAGATCATAAAAAAGCAAGCAACGAAGAAATTAAGAACTATATTTCATCTGTTTACCCTAATATTGATTTAGAAAGAGTTTATATCAGCGACATGAAAAAAATGTTGAAATGGTATGAAATATTAAAGTCAAGTAATTTATTGAGCTTTGAAGTAGCTACTGAAGAAGCAGCCCATGCAATCGAGGCGCCGCAAGAAGCAGCTGTGGTAGCTGAAAAACCAGCAAAAAAAGCAAGAGCTAAAAAAGTTGTAACGGAAGGTGAAGAAGCGGCAGAAAAACCAGCTAAAAAAACTGCTGCTAAAAAGAAAAAAGAAGACTAACTTAAATTTATAAACACCAAAAGCCGCAATATACATTGCGGCTTTTTTTATTGCTCCAAATGAAAATTGTAAATTTGCAATATGTCGATACAAAAATTTAAAAATCAACTTTTCATAATCTTATTATTGCTTGTTTGTGCAAACAGCCTAATTGCAAAGCAAGCCTTTCCTAAATACGAATTTAGAGCGGCGTGGATTGCAACCGTCTCTAATATAGATTGGCCATCTAAACCAGGATTAAGTACACAACAGCAACAGAGCGAATTTATAAAACGCTTAGATCAATTGGTGCAATTAGGATGTAATGTTGCTATCGTTCAAATAAGACCCGCTGCAGATGCCTTTTATCCAAGCAGTTTTGAACCCTGGTCGCGCTTTCTTACAGGTAAAATTGGCCAAGCACCTAATCCTTATTATGATGTTTTGGCTTTTATGATTGAAGAAACACATAAACGAAATATAGAATTTCATGCATGGTTTAATCCCTTTAGAGCCTTAACGGATGCTACTAAAAATGCCAATCCGAGCAATCACGCCACTAAACAACATAAAGATTGGGTAGTCAATTATGGCGGTAAATCCTATTTTAATCCAGGTATTCCCGCTGTTCGCAATTACATTCAAGATGTGATGTTAGAAGTGGTGCGTAAATATGATATTGATGCGGTGCACTTAGATGATTATTTTTATCCTTACCGAATCGCTAATGTAGAATTTAATGATGCAGCAGCATACCATAGTTACAATCCAGAACAGCTTAATCGTCACGATTGGCGCCGACAAAACGTTTCCACTTTTGTTAAGTCACTCAACAAAGAAATAAAAAAAATAAAACCCTATTGCAAATTAGGTATTAGTCCCTTTGGGGTATGGAGAAACGCTTCTGTAGATCCTGAAGGATCGGCTACTAGAGGTGGACAAACCTGTTTTGACGATCTATACGCGGATATCCGTTTGTGGATGGAAAAAGAATGGATCGACTATGCACTACCGCAACTATATTGGGAAATACACCATAAAGCTGCAGCCTTTGAAGTATTATTACCTTGGTGGGAAAACCACAAATACCAACGGCACATGTATTATGGTTTAGGCGTATATAGAATGGTGAATGGTAAAGGGGTTTGGGCAACGGAAGCAGAATTAAAAAATGAAATTACATGCATTCGTAAAGAAACAAGTAATGGCGGTTTTTCTTTTTATAGTCTTTCTTGTTTCGACAAATTAAATCCAATGGTAGTTAATGCAATTGCCCAAACAGCCAATCCCAGTATCGCCTTTGTTCCAAACATGTCTTGGCTTGATGCTATAGCACCCGAAATTCCTGTCATTAAAAAATCGCAAACAATACATCATAGTAAAGTTATTGCCTGGGAGCATGCGAATGCTTCAAAAGAACAAATTCGATTTGCAGTATATCGATTTAAGAAAAACGAACCCATAACTATTCAAGATAATGAACATCTTATAGCGATAACTAAAGAAAAAGAATTTAAAGACGATTTAATGCATGACGCAAGTGATGTTTATTGTGTAAGCGCTTTAGATAGAAATTGGAATGAAAGTAAAGCAAGTAATCTATCTTGGTAATGATAGTTTAACATTTTTACAATTAAATTAAACACTAACTTTATGCCAAATGATAAGCCTATGAAACTCCATTATATGATACTCTTTATTAGCTTCATTGGAATTGTAGCTTGTAGAAAAGAAGAAACCCTTGCAGGCAAAGGTGGACATGCCACCTTATCTATTACTCCACAGCATCATGGATTGAATATTGCCAATAGCAAAGTGTATATAAAATACAACACTAAAAATACACCAGCCTACTATGATGATTCGGTACAAACTATCTTGCAAAATGGTATTCCAACAGCTGTATTTACAGAACTCACAAAAGGAGATTATTATATTTATGGTATCGGCATAGACACAAGCATTATGCAGACGGTAAAAGGAGGCATACCGTATACCATTGAAACCGAAACAGCCCAAACCATTTACTTGCCTGTAACAGAATAAATGTTGATAACTATTTTAAGTTAAAAAAGGTAAATCCTATTTTATGATTTATTTTTATTAAAACGATTGCCCATGTTTGATGATGACGATTTTATAGAAGGAGAAGGAAAAAGTTTAGAGCAATTACTCCAAGACTATATGGCTATTAAAAATGGCCAATCAAGGATTTCATTAGATGAAGATGATTTCGAAGAAATCATTGATTACTTTATTTTCAACTCAAAAGAAATGGATGGCTTAGAAGCTTGTGAAATAGCCTTAGGTTTCTTTCCATATTCGAGTGCAATCCTACAATTTAAAGCAGAAATACTAGCACAATTACAACGTTATGGACAAGCCTTACAAGTACTAGACGATTTAGATCGTTTAGATCAAAAAAATGTTAGTGCAGTATTATTACGCGCAGACATATATTTAAATCAACTCAAATACCAACAGGCAGCCGATTGGTTAGAACAAAATATTGCTCATTTTGGAAAGAAAGATCAAATAGAGCTCTTAATGGAGCTTTCAGATGTATATGATGAAGCGGAAGAATTTGAAGCTGTTTTTGCTACCTTAAAAAGAGTCGTAAAAATAGACAGTAGAAACGAAGAGGCCTTACAGAAAATTTGCTTTTGGGCAGATTTTACTAAGCAATTAGAAGAAAGTGTGGAATTGCATACCGAGTTATGCGACAAAGATCCGTATAATGCAACTGCTTGGTTTAATTTAGGTGCTGCCTATCAAGGACTACGTCTGTATGAAAAAAGTGCCGATGCTTACGAGTATTGCATAGCAATAGATGACAAGTTTGAATTTGCATATCGTAATATGGCCGATGCCTTTATGCGTTTGAAATGGTTCGACAAAGCTATTGAAGTTTTAGAAAAACATATTGAAATCGCACAACCAGAAGACATCATTTTTGAAGCTATTGGCCATTGCTGGGAAAAGAAAAAATTATTTCAAAAAGCACGCTATTATTACCGACAAGCCTCTTTGTTGAATCCTAAAGATGCTAGTATATTTTTCAAAATTGGAGAAACCTATACCCGCGAGCATCAATGGGAAAAAGCGGCTAAAGCCTTTGCCGTTTCCTTACATTTAGATACGAACAATGCACAATATAATATGGCCATTGGGAATTGCTTGATGCATATGAACATCCCCAATGAAGCGGTCATTTGCTATCTCAATGCCGTTCGTATAAAACCTAATATTAAGACTACATGGATTGCCCTCATTAAAAGCTTATATACCAGCAAACTTTTTGAAGATGCCTTGCTACAGTTAGAAATAGCGAAAGAACATTGTGGGCCCAAACCAGAGTTTTATTATTTACAAGCAGCTTGTTTATTTGCCATTGGAAAATCGAAAGATGCCTTAAAAAAATTAGAAATCGGACTGAAAAATGCGCCACAAAAAGTGGCTAATTTTTTAAGCTTAGATGCTGATTTAATTAGAAGAAATAATGTTAGTGAATTAATAGCTACCTACAAAAGAAAAAAATAACTAGTTCTTTTGTACCCTTTTCAAATCAATTCGATTCATAGCATTGCTTCTTAATCCAAATATATTCTTTTGGTAAAGATGTACATATTCATCATAAAACAAAGGAATAACGGGCGCTTCTTCTATCATTAGGCTATCCATTTTACGATACAGCGCCAGGCGAGCAGCACCTACAAGTTGCATAGCTTGTTTATACCAATTATCAAACTGTTTATTCTTAAACCTTGTATAATTAGGAGGCGCCGGCATCGAAGATAAAAAAACAGCTAAAAAGGTTTCCGCATCAGGATAGTCACCAATCCATTGCGCCCTAAACATAGGCAGTTCTCCGGCACTCATTTGTTGTTTTAATATAGACGCCTGCATCACCTCTACAACAACAGGTATACCAACATCTTTCAATTCCTTTGCAATGAAATTTACAATATCGGCATAATTATCTGGTGTATAAATTGTAATTGGTGGAGCATTCCCTTTTTTATCAAAACCAATCTGTGCCAAAAGCTGCTTCGCTTTTTCTGGTTGATAATGATAACCATATTGAGCATCTTCAAAATAACCAGGCATTCCTTTAGGTATAAATCCTTTTGTAGCTGCTACACCTATTCCATTTCTGAAATTAGTAAGCACTTTATTTCTATCGATAGCATAATTAATAGCTTGTCGGTACTGCTTTATTTTCAGTGGATTGTTTTTCAAAACAGAGGAAGATGTATCTAATAAAAAGCCGATATATTCTGTATTAATATAGGTTGCCTTTTGAAGATTAAATTGTTTTTGAAACGAAGGTTTTAATAAACCATTTTTATAAAAAACAAGATCTTTAAAAGAAGCATCGATACTATTTACAAAATCCAACTTGTGTTGCATAAATAATAAAAACTCTGTGGCCTTAGCATCAAAAAAAGACAGTTGTACACCACTTAAATATGGTAAGCGTCGCCCATTTTCATACTCCCAATAAATAGGATTTTTATGCATTAGCAAATTGGCACCCTCATCCCAACTAATGAGTTGAAATGGGCCAGTGCCACAAGGGTGACTTCTAAAATCTTCTTTATAATAGTTAACAACCTCATAGGGAACAATGCTACAATAGGGCATACTCAACATATGCAACAAGGGCTGAAAAGGTTGTTTTAAATGGATTATAAAGGTGCTATCGTTAAGCGCTTCAAAAGGATTATCTGCTGTTACTTTATCATTGAATATCCAAGCGCCTGGTGATGCTAATGTTGGATCAATCAAACGCTTAAAACTAAACACCACATCACTAGCTACTAATTTTCTAGCTTGGTGCTTAGGGAAAAGGGGGTGCTGATGAAAATAAATATTTTGACGAAGATGAAAAGTATAATTTAGCTGACTTGCATCTACCGACCATGCATGAGCTATACTCGCTTTTAATTGCAAATTGCTATCTGTTTCTACTAAGGTATTGTACAAAAGCTGCGCACACCACATGGTAGATAAGTCTTTTGAAAAGGCGGGATCAAGTGAATGTAAACCTCCCCCTAAATTCATTCTAAAAGTGTGATCATAGGCTTTTTCGTCGATTGTATTACAAGCTGCTATACATAACAACAGACATGAAAATAAAAACGGTAGGAATCGTCGCAACATTTTACTGCATTAAAATTGAAAATAATGATTAATTAAATCAATTGCACAATAAATTTAAAATTTAATAATTACATTTGTGTAGAATATGCTGTATGATTACTAAGCTTTCCGTTAATATCAATAAAATAGCAACCCTAAGGAATAGTAGAGGTCATAATAATCCCAATGTTGTTAAAACAGCCATGGATTGTGAATTATTTGGCGCAGATGGAATAACCGTGCATCCCCGTCCTGACGAACGCCATATTACTTATAAAGATGTTTATGATTTAAAAAATGTGCTCACTACAGAGTTTAATATAGAAGGCAATCCTCTTGAAGATAAATTTGTTCAACTAGTACTAGACAATAAACCGGCACAAGTTACATTGGTGCCAGATGCTACAAATCAATTAACGTCGAATCATGGTTGGAATATTATTGAAAATGCCAACTTATTGTCCTCCTTTATATGTCTTTTCAAAAAACATAATATTCGTGTTTCCATTTTTGTAGATCCAATTGAAGAACAAATACAAGCTGCCAAAGACATACAAACGGATCGAATAGAATTATATACGGAGCAATATGCAAAAGATTTTTTAATTGATCCCAAAAAGGCTATAGCAAACTATAAATTGTGTGCATTAAAAGCAGACCAATTAGGCATAGGTATTAATGCCGGGCATGATTTAGATTTACATAATTTAGCTTTTTTAAAAAAAGAAATACCAACATTGCTTGAGGTTTCAATTGGGCACGCACTCATAGCAGATGCTATTTATTTAGGATTAGAAAACACCATTCAGTTATATAAAAGACAATTAAGTACCCTTTAATTTTTTTATTTAAACCCGTTAGTATTATGCATGTACCAAGTAAAGTCAAGATATTGAATCTTGTTATTTTAGTAATTTGTTTTTTTTCTTTCGAGAAAATACAGGGGCAAGTTGTAGCTAATTTCAACTCCAATGTTATCAACGGCTGCGCTCCCTTAGTTGTTCAATTTAATGATGCTAGCACAGGTAACCCCAATGCATGGCAATGGAATTTTGGAAATAGTGTTACCTCTACTCAACAAAATCCTTCAACTGTATTTACTACTCCTGGCACATATACCATTACACTTACAGCATCCAATAGCACAAGCTCAAATACAAAAACAAGTGTTGCCTATATCACAGTAAATGCTTCACCAAATATTCTGTTTACTGCTTCGGATTCTGGAAATGTTTGCCTTCCAAAAACAATTCAATTTACTAACCAAAGTACAGGTACCATCAATCCTACCTTTTTGTGGAACTTTGGCGATGGTAGCACCTCTACCTTAGCCAACCCAATTCACACCTATACAAATCCTGGTAATTATAATGTTACCTTATTAATTAGCAATAGCAATGGATGTTCTAAATCGTTGACAAAACAAAATTTTATCACTTTAATAAGCAAACCCACCACTACTATATCTGCAAGCAATACGAGTGCTTGCACAGCCCCCTTTAGTACTGTTTTTAGCGCGAGCAGCAACCAAACGGGAGTTAGTTATTTATGGAATTTCGGAGATAATACTACTGGGCTGGGCAATACCCTTTCACATACCTACAATGCCCTTGGATCCTACACAGTGCAACTTATTTCAATCAACACAACGGGATGTAAGGATACGCTCATCTTACCCAATTATATTAACATTAATAATTTAATAGCTAGTTTTTCGGTAGGAAACACACAATGTCAAAATACGCCAGTGAATTTTACCAATACAAGCATACCAATAGGAGGAAATTATTTTTGGAATTTTGGAGATGGCGCAACTACTACGACTAATAATCCAAGTCATATTTATAGTAATCCAGGAAATTATACAGTAAAATTAATAGTTCAAAATGGATCTTGTATAGACTCTGCAACACAAATAATCACCATAAAACCAGCACCCGTAGCTGCTTTTACTGCAAGCCCAATAAGTCCATGTGCTGTTCCTGGCATTGTAAATTTCACGAATACAAGCACAGGAACAGGTATCGTAAGTTATTTGTGGAATTTTGGAGATCTTACAACGTCCACTACTCCCAATCCAACACACACTTATAACAGCTATAATCAGTTTACGGTTCAGTTAACGGTAACCAATAGTGTAGGTTGCTCAAACACTGCCGTACAATATAACGCAGTTACTATTATTGAAGAGTTAGATACGATTAATTTATCCAATGCTAATTTATGTGCGCCTTACACTACATCCTTTTCACTCAATACCAATGCAAGTGTTGGTATTGTGTCCTATAATTGGTCATTTGGTAATGCACAAAACTCCACAGCCGCTAATCCCACAAACACATACACAACACCCGGAAATTATACCATTACACTCAACTACACATTAGCTAATGGTTGTAGTTATTCAAAGCAAAAAACAATTGTTGTAGGCACTACACCTATAGCCAATTTTACTGCGAGTCCTACCACTATTTGCATTGGTAGTGCCGTTTCTTTTGTAAATACTTCATCAGGAGCAAGTGCCTATACCTGGTTTTTTGGTGATGGTAGTTTTTCAAACAATAGTACAAACCTTACCCATACCTATGTTGATACAGGTTATTTTTCAGTAATGCTAATTGCTGGGAACGGAACTTGTGTAGATACAGCTAAATACCAAAATTTAATTTACGTTAATCCTCCCAAAGCCTTATTTACATTTACACTCAATAACTGTTCTGATAGAAAAACGATCGCCTTTACCAACAATTCTATAGGGGCCACTTCTTATCTATGGAATTTTGGAGATGGCGGCACTTCTACCTTAACCAACCCCACACATACTTATGCATCTAATGGAACGTATCAAGTAATACTTAAAGCAATGAATTCTATAACGGGATGTGTGCATTACGATACGCTTTCCGTTGATATTTTTAATTTAACAGCACAATTTAATGGCACAATAAGTGCTTGTAAGTTTGTGACATGTAATTATACCGCCAATCCAAATCTCAATTACATAAATTATACTTGGTATTGGGGCGATGGAAGCTATTCAAGTAATAGTAACAATTCTAATTATCATGCATATACAAACTCGGGAGTATATACTATAAAATTAGTGGTTACTGATAAATACAATTGTAAAGATTCTATTACTAAAATTAACTACGTTAGTATATACGGCACAAACGTAAATTTTGTAGCTAATTTATTACAAGGATGTGCTCCACTTAATGTACTATTTAACAATACCAGCACAGCTGCATTGGGCGCAAGCATCATCAATTATAAATGGGATTTTGGAAATGGTATTATTAGCAATAACCCCAACGGAAATACGATATACAACAATGCTGGATCATATGCTGTTAAACTCATAATTACCGAATCACATAATTGCGTAGACTCGATTACAAAAATTAACTATATTAAAGTAAACAAACCAGTAGCGAAATTTGGTGTAAATAAAGTTATTGCATGCAATCAAGAATTGATTTATTTCACTGATTCTTCTATTTATAGTGGAAACGGATTGACCTACTACTGGTCCTTTGGAGATGGCGGAAGTGCTGCTACCGCAAATCCTTCGCATGCCTATGCTCAAAACGGACTATATACTGTAAAACTTAAAATAACAGATAGTTTAGGTTGTACCGATTCCATTACCAAAACAAATTTGATTCAAATTAATGGTATTAAAAGTTCGTTTATAGCAAGTGATACCCTTGCTTCTTGTCCGCCGCTAATTGTTAATCTAACAAATACAACGACTAACAGCACATCTTCTTTATGGACTTTTGGAAACAATGGAACAAGCACCTTGTTAAACCCTAGCATTATTTATTCAAATCCTGGTACCTACATTATTAAACTGATTAGTACCAATGCTATAGGCTGCATAGATTCGGCCTTTAAAACAATTATAGTAAACGGACCAACGGGTAGCTTTTCATACACACCTACGCAAGCCTGTTTCCCAAATGCTAGCATCGTATTTACAGCAACAACCAATAATACCCAGTCGCTTTTGTGGGATTTTAGCAATGGTGTAACTGCAACTACTTCAGGCAGTACTACAAGTTATACCTATACTTATAATCAGATAGGGAATTATGTTCCTAAATTAGTGATGACTAGTGGCTCCAACTGTATTATTGCACTCGTAGGCACTGACACTATTAAAGTAACAAAAACGAGTGCCAAGTTTGGTGCATCACAACTTACGTTTTGCAAATCAGGCACTGTTCAATTCACGGATTCTTCTACGGCATCAAGTGGCCAAATAGCAAACTACTTGTGGGACTTTGGCGATGGTACCAACAGTAATTTAAAAAATCCTAATCATACGTATAGCAATATTGGTGTTTTCTCGGTGCGACTTATTGTGATCAGTGATGTTGGTTGTGCCGATACGTGTTACAAAACAATCACAATCCTAGAGGGCAATAATATTAGTATGACTAACAACTTATTCTTGTGTGAAGGGCAAGGCAAAACGGTAACCATTACTTCTAATTCAATTACTACGAACTGGTATCCATCAACAGGATTATCGTGTAGTAACTGTAGCACTCCTTTTGTGAATCCACTCACGTCCACTAACTATACAATTATTGCTAGCAATGCTAATGGATGTATAGATACTGCATATTTAGTCGTTACCGTTCAGCCCAAATTACCAAGTAGTATAGATAATCAGAAAAGTATTTGTTTAGGAGACTCTGTACAAATAAATGCATATGGTGGCACTAGTTATACGTGGAGTCCAATTTCGTATTTATCAAATTCACAGATTAGCAACCCTTGGGTTTATCCTACAAGTACAACTACCTACTATGTAGCTATTCATCAAGGTACCTGTACTTTTGATACCCTACAATTGACTGTCACTGTAAACCCGAAACCAATATTAATTGCCGGCACAAGCCAAACAATTATGGCAGGGTCATCGGTACTTTTAACGGCAAGTGGAACTAATATTAATTTCTACACATGGACACCCGCTTCAAGTTTGAGTTGCAATACCTGTGCAACGCCAATTGCTAGTCCAACAGAAAATACTGTTTACCATATAACCGTAAGCAATCTATTTGGCTGCACAGCACATGATTCGGTAAGTATTAATATACGTTGTGAAAATAGCCAAGTCTTTTTACCCAATACGTTTACACCCAATGGAGATGGCGCAAATGATGTTTTTGCAGTGAGAGGTGTGGGGCTAAGAAATATTGTAGCGTTTAGAATATATAATAAATGGGGCAATTTAGTTTTTGAACGAACCGATTTTTCTCCAAATGACTATAACAACGGTTGGGATGGAACATTTAATAATACGCCACTAGGCAATGATATTTTTGTGTATACCGTAGATGCTATTTGTATTACGGGTGATTTAATTCAGGTTAAAGGGGATATCGCATTAATAAAATAAACGTTATGAAAAAATCAATCAACACATTACTAGCTTCCTTCTTATTTGTTTCAGCCATAGCACAAGATGCTCATCTATCTCAATTCTATGAAGCTAATATAATTCGAAATCCAGCCTTAACAGGTATATTTAGTGGCGACTATAAAATCAATCTGCAATATAGAAACCAATGGAGTGCATTGTCTGCGCCATTTCAAACTATGGTTTGCTCTGCAGAATCCAAGAAAAGCATAGGAAATCAAAGTGGCGATTTTATCAGTTATGGACTTTTTACAACTATAGACAAAGCAGGCACTATTAATATGAGTAATAGTCAATTTTATGGGATGCTCAATTACAATAAATTGTTAGAAGAGTATCACTATACCTATTTGTCTTTTGGTTTTTCTGGTGGTTTTATACAGCGCTCATTTAATGCATCTAGAATGATCTTTGATAACCAATATCAAAATGGAACAATAACTACTAGCATTGGAGAAACCATTGCCAGTAATACCTTAAGGCATTATGATATAGGATCTGGTTTGTCGCTTAATGGCGCTATGGGATATGAAAATAAAGCTAACTACTATATAGGTGTTGGCCTTTATCATATAAATAAACCAGATGAAACGTTTAGAAATGAATCGTTTGTAAAACTTAATCGGAAATGGAGTATACATGCTGGATTTAAATCCAACATTGGACATAATTTAAGTATTACAGCGCTGGTAAATTATACCAAACAAAATCCTTTTGAAGAACTAGTTTTTGGCGCTTTTCTGAATGTTAAACCTATCAGCGTAATCAATTCTAAAAATCATGTAATTCTATCTATTGGTGCTTTTAACAGAGTAAATGATGCTTATATTGGTGTTGTAAAATGTGATTTTAAAAATTATGCCATTGCGATTAGTTATGATGCTACTAGTAGCTCCTTAAAAAATTATAACCAAGGATTTGGTGCGTATGAATTGAGTATTAATTGGAGAGGCTTTTATAAATTTCCTCATAACAAAGAAATGATGCGGTGCCCTCGCTTTGAAGATATTTTTGAGCCTGATGCTTATTAAAAAAAGGTCGAGCAATTGCTCGACCTTTTTTATTCTTTAGTTGCAGTTTGCTGCTCTTGTTCTATTTTAGTAATCAATTGCTTTTTCTTTTCTATTACATGCTTACCTTCTTCTATTAAATTTGACAAGTGTGTTTTCAATTGTTCTTTCTTAGGTCCATCTTGCAAATTTTGTAAGGTATCTGTAAACTCGACTATTTTAGCTTCTTCATCGGCCAATTCTTCTTTCAATTGCTTTAAGAAAGCAACTTGTTGCTCTTTTTGTTTAGCTTCAAAAGCCACAGCAGCTTTTTTTCTACGCTCACGATCTTCATCTTTGCGTTCAAAAAATGTTTTTTTGGCATTTATAAATTGTTCCCACAATTCTTCATTTCGTTGTCGCGGTGCTGGTCCAATTTGCTTCCAAGCATCCATTAGTTCCAAAAACTCATCAGTTGTTGTACGCCAATTAGTAGAATCTTTTAATTGTAAAGCTCTACTAACTAATGCTTCTTTTTTTACTAGATTATCTTCTAATGAAATCTTTAAACTATCAAAATGGGCTCTTTTGGCCGCAAAGAAAACATCTTTTGCTGCAGAAAAAGCAGCCCAAATTTCATCACTTTTCTCGTTGGGCACTCTACCAATTTTTTTCCACTCCTCTGTTAAATCCTGCATTTTTTGAGTGGTCTCATTCCAATTGGTTTCATGTTGTATCGCAACCGCTTGATCTATTAATGCTAATTTAAGTTGTAGATTATTGTTTTGCTCTTGTTCAATTTTTGCGTAATTATCTTTTTTTCTATTAAAAAAATCGGTTTTCAATTGCATTAATTCCGTCCATAAAGCTTCGTTCTTTTCATACATCGTCGGACCAATTTTTTTCCACTCCTCTATACAACTATTAAAAAACACGGTAGCTTCTTTCCAATTATCAGAAAGAGCCCAACGCTTAGCAGTATCCACCAATTCCATTTTATAATCAAGATTATTGATATAGTCTTTTTCTTGATTAGCAAAATGCGCTTTCTTCTTTTCGAAAAAATCATTTTTCAAGGCTTCAAATTGCTTCCATAGTTTATCATTACGGATATAATCAGCAGCAGAAATAGATTTCCATTCCTCATTCATTAGTTTTATCTCTTCCGTAATAGACTTGAAATTACCCCCCTCAATGGCTATTGCAAGTTTCTTTAAAATAGCCTCTTTTTGCAAAACAACACCTTCGTGAAGCGATTTGGTTTCTTGTTCAAAACCATCTAAAATTTGTAATAAACTAGGTACATCGCCTATTAAATTGGCTTTTAATAAATACTCTTTATAACGCACTACTTTACCATATAATTTTACTTTCTCTGGGGTTAACTGCCATTCTTCTTGGAGCTCTTTAATTTTGGCACTAGCTTCTTTGTACTTTTTTATTAATGAAGTGACAACTACCGTTGCATTTTGCAACGTTAAATTTGCAATTTCTCTAGAAGGAAAAAAAGTTGTTGGATTAATCGATAAACTACCATTAGGTGCTAAAGTAAATAGATGTTTATCATCAATTACTTCATTATTCCACCAATCTAAAATAGTCTTTACGTCTTGTTCAGTGCCCATGATTATTAAGATTTCAAATTTTATCTACGAAAATAAATTATTTATAGTACTTATCGTATTACTTAGTACCAAAAACTGTTTTTAATATTGGAGTTGTTCTTGCCGCAGCAGTCGTTCTTATAGCTTTCTCCTCAATAGCCAATTTTAAAAATACAGCTTTAAGTGTTTGATCGGTAACATAACTCGTAAGATTAGGATTTACCTTTTGGGTAAATGGAATTTTATTATACGTCTTAAACACCGTGTTCCATGCCTCTTCTGTTTTCGTTTGTTGTAAGGAAGTGCTAATAATTGGGGTAATGGCAACTTTTAAAGAATCGCTGGTGCTAACTTTTAAATAATCGGTAGCAGCTTGTTCTGATCCATTAAGAATTTGAACGGCATCTTGAAAAGACAACTTTTGAATGGCCGTTAGAAATACGGGGGTAATTTGAATGGCTGCTTGCTCTGCAGCTCTATTCATGGATAACACAACAGAATCCACTAAATAGCCCAATCCTATTTTTTGTAAATTGGTTGCTACAATTGCTGCCTCTGGAGGCAATACTATTTTAACTAACGCATCATTATAAAATCCATTAACGGCAGATAATTGTTTACCGGTATTTTGAATTCCAATTCGTAATGCTTCCTTCAATCCTTTACTAATATCAGTATTCGCTAAGATTGATTTTTGCGATTTCGATGCCAACATCGAAGAACCATTTTTTTGTGCAGGCACTTCTTCTACAAGCACAAACAACATAATACCTAAAACATACTTTTTCATAACGCTATAATTGATTTTTAATTTGATGGCTGCTTTGGCTGTTCACTTCCTCCCTCGTTATTATTATCATCTCCTTCCTTCAGTAAATTATCTCTACTCTTTGCTTTCTTTTCTTCTGAAGTTTGATTTTTTTCTGATCTTCCTTTTTTATTACTTGCTGCTTTTACATCCGACTTACCAATCCTATAAGTAAACGTAATATTAGCAATGCGTGTTTCTCGATCTCTATAATTAACTTGATAATACACACTATAGTCATAAATAGTAGTGTATTTTCTAGTATTAAGAATATCAGAAATACTCAAAGTCAATGATCCTTTTGTATTCCAGAAACTAGTTTTAAAAGCTAGGTCAATCCAATATACTTCTTGTGTTTTACCTTGAGCAGATACTTTTGGTGCTTCGTAATTTGCATTTAATTGTAGAGAAGAGCCTGGATTCAATTTGTAGGTAGTATTTAATTTAGTGAACCAACTAGTGCCACTCGTATTTACAGCCTGTGCAATGGAATTATTGATGATGTTTGTTTTAAACAAATTGAAGTTAAAACTAGCATCCCAAGGCTTTGAAATTTGCACTTTTCCTGTAAGCTCTGCACCAAAGGTTTCGCCTTTATTTAAATTTTGAGGTTGCGTAAAACTCGTACCATCGCTGTAAAATACTCTATATTTTTCTATTAGGTTTTCAGTGTATTGATAGTAAGTGCTAAACATAATTTGATGTCCTTTCTCGAATTGCTTATTATAATTTAGTTCCGCATTGTGAATAAATTCTGGTTTTAAATTAGGATTACCCATACTTGAATCCTGAGGATTCGACAAATCTAAAAATGGCATCATATCTCTAAAGCCTGGTCGATTTGTTCTTCTTGAATAACTAAGGTAAAAAGTTTGACTTGGGGAAACTTGATAGGAAATATAGGTAGTAGGAAATAAATTCAAAAAATGATTTTCGTATGTCAGCAAGGAGTAGATATTAGTACTCCCTTTATAATGTGCATTTTCTAATCGAAGGCCCGCTTGATACCCCCACTTGCCGTTAGTATTAGCAAGGTTAAGATAAGCCGCATCAATTTGTTGGGTGTAATTATAATCACTTTTCATGCTGGTGTCGGTAGTTGCCGTACTTGGGTTACCAAAATCTTTGGTTGGCGTATTGCTATTGTCAAAATGGCTACGTTGCGTTTTTAAACCGGCATCCATTTTTCCTTTTCCATGAAACATAGGCATGGTATAGTCAATCATACCCGTAAAATTATTCATAGTGCCCTGCCCAGGAGCATGCTGATTTAAACTAGATTCAATATTCATTGGTGGCATCAACAGAAAATTAGTTGTTGTTGTAGCATAGTCCTGTTGACGTTTCATCCATGTTTGCGAAAACGAGAGATCCGTAGTGATTTCTTGTTTAGGCTGTTTAAATTTATGTTTATAATTTAAGACAGATGTCAATGAAATAGGGCCGCCATCAAAATTGCCATGTCTATTTTGCAATAATGTTGGAGCTGTACCATTAAAAACTTCATACAAGGTATTAGCGTCACTGCCAAATTTCATTCTGTTTAAGGATTGTGTAAACATCAAAACATCTTGCTTACTAAAGGTATATTCTGCACCTATAGACGCCATACCCCCAAATCTATACTTGTCATTATCTTCATAACTATTAGAACGAATAGCATCATTTTTATTGCTTCTATTGATAGTAGCGTAATTATAGGTATTATTAATTCTTCCGTTTGCATTCACAAATACATTCCACTTATTATTTTTCAAATTCAAATTCAAACTGCCATTATATTTGTTGAGTGTGCCAATACCAAGAGTACCTACGCCATTCAAACCAAATTTCTTATCTCGCTTGGTAATAATATTAATAATACCCGACATGCCTTGAGCATCATATTTTGAAGATGGATTCGTGATAACCTCTACGCTTTCTATACTACTTGCAGAAAGGCTTTGAAGTGCAGAAGCCACATCGCTTCCCAACATTGTCGATGGTCTGCCGTCAATTAAAATAGTAACATTTCCTTTCCCTCTTAAACTTACATTGCCATCCAAATCAACAGCCACAGAAGGCACATTTTGTAAAACATCAGCAGCGCTGCCACCGCTTGTAGTTGTATTTTTTTCTACATTAAAAACACGTTTATCAATATCCATTTGCATCATGGATTTTTCTGCTTTTACTTCTACTATTTTTAAATTTTTTGTTTGCGTGGTCAATTTAATTATGCCAACTGTAATAGAACTATCTAATTGATTAATCCGGATTTTAGGTCCGATATACGATTCATAACCTAAAGTGTTAATCGTAATATAATAAACTCCTTTTTTTGAAACAGGAATAGAAAAATTACCATTTTCTGTACTTTGAGCTCCAGCTACTGCTTTCTTTGCCTCGGCATCCATTAAATTTAAAGTTGCATAGGCAATAGGTTCATTATTAGCATCTCTCAGCCTACCCTGAATGCTAATAGTTTGTGCGACAGTGGTAAGCGTTATAAGTGAAAATATAAAAGCAAAAAATGTTTTGATCATAATAGTGAGTACAACTAAAGTTTAGCCTTTAGTTATTTAGTTTATTTAGACAACTTGAATTTCAAAGAAGTCGGTTGCGTTATAATATTTTTTAGCTAATTGCTGTAATTCAATTGCTGTGATATTTTTATAAGTATGTATATTTTTTTGGAAGGTCTGTTGGTCAAGTCCATTTAAAATCAAAGAACGCCATCTTTGCAAAATAGAAAAGGGTCCATCTAAATCACCTAATATGCTGCCCAATAAATAATTTTTTACCAATAAGAGTTCTTCCTCCTCAATGGATTCCTGCAATAAAAGATCCATTTCTTTATAGATTTCGTCTACTGCATGTTGAAGAACATCACGCCCTACTTCCGTTTGAATACATAACATTCCGGAATGTATATAAGAAGATTGTGAACTATAAATTCCATACGTATAGCCTTTATCTTCTCTAATATTGCTCATTAATCGAGAGCCAAAATATCCGCCAAAAAGAGTATTCAAAACTACTAATGGCGCAAAATCAGGATGATGTCTATTAGGTATTGTTCTTGCAATACGAATGGCTCCTTGCACCGCATTCGCATCATTTTCAATAAAAGATTTAAAGGGTGCTTCAGTGCTTATTGTAAATTCATTATTTACATTCGTAGTGGTAGTTGCTAAAGTCGTAGCTCCAAAATAACGATTGATTAAATCTATTTCTTGTGGTCCCACTTTACCAGCCATAAAAATTTTACACGTATTCATTTGATACGCTGCTTTATGAAAGTTGCGCAACACATCACTGCTGAGCGCTTCTAAAGAAGCACTAGTGGTATATCGACCATAGGGATGTTGGGCACCAAAAACATGTGCATCAATTTTTTGATTGGCAACAAATTCACATTGTTTTAAATTGATAGCCAAACGCTGTAGCGCATTCTTTTTAAAAATCTCTAATTCTTCCTCTGGAAAAGAAGCTTCGAAAAGTATACTCGCTATAGTTGGAAGTATTGCTGCTAAATGTTTTACCAAACAATGTAAGGTAATAGATGCGTAATCATTACTCGCTCCTATTTTTAAACTTGCACCATATAATTCTAAATCTTCATTTATTTGTTTTGCCGTTTTACTAAGCGTACCATTTTTTAATAAGGCAGCCGTTGCATTAGCAACTCCTTGATGCGGCTCTTGCCAAATGCCAGCATCAAAAATCCAATTGATCTCTACAACATCTAAAACGCCGGCATGCAACCAATACAAAGGCACGCCATTGCTGAGTGCATGCGTATTGATAGCTGGTAATTCAAAATTAAAATGAATAGGATCTTTAATAATCGGTGCAGTAGCTCTATCTAACATGTATTAGTCTTTAATAAATAATGCTTTTAATTCACCAGCATCTTCTGGTTTCATTTTTCCTCCTAATATCAAACGTACTTGTCTGCGACGCAAAGCACCTTCATACATTTTTTGATCTTCTTCGGTAACTGGAATAAGTTCGGGTACTTTTCTTGGCTTACCATTAGGATCTAAAGCTACAAAAGTTAAATACGCTTCATTGCTCACATATTTGTATTGTGCCGACAAGTCTTCGCCCCATACTTTTATATATACTTCCATAGAGGTATTAAAAGCACGAGTTACTTTAGACTCTAGGGTTAATAGATTGCCTAATTTTATAGGATTAGCAAAAGACACATTATCTACAGAGGCCGTAACTACCGGACAGTTGCAATGCTTCATGGCAGAAATTGCTGCCGCAATATCCATCCAATGCATTAGCTTGCCTCCCATTAAATTACCTAAGGTATTGGTATCATTGGGCAATACCAATTCACTCATGATATTAAAACTGTCTTTTGGATTTTTTTGTGTAGCCATAAAAAATATATTATTTGTAAAGGTATTGCAGATTGCAGCAATTAAAACAATTAGTAAACAGATTTAACGAATTATAAATGCAATTGCATCTCCACATGATCTATTCCGGCATCATCAAATACATCACTCGTTCTTACAAAGCCGAGCGACTCATAAAATGCTTGCAAATAAAGTTGTGCTTCAATGGTTAAAGGCACCTGGCCAAATTCTGATTGGATGTAGGCGAGTGTTTTTTGCATCAGCATTCTTCCTAATTGCTGTTTTCTATACGTTGCAATCACTAAAACCCTACCTATAGAATGGGTAGGATAGGTCAAACCGGGAGGCAATATTCTGCAATAGGCCACTAATTGCTGCTGCTCGTTCCACGCTAATACATGTATGCAGGCTTGATCTTTATCATCTAAATCCTGATAATAGCAATGTTGCTCATATACGAATACATCATTGCGCACTTGCATAATGGCATACAATTCATGTATGTTGAGGCTATCAAAGGTTTTAAATTCGTACTGTATCATGAAACTTATTTAGAAAGATGCATGCTGCGCTCTTTATATAAATTTCTAAACCACGGGTCTCTAAGATTTTTTATAAATCGAATCGCTTCTCCTGTACTTTTCATTTCAGGGCCTAATTCTTTATTTACATTCGGGAATTTATTAAAACTAAATACTGGTTCTTTAACTGCAAAACCATCTAAGTGTTTCACAATGGTAAAGTCTTTTAATTTTTTCACACCCATCATTACTTGTGTAGCAATGTGTAAGAAGGGAACTCCATACGCTTTTGCTATAAATGGCGTAGTTCTGCTGGCACGCGGATTAGCCTCAATAACAAATACCTTACTGTCTTTAATGGCGTATTGAATATTGATTAAACCTTTTATATTTAATTTCAAGGCAATTTTTTTAGCAATATCTACCATTTCATCTACTACTAATGGACCAAGATTAAAGACCGGCAATACCGAATGGCTATCACCACTATGAATACCTGCTGGCTCTATATGTTCCATAATGCCCATAATATGCACTTCTTCGCCATCACAAATAGCATCTATTTCAGCTTCTTGACAACGATCTAGGAAATGATCAATCAAAATTTTATTACCGGGTAAATGTTTCAACAAGCTTACTACACTTTTTTCTAGTTCATCATCGTTGATAACAATACGCATTCGTTGACCACCTAATACATAAGAAGGTCTTACTAAAACCGGATAACCCACTTGATTAGCGACTTCTATCGCTTCGTCGGTAGTATAGGCCGTGCCATAATTTGGATATGGAATGTTTAATTCTTTTAATAAATCGGAGAAGCGACCGCGGTCTTCGGCAATATCCATATCATCGAAGCTGGTACCAATAATTTTAATACCTTTTTCATGCAAACGCTTCGCTAATTTCAAAGCAGTTTGTCCGCCTAACTGTACCACTACACCTTCTGGTTGTTCATGCTCAATGATTTCCCATAAATGCTCCCAATATACCGGCTCAAAATATAATTTATCGGCAATATCGAAATCGGTAGAAACCGTTTCTGGATTGCAATTCACCATAATAGCTTCATAGCCACTATCTTTTATAGCCAATAAGCCATGGGTGCAACAATAATCGAATTCAATACCCTGGCCAATTCTATTTGGACCAGAACCTAATACGATGATTTTCTTTTTGTCACTTCGTTTACTTTCATTTTGAACCAATGCATGAGCACCAATTTGAAGTGCTGGTTTTTCAAAAGCAGAATAATAGTACGGGGTTTTCGCTTCAAACTCAGCGCTGCAGGTATCTACCATTTTGTAGACTCTTGTTACCCCTAATTGTTTTCTGTATTCGTAAACTTGTTCCGCATTACAATCTTTCAAGCAATCGGCTATTTGCTCATCACTAAAGCCCATTTCTTTGGCTTTCCACATCAAGTCTTCTGTGATGGCTTCTAAGTTTTTTTGCTGAGTGATGTTATTCTCCGTACTTATAATATCTTGAATTTGATATAAAAACCATTTATCAATTAAGGTAATTTCGTGAATGGTTTTTATAGAAACGCCAGCTTGCATAGCTTCTTTAATTTTAAAGATACGATCCCATGTTGGTCGTTTTAAATATTCAATCAATTCTTCTGCACGGAGTTGTCCGCGACTGATGTAGTTTAAGCCTGTTGCGTTATTTTCTAAGCTTTGGCAAGCTTTTTGTAAAGCTTCTGGGAAGCTTCTACCAATAGCCATTACCTCACCTACCGATTTCATTTGTAAACCTAAGGTATCATCGGCACCTTTAAATTTATCAAAATTCCAACGAGGCATTTTCACAATTACATAATCTAAGGCTGGCTCAAAATAAGCAGAAGTGGTTTGTGTAATTTGGTTTTGCAATTCATCTAAATTATAGCCAATAGCCAATTTAGCAGCAATTTTAGCAATAGGGTAACCCGTTGCTTTAGATGCTAAGGCAGATGATCTACTAACCCTTGGATTAATTTCGATGGCAATAATCTCTTCTGTTTCTGGATTTAATGCAAATTGAACATTACAACCACCGGCAAAATTACCTAAGTCGCGCATCATCATTAAAGCAGTATTACGCATCAATTGAAATGCGGTGTCGCTAAGCGTCATAGCTGGCGCTACCGTAATACTATCTCCGGTATGAATACCCATAGGGTCAAAATTCTCTACCGTACAAATGATTACTACATTATCAGCCGCATCGCGTAAGAGTTCTAATTCATATTCTTTCCAACCTAGTACAGCTTTTTCAACCAATACTTCGTGTATAGGAGAGGCCGTCAAACCGCGGTCTAAGGCACCATCTAATTCTTCTTTGTGCATCACAAATCCGCCACCAGTGCCACCTAAGGTGAATGATGGACGAATAACTATCGGCAGCCCAATTTCTTGTGCAAATTCTTTTCCTTCTAACAAAGAGTTAGCCGTTCTTGCTTGCGCAACAGGCACGCCCAATTCAATCATCCATTGGCGGAATAATTCACGATCTTCGGCTTTATCAATAGCTTTAATATCAACACCAATCAAACGCACGTTAAATCGCTCCCAAACACCCAATTCTTTACACTCTTTGGCCAAATTCAACGCTGTTTGTCCGCCCATAGTTGGCAATACCGCATCAATATCACTTTCTTCTAAAATTTCCTCAATACTTTCTACTGTTAAGGGCTTTAAATACACCTTATCCGCCACAATAGGATCGGTCATGATGGTAGCTGGATTAGAATTAATCAGCGTTACTTTCACCCCTTCTTCTCGCAAGCTGCGTGCAGCTTGAGATCCAGAATAATCGAATTCGCAGGCTTGACCAATGATAATAGGACCAGAACCAATAATGAGTACACTTTTAATAGAATTGTCGCGCGGCATAGAGAAATAAATATAAAATTTAAAAGAATAGGAAACCTATTCGTAGCGCGATGAGCAGAGCTTAACTCGGGCTCAACGCCCGAGGTGCAAAGTTAGTTTAAAAATGGTGGATCGCGAAATATTTATGAATTATTCTGAAAAGAAAATAGGGTTATGAACCAGCCCGATGATGGAACTTAAATAGCGCCTAGTTCCATAAAAAATTAATCGTTATTAAATAAAAAATTATCTCTAATTTAGTTGAACTAAAAATAGGTTCAATCCATGTTTTTTTCGCACCTTTGTAGCTATTCAGATTATTTTACAATTTTGATTTATAAAAATGGGATTATTTAACTTTTTAACACAAGAAATTGCCATTGACTTAGGTACCGCTAATACCTTGATCATTCACAATGATCAAGTAGTAGTAGATGAGCCTTCCATTGTAGCAATTGATCGTAGCACGGATAAGATTGTAGCTGTTGGTAAACGCGCTATGATGATGCACGAAAAAACACACGACAATTTAAAAACAATACGTCCATTAAAAGATGGTGTAATTGCCGATTTTAATGCAGCAGAAGGGATGTTGCGGGAAATGATTAAATTGGTTTACCCTAAAAAACCATTATTTCCACCTAGCTGGAGAATGGTAATTTGTATTCCTTCTAGCATTACAGAAGTAGAAAAACGTGCGGTGCGCGATTCGGCAGAACAAGCAGGCGCTAAAGAAGTATACATGATTCACGAACCTATGGCTGCTGCTATTGGTATTGGTATCGATGTAGAAGAACCAACCGGTAATATGATTATTGATATTGGTGGTGGTACTACAGGTATCTCTGTTATTGCCTTAGCAGGTATTGTATGCGACCAATCGATTCGTATTGCAGGAGATGAATTTACTGCAGATATTATGGAAGCAATGCGAAGATACCATAGTTTACAAATTGGGGAGCGTACGGCAGAGCAAATCAAAATTCATGTGGGATCGGCGTTAAAAGTGTTAGACAATCCACCAGATGATATTCCAGTAAATGGTCGCGACTTAGTTACGGGTATTCCTAAACAAATTATGGTGTCGTATCAAGAAGTTGCTGAGGCTTTAGATAAATCTATTTTCAAAATTGAAGAAGCGATTTTAAAAGCATTAGAAACAACACCACCTGAATTAGCTTCTGATATTTATCGTCGTGGTTTATATCTAACTGGTGGTGGAGCACTCTTACGTGGATTAGACAAACGTATTTCTAATAAAATCAAATTACCTGTTCATGTAGCAGAAGATCCGCTAAGAGCGGTAGTTAGAGGAACCGGCATGGCCTTAAAAAATATTGCTAAGATGCCGTTCTTAATGAAATAAAAAATTAAAAAACAGGCATAGCATTTACTATGCCTGTTTTATTTAAATAATTTTCCCCTTGCGCAATTTTATATTATTCATCCGCAGATTTTTTAATTTAATTCTTTTTATCACACTAGAAATAGTGTGCCTAATCCTTATTGCTCGTACACACGCTGTGCAAGGTGTAGATCTTATTAGCTCCTCCAACAGTTTGGTTGGTGCACTCTATCAAAAACAAAATGAAGTAGTCTATTATTTTGAATTAAAAAGAATGAATGATAGTTTGCTTAATGAAAATAAAAAATTACAAGAGCGTATTGTTAGTCAACAACAATGGGAACGCGTTAAAGACACCATTGTCAATAGAGGATTTCATGCAAGCGATACCAGTGTAAAACTTAGCTATGCCAACTTTATTTATCGCACCGCACGTGTCATCAATAATGAAGTAAGCAATACCGATAACTATATTACCATCAACAGAGGTAGTGCTGATGGCATCAAAAAAAACATGGCGGTTATCAGTGGTGCTGGGGCTGTAGGAAAAGTAGTAAGTGTATCTAAACACTTTGCAAGTGTCATCTCTGTATTATCTGAAAAACAACCGATCAGCGCAAAACTTCACGACGGCACCTTCGGACCCGTAGTATGGGAAATTGGAAAGCCCGATGTGTTAATTATGAAAGATGTTTCGCAAGAAGTAAAAATTAGAAGAGGGGATTCTGTTATGACTACTAATTTCTCTTTCTTCCCAGAGAATATTCTTATCGGACGTGTTTTTAAAGTAGAGTTGATTAAAAAGAATAGCATGCAACGCATTTATTTGCATACGGCTGTCAACTTCAGAAACCTTCAATATGTATATGTAGTAGAAAATACTTTTTTACAAGAAAAAATGGACTTGGAGGAGGCTAATAAATAAGACTATGGGAACGATTATTAAAAATTTTATTCGCTTTTTTATTATTGTAGCTGTACAAGTACTAATTCTCAATAAGATATCCTTGCGTTGGTGGTCGCAACCCTATGGGTTTCCAATCTTTATACCGTATATATACCCTTTATTCATTTTATTACTTCCGTTTGAAGTGCCTGTTGCTGGTTTGTTAGTAATTGGATTTATAACTGGACTTAGCATTGATGCATTTATGAACACCCCGGGTATTCATGCTTTTGCAACCGTGCTATTAGCTTATTTGCGCACCAATGTATTGAACGCGCTGTTACCAAAACATTTGAGTGATTATAAAGCGCAAGCGCCTTCTGTAAAAAACATGAATTGGACGCCCTTTCTCACCTATGCAGCTTTTCTAATTCTAATACATCATACTGCGTATTTTGTAATTGAATTATGGAGTATGCAAAACGTGGGTTATTTGATTCTAAAAATTATTGCCTCTACAATTACAACGCTGTTATTAATTATAAGCTATGTAATGCTATTTACAAAACAGCAAAGCAGATAAGCATTATGCTACTGCTTTAAGTAAGGCTTGCCACAAAGCCTCCGCAGCTTTATCCCAAGTAAATTTAGTGCGATGCACTTTGGCTTTTTCAATTAATTGTTTTCTGAGCAACTCATCTTTATACATTTGAGACATGGCATCGGCAATACTTTGATCATCCATCGGATCTACATATAAGGCTGCATCGCCACCTACCTCTGGCATAGAAGAAGTAGTGCTCACTATAGCAGGCACATCGCAGTAATAAGATTCTAAAATAGGAATACCAAAGCCTTCAAATAAAGATGGATACACCATGGCATAAGCGGCGCCAATTATAGAACATAACTGATTAACTTCGCTATAACCCACCCATATTACATCTTCTTTAAATGACATCGTGTCGCGCATTTGTTCCACTTCTTCATAATTCCAAGCCAATCTACCCACTACCACCAATTTCATATTGGTGCGATTCCTCTTTTTAAACAATACAAATGCCTTTAATAAGGCTACTACATTTTTTCTTGGATGTAAGGCACCAGCAAAAATGAAATACTCTTCTCCTTGTGCATACTCTTTTTTTACTAACTCTCGCTGCTCCCAAGTCAAGGGCTTATAAGCACTGTGCGCTCCGTTGCAGGCAACCGTAATTTTGGCTGCATCTACACCATAATGAGCTACTATATCTTGCTTAGAAAAATGAGAAACGGTAACGAGTTGTTGAGCTTTATGTGCATAGCGCTTTGAATAATAGCGCATAAAAACACTATGACTCCATTTAAGATGCTCGGGATAATGCTCAAATGCTAAATCATGCATAACAAGTACCGAAGGTACTTTGGTGCGCAAAGAACCAATACCGTCTGGCGATAGAAAAAGATCGGCTTTGTATTTTTTTAATACATATGGTATCGACCATTCAAACCATAAATAAAACAAAATGGGATGCCTTGCCTGTGGTGGTATTACAATTGGAATAACATTATCAGCAAAAATAAAGGAAGCATCGTAAGGCCTATCGAATATAAACAAGAAGGTATGCTCTGGATGTGCTAGTACGATACGTTTCAAGGTTTGAAACGTAAACCAGCCAATGCCTTCTAATTTACCTTTGAGTAAAAGTCGTGTATTTACAGCTATGCGCATATTCGTTGTAAGCGTCGCAAAAGTACTATTTAATAACGTTATTTTTTATAATTAATTGTACGAATAGTCCGCATTCTAATTCGTTTTTTTACTTTTACAAAAGATGAAACGCTTTTTTGTAAAAAATCTATTTTTTGTAATTCTAATCAATGTATTGATTAAACCCTTTTGGGTTTTCTTCATCGATAGAACGGTTCAAAACAAAGTAGGCTATACACAATTCGGTAGCTATTGGGCCCTGCTCAATACTACCTTAGTCTTTCAGATTATTTTAGATATGGGTATACTAAATTATACCAACAAAACAATTGCGCAATCTCATGATCAAGTAGGTAAATTATTTTCTAGTACGCTTTTTGCTAAACTTTTTTTAGGTATTCTTTATGCGAGTATAATATGGAGCTTAAGCATCTCTTTGCAGCATACGCGCGAAGAACGATACTTGTTGATGGGCATCATTGGTATCCAATTTTTAAACAGTCTTTTACAGTATATAAGAAGCATCATTAGCGCCCTGCATTACTTTAAAGTTGATGGCATCGTGTCTATTATGGATAAGCTCTTAATGATTGGCATTTGTGGCATCTTGTTTTTGAATAGCAAAACAAGTGCTGCCTTCTCTATTCATTGGTTTGTAATTGCTCAATTAGTTAGTTATTTAATAAGCGTAGTCCTGGCGCTTTGCTTATTAAAATGGCTTTATAAAAAACCTTTTTGGAGTCGCATCAACCGAGCTAGCATCTTCGAGATTATCAAAGATAGCTTGCCTTATGCAGCATTAATTTTTCTAATGAGTATCTATATGCGGAGCGATACTTTATTGTTAGAACGTTTGCATCCTAATGGAAATTTTGAAAATGGCGTTTATGCCTCTGCGTATCGTTTATTAGATGTAGGTAATATGATGGCGCTTTTATTTGCGGGTGTACTCTTACCGATGTTTAGCAAACAATTGGCTGCTCAACAAAAAATTAGCGAGTTAGTAAAAATAGCCGTGCAGCTTTTACTACCCTTTACAATTATCACAGCTAGTATTGCAATGCTATGGAGCGAAGACATCATGGCTTTTTTATATCATCCTTTAAGCACGTATGATGCGCATGTATTTGCTTGGTTAATGGCCTCGTTTCCTGCTTTTGGTATTATTTATATTTATAGCACCTTGCTTACTGCCAGTGGTAATATGAAACAGTTAATAGGTATGGCTAGCTTGGGGGTGCTCATTAATATCAGCTTGAATAGTTTATTCATTCCATCAAACGGCGCATTAGCTTGTGCAAAAATTGCTTGTCTCACAGAATGGGCAGTAGCATTATACGCGTTCTTTTATGCAATACGATTACTACAACTTCCAAAAAATTATGCTCTTTGCCTTCGCATCGTTTATTTTACAATTATCCTTTTTACTATGGGCGCTTTGCTAAAAGCAATGTGTATAGCATGGATAGTAGGAGCTATAATAATTACCATTACAGGAATTGTATTAGGATTTTTATTTCGATTTTTTTCTATCAGCGAATGGAAAGATACTTTGTTGCCAAGCTCAAATTAAGCTAATAGCGTATAAGCAATCCAAGCAGCCGCGTAGGCAATAGCCGACATATACAGCAATTGAAAAATAGGATATTTCCAAGATTGTGTTTCTCTTTTTACAACCGCTAAAGTACTCATGCATTGCATCGCAAATACATAAAATAGCAATAAGGCTACACCACTCGCTAAGGTATAAACGGGCGTTCCATTAGCATGGGTTGCTACATGCATTTTTTGCTCTAAGGTAGAAGTGCCTATTTCTTCACCCACACTATATAAAGTAGCCATAGTACCTACAAACACCTCTCTAGCAGCAAAAGAAGTAATTAGTGCAATACCTATTTTCCAATCAAAACCTAATGGCTGTATGAGTGGCTCTATGGTTTTTCCTAATATGCCAACATACGAATGCGCTAATTTTTTAGTTGCCATCACGTGCTGAATACTATCTTGTTGCGTTGGAAATTGTTTTAATAGTAACGCTTTTTCTTGAGCCACTTGATGCATGGATGCGCTTGGACCATAACTAGCCAAAAACCACAACAATAAAGAAATTACTAAAATAACTTTACCGGCATCTAAAACAAATACTTTTGCTTTTTCGACCATAGTGATACCTACATTTTTCCAACGAGGTGCTCTATATACAGGCATTTCCATTAGGAAATAAGAACGTTCTTTTACTTTAATTACAAGGGTTAAAATTTTGGAAACGAGTAATGCCATTACAAAACCCAATAAATATAAGGCCATTAGTACTAAGCCTTGTAAATTGAAAATAGATAAACAGGTTTTGTTCGGTATGACTAAACTTATTAAAATAGTATATACCGGCAAGCGTGCTGAACAACTCATCAGCGGCGTTACTAAAATCGTTATCAATCGTTCTTTTTTATTTTGAATGGTTCGTGCCGACATGATAGCGGGTACCGCACAAGCCATACCACTTATCAAGGGCATCACCGATCGGCCATTGAGCCCCACACTACGCATTAAACGATCCGTTAAAAAACTAATGCGCGCCATATAACCTGTATCTTCTAATAAGGTGATAAAGCCAAACAAAATCATGATTTGAGGAATAAAAATCACGATACCGCCAATACCAGCAATCAAGCCATTTATTACTAAATCAGAAAAAGTAGTTGCTACCATGTGCTGGTTTAAAAAACCTGATAGCATTGCAAACAGGCTTTCTACCCATTGCATAGGATAATTGGCCAACCAAAAAATACTCTGAAACAATAAAAACAATACCAATAATAAAATAGCATTACCTGCTATAGGGTGCAAGAGTATTTTATCTATTTGTTCGGTAAATTCTCTTCGCTTGGCTGGCGTGTTTTCTTGCACACACAAAGCCATTATTTTATTGATGTGCTGATAGCGTAATAAAATTTCTTCGGCTTGTATTTTTGATTTTTGAAATGTTACTTCGTCCAGCAATGCTGCTAATCGGATGCGTTGTGCAGCATTTAAGAAACTCAATTCGGTATAGTTGCACGCAATATGTAATGCCGCATAACAAGAACTCGTAGCACAAAATTGCTCAATTTCTCGCAACCATACACATGCCAGTGCATCAGCATCTATTACTCGCTTTACACTTTTGGGTGCTTGTGTTAATTGCGCTTCAATAGTTTGTCTTAACAAACTAAGGCCTTTATTCTTACGAGGATTAATGACTACAATAGGCACACCAATTGCTTCTTGCAAGGCTGCCACATCAATTTGTATGCCTTTGTTTTTAGCAATATCCATCATGGTTAAAGCCACCACAACCGGTATGCGCAAATCAATAATTTGCGAACAAAAAAGTAAGTTGCGTTTTAAATTAGAAGCATCGGCAACAACTACTACTAAATCGGGTTTTTCTTCATTTTTAGCATTAAGCAATACTTCATAGGTTACTTGCTCATCTGCACTTTTAGGATATAAACTATAGGTGCCTGGCAAATCAAGAATAGTAATCGTCTGTTGATTAGATAATTTACATTGCCCTGTTTTTTTGTCTACCGTAACGCCCGGAAAATTTCCTACT
Source organism: Bacteroidota bacterium (assembly GCA_024640225.1). Classification (GTDB taxonomy): domain Bacteria; phylum Bacteroidota; class Bacteroidia; order Chitinophagales; family Chitinophagaceae; genus CAIWHF01. The sequence goes on along the minus strand of JAHEFK010000001.1, from coordinate 4,112 downwards.
TTCTGATTTAAACCGGTTAATGCATTAAACAAGGAACTCTTCCCACTATTGGGATTACCTACGAGCGCTATGTGAGGATTGCTTGCCATGTGCAGGGCAAAGGTACTATGTATTTGTGAATACCACTATGTTTTGATACACTGATTTTATGGTGCAGCACGGTTAGTTATGCAACCTATGATACGCATAAAAAAAGCCTCTTTCGAGGCTTTTCATATTATGCTTTTGGTTTCTTTTCTTTCTTTGGTGCCGGCTCTTGTTTTTTTGTGAAAACAATTTTTTGGTCGGCCTCATTTAAATCAGCAATTAAGATATCTCCTTCTTTTACATCCTGATTTAAAATTTCTTCTGCCAAAGGATCTTCTAAATATTTCTGAATCGCTCTATGTAACGGACGTGCTCCAAATTTAGGATCGTAGCCTTTCTCAGCAACAAATTTCTTTGCAGCATCGCTCAATTCTAATCCAAAACCTAAGCCTGTTAAGCGCTTCATTACACCCTTCATTAAAATATCAATGATCTGATAGATATGCTCTTGTTCTAAAGAATTGAAAATGATAACATCGTCTATTCTATTTAAAAACTCTGGAGAGAAGGTGCGTTTCAACGCTTTTTCTATCACCCCTTTGCCTGCTTCTTCCTGATTATTAACTTTTGCAGAAGTAGCAAAACCTACGCCATCACCAAAATCTTTTAATTGACGTACGCCAATATTAGATGTCATGATGATTAAGGTGTTTTTAAAATCTACTTTTCTACCCAAGCCATCGGTAAGCTGACCATCATCTAATACTTGCAATAAAATATTAAAAATATCAGGATGTGCTTTTTCGATTTCATCTAATAAAATAACCGAATACGGCTTACGACGAATACGCTCCGTTAATTGTCCACCTTCTTCATAACCTACATATCCTGGAGGCGCACCAATCAATCGGCTTAAAGAAAATTTCTCCATATACTCGGTCATATCTACACGGATCAATGCCTCTTCACTGTCAAACAAATAACGTGCTAGCGTTTTAGCTAATTCTGTTTTACCTACACCGGTTGGACCTAAGAAAATAAAAGAACCAATTGGTTTTTTAGGATCTTTCAATCCGATACGATTGCGCTGAATTGCTTTTACCACTTTTGCAATGGCTTCATCCTGACCAATCACTTCACCTTTCAAATCCTCGCCCATGCGGCGCAATTTAATACTCTCTGCTTCCACCATGCGTTTTACAGGAATGCCGGTCATCATGCTCACCACTTCAGCAATATCATCTTCTTCAATGGCAAACTTTTTATTTTTGGCATCTTCTTCCCAAGCGGCTTTCGCGGCCATCAATTCTTTACCAATTTCTGTTTCTTTATTGCGCAATGCCGCCGCTTCTTCGAAACGTTGGCTCTTTACTACTTTATTTTTTTCTGCTTTTACTTCTTCTATCAATCGCTCTAATTCAATAATAGTATCAGGCACATTGATATTTTTCAAATGCACGCGCGCTCCTACTTCGTCCATAATATCAATGGCTTTGTCGGGCAATAAACGATCGGTCATATAGCGATCCGATAATTTTACACAAGCCGTAATAGCATCGATACTATACGCTACGTTGTGATAGTCTTCGTATTTCGATTTGATATTATTCAAGATAGTAATCGCTTCTTCAACACTCGGCTCTTCAACTAATACTTTTTGAAAACGACGATCTAACGCGCCATCTTTTTCGATATTGATTCGGTACTCATCTAAAGTAGATGCACCAATACATTGCAATTCGCCACTAGCCAAGGCTGGCTTAATAATATTAGAAGCATCTAATGATCCGCTAGCACCGCCAGCACCAACAATTGTATGAATCTCATCAATGAATAAAATGATATCTCTATTTTTTTCTAATTCATTCATGATGGCTTTAATACGCTCTTCAAACTGACCACGATATTTGGTGCCCGCTACAAGAGAAGCAACATCTAAACTAATTACGCGCTTATCGTATAAAACGCGCGATACTTTCTTTTGCACAATGCGTAAGGCCAAGCCTTCTACCACAGCCGTTTTACCCACGCCTGGCTCACCAATTAAAATAGGATTGTTCTTTTTTCTACGAGATAGAATTTGAGATACGCGCTCTATTTCTTTTTCACGACCTACAATAGGATCTAAATTCCCCATCTCCGCCATCTTCGTTATATCTCTACCAAAATTATCTAAAACCGGTGTTTTTGATTTGCTAGCACCCGTTGCTCCACCAGCAGGCTTGCGCATTTCAGGTTGTTTGCCCTCTCCAGAAAACGGATCTTGGTCTTCATAATCATCATAATTACTTTTTGGTGTTTCGCCCAACATCTGCATGAGTTCTATTTTAAACAACTCATAGTCGACATTATAATTTTGTAAAATCTGCGTAGCCACATTGTCTTTATTTTTCAAAATGGACAACATTAAATGCTCCGATTCTACCGATGGACTTTTTTGAAGCTTTGCTTCTAATACCGTAATACGAATTACTTTTTCTGCTTGCTTGGTTAAAGGCAAACTATTAATCTGAGAAACCGATTTTGAATTTTTGTCTTTAATAGCATGCTCCAAATCTCTTCTTAGATTATTTAAATCTACCTGCATTTGATGCAATAAATTAATTGCCACCCCTTCACCATCACGCAATAAGCCTAATAATAAATGTTCCGTTCCAATAAAGTCATTGCCTAAGCGCAATGCTTCTTCTCTACTATAAGAGATTATATCTTTTACCTTTTGTGAAAAATTCGAGTCCATAGCCAATTCTTTATATGCTAAAAGTAAATTTTTTTGCTTGTAATAATGAATTTTTTAATTCAATAATATTATTTATAATTCAACCATTTAATTTTTATAAATTTACGAACGGATAGGTTATTCATAAAATTCAATCCGTTAAATTGGTGGTTGTTTAATCCTCTTTTATCTATGTTCAATTTTGATGCCAAACAAGATTATACTTTAATTTCAGTCACAAGCGCACATTTTGATGTAAAAATGGCAGAAAACCTTATGCAAAGCTGTGTTCAGCTGTCAGAAAAGGAAAGTCCAAATTTTATCGTTGATTTTAGTGCTTGCCAAACGTTAGATGCGGAAGCTGGTGTTTTTTTGGAGACTATTCATAATCAATGTTACAACGAAAACCAGTCTTTTGTGTGCACCGGATTCAACGATGCCTTATTACAACAATTGAAAGCGCAACAATTACATTTCAGTATCAATATTACACCATCCTTTTTAGAAGCTGAAGACATCGTGCGGATGGAAAACTTAGAGCGTGACCTATTAAACGGATTAGACGAATAACATGAAAGTAACTATTCTTGGAAATAATTCTGCACTCGCAGCTTTTGGTCGGCATACTACTTCACAAATCGTGCAAGTAGATGACGAAACGCTTTGTATGATTGATTGTGGAGAAGGGGTGCAAGAACAAATCCAACGTTTTGGTATTCGCAAAAATAAAATAGCCTATATTTTTATCAGCCATATGCATGGCGATCATTATTTTGGTTTGCCTGGCTTATTAAACTCTATGAACCTCTTAGGGCGTACGGCACCCCTAACTATTTTTTGTCCCGATGAATTACCCGAAATAATAGCAGCCATTTTTAAAGCGGGTGATAGTCAAATTCAATTTCCACTTAGCTTTTGCAAACTATCTACACAAAACGAATATTTAGTTAATACGCCTCATTTTAGTGTGCAAAGCTTCCCGGTAGAGCATCGCATACCTTGCTATGGATTTTTGGTAGAGAAAAAATCGCGCGCGCGTAAAATTAATGCAGCCGCTTGTGAGTCGTATCAAATTCCCTACACGCATTATGACGCCCTAAAAGATGGCGCGGATTATATCGATGAAGAAGGCAATACCATTCTCAACAAATGGCTTACCGATGATGGAACGGCACCTAAAAAATATGCGTTTTGTGCAGATACTTTATTTACAACTTCTTTTTTAGAAGCCGTAATGGATTGCGATACCCTCTATCATGAAAGCACCTATTTACAAGTAGATGAAAGTAAGGCAGCAATGCGCTTTCACAGCACGGCCAAACAAGCCGCACAATTTGCAGTATTAGCTAAAACAAAAAAATTATTG
>JAHEFK010000013.1:8685-90989 GCA_024640225.1 Bacteroidota bacterium | reverse complement strand
TCAAACAACAATGTATTATAAAGCAGACACGTTAAATCCTTATAATTATGTGTTTGATTATAAGACTTCTTCAAATGTAAATGCTTTTAAATTTGGCATGCTTATTACCAATTCATTGAATATACGCCCTACGAATAACTTTTATTTTGGGGTTGAATTTGGATTAGGCTATACCTATTTAAACTCATTAAATGCAGTAGCTTCCAATAGAGAAACCTTAGTGCAATTTGGTTTGAAATTTGGATATATCAAATAAACGCTATAAAAGTTCCATCAATTTTATTACTTCAACGGCTTCTTTTACATCATGTACGCGCAATATTTTTGCTCCTTGTTGTAAGGCAATAACATGTAATGCGGTTGTGCCGTTGAGTGCTTGTGCTGCATTACAATCAAGTGATTTGTAAATCATAGATTTTCTAGAAAGCCCAACCAATATAGGTTTTCCGAGTATTTCAAGAAATCGTAATGCATTTAGTAATTCAAAATTTTGCTTTGTATCCTTAGAAAATCCAAAGCCAGGATCTACGATTAGGTCCTTAATGCCTAATGCTTCAGCCATTTTAATTCGTTCCATAAAATACGCTAATACGGCTGCTTCAAGATCGTCATAGTGGCACTTGGATTGCATGGTCTCCGGAGTGCCTATCATGTGCATCATGCAGTAGGGTACTTGTAAATCAGCTATGCATGGCAGCATGCTTTCATCAATTAATCCAGCGCTAATATCGTTAATCATATTGGCACCCGCGTTGATACTTGCTTTGGCTACTTCACTATGGTAAGTGTCAACCGATATCCAACAAGAAGGGTGGTGTTTTTTAATGAGTTCGATAGCCGGAATAAGCACTTCGATTTCTTGGTCAGGAGATGAAATCGGTTCGCCCGGTTTGCTTGATGCTGCACCTAAATCAATAATGTTTGCTCCTTCATTCAGCATTTGTGTAGCTTTTGCTAAAACCTGCTCTGCGTTGGTAATACGACTATCAGCGTAAAAGGAAGCCTCATTTATATTGATAATACCCATAACTACAGGTTTGCTGAGATCTAATATAGCCCCTTTCGATTGCAAGGTATTTTGTATCGCTAATTGTGTATTTTTGAGCATAATTTTTAAATTTAAAGCAGTATTTTTATTCCATGAATCAAACCTTAAAGCAATATCGAGAAGTGATTACGCATTGTCACGAATTATTTGAAAATAAAACTCGTGATTATGGTACTTCTTGGAGAATGCTACGACCCATATCAATTGTAGATCAAATATACATTAAAGCCAGTCGAATTCGACAAATTCAAGAGACGGGTATACAGAAAATCGGCGATTCTATTGACAGTGAATTTGTAGGTATTGTGAATTATGGTATCATTGCATTAATTCAAGGAGGCTTATCAGCAGAAACCCCAGTAGACTTAACATTAGAGGCCGCTAATACTAATTATCAGACACAAGCGCAGCATGTAGAGGATTTAATGATGCAAAAAAATCACGATTATGGAGAAGCATGGCGAGAAATGAATCAAGCGTCTTTTGTTGATCTTATTTTAGTAAAATTATTACGCATAAAACAGATTTTAGCTAATGATGGAAAAACCAACGTTTCAGAAGGTATAGATGCAAATTTTGCAGACATTATCAATTATGCTGTTTTCGCTTTAATTAACACAAATTATTTATCTAATTAAAATACTATTATGAAATACTTTTTAATTCTATTGCGCATTCTTGTTGGGGTATTATTTATTTTCTCCGGTTTAATTAAAGCCAATGACCCTTTAGGTTTAAGTTACAAGATGACGGAGTTTTTTGAAGTCCTGCACATGACGGCTTTTATACCTATGGCCTTAGTTTTTTCTATTTGCATGATAGCCTTTGAAATTATTGCAGGTGTGGCCGTGATACTTGGTTATGCTTATGAATTGTTTTCTTTCTTATTGTTATTATTAATTGCGCTGTTTACATTTCTTACGGCATATGCTTTATTTACAGGCAATATCAAAGAATGCGGTTGCTTTGGTGATTGTATCAAAATAAGCAATACAGAGACGTTTGTAAAAGATGTGGCACTATTTATTTTCATTATAATATTGTTTGTATATAGAAAGAAAGTGACTTCCTTATTTAGTAAACAATGGAGTATTTTTTTATTGGTAGTAGTTAGTGTGGCTTCGTTTGGTGTTCAATTTTATGTTTTAAAACATTTACCTTTTAAAGATTGTTTGGCGTATAAAGTGGGTAATAATATTGAAGAGAAAATGAAAGTGCCTCCAGGGGCTATTCCTGATCAGTTTGAAACGGTGATGATATATGAGAAAAATGGTAAACAGCAAACCTTCACCATGCAAAATTACCCTTGGCAAGATACTACTTGGAAATTTGTAGATAGCAAAACCCAATTAGTTAAAAAAGGAAATGCGGAGCCAGAGATTAAAGGGTTTGCCGTAAATGATGCAGATGGGAATGATTATACTACAGCCATTTTACAAGAAGTTGCACCTACTCTAATATTATTTGTAAAAGACCCTACTGCCGCACATGAAGATAAGATGAAAGAAGTAGCTGGTTTATTAAAAAGTGCGACACAGCAAGGTGCTGCTTGTTATATTTTTAGTTCCGGAAGCAAAGAAGCTACCCTAGCTTTCCAAAAGAAATGGGGTTTAGAAGCTATCCAAATGATGCAATTTGATGGCACGGAAAGTAAAACGGCTATGCGCAGCAATCCAGGTTTAATGGTATTACAAAAGGGAACAATTATTGGGAAATGGGGCTATGCCGATTTGCCATCTGCTTGTACCATTAAAGATAATACGATTACAATATCATCGATATCTAATTAAGTTGAGTTGTTTTTTATACTTAAGAAAATAGCCTATCAATTGATTACCCTTTTCGGGGTAGTGAGCATTGTTTTTGTATTGTTTAATGCGCTGTCTAGCGATCCATCAAAGCTGTTAGTTGGACAAAGAACTAATGCTGCATCATTAGAGCAGGCTAAAAAAGCACTTCATTTAGATGTCCCAGTTTGGAAACGATATGGTTTGTATTTAAATGATTTATCTCCAATTTCACATATCAGCATATTAGAAGCAAATGCCGGTAATTTTGAATATTATCCAATTTATTCAACTAGCAATAGTGTTTGGGTGTTAAAATTTCCATATCTAGGACGCTCTTATATCACTAAAAAGAAAGTCAGTGATATGCTAATAAATGCCCTTCCTGGAACTTTAGTGCTGGCTATTGCTGCTATGTTATTTGCATGTATAACAGGTATAGCATTAGGCATTTGGGCTGCTTTACGTGTGCAGACTTGGGTAGATAAAAGTATCGTCATGTTTAGTGTATTTGGAATTTCTATGCCTTCTTTTTTTGTAGCATTGCTTGTAGCATATTTATTTGGCTACGTTTGGCATGCGATTACAGGCTTGGAAATGATGGGTAGCCTCCTCATTTATGATCCCATTACTGGAATGCCCCAAGTGCAGCTAAAGAATTTAATTTTACCCGCTATGGCTTTGGGCATTAGGCCGCTTGCAGTTATAACGCAGCTAACCCGCAATGCAATGTTGGAAGTATGGAGCCAAGACTATATCAGAACAGCCTTTGCTAAAGGACTTAGCACCTATAAGGTGGTTATGCGTCATGCACTACGAAATGCCCTCAACCCTGTTTTAACAGCTGTCAGTGGTTGGCTCGCAGAATTATTAGCCGGTTCATTCTTTATCGAATATATTTTTGCCTGGAAGGGTATTGGTAAGATCACCGTTGATGCACTAAATAATTTCGATTTTCCGGTAGTGATGGGCGCCGTTTTATTAACAGCGTTTATTTTCATCGTCATTAGTATGCTTACAGAGCTGTTGTATGCGCAATTAGATCCAAGAATAAAGCATTCTTAAGTTGCAGTAGCGCTTCGTTTCTGTTGAAATATTACAAGATAAAATAAGAAAAAAATACCGTACCTTTACATCTTGCATTTTTCGAATTAGCTCCATCTACATGTCATTACCACCATTATTAAAACACGTTTACAACTTTGGAACTGAAGAAGTTGTAAAAAGAGGAAAAAAAATATTTTTTACACAAGGAGTAACCTTGTTAGATGTTGATGCTATTATCGAACAGGTTCGTTTTCGCGTAAAAAACGACATGTATCAAAACTTTTACACCGTAACGATTTCCCGATACAACCATCCTGATGAATTAAAAGTTCGTTGTCAATGCCCCTATAATATGGGTGAAATATGCAGGCATGAAGTGGCTGCATTATTTCAAATGAATGATCTTATGTTGAGTGGTTTTTTTGAAAGTTCACAAACAAAGTTCAATCAAGCGCATTCGGTGGTGCGCATGCGTCAGGTAACAAAGCAAATGATGCGTCTGTTTACATCTGAGCACATCATGAAAGCTGCAGAGGAAATTGCTCATAAAAAACAATGCGACATCAATATAAAAGAGGGTGATACTTTAGCGGCAAATGTTCAAGTTGATGGACAAGTTTTCCCGGTGGTGTTGAAGCAAAATGAAGAACGATTTTTTGATACCAGTTGTCCTTGTGAAGAAGTAGATCATCCGTTGTGTTTGCATAAAGCAGCCTTGTTTATGCAAGTGTTATTTACACATGGCACCCAATACTTTGCAAGTATGCGAAATTGGGATTCGCAAAAGAACTTGCTTTTGAAACAATATGGTTATAGCTTAAAGGATGATCTGACGGGTAAGTTTGAATTCGTGCACCAAGATGGTAAAATATTTTTACGTGTTTTGGATACCAGTATTCAAAAGATTGTTGTACAAACTAATAGTGTAAGTAAAAGTAATTTAGCGGTAAGTGCTATTCAAAACCAAATTGCACCTAAAGAAGATAAAGTAAAACAAGAGGTAGAAGAAAAGCGATTAGCTATTGTTATAGATCCAAATGTAGATTGGTTTCCTGGAGTATCTTGGGAGTTGATTGCTGGTGTTTGTAATGAATCTTTAACAGCCTTCGTTAGTGAGATTGAGCGCATGCCATTAATTCAGTATATTAATGCTGCGGGTTATCATGAGCATGATAGAGAATTAATTCCAGCATTAAGAAAGTTATTACCAGATGAATTACTGAAGTATATCAAAAAGAATATACCCTTTGGCGATTTCATGGATGATGATTATAGAACAGTTTTAAAAGATCAGCCAAATGATGAAATCAAGACCTTAGTTTGGGAATATTTATTACCTAAGTATCATAAGTTATTAGAACGATTTGCTTCACAACCAAGATGCTACATTTTACCTACGGGAAAATCGCTGAGTAAGAAAAATCTATCAGAAGTATTGTTTGATCCACAGTTGATTAAACCGAGATTAAAAGTAGCCAAAGTAAAGAAAGAGTATCATGTTTCTTTGTATGTTGACATTGGTTTGGAAGAGATACCAGCAACGGCAATCAATTTTGTAAATAATGCGTTGTTTACCTATCAAGGTCGTTTGTTTTCCATGATTGATGAACAAACAATTCGTATTTTAGAGACATTGGCTTTTAATTCAGTTACTAAAATAAGTGCTGAGCATTGGAATAACTTTTTAGCAACGCAATTAATTCCTTGGAGCGGCATTATACCTGTTGACTTTGATAAAAAATTGGTTGCGATCTCTACAGATGTAAAACCAACTAGTAAAATATTATTGATTGAAAAAGAGCAATCTTTACATTTCAAACCGGTGTTTGATTATAATGGAACAGTTGTAGAATGGGGGCATAAAGGAGATATCATTCATGCTATAGATGGTATTGTTACGATTGTTAAAAAACAAGAAGAGGTAGAATCTAATACTGTAGAATTAGTTCGTGCTGCACATAAAGATATTCAAGAGCATGCTAAGCAACATTATTTCTATTTAAGTTCGCAAGCGGTTTTAACAAATAGCTGGTTCTTGAAATTTGCGGAGAAAATGCGCGATAAAGATATTGAGTTGTTAGGCTTTGATAAATTGAAAAATCTACGTATCAACAAAAACAGTCCGGATACCAGAGTACAAATAAATAGTGGTATTGATTGGTTTGATGCTCAAATAGAAGTTGTATTTGGAGATCAGGTTGCTTCTATAGCTGATGTAAAAAAAGCATTGGCGAAGAAAATGAATTATGTGAAATTGAATGATGGAAGCATTGGTATGCTACCGGAAGAGTGGTTGAAAAAATATGCATTACTCGTTAAAATGGGTGAGGCTAAAGGAAATAAAATTAGAGTTAAGAAAATTTACTTTAGTGTTTTAGATGAATTATTAGAAGATATTGATGATGTAGCAATTCTTAAAGAATTAGAACTTAAGAAGCAAAAATTACAATCAATCCTTACACAAGATTTTAATACTTTCCAAGCGCCTAAACAATTAGAAGCATCTTTAAGACCCTATCAGTTATCAGGTTTTCAATGGTTGCTATTTTTAAATGAAGCAGGATGGGGTGGTATATTAGCCGATGATATGGGTTTGGGTAAAACCGTACAAACCCTCAGTTTTTTACAGCATTATAAAAATACAAACGCAAGTTCCAAGTATTTAGTTGTTTGTCCTACTACCTTGATGTATAATTGGGAAAATGAAATCAATAAGTTTACGCCTAATTTGAGTTTGTTCATACATCACGGATCTAAACGAAATTTTAATATTGAGAAATTAAAAGATGTAGATATAATTATAACTACCTATGGTACCATGCGTAGCGATATTCTTCATCTTAAAGAAATTGAGTTTGATTATATCATCTTAGATGAATCTCAAGCCATTAAAAATCCTCAATCGCAGATTGCAAAGGCATCTTTATTGTTAAATGCTAAAAATAGATTGGCATTAAGTGGTACGCCAGTGCAAAACAACACCTTTGATTTATATTCTCAGATGAATTTCCTTAACCCAGGTATGTTGGGTAGTAGAGAGTTTTTCTTAAATGAATTTGCAACACCTATTGACAAGTTTCAAGAAGAAGAAGCAAAAATGCAATTAAGAAAATTGATATATCCTTTCTTATTGAGAAGAACGAAAGAGCAAGTAGCTAAAGATTTACCAGATAAAACAGAAACCATCTTATGGTGTGAAATGGGTAAAGATCAACGTAAGATTTATGAGTCGTATCGCAATACGTATAAAGAAGAATTGCTAGAAGTTATTGAAGAACGCGGTATTGAACGTTCTCAAATGCATATTTTACAAGGGCTCACCAAGTTGCGACAAATATGTGATTCTCCAGCGATACTTAATGAAGATGTAGCATTCGATAATACCTCTATTAAAGTAGAAGAATTGGTAAGAGAATTATCTGAAAATGTTGGCAATCACAAAGCATTGGTGTTTTCTCAGTTTATTGGAATGCTTAGCTTGATTAAAAAAGAATTAGAGAAGGCTAATATACCGTATGCTTATTTTGATGGTAGTAGCACGTCTACCGAACGTCAGAAAGCTATTAATCTCTTTCAAGAACAAGAAGATTGTAGGGTGTTTTTAATCTCTTTAAAAGCAGGTAATACCGGTCTTAATCTTACCGCTGCTGATTATGTCTATATAGTAGATCCTTGGTGGAATCCTGCAGTTGAACAACAAGCTATAGATAGAACGCACCGTATTGGACAAACAAAAAATATTTTTGCGTATCGATTAATCTGTAGAAATACTATTGAAGAGAAAATGATACAGTTGCAAGAACGAAAAAGAGCGCTTGCAAATGATTTAGTAGCGGATGATGGTGCAATAATTAAGCGCTTAACAAAAGATGATCTATTATTCTTATTGAGTTAATAAATAAAAAAAGTCGGACATTGTCCGACTTTTTTTATTTATTGTTTAATTTTCTTTATTTCCTCACAGTTCGCATAATCATCACTTACTTTTAAATAGAAGTCGCTCATTTTTTCGTTCATCCATTGTGAAAGCTTTTTGCCTTTTTTTTGCTCTAAAGCTACTTGTTGGATTTTACTATAATCATCTTTCAAATTAGCCTTATGAGGTTGAGATCTGTTTTTCAAATATACAATACGACAAGATACTTCACCCATCGGTGTCGTAAAGTTGTGCGGCTGAGAAAAAGAGCCAATACTAAGGCTATCAACAATTAGCGCTATACTAGGATCGAGTTGAGCAATCTCTAGTTGTATGCTATTATCTCTTTGATTGGTGAGCATGCCGCCTGTTTGTTTAGAACTTTCGTCAGTTGAATATTTTCCAACAGCTTCTTCAAATTTTATTTTACCACTAATTAATTCGGATCTTACACTATCTAGTTTAGAGATTGATTTTTTGTAATCACCAGAAGAGTGATCTATTTTAACTAATATATGGCGCACTTTGGCTAATTCGCCTTGGCGTTTAATCATTTGAATGATATGATAACCAAAATTAGATTTTACTAAAGGGGATATCTCTCCCTCTTTTAATTTATATGCTGCGGTAACAAATGCAGGGTCAAATTCAGTTCTGTTTATAGTAAGTTCGCCTCCATTATCTCTACTTCCAGGATCATCACTATAAATGCCAGCTAGTGTTTCAAATGATTTACCTTCATTTACAATTTGATTTCTAATACCCGTTAATTTTTCTTTTGCATACTGGTCTAATTCTTTGCTGGTATATGGCGCTATAATAATTTGACCTAACTCTACAGTCGCTGGAAAGAATGGAAGGCTATCTTTTGGTATTTGATTAAAAAAGGCTCTTACTTCTGATGGTGTAACGGAGATGTTTCCCATTACCTTACTTTGCATTCGCTCTGCCATCATTTGTTCTTTGATGAGATCTCTATTTTCATCTTTCAATTGGTATGTCGTTTTCCCTAAAGCCTCTTCTAATTTCTCCTTAGAACCATACATATTTACGAAATAACGTATTCGATTTTCTAATTTGTTCTCTACTTCATCGTCGCTAACAATAAGGCTATCTCTATCTGCTTGCTCTGCAAACATTTTTTGCAAGATCATTTGTTGTAAAATGGAACATTTGATAGAATCCGTAACCATTACTTTTTGTTCCTTCATTTGTAGGAGTTGCAATTCCATGTCGGATTGAAGTATAATTCTGTTTTTACCAATTACCGCTATGATTTTATCAAGGGTCTCTTGTCCGTTGCTTTTAACACTCAAAGAGATAAAAGCAATAACAGTGAAAAGTATTTTTTTATAGGACGCCATCGTGCGTGGATTAAATTTTATAATGTCAACAAAAATAGGTTATTTATCGCCTATTTTGAAGGTTTAATAGTATTTTAACTATTGTAAAATACGTATTTAATCTTCCCAAAGTGTAGCTAACTTATCAAGCAATTCTTTTTCTGCTCCTTTATGATAGCGCATCCATGCTGCATAACTATTGGGATCTTCAATTGCGGTAAAAAGCCAATAATGATAAGCTTCAAAAAAACCACCTCTCATCAATGTATTCCAAATATTGTTTAATGGATAGGGGGGTGCACCTGTTTTCTCTGCTTGCATAGCCATTTTTGAACGCAATTTGCATAAGGAAAGGGCATCTATTCCATTATCAAGATTATTGGCGTTATCTTTAAATAGACTTGCAAACAAGGATAAGCAAGAATCGTTGCTTGCTTTATAGGGGTGCTCTTTACAATCTAAATAGAAATTTCTATAGGCTGCTCTAAGTATTTTTTTTGCTTCAATTATATTTTTTGAAGTTGGATTTTTTAAAATATAGATCTCAGCTAAAATGCAAGCCTTTTCTGGCCTGTCTCCGACCACCTCTAATCTGGATAACTGTAAATAATTTTCAATATAATTTGTATCCCTATGGATACCCAATTCGTAGGCTTCTTTTGCTTTATTTGTTTTACGAAGTACTTCTAATAGAGTGCCTTTCTTTTCATAAAAAACTCCGTAATTATAATAAATAGCAAGACCTTTATTGATCGTTTTCAATCCTTTTTTATAGGCGCCTATTCGGTAATAATTATCGGTAAGTAATAAAAATACATCCTTATTTTCTAGTTGATCCTTTAGTGTTTTTTGTAGTATTTCCGAAGAGGCGCTAAGATTGTTTTGGGCCCGGTATTCTTGGGCTAGTTCTATTCGTAATGGTATGTTTTTGGGGTATTTTTTTATTGCTAGTTGTAGTATTTTTTCGCTTGCTGCATATTGTTTAAATTGAAATGCTTCTCGTGCTTGCAATAACAATTGATCTTCATCTTGTTGCGACTGCTGAGCATAACTGTATTTGCCCCAAAAGCCAGATAAAATGAGAAGTAAGCAATATATTTTATGCATTTTTACTAATTGAATAAACAAATCTAAAATTCCTTTTTCATTTTTTAGCAATTATCTTTTTAGTTGCTTAATTTTAACGGTAATTCAATGTACTTATGGGAAAAGAAATCAAAAAAATAGCCATTTTAACTTCTGGTGGAGATGCTCCCGGTATGAATGCTGCAGTTAGAGCACTTGCTAGAACAGCATTATATCATGGCGTTGCCGTTTATGGAGTTCGTAGAGGTTATCAGGGTTTGATAGAAGGAGATATATTTCAAATGAATACAACTGATGTTGCTAATATTATGCAACGTGGGGGTACTATTTTAAAAACAGCTCGAAGTAAAGAATTTAGAACTCCAGAAGGACGAAAGAAAGCCTTTGCGCAATTACAACAACATGGAATTGATGCTTTAGCATTGATAGGTGGAGATGGTACGTTTAGTGGAGCAGCTACCTTTTTTAATGAGTTTACGATACCAGCTATTGGCTTACCGGGTACCATAGATAAAGATTTAGCGGGAACAGATTTTACTATCGGTTTTGATACTGCTGTAAATACGGCTGTAGAAGCGATTGATAAAATTAGAGATACCGCAGAAGCGCATGATCGACTATTTATTGTTGAAGTAATGGGAAGAGATGCTGGATATATTGCATTGCACAGCGGTATTGCTTGTGGTGCTGAAGAGATTTTAATTCCAGAAACAAAAACAGATATTGAGGCAATCCTTCAAAATATTGATAGAGATAATAGACGTAAAAAAACAGTGCGTATTATTGTAGTAGCAGAAGGTGATGAGTTTGGAGGAAGCAGTGCGCTATTGCATACTATCAAAGAGCGTTTTCCTGAATTAGATGTAAGAGCAACGGTATTAGGTCATATACAAAGAGGCGGCGCGCCTTCTTGCGCCGATAGGGTATTAAGTAGTCGTTTGGGATATGCAGCTATTGAAGCTTTGTTGAAGGGTACTTCTCAAGTAATGGTGGGTATAATTAATGATGAGATTGTATTTACACCTTTTGCTCAAGCGGTTAAAGAAAATAGTAAAATTAATAATGACATGTTGCAAATGATTAAAGTGCTTAGTGCTTAATCACAAAAAATAAAAATAAAAAAGCCCACTTCTAAGAAGTGGGCTTTTTTATTTCATTAAGATGGATTAATCAATAATGAATTTGCAAATGCTTTGGCTTTTTGTTTCATTGTTTCTAACATTTAGAATATATATTCCAGGTGTTAAATTTAAATTTTGAAATTGAATGATATTGTTGCCAATATTGAAATTTCTAAATTCAGAAGTAATTATTTTACCGGTCATGTCAATGATATGTAATGCTGCTTTTTCGTTTTGTGTGCAATTATATACAAATGAAACAAGATCTTGTGATGCATTTTTAATGAATGACAATGCATTAGTGTTGTTTGATAAAGAGCTAACGCTTAATAATTCAGTAGAAAATTTCCAAGTAGTTAAATTGTAAATGCCTGCATATTTATATCCTGCAGTATCAAACGCTGTAGAATCTAACTGTATAGCATAGTTTTTACTTGCTAATAAGCCTAAATTGGAGATGGTAACTGTTTTGCCATTTACTACTACATCAGAAGAAGAAACTGCTTTTGTAAGGCTTGTGCCATCTGTTGTGTTTTTTATATAGATATTACCGGTGCCTTTTGAAACGGTTCTGTCAAAAGTCATTGTTAAGTTTGAATTAACAGCAACACCTGTTGCATTATTTGTTGGAGTCGTACTCATCAAAATAGGATTGTATGCTACAGTACCGCTTGTTGTAAAGCTAATATTGATATCATCGATAGACAAAGCATCATCGGATCCGCCAATGTTTTTATCCAACCATTTAAGGATAATATATCCACCTGCAGGTATTGACACTGTTAATGTTCCTGTTTTATTAGTGAAGTTTCCAGTTGCGTTTCCATCGATACCAGCAGCTGTAGTGGCTGTCATATTTGGAGTGTTGAACATTAAATTAATATCCTCTGTCCAAGAACCTAAGGTGTCATTCAAGCCAGTTGCAGAAGTGCTGTAAAGAAATCTAAGACTGTCTACATTTGTTCTTCCGACTTGACCTGCTCTCCATTGTTCACCTTTGTAGTTGATGGTGATGCTGGTAATTGTTTTATTAGTATTGTTGGTAAAGGTAACGCCGTAAGAAGGAATATTTGATCCTGATGCTAAGGAACCTAATGCTCTTTCTGTAGATCCACTAGTGCCTAAGCTATACGTTTCGCCTGCATTAGAGTTGCCACTGCCACCTTTGTATTTGTTGTCTACAGTAGTTGTGCTTGTGCCATATTCAAAAATAGCCCAACCGTTTGGTAAATTAGCACTTGCAACAGTAGAGACTGTATCGAGTGTACTAAAATCTTGTGTATAAGTTGGGTTGTTTCCGGTTAGTGAAACAGTTTGTGCATTGGTGGTTACCGCCAATAAAATGGAGAGGGAGAACAGTAGTTTTTTCATAATTGGTTATTTTAGAATTGGTTAATTTAGTTATTGAACGTCTAAAGATGGATATCTAATTTGTAATTGCGTAGTTGTGTTGAAATAAGAAGCTATTCCAGTAAATGATTTAGCAGTAGTGGGTACATTTTGTGAAGCAAAGCTTGCTGTAGTAGCTGTGTATAAGGTCATTGTGCCAGACGCGTCTGTAAGTGTTTTGCTACCACTATAAGTGCCACCACCGGTAACGCTAGCATTAAGCACTTGCACTAAGGTAGCCTCGTAATTAGCAAAATTAGCATTTAATTGCGCAATCGTTAGTACTTTAGGTACAATGGTACCGGTGCCTACTTTAGTAACGGAACTTAGCGTTGCGCCTTTCAATTCTGTAGTGCCTTTGTAATTAATTAAGGAATCACCTGTGATATCTACAATAACAGAATCACCTGGCTTATAGGGTACTACTGTAGTAGAGCCTAAATAAACGGTAATCCCTTTGTTGCCATCTTGAATCACCAAATTGCCTTTAGATAAATTACCACTATCAGCACTTGAAATGACAATACCTTTTATTTTGTATTCTCCTATTTTAATGCCAATACCTAATTTGCGAATGCTATCAATGCTTACGATAGGAATGATGCCGGTACTTCCGTTGCAACGTAAGCCTGCAAATTTTACATCATTGGTATCTCGAATGACTAATTGTGGCGTACTGTTATATAATGTGAAGATACCTGTTATTTTACCTTTCCCAGTAGGTGTTAGCAAAGGTTGGAAATTTGCATATCCACTGGAGCGCAATTGAATGGTCTTTGTAGAGCTACATTCTTCCACATTTCTACTGGTACCGCTTGCTATCGATGCAGGGTCAGCATAAGGCTTATTCATGTCAGAAGCTGTAAATTCAGCATTGTCAATAGTTACTAATCGGTTTACGTAATAACTAAAAGTAGCCGTATTGGTTAACTGCGTTAACGTTACTGTTTCAGGAACTACCGTATTAGGGTAATTAGCTTTGACAATAAAATTACCCACTAAAGATCCTGGAATATTACTAATCGCTCCTGTAGCATCTGGCAAATAACCTAATTGTGGTGTAGCGGCATATTTACTCATATACAAACCTTTCAGTTTAATATAGACTTTTCTGCCAACAGGGTATTCATTAAACAAACTATTGTTATCAATCAATACCGCTAACCCTGCTGTACTATCTTGAATAACGATTTGTTTATAAAAATTACCTGATTTATCATCTGCGGTAACAATTCCATAAATGGTATAGTCACTATCTATACGAACAGCGCTTGCGCTATTATACAAGGATTTGATTTGAGCAATCGTTTTATTGCAAGGTAGTTTTGGGTCTATGCTACTTTGGTCAGGTGGTGCGTCAAAATCTTTTTTAACACAGGCGCTGAAACTCAGTACAGCTAAACAAAGGGCTAAAATGCGAACGGTTATTTTCATATAGGTGAATTGTATTTGTTAGAATTTTAAACTGATATTGATGAAGTAATTACGACCTAAGCCATAGAAATATTTTCGTGGAAATTTGTTTTCATTACCACCGGAAAAATCATAGCGCAATTGTTCAAAACCTCCATTGATAATATCGGTATTGTTAAATAAGTTGCTAATACCCAAATTGAAGTAGAGCATAGTGCTACGAGGCGCATTTCTAAGCAGTTTATTTACTAAGAATGATTTTCCAATAGATAAATCAGTTGTAAAAAATGTTGGTGCTACTTCTTGATTTAAGACATTGTTCCATTTCTCAGAACCTGGAGTTAACAAGTCAATCGCTTGTGCTGTTCTTCTATCAGGATTTACATCAATATAATTTCTTGCAAAATAATTGAAGTTGACGTTGGCAAACCAGTAAGATTTACTTTTATAATTAAATCCAAGCGTGGTGGCTGTTTGCGGCCCAGAAGCGAGGTAGTAATTCTCTAAATAAACTTGTCGGCTCACTGGGATTTGATTGGTGTCATTATCACGTGTTACGCTAACGGTTGGTCTGTTGGTATAAAAAGCTTGACCAATTGCAGCAGCAGCTGTTATTGAAAGCGATGGGTTGATCACTGCATTTACTGCTAGCTCTGTTCCAATAAAGCGCATGTTAACATGTTGTAATGCATAGTTAACAAAGGTTTGAAAGTTAGGATCGTCGTTATAAAACCTTTTTATTTCTGTTGCGTCTTTGATATCGCTTACATACCCAACCGCTCTAATATTTAATTTAGGAGCGCGCTTTAAATAACCCAACTCAGCAGATGACATGTTTTGCGTAGTTGGATCTAAAATGGCACTGTTTCTGGTGCGAGGTGATATAAATGTATTGTCAACTGTTGGCGCGTCAGCACCAATCATTGCATTCGCAAAGAAATAATTACGACCATCAACTTTATAAGTAAATCCACCTTTTAACCCAAACGTAGTAAAGGCATACTTATTGCTTAATCCAAAAGAGTTGTTTTCATATAAACCATTTTTGAACAAACCTTCTCTTGTGAAAGATTGATTGCCAATATTTGCTGCTATGTAGGCATCAAATTTGCTGTAAGTAAAGGTAGCTTGGCCCCATAATTGACTTCTTGAAAAGCGATTGATATAGTTGTAATTATAGCGATCGCCAACTTGTAAAATTTTATTTGGGTTGTTTAAATCATTTTGAATATAGTTTGGATTGCCAGCATAGGTGCGCGCAGCAAATTGATTGTAGTTCACATAGAAATCACCACCTAACAAATCAGCTAATGCACGATAGCTTTCTGTTTTTTGAGATATGTATGAAAACCCTCCGTATAAATTGACACGCTCGTCTACTTCTTTGTGAAGGGTAGTGTTAAAGGCTGTTTTTTGGATAGCATCCACATCATTACTTAACACATAAATTGATCTATTGCCAATAACCGAGTTGCCCACAATGCCATTCGCATTTAAAATAGTCTCTCTGTTCATTCTATTAGCTTGGTAGAAACGATCCCAGTCTAATTGTAATAAATTTGGATTGCTTTGAATAGCAGCAGTAATTTCTGAAGCCAATGCTGGATTTTCTGTTGCGTAGTAACTTGGTAATTTTCTATAATAATCCGGACGTGGATCTTGTCCATTATACCAATCTAAAGTGCTATTTTCATTTTTACCAAATTGATACGATAAAGTCGTAGATAAATGGAAGGTGCTATTAGGGTTAAAGTCCCAATTGGCAATGAAAGCGGGTTGGAAACTGTTAGCTACTTTTGCATTTCTTTTTTCGCCATTTTGATAGCCCCAATTTGGGTTGTAGAAATTGGTGCCGGCTAAATCATAGGCTTCCTGTACTGCTGGTGCTGCTTTACCTCTGCGAGTAGGTGCGCCAAAACTAATGAAGTTAAAAGTGCTCTTTTTAAGTTTTTTACTTATTCCTAAATAATACGAATAGGCATCATAAAAAGTGCCTGCTACGTAGCCTTCTTGTGCCCATCGTTTAGACAAGGAAATGGAATAGGCAAAACCATTGGCCATTAATCCAGAACTTTGGGTAAACATTAATCGGTTTCTATAACTTCTATTGGTTAATGAATATGCTACTTTTGTTTGTTTGCGTTGGTTAGCTGCTGAGGCGTCAAATATGGTGCTGCCATTTAATCCACCAAAGGTATAATCTGAATTTTGAAGACCATAAGTATTGTTTCTTGAACGGAATACGTCATTTAAACCTCCCCATTGTCCCCAATAGGCATCTCCAGTTTCTACATCATTCATGGGTGCTCCATTAATCAAAACGGTCTGTTGGTTGCGATCATAACCGCGCATTTGAAAACGATAGGTGCCAAAGGTATAAGCAGCTGCGTTAATGAAAGGATCTTTGGAAGCGCTAAGTAAACCAGAAACTTGTTGTGTTTTAGTGCCATCATCATCCGTGCTAAGCGTGTTATCGTCTAAAGAGATAACAGGTATGTTTAATTGCGCTCCAGAAGCAATAGATTCATTTATTTTTATAGTTATCGTCCCCAAGTCAACAATTGCTTTGTTGATGTCTATATCTACTTGAAAGGTTACAATATTATTACCTGAGATTTTTAAGGTTTGTTTGCCAAATCTAACATTGTTAAAATTAAATCCACCATTTGCATCTGATGACGTTATTAATTTATTTTCCAACAAGG
The DNA here is from genome assembly GCA_024640225.1 of Bacteroidota bacterium. GTDB lineage: Bacteria > Bacteroidota > Bacteroidia > Chitinophagales > Chitinophagaceae > CAIWHF01. Next base: position 74,134 of record JAHEFK010000013.1, on the reverse strand, counting down.
CAATTTGTGCGTCACTAACGGGCAATTGGCTTTGTTGATTAATAACAATACCTTTCACCATAGCCTTATTTTGTGCCCAGGCATGCAAAATAATAGTCGAAAATAGGATAAGGCAGACTAACGTCTTTTTATAACTCATTTTATTTTTTTTACTAGGTTTATAAAGGCAAATTAGGAATATATAATCGGAATGTAAATATAATCTATTTTAGTTAGTTAATTTATGCACAATACAATAAAATAATGCTTTGATAACATGATTTGTGGATAACTATAGGCTATTAATTCCTGATTATTAGAAGTGATTGAATAAAAAATGCCAAATTTGTAATATGAAATATATTTTAATAACACTTAGTTGCTTTATAATTGGTTCCAGTTTGTGGGCGCAACAAAAAAATTATCAAGTAGCTGCTATCTCTTTTTACAATTTCGAAAACTGTTTTGATACGATCAATGATCCTAAAAAAATGGACGAAGATTTTCTTCCCAATGGCCCTTATCACTATACAAGTGAAATTTATCATAGGAAATTACACAATCTTGCCACCGTTATTAGTCAATTGGGTACGGAGTTGACACCCGACGGTCCAGCCCTATTAGGTACTGCAGAGATTGAAAATGATCTTGTTTTAGAAGATTTAGTAAAGCAGCCAGAAATTGCTAATAGAAATTACAAGCATGTATGGTTTGATGGTCCAGATATTAGAAGTATTGATTGTGGATTATTGTATAACCCTAAGTATTTTAAAGTGATTTATGCGGAATCACTTACCGTAGATATTGCAAAATCAGGGGAGAAGGGTGGCAAAACAAGGGATGTACTTCATGTTTGCGGCAATTTATTGGGGGATACGGTACATGTATTTGTCAATCACTGGCCATCACGCAGGGGTGGAGAAGCAGCATCTGCGCCATTAAGGGCTATTGCTGCCAAGGTGAGCAAACATGTAATTGATTCTTTAATGGCTGTCAATCCCAATACTAAAGCAATCATTATGGGTGACTTAAATGATGATCCAACTAGTCCAAGTATTAAAAACGTATTGGGTGCAAAAGAAGAAAAATCCCAAACAGCTTATAATGAAATTTATAATCCTTGGATAAAATTTTACAATAAAGGATTAGGTACTTTGGCTTATCAAGATGCGTGGGGTTTATTTGACCAAGTGATGCTTACAGGAACCTTTCTTAAGAATGATGATGCTCATTGGAGATATTATAAAGCAGAAGTCTTTAACCGTAATTTTTTAATTACCAAAACAGGTCAATACAAAGGGTATCCGCATCGTTCATTTGATGGCAATAATTGGATTGATGGCTATAGTGATCATTTCCCCGTAGTATTATATTTAATTAAAGCTAGTAATTAACAAGGGTAATAAATTTGTATTATTTTTGCATTTCAAAAGAAAAATCAATAATCCATGAAAATTTTAGTTTGTATAGCGCAAGTGCCAGATACGACCTCCAAAATTGCTTTTACTAATAATGATACTCAGTTTGCATCTGATGGATTGACGATGATTATCAATCCGTACGATGAATGGTATGCATTGGTGAGAGCCTTGGAATTAAAAGAAACAGGAAAAGCTAGTGCGGTTCATTTAATTACAGTTGGGAAAGCAGATGTAGAGCCGGTTATTCGCAAAGCCCTTGCATTGGGAGGCGATGAAGCAATTCGTATTGATGTTGACAGCAATGATCCGCTTGTAATTGCGCAAGAAATCGCAGCTTATGCTGCTGCACAATCATTTGATTTAGTATTGTGTGGTAAAGAATCGATTGATTACAATAATGGCGTCGTTGGTGCCATGTTAGCTGCTTTATTGGATACCGAATATATTGGATTTGCAACAAAGTTGGATATAGATGGTGCTACCGCTTCCTTAGTTAGAGAAATTGAAGGTGGTGAAGAGCATGTAGTTTGTAATTTACCATTAGTAGTTTCTTGCCAAAAAGGTATGGCGGAGCAACGCATTCCTAATATGAGAGGTATTATGGCTGCACGTACCAAGCCATTAACCGTATTAGCAGGTAACGGTGCTCAAGCACAAAGCAATATTGTTTCGTATGCGATGCCAGCTGCTAAAACCGGTGTGAAAATGATTGATGCAGACAATATGGATCAATTAGTTCAATTATTACATTCAGAAGCAAAAGTTATTTAATTTTTAAAAGACACTAGCATGATTTTAGTATTAGCAGAACAGATAAATGGAAGTTTCAAAAAGAAAACATTTGAAGTGCTTCAATATGCGGCAACTATTGCCCAAAAAAATAAGGATAAAGTTGTAGCACTTGTATTAGGTAGTGCACAAGAAGATGCTATGCAAGCATTGGGTGCTTATGGTGCTCAAGAAGTATGGCATGTGAATGATGCTAGATTTGATTCGTTTTCTGCTAAGGCACTTGCTAAGGCAATACAACAAATAGCTACGCAACATAATGCAACAATGCTTATTGCTCCACATGATGTTTGCGGTAAAGCTGTAGCGCCAAGAGTGGCCGCAGTGATGCAAGCAGGAATGGTAGCAGGTGCGGTGGCGTATCCTACCTATGATAATGGATTTGAGCTTCAGAAAAGTGTGTTTTCAGGCAAAGCATTTACTACTATTGCAATTACATCAGCATTCAAAGTAATTACATTGGTTCCCAATACGTTTAGTGTTGTAAAAGGAGAAGGACAAGCAGCTATTCAAGTAATGCAGGTGGCTATCCAAGATGCTGATTTTGCAACTAAAGTGAATGCCGTTGAAAAAGTAACAGGTACCATACCTTTAGGAGAAGCGGAATTGGTAGTAAGTGGAGGAAGAGGTATGAAAGGACCAGAAAATTGGCATTTGATAGAAGATTTAGCGAAAGTAATGGGTGCTGCTACGGCGTGCTCTAGACCGGTAGCAGACAGTCATTGGAGACCACATCATGAACATGTTGGGCAAACGGGTGGTACCATAAGACCAAACTTATATATTGCCATCGGAATTTCTGGTGCTATTCAGCATTTAGCGGGTGTTAATAGTTCTAAAACAATTGTGGTTATCAACAAAGATCCAGAAGCACCTTTTTTCAAAGCAGCAGATTATGGTATCGTAGGAGATGCCCTTGAAGTATTACCTAAATTAACAGCAGCAATGCAAAAATTTAAAGCAACAAATTAATTTTAAGTGTACTCTTAAAAGTGTCTATAAAAAAAGCGTCCAATTTGGACGCTTTTTTTATGTTTAAAGATCTTATTATTCTTTAGAGGATCCACTAATAGATGAATTATAGTTGCCGCCATCAAGACCATTAACAACTGGCGAGCATTCGATAAGTCCATTAATATTTTGCTTCCACATAAGCGCTCCCTTAGCGGTATCTAATGCATATAGGTATTTATCGTAACTGCCAAAGTACACTTTGTTTTGATAAATAACAGGGGAAGATTTTATTAACCCATTAGTTTTAAATTTCCATTTTACCGAACCGTCAATAATTCTCAAAGCATACAGGTTGTAGTCGTAAGCACCCACATAAATAACTTGATTGCAAGCATATGGAGAAGATACAATTCTATCTGTTGTTTGCACTGCCCATCGTTTTTTACCAGATGCAGAATCTAGACAATGAATTTTTTGATCATTGCTGCCAAAAATAACATTACCACTGTAACAAATAGGCGAACTTTGAATTTCACTTCCCGTTTGATACGTCCAAATGTTTGTTCCGCTTAGGATATCAATAGCGTATAATCGACCATCTGCGCAACCTACATAAACAAAATTGCCTTTTGCGGTTGGAGAAGAATAAACTGGCCCAGATGTGCTACACGTCCAAACACCAGCCCCCGTATTTTTATCTACAGCGTGTACTTTGGCATCATAGCTACCAACAATAACTAAATTGTTGTAAACCGTTGGAGAGGAGTGAACAGCGCCGCTCGTTGGATACGTCCATTTTATTGCATCAGCCTGCACATCAATACAGTATAGATTGCCATCGCCACTTCCAATGTATAGGAAGCCGTCTTTAATCATTGGGGTTGATAATATTTGTGATGTAAAACTATAAACATGTAATTTTACTCCTGTAAAGGCATTCAATTTGAATAATTGTCCCATTTCAGACACAACAAATACCCAATCATTATATAAGCAAGGGCTGCCTTGTATATTAGCACCCACATTGAATTCCCATCTTTTTTCACCTGTTTGAGGGTCTAATGCATATAATACAGCATTTTGTGATCCAATAAAGACACTCGGTGTTTTTACCAGCGGCAAGGCCGAATCTGCACTCATGTTTTTATCGCAAGAAAGCAATAACAAGCTAAATGCTAATAAGAGCAAAAAAGGCTTAAAAGGTGAATTCATAATAAATGGTTTGATTATGCAATATAATATTTTTTAGCGAAGCTATTACCGCTTCGCTAAAAAAAATGAGCATGGATTAAAATTTTTATAATAGCGCTTTATCTTTTGCTTTTTTTAGTTGCTGAAACATTGCATCAAAAGCAGCTTCGCAACTTTCTTCAAATGTTTTTGATTCTTCTTTAATAAATAGCGTGTGTTTGGGAATATGCGCCTTTATTTCTACAACTTTATCCTTAATATGATGTGCAATATTGTCTAACTTAAGAAAAACCTCTACTTCGATAATGTTATCATGAAAGGTTTTCATTTTTTCAATTTTCTTATTGACATGCTCTAGTAATTTTTGATCTGCGTCGAAATGAATGCTTCTAATTTGCGTTGTCATAATCTAAAATTTAAGGGTGAAAAAAGAACTTATCCTCTAGGGTGATTTTTTTTATGTATGTCTTTAAGCTTTGAAATATGATTATGGGTATATATCTGTGTAGATGCTAAGCTGCTGTGTCCCAATAAATCTTTTATGGCTTGTAGATTAGCGCCATTATTAAGTAATTGAGTGGCAAAAGTATGTCGCATCACATGTGGGCTCTTTTTCTTTAAGCTAGTAGTGGCACTTAAGTGTTTCTTTACTAGTCTATATACATAGCCGGCATATAAATTTTGGCCATTCTCCAGAATAAAAAAAGAGGTGTTTGGATTTTCAAAAAGACGTTTTTTCTCGTTGATATATGCTTGCATTTGTGATTCTAAATGTTTGCTAATTGGAATTAACCGCTCTTTGTTTCCTTTCCCAATTACTCTTACATGATGCAAACTCCATTCTATTTGTTGTTCTTTTAATGCTAATAATTCTGCTCTACGCATACCGGTTTGGTATAGTAGTTCAAGTATAAGACGGTCTGTAAACCCTTTGAATCCCTCTCCAAAAATAAGTTCTTCAAATAAGAATTCGGTTTCTTCGTCTTTCAGAAAATTGGGTATGCGCTCAGGTGTTCGTAAGGATCTAAGGGTGCTTATTGGATTCGTTAAGATCCAATTCTGCGTTTGTGCATATTTAAAAAAGGAACGTAAAACCGATTGCTTTCTGTTGATGGTTGTAGCTGTTTGTTTTGCTTCTTTCAAGCTAGCTAACCAAGATCGTATGTGAAGATGTTTTATTTGCTTTATATCTTCAATAGCATAGGTGGTTAATAAATACGCAAAGAAATCACGGAGATTTTTTTCATAAGCAAGGCTAGTGAGAGGCGAGTAACGTTTCTCGTATTTGAGGTATTGTAGGAATGTACTAACGTAGGAGGTACCCATAAAAATATCCGTTAGTGTAAATATAGGATATTACACTAACGGATAAAAGTATTTTTTGTTAAAACTAATCTTCTATTTTACCAGAAAGGATTTGTTGGCGATAAACCGCTTTTAAAACCTCTGTACGACGACGTACAGATTTTTTAGTATACGATTGGCGGTCGCGTAATTGTAATAAAGTACGAGATTTTTCATACTTCTTTTTGTATTTTTTTAATGCCTTGTCAATGTTTTCGCAGTCTTTTGTGTCAATGATTAACATAGTGTATACCCCCTTTTTAGGTTAATTTGAGGACTGCAAAGATAATTATTTTAAAAGTAATTCCAAACTTTTTTAAATAAAATAATACATTTGTAGGTAGTATTTAAAGTATGCCAATTAAGTCTAGAGTCCTTTTTTTTATTGTAATCGTTTGTTTATCAAGCTTTATCGCCTGTACTAAATGGACAGATACCCAATCGCCAAGCGATCCCCGCTTGACCCAAAAGTATTGCAATGACCCTTTTGCCGTTAACTATAATTGGGGTTTTCCCGGTCTCCCGGACAATAGCACTTGTGTCTATCCTGCAGATTTATACCTAGGCACCTATCTATTTCATGATTCAATATATTCAATTGCTAATGTGCTGATAGATACTAATCAAGTTTTATTGCATATTTACAAACAAAAAATGGATAGAGTTGTCATACTTGGATTTACAACTGCAGTGGATTATCTTTTTGTATCGGTTTTAAAAAATGGAAATGGAAGCCTCGATTCATTACAAAATATTCCAGGTCAATTATTGTCAAATGTGCTAGACACTGTAAATGGTACTTGTTTCAAATACCTTTCTGATACCTTACGTTTAAAAATCAATTGGAAATTAAAAACAGCTACCGGTATTTATTTTCATAAAGGGAGTGCTATAAAACAATAATATGTTTACAGGAATTATAAAAGAATTAGGAAGTATTGTGGATATTAAGCACGATGGAACTTCCATACATTTATGGGTTTCATCGCCCTTAACTAAATCATTTTCGATAGATAATTCTATTGCTCACAATGGCATTTGTCTTACTGTAGTGGCTATTAATGATATGGTCTTTAAAGTGACAGCTGTAGAAGAAACGATTAAGAAAACTACAATCGCTGCATGGCGAGTAGGGGATGTTATTAATTTAGAACGGGCATTAAAAATAGGCGATGGATTAGATGGTCATTTTGTTCAAGGACATGTTGATACGATTGCAAATTGTACGAACATAGCATTTAGAGACGGAAGTTGGTTGTTTGATTTTGAATTTGACCCTGCATTTGCTGCCTTACTTATTGAGAAGGGGTCTATTGCCATCAATGGAGTTAGCCTTACCGTATTTAATGTAGAACGTTCAACGTTTAGCGTTACCATAATCCCTTATACGTTTGATCATACAAATTTTAATACCTTACAAATTGGACAAAATGTAAATTTAGAATTTGACATTTTAGGTAAATACTTTTTGCGTAAAATGCAATTAGAAGCATAAAAAAAGGCATCGATTTCGATGCCTTTTTTTATGCTTTGTATTTTTATATTATTTGATAATAGTCACGGGTTGCGCCTGGCTATTTCCTTCTGCATCTGTTACAATAATAAAATAGTTGCCGTTTGCATAAGCTGCAAAATCAAAAGAAGTTGCAGTTGCATTTGTAACATTTTTACGCATAATTTCTTGTCCCATATAATTGGTAACTGCTACGCTTGCTGAAGTTGATTCGTTCCAAGTAAGGGTTACCAATTGGTTACTTGGATTTGGATAAAGCGTCCAAGCAGCTTTGTTAATGGTTGCAATATCTAAAAGGGAAACGCTTAGTATGTTTGATTTTTTAGATTGGCAAGCACCATTGGTGTTTATGGCATAATATAAGCCTTGCACCATTGGTTTGTAAGTTTGACCTGTAGCACCAGGGATTAATCCATTTGGTCCGTACCATTGTAAAGGTCCTGGAATATTAGCAGACAAAATATTACCAATGAAAGATATAAATGGTGTGGTTGGTAAATTAGTACGTAATACTAAAAATCCAACACTTGTTAAGGTATCTGATGCATAGCAACCACCATCCGTAGCAATAACTCTAAAGTTAACTACATCATTATTCAATAAGCTTGTTGAGCTGTAGATAGCATTACCCGTTGCAATTGTTGTACCATTTACTAACCAAGATAAGATTGGGTTAGCACCCATCACATATGTACCTGTAAATTCCAATAATGAATCTTGACAAGAAGGATTATTACCTGTCGTTAATGACATGGAAATACTAGACGGATCAGCCGGACGAATGGTGAATAACATAGAATCTTTTGCGGTTACGTTCATAGCGCAGAAATGATTTGATGTCATAATGCATTTTAAGGTTGTAGGTGCAGTATTAACAATCGTTGAAAAAGTTGAACCAGTTGCGCCACTAACCAAAATTCCATTTTGATACCAAGCATATTGTGGGGTTGCTCCACCAAATAATGGATTAGCACTTAAGGTGACAGACTTAACCGCGCATGCAGGATTCGTTCCGCTAGTTAATGCTAGCGTTACGGTAGGAACAATTGGGCTAAATAAAATTTTGATTTGGCTAGAGGTTGCCGTTGCTGGAATTGCGCAACTTGCGTTTGATAATAAAGTACAAGTGACAGCATCATTATTCAATAAGCTAGTTGAGTAAAAGGTATCTACATTGCTGCCCACAATAATTCCATTAACCATCCATGTATATACCGGTGCAGTTCCACCATTAGTTGTTGCTGCTTTAAAAGTAATTGGTTGTCCCGCACACGAAGGATTGGTGCCAGCCGTAATAGCTATTGAGATACTTGGAACATTGGTTGGGAGTCGTAAAATAGTAATTGGCGTTGATGTTAAACTATCCGCACCGCAGAAACTAGTGAAAAACACTCTACAAGTAATGGTATCTAAATTATTTAAATTAGCTGTAGTAAGCACGTTACTAGTAGCACCTGCTATCACTACATTGTTTTTGTACCATTTGTAAGTTACGGTAGTTAAGGAAGAACCTTTAGTAGTAGTGAAGGTAAGTGGGGTATTTGCACAATCTGGCATGGTACCTGCTGTGAGCGTGGTATTGATGTATGCTCCCGTATCTGTTGGTTTGAATGTAAGCGCATAATCTTCTGCTTGACCAACTTCTAACTGACTGCAAGGGCCAATATTAGAAGAAGTATCCATGATACAACGCATTCTTAATGGCGTACAGAATGTGATTCCAGTTGTAGGTGCAACATAGGGGAATGCATAGCTTTGGTTTGGATTATTAGGAGCTACACCGGATGTTATTAACTCTCCAGCAGGGTAAGCTGCAGGGTTGAAAATTCCATCGTTATTATAGTCAATATAAACTTTCGCTTTTTGACTCGCTCTAGAAGTATTATTCAAACGAATAGTGTAGGTTGCCCCAGGTGTAATTATTGCAGATTGCGAACAGGTTTTATCTAAATAAACTTTAGACCCATCACCACTATATGTACCTGTTGTATTATCGATTAAAGATACATTGGAAGCGTTGATAACACGAACCCTTGTGATGCCACCGTTGTAGGTATTGGCAACATTAGCAGGGTTTATTGTTGGAGTACAATTAGAAGCCACCAATAAGGATGGCGGAGGAGCTACTGCACCTGTAGACATTGCTAAGGTAAGTCGACTACCTAACAATGCGGCTCTCATACGAGTTCTTTGTCCAGCTGTAAATCGATCTTGACAATTAGAATAGTCCATGAAATTATGTGCTAAATATCCATAAGGCGCATTCGTACATGTATTAATGTCTGTAGTTAAAGGACAATTGAAATTAGTTTGCAAAACAGGATCAGTATCGCAAACGAAATCTCCAGAAAAATTACAATTTGGTGTATTGGTAGCGCAGGTAGTTCCTACAGATCCTTGGAACGTATGATATAAGTTAAAAGCATGACCAATTTCATGAGGTAGGGTAATGGAACCGGCAACTGCTTGAGATGCCAACATGATAGTGCCATCTAAAGGCGCTGGAGTGCCTGCCATATAAGCGTATCCTGCAACGAATGAGCCTGAGCCTGTAATACCATCTTTGCTGTCAATTTTATTAACAATCCAAATGTTATAATAGTCGGTATTGGGCCAAATACTCAAGTTTTTGATTGTTGCTTCATCTGCGCCAACAGTGCCATTATGTTTAATACCATCACTAGAATAACCAGCAACGCTTGCCCCACTTACGCGATTAATACCAGTGGTTGGTCCGCAGTTGGGATCGCGTTTAGCTAATACAAATTTCATAGGTACGCGAACGCCTCCATTATTAGTATCTGGATAAGCAGACCATTGCGCAGCATAGGTTGCATTCAAATACGCAATCATACTATTGATTTGAGCATCGGAAGGATTGTAAACGGAGCCAATGGTAGGGTTGGTATCATAAATAACATGCACCACTACTGGGATTTCATAAACAGTATCAGTTCCAGTAATCAAAAAACGAGCTTGTTCGGCCAGCTTTTGTTGGGCTGCCCATTTAATGTTAAAGTCGTTAACATTATAGGCATAGCTAGCAGATTGCTGTAATAATTGATTGTGCGCATGGTCAAATCCACAAATTGGTTGTCTTTGTGCAAATAAGTTCAATGCGGTCAATACGATACTGAACGTAAACAAAAGTAGTTTCTTGGTCATAATAGTTTATTGATTCAAATACGGTTTCTAAGCAACTCTTCCAAGTTGCCATAAAATCCCTCACAAGTTAGAAAAAAAAATTAAAATCTAAGCTTTTTTAGGAAGTCTTTATTTTTTGCATTAAAATATTATCTTTGTCAACTCAAATTTAATATTTTTTTACATTATCAAGGACAACTTATGCAGTTAAAAGGGTTGGTTAAATTTTTTACAGCGGCACTAATTTTGATATCGCTGTATCAATTATCATTCACGTTCGTAGTACGCAACGTAGAAGCAAAATTTAAAGCAAAAGCAATGCAGGATGCTAAATTAAAGAATCCTGGCATTACTGGCGAGGCTTTAAATACATTAGCAGAAGCACGCTACAGCAAAATTTCAGACAGCATTCAGGGCGAGTCGGTGGTGAGCATGTTATTCAAAAAATATACCTTCCAAGAGGCTAAAGAACAAGAGTTGAATCTTGGTTTAGACTTACAAGGGGGTATGAATGTGACCTTGGAGGTTAGTTTAGACGAATTAGTTCGTTCTATGGCTAATAATCCAACAGATTTGTCTTTGAATCAAGCAATTGCTGATGCTAATAAAGCAAAAGCAAATAGCCAGTTAGACTTTGTGAGTTTATTTGGACAAGCCTACATGGCTAAAAATCCAAGTGCGAAAATGGCTTATTTATTTACAAAGCCATCTGAAAAAGAAATTACTATCAATTCTACAAATGATCAAGTAATTGCTAAAATTAGAAAAGAGTCTAAAGATGCGATCAAGCGTACTTATAATGTATTGCTTACACGTATCGATAAATTTGGTGTTGTAAATCCAAATATGAATTTGGATGAGAATAAAGGTATTATTACGGTAGAATTGGCAGGTATCAGAAATCCTGAGCGTGTACGTTCCTTTTTGCAAGCAACAGCAAAATTACAATTCTTTGAAGCGTATTCAAATGATGAAATCATTAATGCTTTGCAACCGGCAAATGATGCATTAGCTGCTTATTTGTCTGGAGCAAAAGAAGAGGTAAAAGCAGATACCAATGCTGCTACTGTAAAAGCTAACGCAAATGATACAGCATCCTTGGCGACTATCTTAGGCGATAAAAAATCAACAACTAAAGATAGCGCTGCAACTAAACAAGCAGATTTAGCAAAGAAAAATCCACTATTATCAGTTTGGATGCCAAACATCACACAGCAAGGTGCCATCAATGAAGGTCCAGTGGTAGGATATGTGGCAAAACGCGATACCGCTAAATTGAATGAATATTTAAATTTAGATGTTGTTAAAAATAAATTCCCGAGCAATGTTCGTTTTATTTATGGCGCTGAAAATAAGAAGGATGCTAAAAATCCAAAAGCTCCATTGTTTATTTATGCGATCAAAACCGTTGCAGGTACCAATGATGCTAAATTAGAAGGCGATCATATTGTAGATGCAAATGATGACTTTAATCAAATGAATGGTCAACCTGAAGTTTCTATGTCAATGGACAAAACAGGTACAAGAATTTGGAAAAAAATGACGGGTGATAATGTTGGTCGTTTTGTAACAGTAGTATTAGATGATCGCGTTTATTCTGCTCCAAGAGTAAATGACGAAATTGGAGGAGGAAGAACTTCTATTTCTGGTAGTTTCACGCCTGAAGAAGCAAAAGACTTAGCAAATATTTTGAAAACGGGTAAGTTACCTGCTCCAGCTCGCATTGTACAAGAGCAAGTGGTTGGTCCTACCTTAGGTGCTGAATCTATTGCAGCAGGTATGAATTCTATCATTATCTCCTTTGTTGTAATTTTCATTTTAATGATGGTTTATTACAGCACGGGTGGTATCATTGCAAACATTGCATTAATCCTAAACTTATTATTTACTGTTGGTATTTTATCGGCTTTACATGCAACGTTAACGATGCCGGGTATTGCTGGTTTAGTATTGACCATTGGTATGGCGGTAGATACAAACGTAATTATCTTTGAGCGTATAAAAGAAGAATTAGCGCTGGGTAAGTCTTATGAATTAGCTGTTTCAGAAGGTTATAATCGCTCTTATGCACCCGTATTTGATGGTCATATTACGGTATTAATTACATCGGTAATTCTATTCATATTTGGTTTAGGACCAGTACTTGGTTTTGCAACTACGCAGATCTTAGGTATTTTATTATCCTTATTCTGTGGTATTTTGGTATCTCGTTTAGTTACAGATATGAGAATGAGTAAAGGCAAGCATTTTAATTACTTTACTAAATTATCAAGCTCTATATTTAAAAAAGCGCATTTCAAATTTATTGAAGCTAGAAAATATGCATATGTAATTTCTATAGTAGTATTAATAGGTGGTGTGGCATCTTTCTTCCATGGTTTTGATTATGGTGTGGAGTTTGCAGGTGGTAGAAGCTATACTATAAAATTTGATAATAAATTAGAAGTAGCGCAAGTGCGTGAGCATTTGAATAAATACTTTGGCGAATATCCGATTGTTAAAACAATTGGTACCGACAAGCAATTAAACATCACTACTGCATACAAAATTAAAGAACAAGGTGTTGCTGTTGAAAAACAAGTACAAGCTAAGTTGTATGAAGGTTTGGTGAAGGAAGGTTATTTAAATGCATCAGTAACAGAAGAACAATTTGCAGCTTCTTATATTCAAAGCTCACAAACGGTATTGCCTACTATTTCTGATGATTTGAAAGCTGGAGCTATCAAGGCAACTTTATTTTCTTTGATTGCCATCTTCATTTATATCTTCTTACGTTTCCGTAAATGGCAATATTCATTGGGTACTATCATTGCCTTGTTGCACGACGTTTGTGTTACATTGGCGGTATTCTCTTTCTTCAGAGGAAAAGTTCCTTTTGCATTAGAAATTGATCAGCATTTCATTGCGGCAGTACTAACTGTAATTGGTTTCTCTATGAATGATACCGTTATTGTATTTGATAGAATTCGTGAATATTTCCGTAAGTCTCCAAAAGAATCTAAAGGAAGTGTTATTAACAGAGCTATTAATGATACCTTAAGTAGAACGATTATGACATCGCTTACGGTATTTTTAACCATCTTAATCTTATTCATATTTGGTGGAGAGGTTACACGTGGATTTGCTTTTGCAATGCTAATAGGTGTGGTAACGGGTACTTATTCATCTATTTTCGTAGCAGCGCCTGTATTGGTAGATATGGATAAAAAAGATTCATTGAAAAATGAAGTAGATAGAGATGCACATATCGAAAATTTAAAAGCACAAGCATAATTAAAACTTGTTGTATAATAAAAGAGGACGTTCATTTGATCGTCCTCTTTTTTATTTACTACTTTTATCAAATGAATACTTTATACATTTTGTATATTTGCGTATGCTAATTCGTTTTTTCGAACATTTTGGAAGTTTTGTATTGATGTTGAAGGGTTGTTTTTCAAAACCTGAAAACACTAAAGTGTATTGGAAAGAACTGATAGAACAATGTTATGATATAGGCATTCGCTCTTTACCAATCGTTCTTATCATTTCCTTGTTTTTAGGCATGGTGCTCACTTTGCAAACTGCATATCAACTTGTAAATCCCTTTGTCCCCAAAACCGTATTAGCTCAAATTGTAAGGGATTCTACTATTCTAGAATTATCTCCTACCGTTATCTGTGTTGTACTAGCTGGTGTTGTAGGTTCAAAAGTTGCTTCTGAACTAGGGAATATGCGCGTGAGCGAGCAAATCGATGCATTAGAAATTATGGGTATCAATACTAAAATGTATTTGATTTTACCTAAAATTGTTGCCGCAATATTTATGGTTCCTTTATTAATTTCTACTTCCATTGCAGTAAGTATTTCTGGGGGGTATTTAGCCGGAGTATTGTCAAATGTTTTTTCTCCAGAACAATTTTTAATTGGTTTGCGTCAAGATTTTTTACCGTATAATATCTTCTTTGCTATGATTAAATCGGTAACGTTTGCTTTTATCATTACAACCATTCCTGCGTATTATGGTTATCATGTAAAGGGTGGGGCACTCGAAATAGGTAAGGCTAGTACAACTGCTGTGGTTGTAAGTTGTATTCTGATACTTATTGCAGATTATAGTTTGTCGGTACTCTTGTTATAAGCTTGTAGGCTTAACTTGTTTTGCAATTTGTTCTTACTATGGAATAGATTTCCAAATTTAATTTTTCCTTCAATTGATTAATGGTGTTATTATCATTATTATTTTTCAAAGCATACTGTAATTGAATGTGCAATTTGTTGTCTTGAAATCCTTTGAAATAGGCCATCCCACCTGGTTCTACATAGTCATTTTGGGATAATAACATGTTTAATTGTTGCACACAATTCATGATTTGTTCTTTGTCAATACATGGTTCTAAATAAATTTGCTGCAGGACTTTGTGCAATTCTTTTACACTTAAATTTTCCAAATGCTCGTCGATCAATTTCTTGTTGGGCACAACGCCTAAATGATCATTAGGCAAACGTAAATGGGTGCTTCTGAATCCAATTTTTTCTACAACACCTTCCATTTTTTCCATTTTAATATGGTCTCCAATTTGGAACGGTTTATCGACAAGTATTATAAAAGAGGCAAATAAATTTTCAATACTCTCTTTGGCTGCTAATGCTATGGCTACACCACCAATGCCCAGCCCTGTAATAAGTGCCGGTACATTTACATGAAAGATTAAACCTAAAATAAAAAAGAAACTGATGGTCCAAATAAGAATTTTAATAATCTCTTTCATCATGGGTAGCAGCTGAAGTAGATTACTGGCAGCTTCTTGATTCGCTTTTTCTATGCGTATATGATAAATGAAATCAGCAATACGAACAGCTAAGATGGTATGAAAATATATGATGCCCAATAAAAATAAGTGATCAACTAAATCTATGATACGGATATGAAATAAGATATGGTTGTTTTCAATACGTTCGAATAATACGGCTTGAAGGGGTTGTTCTATAAAGTTTAAGGCAACATACAATACCCCTATCTGAAATAAATAGCTAATTGGATTTTTAAGTAAGGCTACAAATTCATCGCTATATTCATTGTTGAGCCATTTATGTAAAATGCGATGCGTGATACGAAGCAGCATGCTTGTTATCATCTTTCTGAAAACCCATGAAAGCAATATTAGTAATATACTTAAAGCATAATTCCAGCGGGGTTCACCAGAAAATGTTTCTTGCCAATAATTGATTTGAGTTAGGAACAGCTGCATCGTAAAGATAGGTTTAAATTGCTACATTAAAATCTCGTAGGGCATCATTTAAGCTCGTTTTCAAATCCGTACTGGCTTTACGTTGACCAATAATTAAAGCGCAACTTACTTGATAGTCGCCAGCCGGGAACGATTTGGTATAAGAGCCAGGAATGACTACGCTTCTTGCTGGTACGCGCCCTTTGTATTCAATTGGGCTCGCGCCACTTACATCTATTATTTTAGTAGATTGCGTTAACACCACATTAGCACCCAAAACGGCCTCTTTTTCTACATGTACACCTTCTACCACGATACAACGAGATCCAATAAAACAGCCATCTTCAATAATTACTGGCGATGCTTGAAGGGGTTCTAAAACACCCCCAATACCAACACCACCACTTAAGTGCACCTGCTTGCCAATTTGAGCACAAGAGCCAACGGTAGCCCAAGTATCTACCATTGTGCCTTCATCAACATAGGCACCAATATTTACATAAGACGGCATCAGTACTACGTTCTTTCCAAGAAAAGAACCGTAGCGTGCAATGGCATGGGGCACAGCACGCACACCTTGAGCAGCATAGTCTTTTTTCAAGAGCATTTTATCATGAAATTCAAAAGGAGGCATCGTCCATGTTTGCATGGGCTGAATGCCAAAATAGAGTAGAATGGCTTGTTTTACCCATTCGTTTACCACCCAGCCTTGTTCCGTTGGAGATGCTACGCGTAACGTGCCTTTATCTACAGCTTCAATCACTGATTTTATAGCGTTTTTATAGGTTTCGTTCGTTAATAAACTACGGTCAGCAAAAGCGGCTTCTATTTGTTGTTGCAACATTTAAATATCAATTTAGACTGCAAATTTACAAAAGCAATGACCGAAAGCGATCATGATTTAAAAAAAATACACAAAAAATACCACAAAAGTTTTGAATAATAAAAAGCAGTTTATATCTTTGCACTCCCAATCGGGATAAGGAAGCATAGCTCAGCTGGTTTAGAGCATCTGCCTTACAAGCAGAGGGTCCGCGGTTCGATCCCGTGTGCTTCCACAAAAAGAGATACTGAAAAGTATCTCTTTTTTTATAGACCTAAAGGCAACCTAATTAGTTTTTTGATTAGTACATTTATTAAATCTTCATGTGCTTTCCTTTATTGGATTACTATTTTCAACTTTGTTCTTGTACCTTTCAAAAAAATCAAAAAAAATCATGAGTTATATTCAAGTTTCAATTCCTACCAACGATTTGCAATTGCAAGAAGTACTTACGGCATTGCTTTCTGATATGGATTATGAAGGCTTTGATCAGGATAGCCAACAATTAAATGCCTACATACCCACTTCCTTGTTTGATGAACCTTCCCTTACTGAATTATTAACTAATTTTTCTTTATCCTTTACAAAATCAATTATCGAAAAACAGAATTGGAACGCCCTTTGGGAAGCAAGTTTCGAACCTGTAGTAATTGATGGGGTGTGTGTAATCAGAGCGCCATTTCACGAATTCAATAATCCAAGCTTGCTTGATATCCTGATCACTCCTAAAATGTCTTTTGGTACAGGGCACCATGCCACCACGCAATTGATGGCAACTGCAATGAAATCCTTGCCTGTGGAAAACGCCTATGTTTTTGATTTTGGATCTGGCACAGGAGTCTTATCTATTCTTGCATCCAAATTGGGTGCCAAGCAAATCATAGCGGTTGATAATGAAGAATGGGCAGTTGAAAATGCACAAGAAAATAATTTGTTGAATCAGGTGGATAACGTGGAGACGATACTCGGCTCTTTAGAACAAGTGTCGGCTTCTAATTTTGATATAATACTTGCTAATATTAATCGCCATATTTTATTACACTATATGCCAAGCTTGTTTGTAAAATGTGTTGTAAATGGACAATTATTACTTAGTGGATTATTATTAGAAGATGAATTGATCATTAAAGAAAGTGCAGAACGAGTTGGCTTTGTGTATCAAGAAACCTATACGCAAAACAATTGGATTGCTATGCGTTTTAGTAAGGCGTAAGGCTTTGGTTATGACTTTAAATTAGTTTGTATATATTTGTACACCAATAGTATTCCTACAATGATTATATTATTATTTCTATTTGCCTATTTATTAGGCTCTATCCCTACAGCTGTATGGGTGAGTAAAAAATACTATGGATTTGACATAAGAGAAGTAGGTAGTGGTAATGCAGGAGCTACCAATGCCTTTAGAGTATTAGGTACTAAAACGGGAGTTGTAGTATTATTTATCGATATGCTAAAAGGTGCATTAGCCGTAAAGTTGGCCTATCTTTCAACGTTTTCATTTGGTTCTATTGCGTTTACCAATTTACAAATTGGCTTAGGCTTATTGGCGGTTATAGGTCATATATTTCCTGTTTTTGCTGAGTTTAAAGGCGGCAAAGGTATTGCTACTTTATTTGGACTTATATTAGGGATTCAGCCACTTGTTGCATTGAGTTTGGTAGCGGTATTTTTATTTATTTTAGTACTTACTAAATATGTTTCTGTAAGTTCTATGATTGCAAGCATTGCGTTTCCAATTATGATATTGTTTGTGTTTAAAGAACCCGAATTGAGTTATCGTTTATTTGCTATTGCCACGGCTTTATTAGTGATTCTTACGCATCATAAAAATATTCAACGCCTTATAAAAGGTTGCGAAAACAAAGTCAATCTATTTAAGAAAAAAGATACTGATGCTAATCGCTAATTTCAATTAACCTTTTAGCTCCTTTTTAATTCATGCAACTTAGTTCCTTAACTTTTATTGAAAAAATACGTAGTTATTTTTATCCCGTATTGATTCAAAAAAGTAAATTGGTTCGTGAAGAAGCACTTGCCCTCTATTATTTCCAAGGTCAATATCAATTAAGTACAAATGATGCTATCTATTCAGATGGCACTCGTTACAGGCCGGCTAATATTGCTTGTAAACATTATCTAGATTTATTTAGACAGGCAAAAGAAGTGTTGGTTTTAGGTGCAGGCTTAGCATCGATGGTACATATTCTAAATAAATATCGATGTTACCCAACCGTTACTTTAATAGATATTGATAAAGAAATCATACAATGGGCAGCAGCAGTATTACCAAAAGATTATCCTAAGGAAAAAGTTACTTTTGTGGCAGCGGATGCTATCGCAAGCATACAACATTGTGTGCCCCATTCCTACGACTGTCTATTTGTTGATCTCTTTATTGGGCAGTGCTTACCAGATGCAGCAGTGCAATCTGCATTTTTAGAACAATGTAAAAAGGCAATTAAGCCTGGCGGTTTATTTATAATGAATTATATAGCAACAGATTTTATTGCTTGGAAATACTATCAAAAAAGGGTACAAGACCTGTACCCAAATTTAATGATTATTGAAAATGATATTAATAAAATAATGACAGCTATAGTTTAGCACTTTGAATGCGCAAAACTTTTCTTTTCTTATTTTGAACGCGCATTTTTTCGGGTACTAATTTTAAAATCTCATCCATTAAGCTTTCCAAGATACTTATTTTTACAAAGTGTGCATTGGTCACTAAACTTATCTCTCTTACCGGTTCTGGATTTTCAAAATAGCGAACACGCTCCATTTCATCTTCGTTAAATTCTACCGTTGCTAATTCTGGCAATACCGTCATGCCTCCATTTTTATCAACCATTTTTCGAAGGGTTTCTACATTGCTACTTTCATAGCGATAGGGCTTTTTAACTTGTAATTTTTTTATTTGATCACTGCATAATTCTAATATTTGATTACGCATACAATGACCTTCATTGAGCAACCATATTCTATCTAATTCCACATCGCTTGCCGATATGGTTCGCTTTTTAAGTGCTGGTTCTTTAGGTGCAAAATAGGTAATGAAGGGCTCATAGAATAATGGATATTCTTTAATATTGTTTTCCTCAAGAGGTGTACTCACCAATGCAATATCAATTTCATTGTTTTTGAGTGCTGCAATAATTTGATGCGTTTCCATTTCCATTACGTCTAAGCGAACATCTGGAAAAGCTGTAGAATAATGCTCTAATAAACCTGGGATTATATAGGGGGCAACGGTAGGAATAACCGCAAATCGCAAGGTGCCGCCTAATATATTTTGTTGCACCTGTATCAGTTCAGTTACTTTACTGCATTCTGCAATAATAATACGCGCTTGCTCTACAATGGCATCGCCCATTACCGTAACAGCAATAGGATGTTTGTTTCTGTCGAATAATTTTACGCCTAGCTCTTCTTCTAACTTCTGAATTTGCATACTCAAGGTAGGCTGTGTAACAAAGCATTTTTCAGCAGCAGCCACAAAACTCTTATAGGTGGCAACGGCCACTACGTATTCCAATTGAGTGATTGTCATAGATTTTAATTATAATGCAAACCTACATTAATATTTTAATTATTAAAAAAAGGAAATAAACTTCCTGCTTTTTTAACATTTCATACTTTGCATAGTACCTTTGTAATCAATTTATTACTATGGAACAACATCCTTATCAGCCGGGTCACTTATTAGACTATTTGAAAACTACTTTTTTAAATAAAGTAGTAACAGCCTCTCGATCTGCAGCAGGTAACTGGTTGCAGTTTACCTTGGAGAAAATTGAAAAGGGGCATGCTACTATTTCATTGCCTATTCGTCCAGAAATGGCTAACCCGTTTGGTATGATACATGGTGGTATGATGGCTTTGGCTATAGATGAAGCTATTGGCTGGGCCGTAGTTAGTCTTGAGGCGCCTACCTTCTATACTAGTGTAAATTTGCAAGTTGATTTTTTATATGCAATTAAAGTAGGCGAACGAATGCTGGTTTCTGCAGAGGTAATCAGACATGGCAAAAAGATGATGTATGTAAAAAGTGAAGTGCATCATGAAAATGGTACTTTATTAGCTACGGCTACAAGTCATTTGGTAGTTACCGGCATGCAAGCAACGATGCCTAATAATTAATTTAGTATCTTTACAATCCAATACTAGCCTATGCTTAATGGTAAAAAAATAATTATTGTATTACCTGCTTACCGAGCAGCACAAACTTTAGAACGCACCTATAAAGAAATCCCTTTTGATATTGTGGATGATGTAGTGCTTGTAGATGATAATAGTCCGGATAATACGGTGGCGGTAGCGCAATCTATTGGTATCCGTCATATTATAAAACATGAGGTCAATAAAGGCTATGGGGGCAATCAGAAAAGTTGTTATGCTAAAGCTTTAGAATTGGGTGCTGATATTGTAGTGATGTTGCATCCCGATTATCAATATACGCCCATGTTAATTCATGCTATGGCTTCAATGATAGCCTACGATGTTTATCCAGTTTCCTTTGGCTCAAGAATTTTAGGTAAAGGCGCCTTGAAAGGAGGCATGCCAATGTATAAATATATTGCGAATCGTTTTTTAACACTCTTTGAAAATATTGTAATCAATGAGAAACTAAGCGAATACCATACAGGCTATAGAGCATTTTCTGCTGAAGTAATACGTAGTATTGACTTTACACACAATAGTGATGATTTTGTTTTTGATAATGAAATGATCTCTCAGATTTTCATGAATGGATTTGAAATTGGAGAAATTACTTGTCCAACTAAATATTTTGATGAAGCGAGTAGCATTAATTTTAAAAGAAGTATGGAATATGGCTTAGGCGTGTTGCGTGTGTCGCTTACGCATCGCTTACACAAATGGGGACTCATAAAAAGTCCACTTTATAAAAACTAGTACCTCCATTCGTATTCAACTAAAAATAAAAGCCTCCAATTGGAGGCTTTTATTTTTAGTTGCTATTTTCTAGTTTAGTTACTAGGAGTTGTATTGGTAGTGTTTGCAGTGTCTACTTGAGGAGTAGCAACTTCTTCTGCAGCTGCAGCAGTATCTGCGCAACATGCTTTTGATGAAGAAGAACCCATCACTTGTTCGCATTGCTCTGGCGTGCAACCTGCTTTATGACAAGCTTGCATCATCGTTTCCATTTTTTCTATTCTATGTTGTTGAATATTGTCGTGGAATATGCCGCTTAAAGTAGGTGCAATTACTAAAGATACAATACTCATCAATTTGATAAGGATGTTCATAGAAGGACCAGAAGTATCTTTAAATGGATCTCCAACCGTATCACCTGTAACAGATGCTTTGTGTGGCTCCGATTTTTTGTATTCCATTTTACCATTGATCTCAACACCTTTTTCAAATGATTTTTTTGCATTATCCCAAGCGCCACCAGCATTGTTTTGGAACATACCCATTAGTACACCACTTACAGTAGCACCTGCTAAAAATCCACCTAATACTTCAGGGCCTAATAAGAAGCCGATAATAATAGGAGAGATGATAGCAATAGCACCTGGCAACATCATTTTTTTGATAGAAGCCTCTGTAGAGATTGCTACACATTTATCGTATTGTGGTTTGCCAGTACCTTCCATAATACCTGGAATTTCTCTGAACTGACGACGAACTTCTTCAACCATGGCCATAGCCGCTTCACCCACCGCACGAATAGCTAATGAAGAGAAGATGAAAGGAATCATAGCTCCAACGAATAAACCTGCTAATACATCAGCTCTGTAAATATCGATACCATCAATACCTGCAATACCAACAAAGGCAGCAAATAAAGCCAACGCCGTAAGAGCAGCTGATGCAATGGCAAAGCCTTTACCAGTAGCAGCAGTAGTATTACCAACAGCATCCAAAATATCTGTTTTTTCACGAACTTCAGCAGGCAATTCACTCATTTCTGCGATACCACCTGCATTATCAGCAATCGGACCGAATGCGTCAATTGCTAATTGCATAGCCGTTGTTGCCATCATACCAGCAGCAGCAATAGCCACACCATATAATCCAGCAAAATAATAAGAGCCAAAGATACCAGCTGCTAAAACGATCATTGGTAAGAATGTTGATTCCATACCAATTGCTAATCCACCAATGATATTAGTTGCATGGCCAGTAGCAGATTGTTTAACAATACTCATTACTGGACGTTTGCCCATGGCTGTATAATATTCAGTAATAATACTCATTAAGGTGCCAACCGCTAAACCTACTAAGATAGAATAGAATACATCCATATTTGTGAAGTCAAATCCACGTAGACTCATTGTTGCAGGTAAAATTTCAGTTGACAAGAAATAACAAGCAATAGCGGTTAATACAATAGAACCATAGTTACCCATATTCAATGCATTCTGAACTTTAACGGTGCTTAAACCGGCACTTTCAGAAATACGAACGAAGAACGTACCAATGATAGAAAGTATAATACCAACACCTGCTATTAACATAGGCAATAAAATCGGTGCTAAACCACCAAATGCATCACCTGCACTTGTTGTTTCTCTACCTAATACCATAGTAGCTAATACCGTTGCTACATAAGAACCGAATAGATCGGCACCCATACCAGCTACGTCTCCTACATTGTCACCTACGTTATCTGCAATGGTTGCAGGGTTGCGTGGATCATCTTCAGGGATGCCAGCTTCAACTTTACCTACTAAATCCGCACCAACATCGGCAGCTTTAGTGTAAATACCACCGCCTACACGCGCAAACAATGCAATAGACTCAGCTCCTAGAGAGAAACCAGTAAGTACTTCAATAGCACGTTGCATTTCTTCGCTATCTACACTCGCATCAGCTGCGAAATACATTTTTAATACAATAAATAAGCTACCTAAACCTAATACCGCTAATCCGGCAACACCCATACCCATTACAGAACCACCTGTAAAAGATACTTTTAAGGCTTTGCTTAAACTAGTTTTAGCAGCTTCAGCTGTACGTACGTTACTTTTGGTTGCAATACGCATACCTAAATAGCCCGCTAAGGCACTGAAAAAAGCACCAATTACAAAGGCAACAGCAATAGACCAATGGCTTTTTGCATCGCTATAACCCATGATGCCTAATAATAAAGCAGCAATCACTACGAAATAACTCATTACCTTGTATTCTGCTTTCAAGAAGGCCATAGCCCCTTCTGCAATATACCCTGCAATTTCTTTCATGCGGTCGTTGCCAGCACTTTGTTTGCTTACCCAAGCACTCTTAATAGCTGTAAATAATAAAGCTACTACACCAAATGCCGGAACTAAATAGAATAATTTATCCATTTTCTCTGGTTTTAAAATTAATTAAATGACCGCAAATATACTTTATATGTTGCCAAATTGCAATATTCTTACCGTTTATTTCCTTATTTTTTAGTGTGAACTGGTGTTTATAAGTTTATGGCATTCTATTTAAATGGATACATGTAATGTAGTACCTTAGCGGTTGTAAGTATATTTTTTTTGAAAACTACCTATTTATATCAAACGGATGAAGCGCTATTGGCATTGTTTGCCAATAAAAAGGATACGGAAGCTATAAAAATGCTTTTCGATCGATATGCCCATTTGGTTTTTGCAATTTCTTTTGGCATTTTAAAGGAAGTTCATGCCGCTAGGTTAGCTACAGTACATTTGTTTATCAATATCATGGATTTGGCAGAACGCGTTCCGATTACCAATTTTAAAGCATGGTTGTATCAAATTACCAGAAATCATTGTTTAGCTCAAAATAATATTGTTTTAGATACAGCAGACTTTTTAGTACATGAAAAATTAAACAGCGCTTATTTACAAGAATTAGAAATTTATAAGTTTGTACAGCACAATCCTGAAGCATCTAATGCGTTGTTTGAAAAAGTGCAAAGTTCTAACGATGCGGAAAACATCGCGGAGCTATTCTATACACACAAAAAATCATTTAAAGAGATTGCCTTGTTGGTTGGTAATGACGAATTTAGTATCCGAACTATTTTATACAAATATCGTTTGCATTTAATACAAGCTGCTCTTGAAGTAATTTCGCACCAAAAGTTAGATCTGCATGCGCATTAAAGATACCGCTTATATTATGCAACCTAGTGCCTGTTTAACAAAACAGCAATTGAACGCCTATGTGCTTAATGTTTTAGAGCCCGAAGAATTAAATGCGGTAGAGTTTCATCTGTGTTCCTGTTGGTTTTGTTATGATGCTGCGCATGCTTTAAAGCAGTTTAAGATGGATTGGTCGGCGCACCTAGATTTGGATAAACAATTTATTGATGAGCATCTTAAAATGCAAAATGAAATAATTGCGGATCAGGAAGTCCCTGTTGTAATCAATAAAACATTTAAAAATACAAGATCAATTTGGACGGGCTTGTTATTTTTTTTACTCTTAGTAAGTTGGTTGTTCATTTTATATTTGCTCAATAATACCTATCACTTTTATTAAATTTAGTTGTTCAATAATGCTATTTATGAAAAAATCTACTGTATTGCTTTTTACCTTTTTATTGGTCAATTCGCTTCAAGCACAATTGATTAATAGTAATTCTTTTAGAAACAGTAATAATCCCCTTTATTGGCAAAATAGAAAACCGCATGCTGCTTATTGGCAACAAGATGTACACTATACTATTGCCGCTAGGATAGATGAAGAGGCTAAAAAAATTGATGCCATCGAGGATTTAGAATATTTTAATAACTCGCCGGACACCTTACGTTTTGTCTATTTTCATTTATACCAAAATGCATTTATTAATAAATCGTATTTGCGAGCATTAGAAAAAGCAAATTTTGCACAATCCCCATTAGGTCCCAATGAAAGAATGGGTAAAGGGATTGAAATTAATTCCATTGTTGTAGACGGCATAAATGCGCAAATGGAATTAGATAATACTATTTTAAAGGTGTATTTGCCAAAACCTTTATTGCCAAAGGAGAAAGTGACATTGAGTTTGATGTTTGCTACTTACTATGATAAGACTTCGACTAGAAGAAGGATGCAAATGTACAATGCTTGGGGCTTTACGCATTTTAATGGAGTGCAATGGTATCCTAAAATAAGTGTGTATGATGCTAAATTTGGATGGGATACTTATCAACATTTGAATAAAGAATTTTATGGCGATTTTGGATCTTTTGATGTGCAATTAGATTTTCCATCTAACTATATAGTGGAGGCAACTGGAGTTTTGCAAAATAAAAATGAAGTATTGCCCGATTCTTTACTTCGTAAAATTGACGTGAAAAATTTTGCCCAAGCAAAACCAAATGATACGCCTTCTATTATCATTCCGTACGAAAAAGGGAAACGTAAAATATGGAAATTCCATGCTGATAATGTTCATGATTTTGCATTTACCGCAGATCCATCATATAGAATGAGTATTGTAGATTGGGAGGGTATTCAATGTGTTGGTTTAGTGCAAGAACCACATGCGGCTTCATGGCAAAATTCAGCTGACTTTGTAGCGAAAATTATTCAAACATTCTCTCGCGATTTTGGTCGCTATCAATATCCTAAAATGGTTGCTGCAGATGCAAATGATGGAATGGAATATCCTATGTTGACTTTAGACGGTGGCGGTGATCCAGATTACAGAGGCTTATTAGTGCATGAAATCGCACATAATTGGTTTTATGGCATGGTTGGTAACAACGAAACGTACAGAGCTTCTTTAGATGAAGGATTCACTCAGTACTTAACTGCTTGGGGTATGCAGAAAATTGATGGCGATACAATTTTAGAAAGCAAACCAACTAATTTTATTAAAAAAATCGCTTATCAATATAAGGCACCTTTTGATACGCGAGTATTAAATGTATATACGCATGATGCACTTACCCATGATGATGCTACATTGAATACACACTCCGATGATTTTAATAACGCACTAGGGCATGATGGTGGCTATCGATTGGTGTACTACAAAACGGCGTCTATGTTGGTTAATTTGCAATATACATTGGGTGATGAGTTGTTTTCAAATGCTATGAAGCACTATTTTTCACAATGGCAATTTGCGCATCCGTATTTTGAAGATTTTAGAAACTCAATTATTCAATACACCAAGGTAGATTTGAATTGGTTTTTTGATCAATGGATAGAAACAACTAAGTCAATTGACTATGAAGTAGCTTCGTATAAGCGAATCAATTCAAATGATTCTTTTTCTATTACCTTAAGAAGAAAAGGTAGTATGCAAATGCCTATTGATTTATCAGTAATTGCAAACAATGGGGCAGCTTATAAATTTTATATCCCCAATACTTGGTTTAAGAAAAATACTACAGCTACAATTTTGCCTAAGTGGTTTGGATATGGAATTTTAAATGAAACCTATGATGCCTTAGTGCAAATACCTTCTGGCATTAATAAAGTAGTAATAGATCCAAGCAATCGATTGGCAGATATCAATATGCTCGATAATAGTTATAGCAAATCAGGCTCGGCGATCAATAATAAAATGGATTTTAAATTGGATTTATTACAGTCCATTCCTATGGATCGTTTAAAAATGCATCATTTAATTCGCCCCGATATTTGGTGGAATCCGGTAGACGGTATTAAACTTGGGGTGCATGCCGAAGGGTCCTATCAGCAACAATCAATGCATGAGTATAAATTTTCTGCATGGTTAAATACACATGTATTGCAAGGCTATGATTATTTAAGTACTAAAAGTGAAGCTTGGTATAAAAAGTATGCCCCAGTAAATTATATTTTATCTTATCAATCACCGCTTTCTATTCAAATCCCAAGCTTAAAGTGGCAATTGTATAGCGCCTTTGTTGATGGTTTGCAACAACACAAATTAGGGCTTGCTTGGACAATCAATAAGTCAAATGATATTAAAATGGTAGCGCAAACTATGTGGCGACCATTTTCATATGATATTGATTATTTGATGTATCCTAATGAATGGAGTAGTGTTCGTTTACAACCCAATAGTAATTTAAATATTTCTTGGACACACACTTATCATTATCAACATGGAAATGGAAAGTACACAGCAAGTATAAGAGCTCCATTTTTTGTTGGTACAGGAGCCAATGCCTTTAATTATTCTTATGCGCAATTAGAGGCTATCAACATTAATAAATGGAATAAGTTATTGGTTAAAACAAGATGGATAGCTCGCTATGGTAAAGGTTCTAGTGTGCCAAACGAAAGTGCTTTGTATTTAGCTGGTGCTAGTCCGGAGGAGTTAATGAATAATAAGTATACAAGAAGTATTGGTTTTATCCCTACAGCATGGCAGGGTTACTCAACAGATGCAACGAATAATTTTCAGCAGGGTGGAGGACTCAATTTAAGAGGTTATGCTGGTTATGTGCCGGTGGAAGAAAAGAATGGAACGATCTATACGGCCTTTAAAGGAACAAGCGGTATGGGATTTAATATGGAAGTTGAGTTTTCAAATTATATTAATTGGAAACCGGCTATATTCAATAAATGGATTAAAGCAGATGCATATGCTTTTGCAGATGCTGGACTTATTAATTTAAGTGCTAATCAAAGTGGTGTTTATAATCAATCTACATACACGTCTAAGCTGAGTGCGTTGCGAGCAGATGCGGGTATAGGTGCTGCCTTTACGATAAAAAATTACGGTCCCTTTACGCGTGTGAAGCCCTTAGTGCTTCGTATTGACTTGCCGATATTTATAAATAGAACTCCTGCCAATCAGCCTGACTTTACAGCCTTTAGATGGGTTGTGGGTATTGGAAGATGTTTCTAAAAAAAAGGTGCTGTTTAAAACAGCACCTTTTTTTTAATAACCTCTACCAACTTTCTGTTCCATATAATTGATAAATGCTTTATTGGCTACTCTATTTCCTCCCGGTGTTGGGTAGTTGCCCGTAAAATACCAATCTCCTTTATTTTCAGGACAAGCATGATGCAGCCCTTCTAAGGTTTGGTAGATAATATCTACTTGAGCATTAACATCAGTTGGTGTTAATAGTGCTGCAATTTTTGCACTAATTTCTATTGCAGTAAAAGGCTCGTAAATTGCTTTTACATAATTTTCTTGTGCTACCGAATCGGAAGCAATTGCTGCTTTACACAATTCGTAGGTCTTATTAAGAATATGCTCTTGCTTTGTTTCTTTTAGCAGTGCTACTGCTGCTTGGAAAGCAATAAAATCGCCCATCTTACTCATGTCTATACCATAGCAATCGGGATATCTAATTTGAGGAGCAGAAGAAACAACAATGATGCGTTTAGGTCCTAAACGATCGAGCATTTTTATAATACTCTCTCTCAAAGTAGTACCTCTAACAATAGAATCGTCAATGACTACTAGCGTATCGGTGCCTTTGTTTACGGTGCCGTAGGTAATATCATAAACGTGTTGCACCATTTCATTTCTCGACGCATCTTCAGTAATAAAAGTGCGCATCTTCACATCTTTGATGGCAATTTTTTCAATTCTAACTCGTCGTTCTATAATTTCTTTTATATCATCAGGGCCTTGTGCTCTATTTAAAATACGATCTAATTTGATGGCATTTAAATAATCTTCTAGTCCTTTAATTAAGCCATAAAATGC
Organism: Bacteroidota bacterium; assembly: GCA_024640225.1. Lineage (GTDB taxonomy): Bacteria > Bacteroidota > Bacteroidia > Chitinophagales > Chitinophagaceae > CAIWHF01. Next base: position 45,195 of record JAHEFK010000013.1, on the reverse strand, counting down.
TATTTCTGCCGTATTAGGAATAAAAGAAACAATTGTATTCTTTAAATCATTGTCAATAGCTTCAAGAACATTTGCAGCTAAATTTTTTCCTAATTGCATGCGCTCTTTATAGATAGCAGCATCGCTACCTCTACTAAAGTAAATGCGTTCAAAGCTACAAGCTTTTTTTTCTTGAGCTGGTAAAATTGCTGCTTCTTTTACACTGCCTTTTGCATCTACAATAAGTGCATGACCTGGCTGCAATTCTTTTACATCATCTAAAGCAACATGAAAGGAAGTCATAATAGCCGGGCGTTCGCTTGCAGCTACTACTATTTCATCATTGCAGAAATAATAAGCTGGACGAATACCATGGGCATCTCTTAACACAAAACTATCGCCATTGCCTACAAGGCCACTGCATACAAAACCTCCATCAAAATTAATCGCGGCTGTTTTAAGTATTTGCTCTAGGTTTAATTGGTCTGGATTATGTGCATCCGCTTGGCATAAGGCTTCATGAATTGTTTCAATCATCGCACCCAAATCACTCTCTTTGGAGGTACTGGTTGTCGATGTTAAGTTGTTAAACAACTCTTCCGTATTTACCAAATTGAAATTGCCTGCCATGGTAAGCGTTCGTGTGGGATTGATATGCGCTTTAACGAAAGGATGACAAAACTCAACATCGTTTTTGCCTTGCGTGCCATATCGTAAATGCCCCAAAAGCACTTCTCCCATAAAGTTCAAATATCCTTTCATCAAACCAGGATGCGCTTTAATGTCTGGATATAGATTCTCTAACGTACTTACTTCTTGTTGTATGTTTTGAAATATTTTTGCAATAGCTTGAGCTCCACTTACGCGCATTCGGTAAGAACTTGGATTTCCAGGTTCTACATTTAATTTTACAGCAGCAATACCGGCGCCATCTTGGCCTCGATTATGCTGTTTCTCCATTAATAAATATAATTTATTGAGGCCGTAAAAGGCAGTTCCATATTTTTTCTGATAATAGGAAAGGGGCTTAAGAAGTCTTATATAAGCAAGACCACACTCGTGTTGTATAGCATCTGACATGAGAATGCAAATATACTTTGAATTAACGACTTTCAAAAATTTATTAAAAGTCGTTCCCGTTAACTAAAAAAACTTCCAAAGATTGCAATAATCAATATTCCCAATCCAATAAGAAGCAATATCAAGGAGCTTGTTTTTTGAATTTTCTCTACCGTACTTGGGGTTAATTTAGATTTTATTTTACTAGAAAGTAATACTTTAAGTAAGTCTATGCCGATTATTAAACCCAAACAGCTCGTAAAGAAAATAAGTTTGTAAGAGAGATTTTTAGTGGCAATAACAGCTGCGGCGCCTAGCCAATTGATAGCTACAGCAGGATTAAGCGTATTAATTAAGAAACCGCTTGCAAATATTTTTGCAGTATCGGTTTTGCTCATAATCGTTTGCTCTGAGAAATCTATGTTTACACTCTTTTTTTTATTTAGTAAACCTACTATGCCAGCACCTATTACTAAAATTGATAGGGCAATTGCCAGGGGCTTTTCATAGGTTTTTAATACCAATAAGAACGAGGTGGCAGCGTTCGCTATCACAACATAAATGATATCACTTACGGATACACCAATAACAAAAGCAATACCTGCTTTATAACTATAATGAAGGCTATGCTTTATTAATGCAAATAAGGTTGGCCCTACCGAGATCGCTAAAAACAAACCGAAAAGTAAGCCATTTAGCATTGCGCTGTCTATAGATGCCATATTAAAACCCCTGTTTTTCTGCGGTTAATAATCGGGTAGTAGCATCTATAACAGAAAGCTTTATGGTAATGTGTTGTTTAGGTAACAGTTCTTTTATTTTACTTGCCCATTCAATGCAAATTAAATCTTGTTTGTTATATAGAGCATCTTCTAGTCCGGCTTGTATGCCTTCCTCTTTACTTTCTATACGATACCAATCCATATGGGTTAATCCTTTAAACTGTTCATGATTGGCAATAGGATATGTTTGGATTAACGTATACGTTGGACTGCTAAATGGTCCAGCTGCTTTTAAATAGTTTGCTATATGGGTAATTAACGTTGTTTTCCCAGCTCCTAAGGTTCCCTCAAAGGTCCAAATTGAATAGCCTTTAGCCCATGAAAATAATTCTGGAAGCATATCTTGAATTGTGGCTAAAGAATAGGAAATTTGTAGTGCACTGCTTTCATTCATGGTGCTAAGATAAGTAACAAAACGGAATACCGTATGGACCAATTGATATCAATAAATGTAGAGGGTATGACTTGTGCTAATTGTGCATTAAGTATTACTAGATCTTTAGAAAAAAAAGGAGCTACTAATGTGTCTGCAAATGCAGCTTCAGGGGAAGTAAATTTTGTTATTAAGGATGAAGAAAATGCTACAAACTATTTCGAGGTCATTGAGAGCATTGGTTATGCAATAAAAGAGGAGGAACATAGCACAGGTAAAACGGATTCTTTTTTTGATAAACATTTATGGTTGCTTGTATCCTTGCTTTGCACCTTGCCATTATTGCTGCATATGTTTATGCCTATTCCTATATTACACAATGCCTACTTTCAGTTTGCCTTAGCAAGTATAGTGATGTTTATAGGTACCTTGAAGTTGGGCGTTAGTGCCTATCACTCCATAAAAAATAGAATACCCAATATGGATGTTTTAGTGATGATGGGTGCCTACGCCGCTTATATTTATTCTGTAATAGGTAGTTTCTTTTTGCCGGTTGTGCATCATAACTATTTATTTTTTGAAACGGCTGCATCCATAATTACGCTGGTTCTTTTGGGTAATTATATAGAATATAAAACCGTGAAGGCAACTACCGTTGCAATTGATGATCTATTAAAATTACAACCACCATCGGCACTTTTAATTTTAAAAGATAGCATTGGAAAAGAGACCATTCAAGAAGTGGAGAGTAAATTTATTCGCAAAGATGATATGGTATTAGTTAATGCAGGTGCCGCTATACCTGTCGATGGGCAAATCTGTTTTGGTGCCGGTCTGATTGATGAAAAAATGATTAGTGGAGAAAGTGCACCGGTATATAAAAAAAATGGTGATGAGGTTATTGGCGGAACTATTCTTTTAGACGGCCCTGTAAAAATTAGAGCAACCAAAGTAGGTAAGCAATCTGTGTTGCAGTCTATTATTAAAATGATAAGAGAAGCGCAAGCCGTAAAGCCACCTTTGCAAAAACTAGCGGATAAAATTAGTATTGTTTTTGTCCCCGTTGTTTTAGCTATTGCTCTTGTCACGTTTGCAGGCACTTATTTTTATGTTCATAATTTCACTATTGCTATCATGCGGAGTATTGCAGTTTTGGTTATTTCTTGTCCATGCGCTATGGGGCTAGCCACACCTGCTGCTATAGCGGTTGGTTTAGGAAGGGCTGCACGCATGGGTATTTTAGTTAAAGGGGGCGATACCTTAGAGCGATTAAAAAATATTAAGCAAATCGTTTTTGATAAAACGGGTACCATTACTACAGGGCAAATGAAAATTGATAGTTTTCATTGCGAAGGCATGCCGGAGGTAGAATTTAAAAATATGGTGCATCATTTAGAAGCGAGCTCTTCTCATCCTATCGCTAAATCAATTTTAACGCAATGGACGAAAGAAGATACTATAACGTTTGTAGAAATTAATGAATGGAAAGGCAAAGGAATGGAGGGTAAAGATGATAAAGGGAATGTTTGGAAATTGGGTGCTGCTAAATGGTTGTATCAAGAAGCAATGCCGTCAGGCCATGACTTATATTTAACGTGCAATGACTTGTATAGAGGCGCTATTAAATTAATAGATGAATTACGCAATGATGCAAATGAAACGTTGCAAGTGCTCAAGCAAAAAGGCTATACTTTAATTTTATTAAGTGGCGATAGAAAAGAAAAATGTGAGGAACTTGCTGCGCAACTTCCATTTGATCAAGTTTTATTTGAACATACCCCTCAAATGAAGAGTCAATTTTTGAAAGAACTAAATCATAAAGGGCCTACAGCTATGGTTGGAGATGGCATAAATGATGCGCCAGCATTGGCAATGGCCGAGGTAGGCATTTCCTTGAGTGATGCCTCTCATATTGCAATGCAATCTGCTGCTATTATTTTATCAAGTAATCAATTAAGCAGTCTACCTAAAGCCATTGCCTTAGGTACCTATACGCAACAAACCATTATCCAAAATTTATTTTGGGCTATGTTTTATAATGTAATAGCTATTCCAGTAGCCGCTTTTGGATATTTAGAACCCACATGGGGAGCTGGTATCATGGCTTTAAGTGATGTGGTATTAATTTTAAATTCGCTACGCTTGAACTATCGAAAATTATTGTAGTTCTAATTTTAAAAATCGAGCGGTATGGCTGTCTTTGTTTTTGGCCACTACTTCCGGACTGCCTTGTGCTATAATTGTGCCACCGCCTTTACCGCCTTCTGGACCAACATCAATCAGATAGTCGGCAGTTTTTATAATATCCAAATTGTGTTCTATTACAATTAGGGTATTACCTCGATCTACCAATTTATTGAGTACATTAATAAGTAATTGAATATCTTGAAAATGCAAACCTGTTGTTGGTTCATCGAGAATATAGAGTGTTTTGCCGGTATCTCTTTTAGATAACTCAGTAGCAATTTTAATACGCTGCGCTTCGCCACCGCTAAGGGTTGTAGAAGATTGTCCTAGTTTGATATAGCCTAAGCCAACATCATGAAGTGTTTTTATTTTTCGCAAAATAAAAGGAACATTATTAAAAAAACTTACCGCTTCTTCAATTGTAAGATTTAAAACATCTGCAATGGATTTCCCTTTGTATCTAATCTCTAAGGTTTCTCTATTATAGCGTGCTCCATTACAATGTTCGCAGGGTACAAATACATCGGGTAAGAAATTCATTTCTATATGCCTAAGGCCAGCACCTTCGCATGTTTCACATCGGCCGCCTTTCACATTAAATGAAAATCTGCCAGCTTGGTATCCGCGTATTTTTGCTTCTGGTACTAAGGCGAAAAGTTGACGAATATCGTTAAAAAAACCACAGTAAGTTGCCGGATTACTTCTAGGTGTTCTGCCAATTGGACTCTGATCGATTTCTATTACTTTATCTATATGTTCTAACCCTTTTATGGATTGATAAGCAAGTGGCTTTTGTTTGTAGTTGGGGTAGCAATGTGCTGCTACTAAAGGGTAGAGGGTTTCGTTTATTAAAGTGCTTTTGCCGCTTCCGCTCACGCCGGTAACACAGGTAAATGCCGCAAGTGGAATTTTAATAGATACATTTTTGAGTGTATGGCCTTTAGCGCCTTTTAACTCTAAAAATGCTCCATTCCCATTTCTACGTTGTGTAGGCACTTCAATTTTCTTTTCACCACTTAAATAAGCATTGGTATTAGAAGATAAGCTAACAATCTCTTGCGGTTTTCCTTTACTAATGATAGCGCCACCATGAATGCCAGCTCCTGGGCCTATATCTATTAAATAATCAGCAGCAAGCATAATGTCTTTGTCGTGCTCTACCACAATTACAGAATTATTACTATCGCGCAATCGCTTTAGCGCTTGAATGAGCTGCTCATTATCGCGTTGATGTAAGCCAATGCTCGGTTCGTCTAAAATATAAGTTATGCCTGTTAGTTGCGATCCAATTTGTGTTGCTAATCGAATGCGTTGTGATTCGCCACCACTTAAGGTTTTTGATGCTCTATCTAAGGTTAGATAATGTAAGCCTACTTCCACTAAAAAACCTAAGCGATCAATGATTTCCTTTATTAAATCGGTGGCAATTAATTGTTGTTTTTTACTTAAATATTTGTGCAATTGCAACATCCAGGAATGTAACTCTTGAATAGACAGTGCATTCAGTTCTGCAATATTTTTATCATCGATTTTGAAATATAAACTTTCTTTTTTCAATCTCGTGCCTTGGCAAGTAGCGCAGGTATCTAATTGCATAAATTGCTCCGCCCAATCTTTTACGGGTTCCGAATTCGTTTCTTCAAACCAACGGTAAACCATATTGATGATACCTTCATAGCCTGCGTCATTGGAAGCAAGGGCGCTTTCTGAGTTTTTAATAATTTCCCCTTCTTCATTGCCGTAAAGCAAAACATTTAATTTGGCGGTAGGAATTTTTTCAATAGGTGTATCTAAGGAGATTTTATATTTTTTAGCAAGACTAATTACTTGTTTGTAGGCATAGGCTTCACGTTCTTCACCTAATGGTGCCAAGCCACCTTCTTTAATACTGACTTTCCAATTAGGAATAACAGCTTCCATATTGATTTGGTTGATGGTGCCTAAACCTTTGCAAGTTGGACAAGAACCATAGGGGGAATTAAATGAAAAGCTATTGGGTGAAGGAATCTCATAGGATAAGCCCGTGTCAATACACATGAGTTGCTTGCTATAAGCATGCACTTTTTGGGAGTCAACATCTAAGATGAAAAGCAGGTCTTTGCCTACTTGTAGTCCTTTTTGAATGCTTTGTGCTAAACGAGTAAAATGCGGTTCTTTTACAACGGTTTGATCGATCACAGCTTCAATATCGTGTACCTTATATCGATCTACTTGCATTTTTTCTTTCAATTCAACAAGCACATTGTCCACCCTAACTTTTATATATCCTTGCTTTCTTAATTGCTCAAACAATTCACGATAGTGTCCTTTTCTGCCTCTAACTAGGGGAGCTAATAAAATTATTTTTTTATTAGATAAGTGTTCTTTTACATGCTGTACAATTTCACTTTCTGAAAATTGCACCATTTTTTTATTGGTGTGATATGAATAAGCATCTGCAATTCTAGCATAGAGTAGGCGAAGGAAGTCGTAGATTTCCGTTACCGTACCAACGGTAGATCGTGGGTTTCTATTCGTAGTTTTTTGTTCAATTGAAATTACGGGCGACAATCCCTTGATGCTATCCACATCAGGTCGTTCTAGATCTCCCATAAATTGTCGAGCATAACCAGATACACTTTCTAAATACCTTCTTTGTCCTTCTGCATAAATGGTATCGAAGGCTAAGGATGACTTGCCACTACCACTTAAACCGGTAATAACTACAAGCTTATTTTTAGGTATTGCAATGGATATATTTTTTAAATTATGAACCCGAGCCCCTTCTATTTCAATGTGCGTGTGTGTATGCATATATAATTGCTGTAGTGCTATGAAAACTAATTAATAGGTTCTGTTTACTGCAAAATTAATGAGTTGAATCATGGCTGTTTTTGCTTCAGATTCAGGAAAACGATCTAGCATTTTGATAGATTCATTTAAAAACGCATTCATTTTTTCAGAAGCATAAGCAATGCCTCCTGAGTTAACAACAAATTCTATAACTTGTTCAACGCTCTTTTTATCGGTGTTCTTATTTTTAATCAAATAAATAATTTTACGCTTAGTAGAAGCATCAGCTTTCGATAAGGCATAAATAAGGGGTAGGGTCATTTTTTTTTCTTTAATATCAATACCCAATGGTTTGCCTACTGCGTCTTTCCCATAATCAAATAAATCATCTTTAATTTGAAAGGCAATGCCAATTTTCTCACCAAGTAATCTGAAATATTCGGTTATCTCGGGGTCTTTACTGGAAGAGTAGGCTCCTGCTGCACAAGATGCTGATAATAGGGAAGCAGTTTTAGCGCGGATGATTTCAAAGTATACAGCTTCCTCTATATCTAATTTTCGTGCTTTTTCTATTTGCAATAGTTCGCCTTCACTCATTTCCTTTACGGCTCTTGAAGTGATTTCTAAAATTTCATAATCTTTAAATTCTAAGGCAAGCAATAAGCCTTTCGATAAGAGGTAATCGCCAGCCAGTACAGCAACTTTATTTTTCCATAAGGCATTAATAGAGAAGAAATTTCTTCTAATCATGGAATTGTCAACTACATCATCATGGGTTAGCGTAGCAGTATGTAGTAATTCTATTAAACTTGCTGCTCTGTATGTAGATTCATTAATGGTACCTGCAATTTTTGCACTCAGGAAAATAAACATAGGGCGCATTTGTTTGCCCTTTCGATTTATAATAAAGTGCATTATTTTGTTTAACAACAAGTTATTACTCAATGTGTTTGAAGTGAATTTTTGTTCAAATTGTTTTAATTCACTACCAATAACTTGTTTTAGAAACTCCATAAAATTATACAATCAATCAAAGGTAAAAATAATCAAAATATACTATATAGAACGCTTTATAATAGCTTATATCGGTGCATTTAAATGTTAATTTTTCGTTATTTATGAGGTGGTGAATTGATTTTTAAATTTAATTGTGTTAAATTTATAAATAATATTATGTAATATTTTAAGTCCATATTTATGAAAAGATTTTTATTTGTTAGTTTACTAACTACGTTATCCCTAGCTTCTAATGCACAAGAAGTAGGAACAGCTGCCGTTTCAGGCGCAAGAGACATGACCTACAGAGGTTCTAATTACGATGTTTTAGACTCATCGTATATTTCAAAAAAGCGTATGCCTCAGCAAACGAGCTTTTTAAATAATCAATATGATTTTCCAGCGCGTGCAAAAAACATGTGGCAAATTGGTGTTGGTGCAGGTTTATACAATGTATCAGGTGATGTATCCACTTTAATGTTATGGCAAAAAGGTGGTTATGGTTTACATCTCCAAGCAAGAAAAGCCTTAGGTTATTTAGTGTCTGCTCGTTTTAACTATACTTATGGTATTGCAAAAGGTTTAGATTGGCAAGTAGCTCAAAACTACGGATTAAACCCGGCGTATACTGGATGGGAAAATGGTAGACAATTTGTGGGAAATTATAACCCTCAAAATGATTATACTAAAGATGCCAATGGTAATCCTAAATTAAATGATGTATTCTATGCTTATAAAATGGAAGCACACCAGTTTAATTTTGATATGGTTTTCTCTCTAAACAATATTTTGTTTAATAAAGCAAATCACAAAACATCGTTTTATGCTTTTGGTGGTTTAGGTGCTTTCGCATTTCAAACATGGATGAATACAAGAGATGCTAATGGTAATAAATATGATTTCAATGCTTTGTCTGCAACTATGGCAGCGCAAAATTTAACGAATCATACAGATCGCGTGAAAGCGATTCAAGCAGCTATGGATGGTTCTTATGATGCGGATGCTCAAAATAACCTTTCCACAAGAAAACCTGGTTTAGGTTTTATTGCTAACAAAACTTTATTGCTTACACCTAGTTTTGGTATGGGTATGGAATTTAAAATTAGTTCAAAAGTATCTTTGCAATTTGAAGATAGAATTAGCTTTAGCTTAACCGAAGACAAATTAGACGGTCAACAATATTGGGGTGCAACCGTTCCTACGGGAGTAGTGCCAACACCTATGCCATCTCCAAACACGGATAATGTTAACTATTTCTCTGCTGGTTTAAATTTCCAATTAGGAAACAAAGCTAAGCGTGTAGCTTCATTATGGTGGTTAAATCCATTAGATTATGTGTATAATGAAATTAGCAATCCTCGCCACATGAAAGTTCCTCCAGCTGTTATAGCAGATGAAGATGGTGATGGTGTTGCTGATCAATTAGATAAAGGTCCTAATACGCCTGCTGGTCAAGCAGTAGATGTACACGGAGTACCTATGGATACTGATGGTGATGGTGTTCCTGATTTCAGAGATCGTCAATTAATAACGCCTACAGAATGTCAACCTGTTGATGCTGATGGTGTTGGTAATTGCCCTTGTCCTTCAAATTGTCAAACGATCACTCCACCTGCAAATGCTTGCAACATTGCTCCAACTACTTTAGAATTTGATAATAACTCAGCTAAATTCTCTGCAAAAGTACAAGCGCAATTAGTTGCTTTAGCAGCTCAAATGAACGCTTCTCCTTCTTGTAAAGTAGTGGTAGCAGGTAACGGTAATGTTAGCAAATCGCAACAACAACGTTCTTGGGAGCGTGTGGAAGCGGTGATTGTATTCATGAGTGAAAAACATGGTATTGATCGTAATCGTTTCATTTTCCAATATGCGCAAACTGGTGATGCCAATACGGTAAACTATCGTGCTGCTGCTATTGGTGAAGATGGTCCAGTTACCCAAGCGCCACCTTTCCCTAATTTAGTTCCAAAAAAATAGAACAATCTTTAAATAAAAAAAAGCTACTCCATGGAGTAGCTTTTTTTATTTTGTAATTTGCTTTAGGAGTGATATGCAATTAAACCTTTCATGGGAGCAGCGCTTACAGCGCCCAACTCTAAGCCTAACTGATTACAGATTTGTAGTAAAACATCTTTAAATGCATAAGAGATAGAACCGGTAAAGTATATTGGGTATTGCCAGGTTTGTCGACATTTTAAAAGATGCTGCTGAAAGAATACCGTAAAACTATCCTCTAAAATATTTTCAACCATAAAATGACCACGGTTATTTGCAAGTAATTTAGCAAAGCTTGCTAAATATCTATTAGGAAAGGGTTCTTTGTAAAGCTTTGTAATGATTGTTGTAAGGTCTGTGCCTGTCATTTCTTCAAAGGCATCTTGTAAGGGTTTGTCAAAAGTTTTATATGCATAATGTTGTAATACCCTTTTCCCCAGATCATTGCCGCTTCCTTCGTCACCTGCTATATAGCCCAAAGAACTATTTATGCTTGTACAAGTTTTCCCATTATAAAATATCGCATTGCTTCCTGTGCCTAAAATACAAACAACCCCTTTTTTATCTTGGCATAGCGATCTTGCAGCACCAACAATATCAGATAGTACAGCTATTTGCGCTTGCGGAGCATTTTTTTTAAATAGGCTAGTTACTAATTTTTTGTTTTGGAAAGTGCCTATGCCAGCGCCATAATAGTGGATAGCTTTAATTGCATGGTTTTTCAAATGCTTATGAAAACATTGATCAATAAGCAATGCTATGGTATTTGCCTCCATAAGATTGGGATTAATACCTTCGGTTTTAAATTGCTTTATTTTGCCATCGTTATTGATATAACACCAATCCGTTTTAGTGGATCCACTATCTATAATGAGTATATTCTTAGTCATATCAATTATATTTTATCGTTATCCCATTGGGGGAATGTATTAAGTAAATTAAAAGAACCTGTTTTTGAATCAAACTTTGCTAATTGCGTTTCAATGCCATTACTGATGATTCCGTATTTTGCTTGTAAGGTTTGATTATAATCTAATAATTGATACCATGTGTGTTGATTAAGGATGACATCAGGTGCTTTACACTCAATAAGCATCCAGGGTTGCATTGCTTGGTTGTATATAATAATATCAAATCGTTTATTTAAACTACCTACTTTAATTTGTTTTTCTATAGCAATTAGTGCTTTTGGTACTGCACAATGCTGCAATAAAAAATGTAAGAGTAATTGGCGTACTTCTTCTTCGGCGTTTAATTGAATCCACTTTTTACGGATGATATCCCAAACAAATAACTGTTCTTGTTCCTGCTTGACTTTAAGTAAATGGGGCTCAAAAATTGTTTTCATTGTATTTTTCCAACCTATGTTAGGTTATATCGGTCTATATAAATGGAAATTTACTTTAAAAATTTGGTTAATTCCATTTTTTTCTATTTTTTTACAATTCTAAATCCTACGCCTATAGAATTATAATGCTACTCTTTTAATTGCACATAATCAGTGCTTTACATTTATTGAAATCAAAAGAGTTTGCTTATGAAATCTATGCAAGGTTTATCCGATGCGGCATTAATTAATGCTTATAAAAAAGGCAATTTACAAGCCTTTGAAATTATCCTATCCAAGTACAAAGATCCTATCTACCAAACTATTTATATGTTGGTTCGTGATATTGCATTGGCAGAAGATCTCTTTCAAGAAGTATTTATTAAAATCATACAAACCATACGAAAAGGCAACTATACCGAGGAAGGTAAATTTCTGCCTTGGGCAAGCCGCATAGCTCGTAATTTGTGTATGGATTATTTTAGAAAGCAAAAGGCTACAGCTTTAAAAACAATGGATGTAGCATCGCCGGCAGCAAAAAATTATGCATATCAAGATTTGAACACACTACAAATTTTAGAGCAAATGCAATCTGCGGAAATCGTTCATGCTTTAATCGAGCAATTGCCTAATGAACAAAAACAAGTCATTCAGATGCGTTTTTACGAAGATTTGAGTTTTAAAGAAATTGCTGAACAAACTGGTTGTAGCATCAATACGGCATTAGGAAGAATGCGATATGCATTAATTAATTTACGAAAATTGATTAATGAGCAATCACTCGTATTGCAATAAAATAAGACATACAATTATCATTGAATTTTGTAATTTTATCCTAGATGAATTTACCTATTTTCTTTGATAAAGCTATTACCACTGCTTCTGTACATACAAATATTGTATTAGAGGAGGCAACATCCAAGCATGTAGTTCAAGTATTACGGATGCAAATAGGCGATGCCTTTTTTTTGACAGATGGTATTGGTCTTAAAGCTCAAGTAAGCATTTCGGCTATCCAAAAGAAAAAATGTGAAGTAACTATTATTTCAATTGAAAAGGTGGCTCCTAAAACAAATGGGTTAAGTATTGCCGTTGCATTTACTAAAAATGCTAGTCGCAACGAATGGTTTTTAGAAAAAGCTACGGAATTAGGTGTACTTGAGATTATTCCACTTCAAACCAAACGCAGTGAAAAAGTTTTTTTTAAAGAAGAACGATGGAATACTATTCTTGTAACGGCTATGTTGCAATCACAACAATTTTATTTGCCTAAATTACATCCTGTTCAGCCAATTGGGCAATTTTTTACCAATCCTGCTTTTAAAAAACCGCAGCAATTTATTGCGCACTGTATGGAAAGCGATCAGAAGTTTTCGTTATCAGCGGCAATGAATAATAAAGAAGATGCTTTGGTGCTCATTGGTCCTGAGGGTGATTTCACATCAGAAGAAGTTCAACAAGCCTTGCAGGCATCTTTTTTACCCGTTCAGCTTGGGCACACTCGCTTGAGAACGGAAACTGCTGCTATGGCCGTTTGTAGTTTATATAATTTGTTAGATGAAAAGAGCTAGGTTACTTTTTGTTTGTTTATTTATTTCTTGCTTGTCCGCTGTGGCGCAATCTATACCCATAGCCGTATTGGAGTATAGTGGGGGCGGCGATTGGTATGCTAATCCAACGGCTTTAAAAAATTTAGCACAATTCACCAATCAACAGTGTGGTACACATATAGATGTTCAAAGCCATAGCGTAGCAGTTGCTAGTCCAGCTATTTTTAATTACCCCTTTATACATATGACAGGTCATGGTAGATGGGAATTGACTGCTGCGGAGGTTTCTAATTTGCGCGATTATTTATTGGCAGGAGGCTTTTTGCATATAGATGACAATTACGGTTTAGATGCCTATGTGCGACCAGAAATGAAAAAAGTATTTCCGGAGTTAAACTTTGTAGAAGTGCCATTCAATCATCCAATATATTCAACACCTTTTGCTTTCCCTAAAGGCTTGCCTAAAATTCACCAGCATGATAATGCTAGTCCAAAAGGCTTTGGCTTGTTTTACGAAAACAAATTAATTTGCTTTTACAGTTACGAAACAGATTTAGGAGATGGATGGGAAGATGAAGAAGTACATCATGATGCAGCAGAGAAAAGAATCCAAGCTTTAAAGATGGGTGCTAATCTTATTCACTATGCTTTTACCCGTTTTTTAAATTAAGGTGTTGCTTCATAATCGCTAGCATATTTTTTGTAATAGCCTCCCAATTATAATAGGCATAAAAATCTGCTGTTGTTGCTGTGGTTATACTCAAGTGGTGTTGAATTGCTTTGCAGAATTGCTCCCAATCAAGGTCCGCAACAATTTGTAATTGTTCCCCTATTTTCTCTTTATAAATTCCATTAGCTCCATTCTCTGTGCTTACCACTTTAATATTATTTGCAATAGCTTCAATGACTTTGGTTTTGATGCCACCACCAGTTTGCATTGGATTGATCATTACATCTGCAGCATGAAATAAATCGGATAGAGAATTTACAAAACCAACATAACGAATGTGTTTGCTTGCTTTAATAGCAGCCTGTAAAGAAGGGTTTAATCCTTTACCAATGATAAGTATAGTACCCTTGAAATTGTTTTGCAGCAAGCGCGGGTAAATTTCATAAATGATATTTTCTACCGCTTCTTCATTTGGTCTGTAATCTAATGCGCCAAGAAAATATAAAATCGGTTGAGATGCATCGATAGCGTACGCTGAGCAGAATGTAGTTTTGCGGTCTATATTTTTTAGGGGCGCATTTTGAAGGGCTGTTCCAAATGGCGCATGAGCAATTTGATTCAAGTTCAAATTATATTTTTCAAGCGCAAATTGTGCATCTTCTTGAGTAATAAAAAAAGAAGCCGCTGCTTTTTTATGGGCCCATTTTTCGAACGCAAATAAGAGTGGCCACCAAAATTTGCCTAATGATTGAAAGCGAGTAGCTTCTATATTGTGACTTCTAATGAACCAAGGTATTTTTAGCATACTTGCTGCTAGCCAAACACTCGGAGCCATGTAAGGATGCTCACACATAAGCGCATCGGCTTTTTTTTGTTTTGCAGCTTTGTATATTTTCCAGGTAATTAAAAATGGTAGGTATCTAATTTTGCCATTTGGAATCTGTTCTACTATTTGAAAGGGTGTGTTTGGTGCTATGCTATTATTTTGAGTACACAATAATAAGTCGTCGCATTGTTTCCCTAAATGCAAATGGGTTTGTTCAATGCAAATTCTACCCCCATTATTGGGCGGTAAGAATGGATAGGGTATAATAGAAAGTAATTGCAATGGATAAATTAATTCCTGTAAAAATAAATGTAATCTTTTATACTTCTTACATTTTAGTAGAATTCTACTGCTAGATTAGTTATTTTTGCTAACATTATCGTTTCAATTTATTTTTATCATGAGCAAACCATCCATTCCTCAAGGAACTAGAGATTTTTCTGCTGCCACAGTTAGAAAAAGGAATTACATTCTAAATACTATAAAAAAAGTGTTTGAATTGCATGGTTTTCAGCCATTAGAAACGCCTGCAATGGAGCAGTTGCAAACCTTGATGGGTAAATATGGAGAAGAAGGAGATCGATTGATTTTCAAAATTTTGAATAATGGCTTGTATGAAAAGAAAGATAAAACGGCCTTACAACAAGCATGGGATGGCCTTTTAGAAAAGCCATCTTCGAATACCTTAATTACCGAACGTGCCTTACGCTACGACCTTACGATTCCTTTTGCACGCTATGTAGCCATGAATTTTAATGACTTAGCGATGCCCTACAAACGTTACCAAATGCAACCCGTATGGCGCGCCGATCGTCCGCAGAAAGGACGATATAGAGAGTTTTGGCAATGCGATTGTGACATGGTTGGCAGTACTAGTGTGTTTAACGAAGCAGAGTTGCTTGCTATTTATGCACGTGTATTTAAAGAATTAGGAATACCGCAACTTTCCATTAAAATAAATAATAGAAAGATATTAGCAGCCATAGCTATTTATGCAGGGTATGAACATCAACTTACTGATATAACAATTGCCTTAGATAAATTAGATAAAGTAGGTTGGGAAGGCGTAGAAAAAGAATTACACAATCGTGCTATACTAGCCGATGGCATTGAGAAAATAAAAATGATTGTTGATATGCAAGGAGATCATGCATCTCTTTTGCAGCATTTACGAAAACATCTTTCAACTATTCCAGTTGGTTTGTTGGGTATTGAAGAACTAGAACAAATACTGGCTTATTTGCATTCTCTTTCTGGAGAAGCCACACAACTCGTAAAACTCGATCTTTGTTTAGCAAGAGGGCTCAACTATTATACAGGAATGATTGTAGAAGTAGCTACGATTGCTGTAAAAATGGGAAGTATTGGTGGCGGCGGAAGATATGATCATTTAACCGACTTGTTTGGCGTTAAAGGAATTTCTGGAGTAGGCATTTCTTTTGGGGTAGATAGAATTTATGATGTATTAGAAGAGTTGAATGCTTTCCCGGAAAGTATTTATACCGATACCCAAGTATTAATATTAAATACAGGCAAGGCATTTGAAGCTGATAATATCGATATTTTGAAAGCGCTCAGAGCCGCAGGAATTAGAGCGGAGTATTATGCGGATGCTAATAAGATTGACAAGCAATTTAAGTATGCCAATAAGAGAGCTATTCCATTTGTAGTCATAATAGCGGAACAAGAAAAAGATAATCATACGATCAGTATAAAAAATCTAGCAACGGGTGTCCAAGAAGCATTAAGTTTAGCTCAAGTTATACAAACTGTTCAATCATAAATGAAGTACCTTTATAAAAAAAGGGTCAACAACTGTTGACCCTTTTTTTATTATTAAACTACGTTATTTACTATATCCTCTTTTAAATACATTTGGACAATGGGTTTGAACATAATTTTTAAAATTACCAAACGCATCAAAGTAAATAGATACTGAAATATTACCAAACCAATACCAATCATTCTTTTTATTATCTCCACGTTGGAATTTATAGTTTGGATAATTGCTTCCACTTTCTGCAAATCCTTTTACTTCGTCACCTCTAAATGCTAGATCTACTGCTTTCTGACCTTTGTAGGCAAATAAGGTATCTAAATTGACATAAGAAGTACTTACGTCATCTAGATAGTCAGTAGCGCAATATCTAAAGCCCATTTCTGTACAAATCATAAATGTTTGTCCAACAAAAAACTTCATACCTCCACCAATTGGGAAAGAGAAGTTTGCTAAGTGATAGGGTTTGCGATCAGGATAATTTGGAAGCCCTTGGCCTTCAGTACTTAGTGGACGTAAATATTCTTTTTCGCCATTTAAGCCATCCGTGTATGGATTGGAATAAATAACAGCAACGCCACCAAAGATATATGGACTTACTTTTACTCTATCTAAATCAACTGCAAACAAGTTTAATTCAAAGCCGGTGTGGAATTCAAATAGATTAGTTGCAAAACGTAAGTTTCTTTTTTGATTTACTAATATATCGGATAAGCTATCTGCTGCTGTTAATGAAGTTAACGAAACGCCTGTGCGTATACCAAAGCGAGGAGTAATAAAGAACTTATAGACTAACCCCCCTACTGGATTATAGGTTTTTCCACTGCCTGGAAACCATTTATCCTGAAGGTCGCCATAATAATTACTTACACCACCCATAATGCCCACTTCGTTATGCGATTGTGCATTTGCAAATACAGGGATTGCTAATAATAAACCAAGTAATAACTTTTTCAAAGTATTTGTGTTTTTATAATTACCCTCTAAGTTAAAAAAAAAATAGTAAAAACAACAATAACCGCTCACTAAATAGGTATTTTATATAAAATCGTGCTATTTAAAGCCTAGCTGAACAAGGACAAAAGCGCCTATTTATTTGTAATTATCATGAAAATAAGCACTTTAACTTGTATTTTTGCTGCATTAATTACTAAATCGTATGAATTTAATACAAGATTTACAGGAAAGGAATTTGATTCAAGATATTATGCCGGGAACGGCAGAACAGTTGAATAAAGAGATGACGAGTGCTTATATTGGATTCGATCCAACTGCCGATAGTTTGCATGTGGGAAGTTTATTGCCAATTACTTTATTAATGCGTCTTCAAAGAGCAGGTCACAAACCTATTGCTTTAGTAGGAGGTGCAACAGGTATGATTGGTGATCCGTCGGGTAAATCGGCAGAGCG
The DNA here is from genome assembly GCA_024640225.1 of Bacteroidota bacterium. Lineage (GTDB taxonomy): Bacteria > Bacteroidota > Bacteroidia > Chitinophagales > Chitinophagaceae > CAIWHF01. The sequence continues at coordinate 27,492 of JAHEFK010000013.1, read as the reverse complement.
TAATTTGCTTGATTTGGCAACGATAGAACATAATTGTGAAGGTATTAGAAAGCAATTAGCTAAATTTTTAAATTTCGACAGCGCAATTCCGAATGCAGCTGAATTGGTTAATAATTACGAATGGTTTCAGTCGTTTTCATTTCTTGAATTTATTAGAGATATCGGTAAGCATATCTCTGTAAATTATATGATGTCTAAAGACTCTGTTCAGAAACGATTAGAAACGGGTATTTCCTTTACGGAGTTCACGTACCAACTAATTCAAGGTTTTGATTTTTATTATTTGCGAAAAAATAAAAATGTAAAACTACAAATGGGTGGTGCAGATCAGTGGGGTAATATTGTTACCGGCACAGAACTGATTCGTAGAAAGGAAGCTGGAGATGCCTTTGCGTTTACTTGTAAGTTGATTACAAAAAGTGACGGTACTAAATTTGGCAAATCAGAAGGAGGCAATATTTGGTTGGATCCAGCCAAAACATCGCCGTATCAATTTTATCAGTTTTGGCTAAAATTAAGTGATGCCGATGTGGTTAATATGGCCTATGTTTTTTCTTTTAAAGAGGTGGCTACCATAAAGGAATTAGTAGCGCAACAAGAAGCGGCACCGCATTTGAGGATTTTACAAAAGGAATTGGCCAAAGAAATGACCATTTTGGTGCATGGAGAAGAGGCCTATGCATTTGCTTTAAAAGCATCAGAAATTTTATTTGCACCCACTACTTTAGAAACCCTACAATCTTTATCGGAAGCACAATTGTTGGAAGTATTAGAAGGGGTGCCTCAGGTACAAGGTTCAAAAGCTGATTTAACTAGTGGAGTAGATATAATCACCTTCATGGCCGACCAAAAAATAGTGAATTCGAAAGGTGATGCAAGAAAATTAATTCAAAATGGTGGTGTGGCTATTAATAAACAAAAAATTGGTTTAGAAGAATTGACAATAACTACCGATAATTTATTGAATGAAAAGTATTTATTGATTCAAAAAGGAAAATCTAATTATTATTTAGCTGTTTTTAATTAATCACCTCGCTTATGTTAAAGAAAAAGAGTCTTAAAAAGTGGAGTATTGCACTTAGTGGACTCTTTTTTTTATTGTTAACCAGCACTCATTTTCAATGTAAAGAAGATGCAACTACAACAGATCAGTATCATTCCGATTGGTTGAATGTATATGATACTACAGCGCATTATGTGGGCATACAAACCTGTGCATCTTGTCACCAAGATATTTATCAAACCTTTATGCAAACAGGCATGGGTCAATCGTTTGACTCGGCAACTCGACAAAAATCAGCAGCTGATTTTACACCTGCCCATGCTATCGTATACGATGATTCACTTGATTTTTATTATCAACCTTATTGGGATCAAGGCAATTTTTATATCAAAGAATTTAGATTAGAAGGTAAAGACACCATTCATAAGCGCGTTGAAAAAGTGAGTTATATTGTAGGTTCTGGTCAGCATACCAACTCGCATATGATGATAGAAAATGGGTATGTGAGTCAATTGCCTATTACTTTTTATACCCAAAAACAACAATGGGATTTAGCTCCTGGTTTTGAAAAAGGGGCTAATAGTAGATTTGGAAGAATTATTGAATTGGAATGCATGAGTTGTCACAATGCTTATCCAACTATTGATGCTACGAGTCAAAATAAATTCTTAGCGATCAAAAAAGGTATAGACTGCGAGCGGTGTCATGGTCCGGGAAGTATTCATGTCAAAGACAAGCAAAATGGTGTATTAGTAGATACCTCTAAAGGCCCTGATTATTCGATAGTAAATCCAAGAAGGTTATCGACAGAATTGCAAAACAATATTTGTCAACGATGTCATTTGCAAGGCATCACAGTTTTGAATGATAATAAAACCTTTTTTGATTTTAGACCAGGCATGCACTTGTCGGAAGTAATGAATGTATTTATGCCCACATACAAAGGGGCTAAAGATAAAATGATTATGGCTTCTCATGTAGAGCGCATGAAAATGAGTAATTGCTATCTAGTGTCACAAAATATGAGTTGTATTACTTGTCATAATCCACATATCAGTGTAAAATACACGCCCAGAAAACAATACAACGATGCTTGTCAATCTTGCCATGCAGCACCTAAAAAAGGATGCAGTGAGCTAAGCAGTGTGAGGAGTAAAAAGCAAGACGACTGTGTAAGTTGTCATATGCCACGCAACGGAAGTATTGATATCCCTCACGTAGCGGTTACCGATCATTATATTAGAAAAAGGCCTTTAAATAAAGAAGAGAAATCGGCTATTACAGCCTTTCTAGGACTTAAGAGTTATAATAATGCCAACCCAGATCCTATAACTATTGCACGTGCATTTATGGAGTTTTACGAACGCTATAATCCGAATGTGGGATTGATAGATTCTGCGCTACAATATTTGAATAAAGCGGCAGTCGTAGAAGAAAAAGAAAAACAACAGAAAGATTTCATAAGAGCTTATTTTCTAAAAAATGATTTTAGAAAAGTAATTTATTATGCAAAATCATTAGCGGTCGATCAATGTAAAGATGCATGGACGGCATATCGAGTAGGGGAGAGTTACACCAAGTTAAACCAACAGGCGAATGCGCTTGCATGGTATCAACAAGCGGTAACATTAATGCCTAATGCGTTAGATTTTCAAAACAAACTAGGCGTATGCTATGCGCAAACAAATAAAGTTCTTGATGCAGAACAGACCTTTAAGTATGTTTTGCAACAAAATCCTAAACATAGCAGCGCCAACGTGAATTTGGCCTATTTATATATGCAACAAAATAGGATGGTGCTAGCGTTTGATTATTTAAATAAAGCCTATGATTTAGATCCCGATAACGAGCAAAATTTATTCAACTTAGCTATTTGGTATCACCAATCGCATGCAGATACCAAGGCTGCCATATATTTAAAACGCATTTTAAAACGCGCACCTAATAATGAACGTGCCAAAGCGATGTTACTCGATTTGACAAAGGCTAACGCCTAAACATTGCTTTTGTCAATAGTCATATAAGAGAATAAAAACAGCTTGCGCCAAACTTTGTAAAACCTTTAAAGTATCTTTACATTTAATTTTTAACATCCATGAGTAAGCACGGTAAAGTTTTAGTGGCAATGAGTGGCGGTATTGACAGTACCGTTAGTGCGCTTATGCTTCACGAACAAGGCTATGAAGTGGTTGGCATAACCATGAAAACCTGGGATTATGCAGCGGCAGGTGGTGGCAAGAAAGAAACCGGATGTTGTAATTTAGATTCGTTTAATGATGCACGACAAGCAGCTGTAGAGCATGGCTTTCCGCATTATGTATTAGATATTAGAGAAGAATTTGGTGGTCAAGTAATTGAAAATTTTGTGTCAGAGTATATGGCTGGCAGAACGCCTAATCCATGTGTGTTATGCAATACGCATATCAAATGGAGTGCCTTATTGAAGAAGGCAGACGCATTAAATTGTGACTTCATAGCTACCGGTCATTATGTGAAAGTGCGTGAAGAAAACCAGCGTTATGTGCTCTCTAAAGCGAAAGATTTAAGCAAGGATCAAAGCTATGTATTATGGGGTTTAGATCAAGCTTGCTTGAGCAGAAGTATTTATCCACTCGGCGATTTACTTAAAACGGAAGTTCGACAATATGCTTTTGATAAGGGCTATGTAGAATTATCTAAAAAATCGGAGAGTTATGAAATATGTTTCGTACCGGATAATGATTACAGAGGATTTTTGAAACGAAATGTAGTTGATTTAGAAAAGAATTTAGCCGGTGGTTTATTTGTAGATGTTCAAGGAAAGGTCTTGGGTAAGCATCAAGGCTATCCGTTTTATACCATTGGTCAGCGCAAAGGATTGGGTGTGGCATTTGGCAAACCAATGTTTGTAGTCAAAATAATACCGGAAACCAATACGGTAGTGCTAGGCGAGGCACAAGATTTAGAAGCGCAAGATATGCTCGTAAAAGGCATTAACTATGTAAAATATGCAAGCATTGAAAATGGCTTGGAGGCAACTACTAAAATTCGTTATAAAGACGCCGGAGCTTTGAGTACGCTTTCTAATGTAGCGGAGGGTATCAATGTGCATTTTGACCATGCTGTGCATAGTATAGCCCCGGGACAAAGCGCTGTTTTTTATGAAGGCGATGATGTTATTGGAGGGGGTATTATTCAAAGTGGTGTAATCCCATTTTAATATTTTAAGATCTGTACGCATTTTTAGTTGGAATTTGTTATTTTTACTATCATTAATTTTATATTCATGCATCTACCATCAATAATCAAGCATAGCCTATATATTTTAGTTGCTGCTACTGTTTTAGCTTCTTGTAAAAAAGAAAACACAGTGCTTTCTGGTAATAATAAAAGTGCCTATTTGCCATTAGCAATTGGTAAAAGTATTAGCTATCACGTAGACTCTACCGTTTGGGATGATATTAATTCAGTAAAAACAACCGTTACCTATGATTTGAAATATGTAATGGCCGATACATTTTCGGATAATATGAAACGCTTAACGTATCGTGTTGATATCTACAGACGTGCAAATGGCAATAGCAATTGGAAAGCTAATAATGTAATGTACATTACAGATGCCGATAGCTCTGTAGAGTGGTTTGAGGATAATGTACGTTTTGTGAAAATGGTATTCCCAGTTACAGAAAACTATACTTGGGATGGTAACAGCAAAGTTAATTTAGCAGATCCGGATTTATATTATTTGAACGGTTGGGTTTACAAATTTACCAATGTAGCTAAACCGTTTAGCAATGGATATGCGGGCTATGGAGATGCCGTTATTGTAAAACAAATAGACTATCATTTAAACGATCTTAATACGCCGGGTGTAAGCTTTGTTGAAAAGACCTATGCACAGGAAGTGTTTGCCAAAAATGTTGGTTTAGTATACAGAGAACTTACCCATTATGTAAAAAATGGTGCCCTAGCATTTCCTAAAGGCTACAGCTTAAAAATTGCTGCCTACGAAAACAATTAAACTATGCAATTGAAAAAGTGCTTATTATTTGTAGTGCTCTTTAATTGCGCTACAACTATGTTGTATGCGCAAAATAAGCAATATGCATTTAGAATTCAATTTGCCAATAAACCCAGCACGCATACACTTACACAACCTTTGGCGTTTTTATCTCAACGCGCTTTAGATCGACGCGCTCATTTTGCAATCACGATCGATAGTTCAGATCTTCCCGTATTTCAAAACTATACCGATACTGTTTTGCAATTGACGCAAGGTGTATTTCATAATCAATCAAAATGGTTTAATCAAATAGTCATTTTACTTTCAGATTCTTCAAAAATCGCTTTTTTAACGCCTAAAAATTGGATTAAACAAGTTGATTATATTGCCTACTATCCGGATGGATTGCATGCAAAAAAGACAAACGTCTTAGAAAAAGAAAAAGTAATTGCGAAAGGAAATTTATTAAAAACAACGAATGGCTTAAGTATTTATGGTGCTGCCAGTAAACAAACAAGTTTGGTTAACGGTCAGCTATTGCATGCTGCTGGTTTTAAAGGTGAGGGCAAACTAATTGCTGTATTAGATGCCGGATTTTATAATCTCTATAATGGCTTCGATAGTTTATTAATGCAAAACAGTATTGTAGACCAATATGATTTTGTTGCACATGACAATGATCCAATTCCTGGAGGCGATCATGGAAGTTATGTACTGTCTACTATGGCTGGCAATGAACCAGGGCTCTATGTGGGAGCTGCACCTCATGCGCACTATGCCTTATACAGAACAGAAGATAATAATTCGGAGCAGTTTATTGAAATGGATAATATGTTGGCTGCTTTAGAGCGCGCTGATAGTTTAGGGGCCGATATAGCAACAATGTCATTGGGGTATAATGAATTTTACACACCTTCTTATTATCTTTTTCCTAAGGCTCAATTAGATGGCAAAACTACTTTAGCAGCAAGAGCTTTAAATAAAGCAAGCTCAAAAGGAATGATCGCTGTAGCAGCTAGTGGAAATGAAGGGGGCAATAGTTGGAATTATCTTTTAACTCCTGGTGATGCAGATAGTGCATTAACAGTGGGCACAGTAGATTCTTTTAAAAATGATGGTCCAGCATCTAGTCCAGGACCTAATTTTAATGGTAGCATCAAACCTGATGTATGTATGTTAGGTACACCTGCTGCGTTATTGTATACCAGAGGAAATGTATTGTATGCAATTGGTACTTCGTTTGCTGCACCACAATTAGCAGGCTATGCAGCTTGTGTGTTGCAAGCTGCGCCTAATGCTAGCTTGTATGCGGTCAAAGAAGCGATACGTAAAAGCGCACATCGGTATGCATTACCTACTGATAAGCAAGGCTATGGAGTGCCTGATTTTGCCCAAGCACTTTCTAATCTGGGAATTGTATTACCACCTATAAAAGAGTATCCCACTCAAATTCAAATAACACCCAATCCATGTAAGGAGTTTATTAATATTACCTTGCCTAATGATTTGAAAGCAGTAGTGCCTTATGAATTATTTGCTTCAAATGGCATGCTGGTGTATAAAGGTGCATTGCATTTTAATCAGACCAATCAAGCAAGTATTTCATTACCAGCATACATTAACAGCGGTGTATATATATTAAGTATAGTTATTGATGGCAAGCATCAAAAATGTTCCTTTTTAAAATTCTAAAGGGCGCTCCAGAACAGCTACAAACATACAGTCGGCTTTGTTTTCAATGCCATTAATCAAGTGCATTTCTTTACAAATAATTTTAGGGTTGTGTTGTAGTAATGATGCAATGATTGCTTCATTTTCTGATTGGAAAATAGAGCAAGTAATATAAATTAAGGTTCCTCCTTCTTTTAAATAAGCTAAACTATTATTGGCAATAATGAATTGCTTTGCATTAAAGCTGCTGAGCTCTTTTGAATTAAAGAAATAAAACTGTTCGGGTGTTCTTGCCCACGTGCCCGATCCACTGCAGGGTACATCACAAATGATATGGTCGAATTGTAAATTACCTAATTTTTGTTTTAACAACATTGCATCCGTAATGTCTACAATAATTGGAATGGGCGCTTTTAATTTGGCTGTTCTAAATCGATCTTGTAAATTATGTAAGATGCTAGCTCTAACATCCATTACATGATGGGTGATTTGTTTTTTCTTGGAGGCTAATAGCAGTGATTTTCCTCCCGCACCACAACAGCAATCTAACCAGCTTTCTCCATTTTTTGGATCCAAAAAATTACCTGTTTTTTGTGAAGCATAATCTTGTATGACATACAACTCTTTGGGTAAAATTTGATCAATAGCACTTGCGTTATTTACGGCTATGCAATGGGTATCTATTACTTCAAAATTTATTTGAGCTGCTGTTAGCAGGCTAGTGCATGTTGTTGTCGGTCCTAGCGTACGAATGAAAACAAGTGGTTGCTCGAATAGGGAGGGTATCCATGAAGCATACGATATGTTTTTAGACAACTCAATGGATTTGAAATTAGCTGGCGTAGCTAGGTCTATTGCAATATTATTTTGAGATGCGAATTTTATTTTTTCATGTATACTTAATTCAAACGTGGCTTGCAAATAGGCCGGTAATAAATGAATTAATGGAGTCACTTTACAAAGCCATAAACTAATATGCATTTGCTCTTCAAAGTGCATGCTTTTTGCATTGCTAATAAATTTTGCACAACGATACCAGCTATACACGCAATGGGCTATAGATTTTCTATCTTTACTACCCAATTGTTTATGTTGTTTGGTATAGTTCCTAAGGGTATGCGATAAGGGTAATTCGCCTTTATAAGCAGCAATGATCTTTTCGCTATGAAATAAAATAAAATGCATAGGATTCAAATATAGTTTTAAAATAGAATTCTTGCAATGAAATATACATTTACTTTAGAGAATACAGATATCTAAATTATATTTGCGAGGCCAATAATTTTAAATGCTTCCAGTTTATTTATATATCCTTCTTATCAACGCCTGTTTTTTTTGTGTTGATATATTAGTTCGTAAAGAGAGTATTGCAGGTAGTACATTCGAATTTATTTCTAAGAGAAGTTTGCTGACTACCTTGTTAACGGGTATTTGGTTGTTTACAAGACCAATTGATTTACACTCAATAGCGCCTGCTACCTATCTTCAAATTGTTGGAATAGCGGTAATGCTAGCTTTCGGACTTATATTTTTTGTAAGATCATTTAAGTTCGTTGCATATACCAATGTGGCTATGATATCTTTATTAGGGGTGTTGTTTCAACAGGTATTTATTGTGATACTATATGGTAATAAATTTACACTTGTATCGTTTGTATGCTTGTTGATTGCTATAACAGGTATAGCGGTTCAAATAGTACATCCCAAATTATCTAAAGGCACCTTGTATGCCTTAGGTAGTGCTTTGTTTTTCAACTTAGGTTATGTGCTTTTAGCTCACCCACTGCAATCATCTCCCTCAGAACTTAGTACATTCATAATTGAAGTTGTAATTTTAGTGATCACTACACTTTTTTATTGGAGCACAGCAAAGACGCTAACTGTAAGCCATTTTGCTAAAATGAATTTTAAGTTAGTTGTCATAGCCGTATTTACAACATTGGGTGTTTTAGTTGTGGGTCACACCTACAAGTTTTACGATATAAGGCAGGTAACCCTTTATAACTTATTCTTACAGCCTACTTCTGTATTGTTTGCCTATTTTATTTTAAAAGATAAATTGTCGAAGCGTGAATGGATCGGGAATGCAATCATACTAATTGCTTTTATAATTTTTCAACTAACGCAATAAAAAAGCCCCAACAATTGGGGCTTTTCATTAGATTTCTAATAATCCTTGTACAGGATCTTTTCCTATAAGCATCAGTGCCGGATTTTCTAATAGTTCTTTTACACGAACTAAGAAGCTTACCGATTCTCTACCATCAATTATTCTATGGTCATAGCTCAATGCTAAATACATCATTGGGCGTATTTCAACTTTGCCATTGATAGCCATCGGGCGCTCTTGGATTTTATGCATACCCAAAATTGCTGATTGAGGAATATTAATAATAGGCGTACTCATCAAAGAGCCAAATACACCACCATTGGTAATAGTGAAGGTGCCGCCGGTCATTTCTTCCACGGTCAATTTATTTTCTCTAGCTTTTTTTGCAAGATTACCTACGGCTTGTTCAATTTCTGCCATACCTAAGCTTTCTGCATTGCGAATAACAGGTACCACTAAACCTTTAGGAGCCGAAACGGCAATTGAAATATCGCAATATTCATGATAGATAACTTGATCGCCATCAATATAGGCATTTACAGCAGGCCATTCTTCTAAAGCAATGCAACACGCTTTAGTGAAGAAAGACATAAAACCTAAGTTAACACCATGCGATTCTTTAAAGGTATCTTTATACTTCTTGCGAATCTCCATAATATTGGTCATGTCTACCTCGTTAAAGGTGGTCAACATAGCCGTGGTATTTTTCGCTTCTACTAATCTTCGTGAAACTGTTTTGCGAAGATTACTCATTTTCTCTGGTCTATCATTTCTATTAAATGCAGCAGCACCACCTTTTTTACCTGGATTAGCTAATGCATCTAATACATCTTGTTTTTTTATTTTACCTAAAGAACCTGAACCAACAACATCCGTAGCTTTTACTTGTTTGTCGGCCATAATCGCGTTCGCCACAGGAGTCGCTTTCACATCTTTATTAGCAGCGGGTGCAGTGGCAGCAACTTCTTTCTTTTCTTCTTTTACCGCTTCTTTGCTTGGTTTTGCGGCTGCAACAGGGGCTGCATCTGCCGGACGGCTAGCTGTTTCATCAATTGTACATGCAAGATCGCCAATGCTTAAGGTTGCGTTTTCGGCTGCTACAATGTGCAATATACCTGCTTGTTCTGCGTTTAACTCAAAGGTTGCTTTTTCAGATTCTAATTCACATAACAATTCGTCGCGCTCTACCCATGCACCTTCTGGTTTTAACCATTTTACAAGGGTTACTTCACTGATAGATTCTCCTACTGTTGGAACTTTAATTTCAATCATTTTTTGATTTATTAGTGCTGCTAAATTACTAAAGGATTATGGAATATTTATAAAGAAATATACTTATTCTTTGTTAATAAAGCCGATTATTGATAAATAGCCTCAATTTCTTGGCAATATTTTTCCATAATTACCTTCCTTTTCAACTTTAATGTTGGGGTGATTTCACCCGTATCAACAGTCCATTCTTGAGGGAGTAAGGCATACTTTTTAATTTGCTCAGTATGGTTGAAATGCTCGTTGAATTTATGCAGTTGTTGATCCATTAATTTTTGTACACGCTCGTGTTTTAGTAATTCAGCAGTTGATACTGGCCATGCTAATCCATGATCTTCAAAGTAATTTTTCAAATTCGTTAAGGACGGAACAATAAGAGCGCTGATGAATTTTCTATCCGCACCAATTACCATGATCTGTTCGATAAATGGGGATTCTTTAAACTTATTTTCTATCACTTGCGGTGCCACATATTTACCGCCCGAAGTTTTGAACATTTCTTTCTTTCGATCCGTTAATTTAAGGATCGTGTTGTTTTCAACGAAAGTGCCGATATCACCCGTATAAAACCACCCGTCTTTTAAAACCTCTGCTGTTAATGCGGGTTGTTTATAATAACCGAGCATGACATTCGGACCTTTACAAAGGATTTCATTGTCCTCCGCAAGTTTCACTTCCACAGAAGGAATAACAACTCCTACCGTACCATATTTTCTTCCATAACTTTCGAATGTGTTTACAGATACCACCGGTGAAGTTTCGGTCAAGCCATAGCCTTCCATGATAGTTAATTTTGCTGCAGTGAAAACACGAATGAGGCGCTCCTGACATGCCGCAGAGCCAGTAACAATGGCAATGACTTCGCCCCCTAACGCTGCTCTCCATTTGCTAAAAATTAATTTATTAGCAAGCTTTAATTGCATCGTGTACCACCATGATTTTTGTTCTCTATGATCAAACTGATCGCCCAAACGAAGTGCCCAGAAGAATAAAGCTCTTTTGATACCGTTCAATTCTAAGCCCTTATTGTAAATTTTCTCATAAACTTTCTCTAAGAGTCTAGGTACGGTAGTAAATACCACAGGCTTCACTTCTTTTAAATTATCACCAATGGTTTCCATGCTTTCGGCATAATAAATAGAGATACCCTTTTCAAAATAAAGATAGGTGCACATGCGCTCAAAGATGTGATTGAGCGGTAAAAAGCTCAGTGCTTTCTTATCTATCCCATCCGTAAAGGAGAAGTATCGAATGCTGTCTTCAATATTGCTAACAATATTTTTATGACTAAGCATCACACCTTTAGGGTTGCCTGTGGTGCCGGAGGTATAAATAATTGTTGCTAAACTTTCATCATCAATTTTAGCGATTGCTTCCTTACTAATGTGATTTTCACTTGAAATTAAATTTGACCAATGCGCTACGCCCTCAACAGTATCATAGGAATAAATAAACTGTAGGCTGGGTACTAATTTAAATGCTGGTAAAAATCGGTCGTACAGCTCCTGATTGGCTACGAATACAATTTTTACTTGTGCTTCATTAAAAATATAAGCTAGTTCTGCAACGCTCACAGTTGGGTAAATAGGGGTAAGTACACCGCCCGATAATTGGGTAGCCAAATCGGTTATGATCCATTCTGGTCGGTTGCCAGATATGATGGCTACCGTATCTACTTGGTCTAAACTCTTTTTGTACTGAATGCCCTTTTCTTGTAAGCTATAGGCCATAGCGGTAGCTGTATCCCATACTTCTTGGGCATTATAGGTGCGCCAAGTACCTGCTTCTTTGGCAGCCAATAAAATAGAATTTGGATTTTTTAGCTTGCGATCAGCAACTATATCAAAGAGTTTTCTACCCATATTATTTTTTTAATTCATGTAAAATAATACATTTTTTATTTTTTTTTTAGAGTTTATGGTTTTAAAAAAAAGTCGTTTTATCTTTGCACATGGCAACAACGTCTAAATTTTACGGAGAAGGGCTTACATTCGATGATGTATTACTAGTCCCTGCATATTCTGAAGTGCTTCCTAGAGAGGTCAATATTCAGTCTTATTTAACCAAAGATATCAAGATTAATATGCCCATGGTTTCTGCAGCTATGGACACGGTTACCGAAGACCGCTTGGCTATTGCATTGGCTAGAGAGGGTGGTATTGGTATTCTGCATAAGAATATGAGTATTGAAAAGCAAGCCGAGTTAGTTAGAAAGGTAAAGCGTCAAGAGAGTGGTTTAATTATAGATCCCATTACCTTATCACCAGAAGCATCTGTGGGCGATGCCCTTCGTTTAATGCGTGATCACAAAATTGGGGGTATTCCCATCGTAGATGCTGCTAATAAATTAGTGGGCATTCTTACTAATAGAGATTTACGTTTCGAAAAAAATCCTAAAAAGAAAATTAAAGAAGTAATGACCAAAGATAAATTGGTTGTTGCACCTATTGGTACTACCATGCAAAAGGCCGAGGGGATATTAGAACAATACAAAATTGAGAAATTACCGATCGTTGATAAAGCTGGAAAATTAAAAGGGCTCATCACTTTTAGAGATATCATACATTTAAAAAGCCATCCATTTGCTTGCAAAGACCAATTTGGTCGCTTATTGGTAGGTGCTGCAGTAGGTATTACGGCCGACACCTTAGATCGAGTTGCAGCATTGAAAAATGCAGGGGTAGATGTGATTACTTTAGATAGTGCTCATGGCCACTCTAAAGGTGTATTGGATATGGTGAAGCTCGTAAAAAAATCATTTAAAGACGTACAAGTGATTGCCGGCAATGTAGCTACAGCGGCGGGTGCTAAAGCCCTAGCAGATGCTGGTGCTGATGCGGTGAAAGTGGGCGTTGGACCAGGTTCTATTTGTACTACTCGCGTTGTTACCGGTGCAGGTGTACCACAATTAAGTGCCGTAATAGAAGCAGCAACGGTATTAAAGAAAAGAGGCATTCCAGTGATTGCAGATGGCGGTATTCGTTACACGGGTGATATGGTAAAAGCCTTAGTTGCCGGAGCGTCAACCGTTATGGCGGGTTCTATTTTTGCAGGTACTGAAGAAAGTCCAGGCGAAACAATCATTTACGAAGGTAGAAAATTCAAATCGTATAGAGGTATGGGTTCGGTAGAAGCTATGAAAGAAGGCTCCAGCGATCGTTATTTCCAAGATGTAGAAGCCGATATTAAAAAATTAGTTCCAGAAGGAATCGTAGGTCGTGTACCTTACAAAGGCACTTTAAGTGAAGTGATTCAACAATTTGTTGGTGGCTTAAGAGCGGGTATGGGCTATTGTGGTGCAAAGGATATTAAAACCTTACAAGACAAAGCGCAATTTGTTCGTATAACAAGTGCTTCCATGGCAGAGAGCCATCCGCATGATATTGTGATTACTAAAGAAGCGCCAAATTATAGCAGATAAAATATCCTATAGGTATAAAAAAAGCCCCGAGTCATTCGGGGCTTTTTTCATGCTTGGTCAACTTATTTTTGAAGGCTAATTTGTTGGGTAAGGGTTTTGTCTGCTTGAACAATCTGCAGTATGTAAATACCTGCATAATAAGTTCTGGTATCAAAATATGCGATTGTTGTACCAGGATAAATAATTTTTCGATCCATTAATTTTCCTTGTAGGTCATATAGGTTTAGTTCAACAGCTGTTTTAGTGAGATCGTTCATTTGCACAACTAGTAAATCGGAACTTGGATTTGGGAACACCGAAACATCCGCATTGCTTAGCGTGCTAGTAATGTTGGTTGTTGGGTTATACGTAGTCGTAGATTCCGTTATGCTTGTTACTTTAGTTGCTACTTTAGTGCCGTAAAAAGTTGGTCCAACTACATAAGGATACGCTGAGTTCCAATTAGCATCTACGGTTGCAAAATAGCAATAGATTCCATTCGGATATTCGGGTGTTTTACAAATACGACCATTGTGCTCATCTAAATAATCGGTTTGACCCGCACTAGGCGCTATATATTCATAATCTTCTTTAAACAAACCTAAAGGATAGGTGCTGTTGATAGCTGGTCCATTGGTTCTGCTAGTCATACTAGTTTTTAATCGATAAGAAGATTTCATGCGAGTGATGCCCCCTGTAGCATCTAAGTTTTTATAGGCATACGCTCCATAAATTGGGAAGCCATCATAGGCATAACCAATTAATGGGGAATGTTTGCTGCTATCAATTACATATAAGCCATCTGCATCATAAAGATTACAAACCGTAGAGATAATATTCAAATCTAATTTAAATGCACTTGGATTTTGATGATGATGATAATTGCCCATCGCCGGATGGCCTTTCGCACAATCAAATCCTACACGCTCTGCCACAACAGCATCTCGGTTCCATAAGCCGTCGCCCATGCAAGGGGGTTGTATGGGGCCGCCACATAATTTTTGTTGTGCATTGTTCCAAGAAACGCCATCTCGATAATCGAAAAGAGCTACACCATTTATAAACACACCAATATTTCCCCCAGTAGTAGCTATTGGAGTACCCGTATTTTGAGTTGGGGTTAAAGGAAATTTAAAAATTGCATTTTGATTGCTTGCTAAAGAAGGGTTGCCATCTAAAAATGGTCCGGTAACATAAGCCGGAATTCCCGAGGTGCTTATATATACACTAGTATTAGAGTATTGCACCGTTTGCACATTTGCAGGCGTAGCATCCTGAATAGCGGTGGAATTGCCACTCACATAATGGCGACCTAAAATATTGGTAGTATTACGCAACCAAGCATTTATAATCGGATTGGTTTGAGCACTTGCTTGAAGGGCAAGTAGTATGCTAAGACAAGCAAATAATTGTTTTTTCATATTGGTATGATTGAACTTTGTTAGACGAATTCGTGATGGCCTGCATGCAATTAAAGTTATTAATTTTTAAGCATACTTTTTGGGTAAGCATGCTGGGGGTTAAAAATAAAATGCTTATCGCTTAGGCATAACAAAAAAGCAAGGATATCCACTTGGTCATTTGCGCTTAAGGGGAAAGGATGTTTTACCCTATTATCGGTATTGGCTTGCGTGGGGTGTGGACTAGTATAAAACCGTAGTACATCTTTTAGCGAAGCAAAACGACCATCATGCATATAAGGCGCTGTAAATTCGATATTGCGCAAAGAGGGCACTTTAAATTTTAAAAGATCATTGGAGTCTTTTGTTACTCGATATCTTCCTAAATCATGCAAGTGCTGATCTGCCCCAATGCCATTGTTTGCAAAAGTATAATTGGTAAATAAGGGCTCTTGATGGCAATTAGCACAATGTTTTTGAAAGAGTAGGTAGCCCTTTTTTTCTTGTTGGCTAAAGGATGCTTTACCACGCATTACACTGTCGTATTTGCTTTCAGCACTTACTAAACTTAGCAGAAATTGCGCCATTGCTTTTAAGAATTGAGCTCCACTGATTTGGGGTTGATGATATACTTTTTTAAAAAGAATTTTATAAGAGGTATCCGCATTTATTTTTGAGATAACATGGTCAAAGGTTTCTTGCATTTCATTGGAGTCGCTAATCGGTGCTAATGCTTGCATATCTAAATGATGAATGGCACCGTCTTGCATAAAGTAGGGAGCCCAAGCTACATTAAATAATGCCGGGGCATTTCTAAAGCCAATACGATCGTAGATACCGTGACTTAATGCGTGATCTACATGCGCAAATGCATTATAAGGACTGTGGCAACTGGCACAGGAAATAGTATTGTTTTTAGATAGTATGGGGTCGTAGAAAAAACGCCTACCTAAATCAATGACATCTTTTTGCAAGGGATTGCTAGCAAGATCATATATCGGTTTAGGAAATGGTTTTGGAAATAAGGGTGTAGCGCTTTGATGACTACATAACCATAGCCAACCCAAACAAATTAGTAGTATGCATCCTAGTTTATTCATTGCTTATTGAAAAGGATTGAGCAATAAAAGAAGCAATCAAAACGGCTTCAGCGCTGGGCGACATGATTTTGAAAACCTTTTGACTATTGATCTGTTGCAACAGTTTTAAGAGCTCCAATTGAATGCTGATTTTTTTAGTATTACTTACTTTAAAGCCCAATCGTTGAAGGGTGTTGAAAGGATATGCATAGCCACCTATATGCAATTGTAAGGGTTTGTTGTTGGAGGAATGCGTTTCAAGTTTGAAATGGATATAGCCACTTTGCCAAGCCCAATACATACCATTTGTAGGATCTAGATCCTTTCCCAAGGCGCCTTTTCGTTGAATAGCACTATCAATTCCTAAAGTAAAACTAAGCGAGTCAAATGGTTTTTTATTGGCCAAATAATAGGTTGTATCGCGAAGGCCATCAATTAAATAAGCACCTCGTTGGTCGGTATATACCAATTGTTGATGCTTCCATAACTGAAGCTTGGTGATATAGTATTTTAAAACTTTTATTTCCACCGTATCCTGATCTAAATATACATACGGAGTAGTGCTAGCTTTAGTGCTGAACAGTATTTGTTGACTAAAGCTTTGTAAATAGCTACACAAACACAATAAAAATAAAAAGGCCTTTATCATTTTCTAGGTCGCTTTGGTCGGCTAAAAAATTTTGGAAAGCTATAGATTAGACTATCAAATTTTGCTTGTTGAGGAGCTGTGCATAATCTACGGATAGCGCTGAAATGAGCCATGAAATTAGCTTCTACTTGTTCCTGTAAATTGCCCAAGTTATGCAGGAGCACTTGCTTGTTAGCTTCAGTTTGAGGATGCGCGCATAGGCTATACAATTGAATTTTGTTTGCAACAATTTGTTTCTCCAATTGATCCATAGTTGTAATATGATGTTGAATCTCTTTTTCAAAAGCCTGAATTTGAGCTTCCTTAAAGTCTAATGAAGAAATGATATAGGCTTTGAAATCCATCTTTGGATGCTGTGGTTTATTGATGAGGATAAACGTCAACAGTAGGAGATTGGAAATAATCAATCCCAAAATAATCCATTGTAAGCGATTGTTATTTTGCATGGTCATTATTTATAAAGCGATGAGCTGGTTTGGAATAAGTTACTGTAGGGAGCATCTGCTGTTGATGCGTACAAGTTATTGGCGGTGTAAAATAAACTAAAAGCTAATAAGCCTATACACACTATACTATAGATCCTTTGCTGTAGCTGCTCTTGTTGCGTTTTTTTTTGTTGAAGGCGCTCCATGATTTTTGGGTACAAGTCATCGGGTGCTGCTTGTTGTTGTATTTGGGCGAGTGGTTGTAAGTCTATGTTCATAAGGGTTGCGTTGAAGCGGTTCTTAAATACGGCCTTCTTGTTGCAGCAATTGGCCTAAGTTTTTTTTAGCTCTATGCATATGCGATTCTACTGATTTGGTACTCAAGTTAAGAATGTCTGCAATTTCTTTAATGGTTTTTTGTTCGATTTTTGAAAGAATAATTATAGTTTTTTGATGATTAGGGAGTTGGTTTAAACAGTTAAAAATTAATTGTAAAGCTTCCTTTTGTTCTAATACCATGCCCGGGTGCTGCACTTCTTTGGAGGCTATTGCATGATCTTGAAAAAAGTCTAACGATAAAATGGCAGCCCATCGTTTTTTTGTTTTTTTTGCCTTTAAATAGTCCAGCGATTTATTAATTGTGATACGGTAAATCCAAGTTTTTATACTCGCTTCGTTTCTAAAATTATCTTTGGCAAAATGAACATTCACAAAAACATCTTGACATATCTCTTCTGCTTCCTCTCTGTTTTGAACATAATGAAGTGCAAGGTTATAGACCATATCCTTGTATTGATTGAAAAGTTGTGCTACATCCAATCTATTTCCACTTTTTGCAATTATCCATAATAAGCATCTTCATAATGGACGATTTCTGTTTCCGAATCCTTCATTTGTTTATTTTTTAAAGCTACACTTATTATGTCAAACTGTATACGCTCGTAATTGGTATACTGTTCTATAAAGGCTTGAGCCGCTAAAAAAAGAAGTTGCCATTTTTTAGTAGTCACCGCTTCCTCTGGGAATCCAAATTTGGTGCTGCGCCTTGTTTTTACTTCTACAAACACCAACACGTCTTTATGTTTGGCTATAATATCTATTTCTTTATGTTGGGCTCTCCAATTGGAGGCAAGAATTATATAGCCTTTCTTTATTAAATATTCTTTGGCTAATTGCTCTCCAACTGCACCGGTTTTTGTATTTTTGTGGCTCATTCAACTGTAAATTTTAAAATAATGAAACAACTTGTAGTTAATTTCACACAACAATTAGCAGAAGCTATTGCCATAGGAAACAAACAGACCTTTAAAACTAAAAAAAATAATTTTCATAACATCGTTTTATCTGGTTTAGGTGGAAGCGGTATTGGTGGTTCTATCACTCAAAATTATATTGCAGACAGCTGTTCAATCCCTTTTATTGTAAATAAAGATTACTTTCTACCTTCTTTCGTAAATAACAAATCGCTTGTTATTATCTCTTCGTATTCAGGTAATACAGAAGAAACCTTAGCGGCTATGCAACAAGCAATTAAGATGAAAGCAACGATTATTTGTATTACATCGGGTGGCAAAGTGCAAGAATTAGCTAAAAAACATAATTTAGATTGCGTTATTATTCCTTCCGGCATGCCGCCGCGTTCTTGTTTGGGCTATTCTATGGTGCAAGTATTATATGCCTTAAACCATTTAGGGTATGTAAAAAATGCTTTTGAAAAAGACTTGAAAGCAGCTATAGCTTTATTAACTAAGGAGTCTAAAGCCATTCAAAAAGAAGCAAAAACCATTGCTAAAAAATTAGTAAATAAAATGCCGATTAT
>JAHEFK010000013.1:0-8585 GCA_024640225.1 Bacteroidota bacterium | reverse complement strand
TTGAAAAAACGAGGGGCTAATTATGTGGCCAATTGTCCTTTTCATAATGAAAGTACTCCTTCTTTTTCTGTAAATCCAGCGCGGGGTATTTTCAAATGTTTTGGTTGCGGCAAAGGCGGTAATGCCGTTACTTTTGTGCAAGAGCATGAAAAATTAAGTTTCCCCGAGGCTATCAAATGGATTGCGAGTTATTATAAAATTGCCTTACAAGAAACCGAGCGTTCGCCAGAGCAGCAAATAGTGCAGCAAGTAGAAGAGAGCATTCGTGTTATTAATGAATTTGCTACCACTCATTTCCAAACTAATTTATGGGATACGGAAGATGGTTTGTTAATTGGGCAATCCTATTTTAAAGAACGTGGTTTTTCGAAAGAGATCATTGAGCAATTCCGCTTAGGTTATAGTATTCAAAACAATGAGCAAAACGATTTGCTGAAAGCACTTACCTTAAAAGGCTTTAGCATTGAATACGCTTTAAAGTCGGGCGTGATCAAACAAAAAGAGGATCGCTTATACGATGCTTATAGAGGTCGGGTTATTTTCCCTATTCAAAATATGACGGGTAGGGTATTGGGATTTGGTGCGCGTATTTTGGTTAAAAATGATAAAGCGCCTAAGTATATCAATTCGCCCGAAAATGAAATTTATATTAAGAGCAAAGTGCTTTATGGTTTGTATCAATCCAGAACGCATATTGCTAAGTTAGACGAATGTTTTTTAGTAGAAGGTTATACCGATGTGGTTTCCTTACATCAAGGGGGCGTTAAAAATGTAGTGGCTTCGAGTGGTACGAGCTTAACAGAAGATCAATTACGACTCATCAAACAACTTACGCGCAATCTTACTATTTTATATGACGGTGATGCAGCAGGTGTAAAAGCAGCATTAAGAGGTCTAGACATGGCCTTGGCAGCAGGGTTTAATGTGAAGTTGGTATTGTTTCCCGATAAAGAAGATCCCGATAGTTATATCCAAAAATATGGCGCAGTTGTATTCAATGATTATATCCTTAAAAACAAAAAGGATATTATTGAGTTCCGATTAGAGCTAGGTATGGAAGAGGCTGGGAGAGATCCTATCAAGAAAACAAAATTAGTTAATGAAATTGCACAAAGCATTTCTTTTATTAATAAAACAAGTGATTTTGTGCTGCATGATTATTATGTAAAAGAGGCTGTTTCGAAATTGCAAATTGACGAGGCAAGCTTTTTACAATTAATCAATTCCTTTAATCAAAAACGACAACAAGCTAAAGCTACACCGGCATTTGCGGCGCAGCAAGAACGAATAGAACAAGAACTTGCAGATGTAGATACCAATCCATACGATATCACCGCGCATGATGCAGAGAGTTTGCAAGAACTACAATTGATAAAGGTGCTCTTGATTTATGGAGCTATGCCTAAAGAAGATTTCTTAAATGTAGCCGATTATATTTATTCTAAAATTGAGTTTGAAACATTAGTAAGTGCTAATGCTCAAAAAATTTATAAAGCATACTTCGATTATTGTTTGGAAAAAGAACATGTGCCGGAGTTGAGTTTTTTCGTAAACCATGCTGATACGAGTATACAAAAAGCAGTAACCGATTTGCTTCAAGATAAACATGAGCTAAGTCCCAATTGGTTTAACACGTATAATATAGAAGTTATACATGGTGCAGTCAATTATTTGACAGAAGTAGAAAGTGTATTGTCTTATTTTGAGATGAAAAAAGTAAAAGTGATTTTAAAACAAATCACGAAGCTGATGGAAGCAGAAAAAAATCCGCAAGCCCTCAAATTATTATTGACTACTTACAAAGAACATAAGGCGCTTGAAAAAGAGCTACTCAAGTTGATGGGTACAGTAATTTTCAAAACCAATAATTAAATCATAACATAAAAAAAAACCGCTTAAAAGCGGTTTTTTTTATTGATTCTATTATCGTAGTAAGCTTATATTGCCTTGATATTTTTCAATGTTCTTACCATCTACTGTAGCTTCTATTACATACATATAAACGCCTACGGGCTGCTGGATATTATTGAATTTGCCATCCCATCCGGCACCATCTAGTTTTTTGGTTTCAAAAAGTAATTGTCCCCAACGATTATAGATTTGCATGCTGAAATAACTTAGGTTTTTCGAGTTGAGTATTCTTGGGAAAAAGAAATCATTGATGCCATCACCATTTGGCGTAAAGCTATTAGGTAAATCGATATAACAAGATTTGTGAATCTCTACACTATCGGCATTAGCACAACCCAAGGAGTTGGAAACTTGCAACCAATAAATGCCTGGGTGTTTAATGATTTTAAAATTATCACTCGTGCTATCATACCAAATACTATTGGTAGGCATTAGGTTAGTAGCTTTGTTGATAAGCGCAATAGGTGTGCCATTTTCACAAATGGTAGTATCGGCACCCAAATCTACCAACGGAGTTGGTAATACCGTTACACTTAAGGTAGTATTGATAGAAGGGCATACCGCATAATCGGCAGTAAGGGTTATCGTAAATACGCCTGAGGTATCATAAGAGTGCTTTACTTGGCTTGTATTATATACTTTAATACCATCGCCAAAATCCCAAGTAAGTAACGAATAACCTACGCTTGCATTACCATCTACATTTACAGTGCCGCCTTCGCAAATTAACGTAGTATCTATTGTTGCTGCGCCGGTAGGCCCTGGTAAAATCACCACCGTTTTTTTGAAACTATCTATACACGGAATATTATCAGTCACGTATTGGATAATGGTATAAGTGCCTGGTGTGGTATAGGTATGACTAGGTGAATTGGAAGTTGAAAAAGAGCCATCGCCAAAATCATAATTATAGGTATTGTTAGCACCAATGGCAGTAGTGGTGCAGGTAATAGCGGTACCTGTACATACTGTGTCTTTGTCGGTAGTAAATCCAGGTGCAAAAGGGTGAAAGGTATTCACCGTTGTTTTAACGGTATCGGTGCAACCTAATTTTTTTACTATTAGCGTAATATTATAATTGCCTTGGTTGGTATAAATATGCGAAGGGTTCTTAACGGTATCGCCCGTGCCATCGCCAAAATCCCAAATATATTGTTCGGGTGTTTCGCCTAAGTTAGTAGTGGTAAAACTAACGGTATCTTTTACGCAACCTAACCCTACTGTTTTTACAACGGAAGTGCTGAGGTTGGGAACGCGCACATAACACGATTTGCTGGTAGTACAAAATTGTCTGAATTGAATATCATCTAATGCAAAATCGTTTCCGCCTGATGCCGTATTTTGGTTGACAATACAAATGGTAATGCTGGTGCTGGTGCCGCTATACCAAGTGGCATGAAATTGTTGCCAAGCACCTACTGTAGAGGTAAGGTTGAATGCGGAGCCTAATAAAACGCCATCGATATTAAATTGTAAGATAGCCGGACTGCCTGGATCTACAGAGGTAGCCCAAGCCGAAAAGTCGTAAAAGCTATTGGGTATAACTGTAATGGTTTGGCACCATACACTGGTATTGGCTGTAGAAGCACCATTGCACACCATCATTTGTCCGGTGCCCGTTGTATGATCTCCAAAATTTCCAAAATTGGTATGCACTAAATTTGGATTGGTAGTTACGGCATAGGTATTCGGATTAGACAATAAGCCCCATGTGCCGCCGGTACCTGGTCCGTAAGAAGAAGTAAAGCCCGTATTGCCAGCACTAAAATCGCCATTTACCACAAAGTTATTGGGCGTAAGTGCCTGAATGGTTAAGGTATATAATTGAGATGCCGTGCCCATAGTAGCACTCGGGTTGATAATATTCGGATTAGATAAGCCCGTTGTTGGCGACCAAGTGGTATCTGAAGTAGCTAACAAGCCCGTGCTCGTTACACTCGGGTTGAATTGTACTTTAGAGTTTTTACACGCAATAATCGTATCGGGTAATCCAATGATTGATACGCATTGCGCTTGTGCTGTAATCAGGGTACTGCATAAAATAGCTAATAATGATAAAAAACGCTTTGGCATGTTCTTTAGTAAATGTTTGATCATAAAATTAATCTTTTTTTAGTATTCGGCCCTCTTTTTCTATGCTTTAAAATGTAATTAGGACCTAAAAATCTACCTATCTTTGTGCTATGGGTAGAATTTTAGCCATCGATTTTGGCAAGAAAAGAACGGGCTTGGCCGTAACCGATCCATTACAAATAATAGCTTCGGGTTTAGAGACAGTAGATTCGAATGAACTAATAGGGTATTTAAAAAAATATTTCGCTGCCGAGCAAGTCGATAAAGTGCTCATTGGCTATCCACTCAATTGGGATGATACCCCAACTGATGCCACTCCATTGGTGGATAAATTCCTAAAGCAATTTCAACATGTATTTCCAAACATGCCCTTTGACTTGTGCGATGAACGCTTTACTTCCAAAATGGCCACCGATGCTATGCTGCAAATGGGTTTGAAGAAAAAAGCTAGGGCCAATAAAGCCTTGATTGATGAAATAAGTGCTACGATAATTTTGCAAGAATATCTGCAAAGCAAAAATTGAGTTGTACCTTTGTAAAAATTATATTATGTTTTTGCCAATTGTGGCCTAT
Source organism: Bacteroidota bacterium (assembly GCA_024640225.1). Taxonomy (GTDB): domain Bacteria; phylum Bacteroidota; class Bacteroidia; order Chitinophagales; family Chitinophagaceae; genus CAIWHF01. The sequence continues at coordinate 4,028 of JAHEFK010000013.1, read as the reverse complement.
GGCCAGTCTATATTAAGAAAAGTAGGAGTTGCTATCGATGCTCAATATCCGCAGTTAAACGAACTTATTGCAGATATGTGGGAGACCATGTATAAAAGTAATGGCGTAGGTTTAGCGGCACCTCAAATCAATAAAGCGATTCGTTTGTTTGTGATTGATACCGTACAAATTGTAGAAGGTTTTGATGAGGAGGATAAAAAAGAATATCCGAACGAACGCGGTGTGAAAAAAGTATTTATCAATGCACAAATAATTGAAGAGTCGGGCGAGGAATGGGCGTATAATGAAGGTTGCTTAAGTATTCCTAAAGTGAGAGAAGATGTACTGCGCAAAAAAGTAGTAGTGATCAGCTACCAAGATGAAAACTTTGTAACGCATACCGAAACGTTTGAGGGTATTACCGCACGCGTTATTCAGCACGAGTACGACCATATTGAAGGCAAATTATTTATCGATCATATTACCCCTTTGCAAAAACGCTTATTGAAAAAGAAATTAGAAGATATCAGCAGCGGCAAAGTGCGTGTAGATTATAGAATGCTATTTCCTAAAAACTAAGGATAGGATAAAGTACTGGTGCACGATAAGCGCTCCTTTGTTTTTCCTAAAATATGCCAATAGCCTTTGTACTGCAAGTATGAAGGCTTTATTTTTTTATCGACATTGATCATGTGAACTTGCATGCTCACATCAAATTGATAAAACCAAGTAGCATACGATAAGGAATACACTCTTTTTACTATAGCATCATCTTCCTTTCTAAACCATGTTTTTAGCGTATTATAAATGAGCTCCTCTTTATAGGCCGCTTTGGGTTTGATACTGAAAATCCAACAAGCTTCATCGTTCCACCATCCACTGCTGAGGGTAAATTCATATTTATGTAATTCTTCTTTATCGAAAATGGCTGCTTTGTTGCCAATAAAGGGAATGCCTTTTATATTGCTGCCGGGGTTGAATAAAAGTTGCTTTAATTGTGCTTTGCTTTTTTCTAAATAAGAGGATTTGTTATCGTTGATGGGCGTATTTACAGGTTGTTGCGGCTCATTGCAAATCGTATTCTTATTAAAAAATAAATAGTCGAATAGGCTAGCCGTATAATAACGATAGGCACCCTTTGATGTGTAAAAATGAGGATTGAATTTTTGTTCTATAAGCTGCGTACTTCTACAATGATTTTTATACAGCTGCTTACTTTTTAGATATAAGCTATCTGTTTTGATACCTGCTGCATCATAAGCATACAATTGCGTCTGCTGCTCATAGTTGCAAAAGTGAAGCGATCTGAAGGCACTATAAAACGAAGTGTCTGACTGCATTTTTTTAATAAATGCCGATACATCCCAACCCGCTTCTATGGCGTTGATCACCACAGTATCCATAGTGATAGGCGCTGCAAAAATAGAGCTGTCTAAGCGTTGTGCAGCACTCTGTTGGAATAAACAACACATAAAAAAGGCAAGAACAAGTTTAGTGTACATGCGGTAGTAACGCTTCGGCAAGTATTAAATCTTCTGGGGTAGTAATTTTTATATTATAGCGCTCACCGGCAATTAAGTGTATGGGCAATTGCATGGCTTCTACCACACTGGCATCGTCGGTAAAGGCATCTTGATAGTTTTGCTCAAAGGCTTTTTTAATAAGGGCGATCTGAAATGTTTGAGGTGTTTGAATTGCAACGAGTGCTGCACGATCTTCGCGAGCATGTGTATCGCCTTGTATTCTTCGAATACTATCTACAAGTCCTACAGCAGGTATAGCAGAACCTTTAGTTTCGGCTTGTGCAATGCAAGCGTGTATAAGTTGCGCACTTACCAAAGGGCGCACGCCATCATGAATCAATACAATGCCGTTCGTATCTGGTATGGCTTGCAAGCCATTTTTTACACTGTCAAAACGCGTAGCGCCACCAATTACCAATTGCACTTGAGCAGCCAATCCTGCTGTCTCCAAAAGAGCCAATAGGTGTTCGCGATGTGATGCTGGATGCACCACTATAATTTTAATATTGGGTTGGGCATTCACAAAAGCCAATATGGTATGGAGGATGATCTCTTTATGATGTAAGGGTAAAAACTGCTTAGGTAGCTCTGTGCCCATGCGGGTACCTTTGCCGCCAGCAACAATAAGAGCATATATGGGAAGAGAAGACATAAAAATGTTTTAAATTGTACTACAAAAAAACAACCTTTTATTTATATGACGCGTTTTTTCTTATTTTTTTCTCTCGTTCTCAGCAGCTCCTTAGGGCAGGCTCAAAAAATCTATAGTTGCAACCAAGCGTACGAGGCCGATATAAAAGTGTTCGTAGTTAATCAGAAATACCAAGCCGATTTGTGCGTTTATAGGGCGGCACAAAAATACGAGGCGCAAGACAATAAAGGGCTTTGGTTTTTTACAGAACAAAAATACGAGGCCGATAAAAAGATCTTTTTCGTAAATCAGCAATATGAAGCTAAGTTGCTAATCTATTTTGTGAAAAATAAATACGAGGCAGGTTGGCAGAAAAAAGAAAAGCAGTATATGCTCTACTAATTACTTTACGTCTTGCATCAGTTTTTTCACCAAGGGTGCAATAGCAATTAATAACACACCTGCTATGAGGGCGTAGATGGCTAGTTGTTTATAGCCATTGGCATATACAGTAAGCTTTTCTAAATTGCTGGCATGCTCAGAGGCATCTGCAATATTAGCACCTAATAAGCCTGCAAAATACTGACCGTAGGCACTTGCCAAAAACCACATCCCCATAATAACTGCTTGCGTTTTTGCAGGCGATAATTTAGTCATGGCCGACATGCCAATAGGAGACAAGCAAAGCTCACCGAAGGTGATGATAAACCAGCCGAAGCTGAATAGGTTGAGAGACGTTTTTCCCGAGGCATCAGCAAAAAATTTGGTATCATAAAAGATGGCAAAGCCGCCGGCCAAAAACAAAAAGCCTAAGCCAAACTTCACCACCGTATTGGGTTCTAGTTTGTGCTTGTGCAGCCACAGCCATACCATGCCCACCAAGGCAGCAAAGACAATTACAAAAAAGGAATTAGCAGCATTATTAACCCCATTCGGATCTAATGGCACACCCAATACCGTATTATTTAAATTATGCGCGGCAAACAAACTAAGCGAGCCACCACTTTGCTCAAAGAAGGCCCAGAAGAAAATAGAAAATACAATGAAGACCAGTGCGGCAATTAATTTTTTATTCTCAGCTGCTGTAAAACTGCGCATTTCATAAAAGAGATAAAGCAAAGAAGCCGGACCAATGATGAACATAAATATATCCGTATAATCGGTATTCGATACCATGGTCATGATGATAGGGATAATCAATAGCGAGCCGATATAAGTAGCGAGCTCTAAGCGTTTGCGCTTCGAAGCTTGCATAGCAGCAAGGGGTGAAAGCCCAATGGCGCCCAAGCTTTTTTGTGTTTGGGTAAATGTGATGAGGCTTACGAGCATCACTACTGCCGCAAAACCAAAAGCAACATTCCAGCGGAGCGCAGCGGGTACAAGTGATGACCATAAGGAACCATTAGCAACGGCAATACAAATATAGCCGCCAATAAGAGCGCCTAAATTAACGCCAGCATAAAACAACGAAAAGCCCGCATCGCGTCTTGGATCATCGTCGGCATAGAGCTTACCAACGATGGTAGAAATATTGGGTTTAAAAAAGCCAGTGCCTATGATGGTGAAGCTGATACCAAAAAAGAAAAAATGTTGTGGATCGATGGCTAAAATAATACTACCAACAATCATGAGTAAGCCACCCCAAAATAAAGATTTGCGATAGCCCAATAATTTGTCTGCAAACAGGCCACCAATAAAGGTGAAGGCATATACGAAAGCCTGCGTAGCACCATATTGCAAATTGGCTACTTTATCATTCATGGCCAATTGGCTCACCATAAAGATGACCAGCATGCCCCGCATACCATAGAAGCTAAAGCGTTCCCACATTTCACTAAAAAACAAATACCATAATTGTTTAGGGTATTTCCCTTTAAAATTTTGTATTTCTTGTA
>JAHEFK010000041.1 GCA_024640225.1 Bacteroidota bacterium | reverse complement strand
AGCGGTTGCAAATCGGGTGCTTTAAATTGATCGATAGGCGTAGGCACCGTAACAATATACATCGTACAATTAGCAATAGCAGCCAATTGATCGGAGAATTGTAATCCCTTACTAGATTGCATTTGTTGCGTAGTCGCTTCACCGGTTCTATCAAAACCCGATTGTAATTCTGCTACACGCTTGCTATTAATGTCAAAACCTACCACCTCGTATTGCTTACCAAATTCTATAGCGAGTGGTAAACCTACATAGCCGAGTCCAATAATGGCAATTTTCATTTGTTATTTATAATGTTAAGTGTTGTTTAATTTTGTTGCTCCTTAAGCGTTGTTCGTTGTTGTGGAGCAGTTTATTTGGCCTAACTTGATTGTCTTTTAAATTGAAAAGCATGAAAGAGGCTAACCCCTTCCATACATCTGCTCTATCCAATTCACCGTATTGCGTGCTTCGGCTAAAGTAGTGATGGGTGAGGCTTGATTTGCTAAAACTTGAACTATGTTTTTATACACTTGATCGTGATTACTCATGCTGCCTTTATAGGTACCATAATCGTTGGCTGTTGCCGTACTTGGTGCAAGCTCGAGTGTATAATCTTCGATGGCTTGATAACTTAATTCATTTAAATAAGCGCCGCCTATTTTTACGGTACCCTTAGTGCCAAAAATAGTAATCGCACCTTCCATATTTTTTTCAAATGCATTGACGGTATAATGAAAACTGCCAATTGCTTTGTTTTTAAATTGTAAACTGATCACACCGGTATCTTCAAAAGCGATGCTGTTGGGATGCATAAAATTGGTACCCATCCATTGCACCGATGCCAAATCGCCCATAAGGTATAAGAGCACATCTACAAAATGAGAGAACTGTGTATATAAAGTACCGCCGTCTAAATCTAAAGTGCCGCGCCAAGCATCTTTGTAGTAAGCATCGCTGCGGTTCCAAAAACCATTGACCTGCACAGAAAATAAAGTACCCAAACGGTTTTCATCAATCGCTTTTTTTAAAGCCTGTATTGGGGGATTGAAACGATTTTGCTTGATTACAAATACGTGTTTGTTATTTGCTTGTGCTGCTTGTATCATCGCATCACAATCACTAGATTTCAAGGCCATAGGCTTTTCGCATACAACATTTTTGCCCGCTTGCAAACAAGCGATTGTTTGACTGGCATGCAATCCATTGGGTGTGCAGATCACTACTATATCAATGCTTTGCTCTGCGGCTAATAAATCGCTGAGTGCGGTATAGGCGCTTGCTACATATTTTGTAGCTAAGGCTTGCGCTTTATCAGCATCGATATCACATACTGCCATCAAGTTCCCATATTGAGGAATGAGCTGAGCGTGTCGTTGTGCTATTTGGCCGCAGCCTATAATTGCGAAATTCATTTTTATATTTGAGGTTGAGATTAAGATCTCAGTCTCGGTCTTAACCTTAGCCTCGACCTTAGTCTCCGTCTTATTTTCCTACAAAAGCCTTCACTTTTTCTAACATGTAATCGAAATGACTTTCATTGAGGCCTGGCCAAACGCCCAACCAAAACGAATTGGTCATGATGGTATCAGTATTTTTAAGATCACCAATTTTTCTATGCGCTACATTAGCATAAGCCGGTTGACGTAAAATATTACCGCCAAAAAATAAACGCGTACCGATTTTTTGTTCTTCTAAATAGGCTACTAACTTATTTCTATCAATGGCTACGCCTTCCCGAATGGTAAGCATAAAACCAAACCAGCTCGGCTGACTATTTGCTGTAGCTTCTGGTAAAATAAAGATGTCTTCTAAGGCTTTAAAACGCTCTAATAAAGCTGCGTGATTTGCTCTACGTTTAGCCACAAACTGATCTACTTTTTGTAATTGACTTAAACCAAAAGCCGCTTGCATATCCGTAACTTTTAAATTAAAACCAATATGCGAATAGGTATATTTATGATCATAGCCCTCTGGCAATTCGCCCAGCTGCCAATCGTATCGTTTGCCACAAGTATTATCGCAACCCGGTGCACACCAACAATCTCTTCCCCAATCTCTAAAACTCTCCGCTATTTTTTTTAGCGAAGCATTATTTACTAATACCGCTCCTCCTTCGCCCATCGTAATATGATGTGCTGGGTAAAAAGAAACGGTGGCTAAATCGCCAAAGGTGCCTGTTTTTTTATCTCTATAGGTAGCGCCCAAACTATCGCAATCATCTTCGATAACCCACAACTGATGCTCTTTAGCAAAAGCCATAATAGTATCTAAGTCGAATGGATTGCCTAAGGCATGCGCAATCATAATTGCTTTTGTTTTAGGAGAACGAGCAGCTTCGAGTTGTGCCACATCGATATTATAGGTGCCTAATTGCACATCTACAAAAACAGGAATACAACCGAATTGCACCATAGGATTGACCGTAGTTGGAAAACCCGCTGCCACGGTGATGACTTCATCACCTGGCTTTAGAGCACGGTCGCCCAACTTAGGAGAGGTCAATGTATAAAACGCTAATAGATTAGCGGAAGAACCAGAGTTTACTAAAAAAGCGTAGCGGGCACCCATATAAGCAGCAAAATCTTTTTCAAACTTTGCACTGAATCGACCTGCGGTAAGCCATGCATCCATAGTAGCTTCAATGCCCATCAAGACATCCTCGGCATCAATTATTTTTCCAGTAACTGGAATATAATCTTTGCCTGCTTCTATAGTACGGGTAATATTTTTTTCAAACAAAGGAATCAACTGTTGGCGTTGTTCTTCGTTGTGGAGATTTTTATAAAGTGATTTCATGTGTTTATAAATTTTTATAAATCCCTAAGCTTTCTTGCGGGATTGCCAGCATATACGCCGGGTTCGGTAATATCTTTAGTAACTACGGCGCCAGCACCAATAACTACCTGATCGCAAATACGTACGGGAAGTATCGTAGCATTAGAACCAATGGATACATGATCCCCAATATGCGTTGCTTTCCATTTGCTTTTATCGCCTTGTGCTGGATAACCATCGCTAAATAGATCGTTGACAAACATCACACCATGACCAATAAAACAATGCGCACCGATGCTTACGAGCTCACATATAAAACTATGCGATTGTACTTTGCTATGCGCACCAATACTTACCCCTTTCTGAATTTCTACAAAAGGACCAACAAAGCAAGCATCACCTATACTACATTCATATAAATTGACAGGCTCTAGTATGCGCGTATCAGAACCGATGTGACAATCTCTAATGGGCATTAGTCTTCATATTTTTGTTTGCATCGTTTACGATAGCAATAGTAATTGAAGAGATGATACATGGTAAATAAACATAGTATCAAAACTAAATATACTTTGTAGGTGGATAGTAATAGGGGTCGGACGCTGAGCGTATCCATGGTATCTTTACCTACTATTAAATCTCCCATTTTTTTAATGCTTTGTGATACCCATCCATATTTATCCCAATTGGTATAGCGGATACCATTATAATGATAGGCTTTTTGATAGGACAATGGAAATCTGTTTTTAATGTCTTCCCAACGATCTTCCGCTTCAATATACGATAAAGGATAACCCGTACTGTCGGTAACCATAACCCCGTAAAGCGGATCAATTAAAATCCATTTATTAAACTCTTTAGAATAAGCTTCCATTAAAATATGGCCTCCAAATTTCCCTTGCACTTTCAATTGTCCAATGCGTACTTTATAACCTGCTAAAGAAAGGGAGCGTGTTAATACTTTGGAATAGCCGCCACAAGAACCCGCACCATACATTAAATCTAAATCTACAGACTTAAAAAATCGTTGTTTCCAACTGAGCTGTTCTTTATTTCTAAAAATCTTATGTCGATCACGCATCATTTCATAGACGTGCAATACAATAGATTTGATCTTACCCGTATCCGTTTGGTTGGTGCAAAAGCGATCGGCTGATTTTATAATATTGTAATAGGTATTGTTTTCGTGTTGAAACTCCACGGCTAAATAAAAAATAGCCGATAGGCAAATAACATTAAAATAAAAGAAACGAGCTTGCGTGAATTGTTTGTAAAAATAATTTCGCATCTTTTGAATCATAGGTTAATCTAATTTATAAAATTTTAAAATCGTTTTAATAATCTCATCTTGTTCCTCAAGTGTCAAAGTAGCGTATAAAGGCAATCGCACTAAACAATCGGTATAATAATCGCTATTAGTCAATGCAGCACCTTTATACTGCGCAGCAAAATAGGCGGAGCGGTGTAAAGACAAATAATGAAATACCGCCTGTATCCCCTTTTCTTTAAGACACGCAATTAATTGATTGCGTTGGTCTAAATTTTTACAGACGATATAATACATATGTCCATTCACGCTGCTGCCTTCAATAGCTTCGGGCAGCTGCACTACACCTTGCTGTGACAGGGGCAAAAAGGCTTGATGATAGCGCTGCCATAAGTTGCAACGCGTTGCTTGTATATTTTTTAATTGTTCGAATT
>JAHEFK010000032.1 GCA_024640225.1 Bacteroidota bacterium | reverse complement strand
TTAATAGGTCGCTCTGCGCCTTTCAATCGTTTTACGGAAGCATCGCTGTTGATGCCCACCACTAATATATTACCTTGGTCGGCCGCTTTAGCAATCAAATCTAAATGTCCGTGGTGTAAAATATCAAAACAGCCATTGGTAAAAACAATTTGTTTGCTGAGTGTTTTCCAAGTATGACTTAATGCTTGAAGTTCGCTAAGTGTTTTGATTTTACTTTTTATCCAATCTATTTTTTCCATAGTGTTTATTAAAAAGTGGAAGTAATATGAGGGCCAATACGCCAAAAATAATGATAATGCCCGTTTGCGCCATCCAGCTAACCCAGCCAAAGGCCAAACCGCTAGGCTCGGCAATGCCATAGAGCATTAATATCTGACCAACAATAACGGGGTAGGCGCCAATGCCTCCTTGGGTTACAATCATGCCCACACTACCAAAAACTAATACTACTAAAGCTTCAAAGATTCCGAAAGAGGCCGTTACAGGCATGCTTTTAAAACCGATGATGATCATTAAAGTATACATACCCCAAATTAGCAGGGTATAAAAAAGAAATAAACCTCTGTTCTTCATTCGCCATATAGAGGCTATGCCGGCACCAACACCTTTTAAAAGATTATAAACTTTACTTCCCTTTTTTTTCTTTTTCAACCAATACACAAAGCCAATTAATAACAAAGCAAAGACTACAAAAAAGATCCATCGATAACCATTTCCTTTATATTGCACACTTAGTTGACTTATATAATCTGCTACGATAGTGTATTGTAAGGCAAAAGCAAGAAAGCTTATAATCAGCAAGCACACTAAATCAAAAATGCGCTCCGATACTATGGTGCCCACCATTTTATCGGCTGGTACTTTTTCGTGTTTGGCTAAAACGGTACATTTTGCTACTTCACCCATACGCGGCACTAATAAATTAGCTAAGTAGCCTATCATAACAGCTGCCATAGTATTGAGTTTTCCGGTATGTATGTCGAGTGGTTGCAGTAATAAGCGCCAACGCATAGCTCTGAACCAATGCGATAAAAATCCGGCAATAATCACGGGGGTGAGCATGCCTAAGTTGACCGTGCCAAAGGCATCATATAATTGTTGTTTTTGTGCTGGGCTGAGATGAGCTGCTTTCCAATAAATAAGAAATAAACCTAGTCCTAGGAAGAAGATATATTGAAGGGCTTGTATAATTCTTTTTTTCATGACGTATAATTTATCTAAAGCAACCAAAATTAATCCAGTGCTATTGAAGCACGATATTTATCTAGTTAAATTTACAATAAATTATGCTCATTCGGAAAAATTACGCGGGGTTTAAATTGCTTAGCCAATTCGAAATCCATGGTAGCATAAGCCATAATAATAATGGTATCGCCAAGGGCAACATGATGCGATGCCGGTCCGTTCAAACAAATCATGCCTGAGCCACGCGTACCTTTAATCACGTAGGTTTCAAATCGGCTTTCGTTGTTAATATTAACGATCTGAACTTTTTCGTGTTCTATTAAATTGGCTGCGTCCATTAAATCTTCATCAATGGTGATGCTACCAATATAATGAAGGTTGGCTTCTTTAACAGTAACGCGGTGAATTTTTGATTTTAAAATTTCTATTTGCATAGCAGCGCAAAGGTAGGAAATACTGTAAGCTTATAAAAGTTATTTTTAAGAAGTAGTTAATAAAAAAGTCCCGCCATAGCGGGACTTTTTTATAATTTATTTTAGCAAATACTATTCGCCAATTACTTCGAAAGAAAGTTCTAAGATATTTTCTTTTCCGAAATCGATTTGAGCATTATAGGTTCCTGCTTCTTTCACATCTTCTAAGATTGTGATACGGCGACGATCAATTTCATATCCTTTTTGCTCACGGATAGCGCGTGCTAATTGGATAGAAGTAACAGAACCGAAGATTTTACCGTTAACGCCTAATTTAGCACCAATTTTAACAGGCGCTGCTTTTAATACGTCGGTTACTTTAGCGATTTCAGCTAAAAGTTTTTCTTCGCGTTTTTGTAATTGTTTGCGACGCTCTTCTAACATTTTTAAGTTAGAAGAACTTGCTTCTACTGCAAATTTTTCAGGAATAAGAAAATTTCTTGCATATCCTGGTTTTACAGAAACTAATTCGTGGGCAGAACCCAAATTATCTACGTCTTTTATTAAGATTACTTGCATGATTTTTTTACTTTAAAAGGTCAGTAACATAAGGTAATAATGACATTTGACGAGCTTTTTTAATCGCTTGTGCCACTTTACGTTGGAATTTTAATGAATTACCACTGATACGACGAGGTAACATTTTACCTTGTTCGTTTAAGAATTTTTTCAAAAACTCAGCGTCTTTGTAATCTACATATCGAATGCCCATTTTTTTGAAGCGGCAATATTTCTTTTGGCGCTTCTCTACTCGGGTCGAAGTAAGGTATTTTATATCGTTTGCTTTTGCCATTGTTTAAGTTTTTTAATTGTGAATTATGCGTTTTGAGTTGCACCACGTTTTTTCGCATTATATGCAGCAGCATATTTATCGATACGGGTAATCATGTGACGCATTACAGTCTCATCACGATTTAATTGAATTTCCACTTTCGCAACGATATCCGTTGGAGCGCTAAATTCCATTACAAAATAAATTCCAGTTGTTTTCTTATCAATTGGATAAGCTAACGTACGTAATCCCCATGGATTAGAATGTACGATGTTGCCGCCGTTATCTGTAACGATGCTAGCAAACTTCTTTTGAGCTGCTTTAAAATCTTCATCCGATAATACCGGAGTGAAAATCACCATCAACTCATAGTTTTGAAGGGTGTTTGTTGACATAAAAAATGTTTTTTGTTAAAAAATATCCCAATCGTTCGGCTCAACTTTGGATACCTAAAAAATAGGTAGTCGAACGGATTTGGGATGGCAAAAGTAGAAAAAAATACCCAAAATACCCACTTTTAAGCTAAAAATTATTCAATTTAAATTTATAAAACATTGATTATCAATATAAAAATATATTCGAAAGCTACTAAAGCCTTACTAAAAAGGATCCACTTGGCGGAGAAGCACCCTAAAGGCATTTCATTATTTGCTGTTTTAGCCCCTACCTTTTAAAATCAACTTTTATCTTTTCAATTATAGAAGTACTTTAGCAATCTTTAAATTTTAATAGTAGCGTATGATTTCTTTTTCCAAAAGTGTAGCCTTGGTCTTGCACTTATCACAACAACAAGTAGAAGCCGTATTACAATTAGTAGCCGAGGGGGCAACCATCCCTTTTATTGCCCGTTATAGAAAAGATAAAACAGGCGCCTTAGATGAAGTGGTGATTCAACAAATAATTGATGAGGCTACATTTCAAAAAGATTTTTCGGAGCGTAAAGCGTTTATCGAAAAAACGATTACCGATCAAGAGAAGATGACGCCGGCTTTGCAAGAAAAAATAAATGCTGCAAGTAGCTTAGCTGAATTGGAAGATATTTATTTGCCTTATAAACCGAAGCGTAAAACCAAAGCACAAACTGCTCGTGAGCATGGCTTAGAACCCTTAGCTGTGCTGCTAATGGAACAAGAAGCAATAGCTGTAGAGGAACAAGCTAAACTATTTTTAAATGAAGCAATAACGAGCACTGAGGCTGCCTTGCAAGGCGCTCGTGATATCATTGCGGAGTGGATTAATGAAGATGCTATTATTCGTGCGGATATAAGAAAACTATTTGAAGAGCAAGCACTTTTTAAAAGTAAACTCATTGCGGACAAAGAAAGCGAAGCAGCGAAGTATAAAGATTATTTTGATTTTGATGAGCCCATTGCTAAAATTCCATCGCATAGAATATTAGCCATAATGCGTGGTTTTATGGAAGGCGTATTGAGAATGAGTATTGCACCAGAAGAAGAAACAGCCTTATTGCAAATTGAGAAAAAGAAAATAGTAGCGAGTAATGATGCTGCAGAGCACGTAAAAAAAGCTATTAAAGATGCGTATCGCCGATTGTTGCAACCGAGCTTAGAAGCAGAATTTAGAACTGCTTTAAAACAAAAAGCAGATGAAGAAGCTATACAGGTATTTGCAGAAAATCTTCGACAATTATTATTGTCCTCGCCACTTGGTGGCAAGCGCTTATTGGCTATTGATCCGGGGTATAGAACAGGTTGCAAAATTGTATGCTTAGATGAAAGCGGAAATTTATTACATACCGATTTGATCTATATACATGAGAAGAATAGATTGGATGCAGCAGCGTATACCATTCAACACTTAGTAGGAAAATATCAAACTCAAACTTTTGCAATTGGAGATGGAACGGCAGGAAGGGAAACAGAGCAATTTATAAAATCGTTAAACTTAAACCTCCCAATATTTTTAGTAAACGAAGATGGTGCTTCTATTTATTCCGCATCAGAAATAGCGCGCGAAGAATTTCCTGATTACGATATTACGGTAAGAGGTGCTGTGAGTATAGGACGAAGATTGATGGATCCGTTGGCAGAGTTGGTAAAATTAGATCCTAAAAGTATCGGTGTTGGTCAATACCAACACGATGTTAATCAAGTGCGCCTTAAAGAGCGACTTGATCAAACGGTGATCAGTTGCGTAAATGCGGTTGGTGTAAATTTAAATACGGCCAGCAAACATTTATTGAGTTATGTGAGTGGTATTGGTCCGTCTATTGCAGAGAACATTGTAAAGCAACGATCAGAATTAGGTGCTTTTAAATCGAGAAAAGAGCTATTGAAAGTTCCACGATTGGGAGGTAAAGCGTTTGAGCAATGTGCAGGATTTTTGAGATTGCCATCGAGTGAAGAACCGCTTGATGCCAGCGCAGTACATCCAGAAGCCTATCCCATAGTAGCGTTGATGGCGAAGGATTTGAATGTGGATATAAAACAATTAATTGGCAATACGAATTTGCTCCAACAAATAGTAGCGGCAAAGTATACTAATGAACAATTTGGATTGCATACTATAAACGATATTATTAATGAGTTAAAAAAACCGGGGTTAGATCCTCGAAGCGAAGTGCAGCTTTTTGAGTTTGCCAATATTTATTCCATCGAAGATGTTTATGTTGGCATGATCGTTCCGGGTATTGTTACTAATATAACTCGCTTTGGAGCCTTTGTAGATATAGGTGTAAAGCAAGATGGCTTGGTGCATGTTTCTGAAATAGCGCATCAATATATTACTGATCCTAACGAAGTACTAAAGTTAAATCAACAAGTACAGGTGATGGTTACCGAAGTTGATATTGCAAGAAAACGTATTGCTTTATCGATCAAGCAAACACAAGAAGCGCCTGCTTTTAAAGAGAAATCTAAAAAAACAAACACAACTTCAACAACACAGGCACCATCTACTAATATAAATGATGCCTTGAGTTTGTTGAAAAAGAAGTTTGGTAAATAAATTAGCTTATTCTGCCTGCGTTTTATTGAGCAAAACGGCTCTTAAAATGTGGGCATTGTTTAGTACAATTTTACTGGTGCTCGATAAAGTGTTTGGAATACTGCAAGCCATAAATTGATCGTCGCTACCAAAAGTGCGAATCGGTACTTGTAAAAAATGATACCTATTTTCATTTATACCCTTTTCATTTTTTTGGGTGCTAATAGATTCTAGAATATAGATATAGTATGTTTGTTCGCCCATTGCAAAAGCTGCTTTAGGTAATGCTGTAGTGCTTTTGCTTGTAGGGTAGATATAGGCTGTAATATAGGAGCCTGGTAATAAACTTGGATCTTCTTTGTCCATATGGCAATGCACTTGCACCGTGCGATCGCTGTTGATTTCTTTTCCAATAAGATGTACACTTGCTTTTCTTTTGGTGGCATCACTGGTTAATGAAAATTCAACTTTGTCATTTAATTGTATAAGAGGGATGTCTTGCTCAAATACTTGCAATTCGCAATGCGTATGACGCGTATCTACTAATTCAAAGAGCACCTCATTCGTTTGTACAAATTTTCCTTTATTTACTAGCACTTTAGTTACATAGCCATCAATGCTTGAGCGCAGACTAATAGTGCTGCTAATTTTTCCGTCGAGTACTGTTTTGGGACTAATACCCAGTAGCAACAGCTGTTGTTTGAGTGCTTCTACACGCACTTTCATCATGTCATAGTCGGCAACTGATTTTTGATAGGTCTTAGTAGCATTAATTTGTGCTGCTTGCAATTCACCTTGTCTGTTTTTTTCTGATTCTAAATAAATTAGCTGGTGATAGGCTTCTGCATATTCTTGTTGAAGTTTAATATACTCACTGTTTTCTAATACAGCTAATACATCGCCTACTTTTACATGCGTGCCTTGTAAGAGTGTTGTTTGTTTTACCAAACCGCCCAGTGGAACACTAATGCTCAACATGTTTTGAGGGGGCACATCTAATTTTCCATTAGCTTTGATGGTGCTGCTTATAGATCGTGTGGTCCAAGTGCCCAATTCAATGCCAGCTTCTTTAAATTGAGCCTCATTTATGCTTAAATGGTTGGTGTCTACGCTGGATGTACTTGTTTTTTCTTCCGCAGTATTCGTTTGTTTACATTGTGTGAAAACGATCAGCACTGCTGCAAGGATTAGTTTATTGATATTCTTTTTCATAAAATAATTTTTAAGGTTGATAATTAGTTCCATTCCAATAACCTAATTGTATAACGGCTTCATCATATTTATACAAATTTTGTAAATACTCATTTCGAATAGTTAAAGCAGCATCTAAAATTTGTAAATAAGCGATATAGTTTATTTCGCCTGCTTTATAGCTTGCATTGCCTTGCGATAGGAGCATGCTTGCTTGTGGTAAGGCTTCTTGCTGATAAAAACGAATTTGCTGCAATTGTTTTTGATACTCAGCTTGTGCATTTGTAACTGCGCTATTAATTTCTAAAATTGTTTGCTCTTTGTTTTTTTCTTGGCTTAGCATATTCCATTTAGCCGCTTTTATTTTAGATTGCTGTGCATTAAAAAACAAAGGTATTTGAATACCTACTTGCATACCTTGAAAGCGATCATTTTGTCCAGCAATTCTTGCTAAGGGTTCACTAATAGCGCTGCCAATGAGCGTTTGATTGAAGTAGCCAATAGAAACATCAGGCGCTAGTCTGTTTTGCTCTGCTTTTTTCTGGGCAATACTCAATTGGTATTTTGCTGTACTGAGCTCTTTTAAAGGATGGTTGGCAAGTACTTCTTGCGTACTTAAAGCTAAGGCGTGTAGCGTATCTTGATTTCCTAAAGATAGGTCTAATGTAGCATTCATTAGTGTTTTTAGTTCTACGATACTCTGTTCAAAATTGCTTTTCTGTAATTCAATTTTAGATTGATTCATTTTGGTTTTTGATTGTGCCAGCAACCATTCAAGTTGAGTAGCTTCTCCAACTTTAAAGCGTTTTTCTGAAATAACACTCAGTTTTTTATAAAGGCTATCTTGTTCATATAGTAGCTTGATTTGACTATGGAGATACAATAGCTTTACAAAAGCAAGGTTTATTTTATAGTGCAACTCGTAACTCGATAGCTTAAAATTTGCAGCTGCAACGTTTGTTTGTTGTTGTAATGCGCGATAATTGGCAATACTTGTTGTTGGAAAAGCTAAGGTCTGTGTAATGGTAATATTATTATCTTGTTTGCTCTCCGAATTATACTGGCCTTTCATGTATTGAACAGTTGTTTTTCCAAAGTCAATTGCTGCATGAGCGCTAGATGTAGCCTGTAATATTTCATATTGATTGGCTTGTAGTTGCAAATTGTTATGCAATCCTATTTGAAGGCATTGTTTCCAAATAGCATGTTCTTGCGCACTGCTAGATGATGGATGAAGTAATCCAACTAAGCAAATAAGCAGCATTGTTTTTTTAGCTAGTTTCTTTTCCATTAAGTAATAAATTACGGGCAATAAAAATAAGGTGAGTAGTGTGCTAGTTAATAGTCCACCTATAACAACGGTAGCCAGTGGTTTTTGAACTTCTGCACCGGCAGTATGCGACAAAGCCATAGGTAAAAATCCTAGTGATGCTACACTTGCGGTCATTAATACCGGGCGAATTCTTGATTTTGATCCTTGAATTATGCGCTCCATTAAAGAAAGTTCTAAATTGTTTTTTAGTCGATTGAATTCTGCAATCAGTACGATACCGTTTAAAACCGCTACGCCAAATAAAGCAATAAATCCAATGCCAGCAGAAATACTGAAAGGCATACCTCTACTTAATAAGGCGATAATACCTCCAATGGCTGCAAAAGGAATAGCTGTAAAGATCAGCCCCGCTTGCGCTGCTGACCTAAAGGCTGCAAATAAAAGAATGAAAATAAGTAGTAACGAAATAGGCACCGCTATTTGTAAGCGTTTTTTTGCAGCAATCAGATTTTCAAATTGTCCGCCATAGTCGATGCGATAGCCGCTCGGTAATTTAATAGCAGCATTCACTTTATCTTGAAGCTCTTTTACAATACTTTCTACATCTCTATTGCGTACATTAAAACCTACAATGATTCTTCTTTGTGCTTGTTCTCGTTGTATTTGATTAGGTCCATTTTCAATTTGTATGCTAGCTACTTCTTTTAAAGGTATCGATTGGCCTTGATTATTAAGGATATACAAATTGTTTAATTGATGAAGCTGGTTTCTATTTTGAGTATCTAATCGAACACAAATATCATAACGCTGATCGCCTTCATAGACACTCCCTGCGATGCTTCCTGCAAAAGCAGTAGCTACTGTTTTGTTGACTGCTTCTATTTGTAATCCATATTGTGCAATAGCATTTCTATTGATAGCTACTACTAATTGAGGCAATCCTGTCATAGGCTCAATATAAATATCTTCAGCTCCATTTACTTTGTGAATAATGTTACCAATTTGTTTACTTAAATCGGTAAGGGTGGCTAAATCCTCACCAAATATTTTAATGGCAACATCTTGTCGAGCACCCGCAATTAGTTCGTTAAAGCGCATTTGTATGGGTTGTTGAAAGCCAAAGCTTGCTTGCGGCAGCACTTCAAGGCATTGTTGCATTTCGTTGGCCAAAGCTTGCCAAGTTGTGCCATGTGTCCAGGTGCTTTTGTCATTTAAAACAATAATCAAATCACAACTTTCTACCGGCATTGGATCAGTGGGTATTTCACTTGAACCAATTTTCGCAATAACTTTTTTAACTTCTGGAAATTGAGCTTTTAATAATCCAGCTGCTTGCTGCGCCGTTTTAATAGTTTCGTCTAAGGAACTACCGGTTGGTAGCCTTGTTTCAACAGCAAAATCTCCTTCTTCTAAAGTGGGTAAAAATTCACCTCCCATTTGAGTAAATATAATACCACTGCTTATTAAGGCTATGGCTGCACCAAGGAGAACAAGTTTTTTGTGATGGAGCGATTTGCTCAATAAGTTTACATAGTTACTTTCGATGTGTTTCATCATCTTATCGCCTAATTGCTCTTTATTAGATACAGTTTTGGATAAGACCCATGCACTCATCATAGGCACGTATGTGATAGATAATAATAGTGCACCTACAATGGCAAATGCAACTGTTTCAGCCATTGGTTTAAACATTTTTCCTTCAATACCCGATAAGGAAAAAATCGGTAAGTACACAATCAAGATGATGATTTGACCAAAAGTTGCCGCATTCATCATGCGAGATGCAGAAATACTAACTGCTTTTTGCATAGCTTCTTCTGTATAAACTAAAGGTACTTGCTGATTATTTTTCTGTTGTGAAAACATATAATGCATGATAGCTTCTACAATAATAACAGCACCATCTACAATAAGTCCAAAATCTATAGCACCTAAGCTCATTAGATTTCCAGAGACACCAAACAATTGCATCATAGTTAATGCAAAGAACATGGCTAATGGAATTACGGAAGCAACGAGCAAACCAGCGCGCCAATTGCCCAAAAATAGAATGAGGATAAATAATACAATTAATGCACCTTCTATTAAGTTCTTTTCAACCGTATTAATAGCTCTATTTACTAATTGTGTTCTATCTAAATACGGATCGATATGAACACCTGGGTTTAACGTTTTTTCAATTTGTTTAATTTTCTCTTTCACATTGCTAATCACCTCATTAGAATTAGCTCCTTTTAGCATCATGACAATACCACCCACAGTTTCGCCTTCATTATTATAGGTCATGGCGCCAAAACGAATTGCATGCCCTTCTTTCACCACCGCAACATCTTTAATTAAAATAGGAATATGACTGCTCGTTTGTTTAACTACAGCATTTTCAATATCCTGAAAGTTTTTAGCGAGCCCTTCTGTGCGAATATAGAATGCGCTATTGTCTTGTACAATATAAGCGCCCCCGCCATTTTGATTGTTTTTTTCTATAGCATCCATAAGCTCTTGCATGCTTACTTGCATAGCATTTAGCCGATCGATGTTGATAGCAATTTCATATTGTTTTACAAATCCACCAAAGCTGCTTACATCCGCTACACCTTTTGTACCTAATAATTGTTTACGAATAATCCAATCTTGAATACTCCTTAGTTGAGATAAAGAATATGTTTGCTTATAGGCTGGGTCAACTTTTAAAGTATATTGAAAAATTTCTCCTAATCCAGTTGTGACTGGCGCTAAATAGGGTGTTCCAACACCTTGAGGAATACTTTCTTTAGCCTGAACGAGTCGTTCGTTAATTTGCTGACGTGCCCAAAAAATATCAACATCATCTTCAAAAACAAGGGTGACAACACTAAGCCCAAATCTAGAAATAGAGCGCATTTCTGCAATTTGTGGAATCGTAGTCATCGTTTGTTCTATTGGATACGTAATAAAACGTTCAACTTCTTGTGGTGCCAAGGATGGACTTGTAGTAATAATTTGAACTTGATTGTTAGTAATGTCCGGCACTGCATCAATGGGGATATGCAGTAGCGAAAAAACACCAGCACCTATTAAAAGGAAGGTGCCCAACAATACGACCATTCTATTTTTAATAGAATAGTTAATAATAGCATTAAGCATATGCTTTATGATTTAATAAAATAAAGAATAGGGGGAATTAGTTAGCTCAATATGATTTAGCAACGTGGAGGCTGCCAAATATCTTGGCATTGTTTTTTTGCAACAAAACGATTCTGATAGGTAATGTTATGCTGAAGGCTTGGATAACTATAACTTGCGTTGAAATATATCGGTTCGGTTGGGGCTACCACAATGTGAAAAACAAAAGTAATGGTAGATTTAAAAGGCAATTCTACATCCTTTTTATAATCAGCATCCATAGGTTGTGGCACTCCGTAATGTTCGTAAATAAATTCCCAAAAAGAAATTTTAGGATCATGTTGTCGATGTTCTACAAAATGCGCTGTAAGCACGGGGAGTTTTAACAACTCGTGCAATTCAGTACTGCCCAATGCATATAAGGCAATGATGAATAAGATTACAAATCGACGCATAGTATTATAAAGGTACAAAATTATAACCAATCTGTTTAAAGCCAAAACAAACAGCCATCTCCATAGCTTAAAAAGCGATACTTGTTTTTTAATGCTAGTGCGTAGAGCTCTTTCCATACTTCTCCAATTAAGGCATCTACTAATACTAATAAGGTAGATTGAGGCTGATGAAAATTAGTGATGAGCGCTTTTACCATTTTGGCTTTATATGGGCGTGCTATTAAAATCTGTGTTTTAGTATGAATAAATTCGAGTTTGTTTTCCTTTAAATAGTTTATAATAGCTTGCAGTGCCGTACTGCTATCTAGTACTTTTTCTTGCTCGTAGGCAAACCATTGTTCAACCGCTACGCCCTTCCAATCAACAGAGATATTAAAATGTAATTTGTAGCCAATCCAATACATACTTTCTAAGCTACGAAGCGATGTGGTGCCTACTGCAATCAATCCTTTTTCTAATCCTTTTAGTATGTTTTGAATTTGATTTTTATCCAGCACAATCCATTCTGCATGCATAGGATGTTCTTCTAGCGTGGCAGATTTTACAGGCATAAAGGTGCCAGCCCCTACATGTAATTGAAGAAAGTTGGTATGGATATTGTTTTGGCGTAATTGCTCCAATAGCCTTTCTGTAAAATGTAAGCCAGCTGTGGGTGCTGCTACAGAGCCTTCAGCTTTTGCGTATACGGTTTGGTATCGTGTTGCATCATCCATAGCTGCGTTTCGTTGCATATAGGGAGGCAAGGGAATATTGCCTGCATGCTGTAATACTTCTGCAAAGCTCCAAGCAGCTTGATCCCACGTAAATTCAATTAAAAAATGTGTATCGAAGCGTGCTATCTTTTTAGCAGTGATCGTTAATTCGGTAGTTTTTAAAAATATAGGATCATCGTTTTTCCATTTATTGGCACCTCCTACTAAGACATTCCAATAAACCCTTCCTTTTTCTTGCATAGCCAAGGGCACTTGGCTATAGCGAGCTGCATCGGGCTCTAAACAAAATAATTCTATTTTTCCTCCACTAGCTTTTTCAAAAAGTAAGCGAGCATGCACTACTTTACTTTCATTAAATACCAGGGTGTAATCACTTGGTATCAATTCAGGCAATTGATGATAAAAGTGATGCGATACCTTATGCTCTTTGTAGACTAATAATTTAGAATGATCTCTTTCTTCTAAAGGATATTGTGCAATATCCTCCTTAGCTAAGGGGTAATCAAATGCTGAAATGGCTATTTGTTTTGGATTCATTTTACTTTAATTCGGGCACATTAATGCCGGTTATTTTTCGGTACAAATCTAATGCATACAAATCGGTCATGCCAGCAATGTAGTCTACTATAGATTGTATGGATTCATATGTTTTTGTTGGATGCGGATCTATTACAAATTGCTTTGGAATCAAATGCAAGATGTTTTTTGATTTCATAGTTTGTGGTTGCATTAAGGCACTGATAAAAGCCTGTAGCAAGCCGCCGATAATATGAAAACCTGCAATTTCTATTTCAACAACAGATTTATAACGATAAATTTCATGCAATGAAAAGTGTTCTATTTCTTGAAGTAAACTTGTATATGCTGCTGGCATAATTTCTAAAAGTGGTTGTTGAAGTGTGCCGTCTAACAACTGCTGCTCCGCTTCCATAAAGGCTATGGTTAACTTTTCTACCATCAGTCCAATCCATTTAGCTCTAATAAATTGCACTTTTTGATTGGGGTCTTGAATAGCACTCAACTTTTTATGAATGTATTCCACACTATTAAAGCCGGTTTCTTTTTCGAAAAAAGGTAAAAATAGACTAGCCATTTTTTCAAATGAAACAATACCTAATCGGTGCGCATCTTCAATATCGATAATGCGATAGCAGATATCATCTGCTGCTTCCACTAAAAACACAAAAGGGTGCCGTGCATAAACGCTATCCTTGCCTGCTATTTTAGGTAGTTCAAGTGTTTTCGCCAATTGTTGAAATAAAGCTTCTTCACTTTTAAAATAGCCCGATTTTTTGGTAGCTATAAGTCCTGATTTCTTATCAAAACCTTCGCTGGCGCGACAAGGATATTTAACTATTGAGGCTAAGGTAGTAAGGGTGAGTTTAAAGCCACCAGCTTCTTCTTCTTTAAAGGAATTGGTTAGTACACGGAGTGCATTAGCATTGCCTTCAAAAAATAAAAAGTCTTTAAAGTCTTCTTCCCTAACATGATTTTGAATAAATGATTTAGTGCTTTCGTCGAGGTTAGAAAAATAATCTCGTATGGCATCCTCTCCAGAATGGCCAAAGGGTGGATTGCCAATATCATGTGCTAAACTACCGGCTGCTATAACCGATGCTAATTCATAATTATAAAATTCTTGAAAAACAGCTCCTTCATTTGGATATTTAGCTGCTATACAGCCACCTACCGCTTTGCCTAGCGAACGGCCCACAGAGGCTACTTCTAAACTATGTGTCAATCTATTATGTACTAATACCGAACCAGGCAGCGGAAATACCTGTGTTTTATTTTGAAGTCGTCTAAAGGCAGAAGAAAATATAATGCGATCATAATCACGTAAAAAAGAAGTTCTTACCTGATCGGGATTCGGAAATTTAATACTGCTTTCACCCGTTCGCTGGGTGGTAAAAAGCGTATTCCATTGCATGGCCATTGGCTTAAAGAGTTAATACTGCAAAAATGCAACTTTAATACCATAAATAGTAAAAAAATGTCGTACTTAAAATGGAATATTTTATGGTTTACTTAAACAAAATTTAATAATAGTTGTTATTGAAAAAATCGAAATTATGAGTCGCTATTACCTTTTATTGCTTAGTCTATTTTTTAGTTCGAGTCTTCTAGCGCAGACTGGGATATTGAGTGGTTATGTAAAAGACAAACAAACACAAATGCCTATAGCAGCTGCGTCTATTCAAGTAGAAGAGGTTAATATAGGTGCTGTAAGTGATGAAAACGGTCTGTTTAGTATTAAAAATTTACCCACTAAAACCTATACTATAAAAGTAACTTGTTTGGGATATGAAACTCAAATCATTTATAATATTGTTATCGCTTCTGGAAATTCAGAAGTGCTAAGTATTGAATTGCAATCCAGTGCTAAAAATTTGGCAGAAGTATTGATTAAGAAAAATCCGTTTAGGAAAAATGCCGAAACGCCTTTAAGCATCCAATCACTATCGGCGCAAGAAATTAAAAGTAATCCCGGTGGTAATTTTGATGTCAGTAGAGTGATACAAGCATTTCCTGGAGTAAGTGGCACTGCAGGTTCTGTTGGTGGCTATAGAAACGATATTATTATTAGAGGTGGTGCACCCAACGAAAACGTTTATTATTTAGATGGAATTGAAATGCCAAGTATCAACCATTTTGCTACTCAAGGAAGTGGTGGCGGACCAACAGGTATTTTAAATATCTCCTTTATAGAAGATGTAACTTTGTATACCGGTGCATTCCCAGCAAAATATGATAATCCACTTTCTGGAATTTTACAATTAAAACAGCGCAAAGCGAATGCTCAAAAATTAGACCAAAACTTTAGATTAGGAGCATCAGAAGCAGCCTATACTATTGATGGTCCTATTAGCAAGAAAGTGAGCTTTATGGCATCAGCCAGAAGATCTTATTTGCAATTATTATTTCAATTATTAAAATTGCCCATTCAACCTTCTTATTGGGATTTTCAATATAAGGTAGATGTTAAATTAAGCAATACATTATCTTTTTATACTTTAGCCGTGGGTGCTATTGATCATTTTACCTTTCAAAATCCAGGCACTTTATCTCCAGAAAATTTATTTATTTTAAAATCAAATCCTTTCATCGATCAGTGGAGTTATACCAATGGTTATGGGTTGAAAAAATCTATAAATAAGGGATATTGGAATGTAACCTTTAGCAGAAATAGATTGCAAAATGAATATAATAAATACGAAGACAATCAACACCCAAGTGAAGCCAATCGCAATTTGAGAATAGTTTCGAAAGAGGCAGAAACAAAATTGCGTTTTGAGTATAACAAATTCATTAATCAATTTAGTTACAGTTTTGGAACCATGTTACAATATGTAACTTTTGAAAACAGTGTATTTGCTAAAATAGATACCAACAGAAAGATTCAATCTGCTAGCGCTATGCAATTTTGGAAATATGGAGCGTTTGGTCAAGCAGCACTTAATATGTTAGACAATCGTTTAAGCGTTTCTTTGGGTGCTCGTATAGACGGCAATAGTTTTACCAATGCAGGACTTCAGTTTTCTCCACGCCTCTCTGCCTCTTATGTATTGATGCCACAATTGAAATTAAATACAGCCATTGGATCTTATTATAAATTACCTTCTTATACGGTGTTGGGCTATAAAGATGCTAACAATAATTTTTCTAATCTAGTGCCCTATATACAATGCAATCATATGGTGGCGGGTTTAGAATTTTTACCTGCGATTGCTACAAGATTTACACTAGAAGCTTTTGATAAGCGCTATAGTAATTATCCTGTTTCACAAATAGATGGCATTTCTTTAGCCAATAAAGGTGGTGATTTTAGTGTGTTGGGTAATGAACCAGTGGTGGCAACGGGCTTAGGGAAAAGCCGAGGTATAGAGTTTCAATTCCAACAAAAACTAGTAAAAAATTATTTTGTGGTGCTTTCTTATACCTATTACAAAACCACTTTTACGAATTTAAATGGCAACTACTATTCGGCTGCTTGGGATAATCAGCATTTAATTTCCTTCATAGGAGGATTGAAACTGAAAAATAATTTGGAGTTGGGACTTAAATTTAGATATCAGGGGGGCGCACCTTTCACACCGTTAGATACCTTGGCGTCGAGAAGTGTTTATGCTAGAACGGGTAATTCTGTTTACGATAACAGTAAATTCAATCAATATAGATTAGATCCTTTTTATGCTTGCGATTTTAGAATTGATAAGAAATGGAATTACAAAAAATGGAGTTTGGATTTGTTTATGGACATTACCAATTTATTTGCTAGCATGCAAACCCAAATACCAACCTATACCTTTGCTAGAAATGCAGATAATACTGCTTTTCTAACCAGTGATGGACTTGCTTTAAAAGAGGATGGTAGTAATGGCATCTATTACGCTACACCAAAAGAAAAAGCCAATACTATACCTACTATAGGATTTATAATAGCGTTTTAATTAGGAAGAGTGATCGGCAATAATATGCCATTGCATTTTTCTTTTTCTTAGGAATAAGGAAAAATGACCATCCAAATTTCCAATGCTTCTTTGTAAATGCCATGCCCCAATTACCATATAATTGCGTCTGGATATTCTCTTGAAACGGATATCGCTAAAGTGCAATTGCCCCATAGCTGATTTATCCGGATAGGCTTTTTTATAGTTATTTAAAGTAGCCTCATAGCCATAAGTGCATCCCTTTTTACCAATAAAAACAAGGCTGTCTGAGTGCCAATAGCCTGCCATATAGCGGTTAATATCGCCATCATTCCATGCACTAACTTGTTTTTGTAACACCGCTAAAATTGCTTTTTCAGCTAGTTGACCAGCAGCACAGTGCATGCTGAAGCTTAAAAATAGGGCGCATAAAATCCATTTCATAGTTAGCATTTTTAATGAAAATTAAACAAAGGATATTATAAAACATAGAACAATCAATCAAAACAATTAATTTTGTTGCATTATGGCAAACGAAAATAAATTACAAGCAATTATTAGTCATTGCAAAGAGTATGGATTTGTATTCCCTTCAAGCGAAATATATGATGGCTTAGGCGCTGTTTATGATTATGGGCAGAATGGAGCTGAATTAAAAAAGAACATCAAAGATTATTGGTGGAAAAGCATGACGCAATTGCATGATCATATTGTGGGCATTGACGCTGCTATTTTTATGCACCCAACTACTTGGAAAGCAAGTGGGCATGTAGACAATTTTAGCGACCCCATGATTGATAATAAGGATTCAAAAAAACGCTATAGAGTCGATCATTTAATTGAGGCCTTTGCTGAGCAATTAGCCCCAGAAGCCGCAGCATCGCTATTAAATACGATGGAGCAACTCATAGCTGCTGATGATTTTGCAGGCTTGAAAAACTTAATAGATACCAATAATATTAAATGCGCAGTAAGTGGTACTTGCAACTGGACGGAAGTGCGACAATTTAATTTAATGTTTGGTACTCAATTGGGAAGTGTTGCAGAGGAAAGTAGTGAGATTTACTTACGACCAGAAACGGCACAAGGTATATTTGTTAATTTCTTGAACGTACAAAAAACTGGTCGCATGAAAATCCCATTTGGTATTGCTCAAATTGGAAAAGCGTTTAGAAATGAAATTGTAGCGCGCGGCTTTATTTTTAGAATGCGAGAGTTTGAACAAATGGAAATGCAATTTTTTGTTCGCCCTGGCACGCAGCAAGAATGGTATCATTATTGGAAAGAAGCACGTATGAAATGGCATTTAAGATTAGGTATTAGTCAAGATAAATATCGTTTTCATGATCATGTGAAATTGGCCCATTATGCAGATGCTGCTTGTGATATTGAATACGATTTCCCAATGGGTTTTAAAGAATTGGAAGGAATACATAGCAGAACCGATTTTGATTTAAAAAACCATCAACAGTTTAGTGGTAAAAAACTGACCTATTTCGATACGGAGCTTAACCAACATTATTTGCCTTATGTTGTAGAAACCTCTATAGGCTTAGATCGCACCTTTTTAATGTTGTTGAGCGAAGCGTATCAAGAAGAAGATTTGAGTACGGCAGAAAAGCAAGATGCTCGTGTGGTGTTGAAACTGCCTGCAATGTTGGCACCTTATAAATTAGCTATTTTGCCATTATTGAAAAAAGATGGTTTGCCTGAAATTGCCAAAGAATTATTGGCAGAATGTAGAGGTTCATTTAAGTGTTTTTATGAAGAGAAAGACGCTATTGGAAAACGTTATAGAAGAATGGATGCCATTGGAACGCCTTTTTGTGTTACTATCGATCATCAAACAAAAGAAGATGGCACGGTAACCATTAGGCACAGAGACAGCATGCTGCAAGAGCGTGTTGCGTTAAAAGATATCAAGCAACTGGTATTAAACGCAGTTCAATATTAAACAATATAGAATTTAACTATATAAGGCATGATGAAAATCATGCCTTTTTACATGTTATTACTGTAACTTTACTTAATGCCATCTGCATCGTTAGCTCAAGAAATAGCAAAGCAATATGAATTGGTTCTTCCGGAAACCGTTGATGAAGAAATGCTCATAAAAATATTAGAGCAAAAAGTAATCGAGTGGATTCAGTATGGAGCCGAGGAATTTTTTCAAATGTTGTATCGTTTAGATATTTCAGAGAAAAAAATTAAGGAAGTTTTGCATCATGAAGATATCGCTAAGCAGATTGCTCAATTAATTTATGAACGCCAGATTCAAAAGTATAATAGTAGATTACATAACAAAACAACTACTGAAGAGCAGGACAAAGACCTCCTTTGGTAAAAATAAAAAAATATGAAAAGTAAAATCATTCTTTTAGTGCTTGTAACAACATCTCTTTTTTCATGTATAAAAAAAGATGATCCTGTGTCTCCGTCAGTAACTACTGCTTCAACAAAAATAACGTTTCAAAATTTTGTTGGAACAAAACCTTTGTTGCTGAATACAGAATGGTATACCAATGCCAATGGAGATTCGTTTAAAGTAAGTACCTATAAATATTACATTACTAATATAAAACTCACTAAAGCAGATGGTTCTGTTTATACAGAAACGGAAAGCTATCATTTAATCAATGAAGCCGATGCGAGCACTAAATTATTTGTAATGGGTAATATTCCAGAAGGCAATTATACTTCTATTTCATTTTTAATAGGAGTAGATTCAACGCGTAATACAACCGGTGCTCAAACGGGTGCGCTAGATCCAATAAACGGTATGTTTTGGACTTGGAATTCTGGATATATTATGGCGAAATTTGAAGGTACATCACCGCAATCAACCGCTTCAGGAAAGTCTATTATATACCATGTGGGTGGGTTCTCCGGCGCTACCAGTGTACTACGCACTGCTACACTAAATTTCCCAACTACCTTAGTGGTAAAAGCTGGAACAACACCTAATATTCATATTGACGGCGATGTAGCGGAATGGTTTGGTTTTCCAAATGTGATCGATTTTTCGCAGAAACCAGTATTGATGACGCTTGGAAAAGATCTGGTAAATCTTGCTGATAATTATCAAGACATGTTTAAAGTAAGCCATATCGATTAATACTATGAAAAATAGCTTTTCTCTTTTTATTTTTTTTATTGTGTTGGTTTGCAATTTATGGTCATGCCACACCGATCCACTTTTGCAGCCAATACCAAAAAATACCGATATTAGTTTTGTGCAGCCAGCAAATTGGCCTGCGCCAAATTATAATTTTCAAAATAACACCCTCACGCCAGAAGGCTTTGCATTAGGCCGTCGCTTGTTTTATGACACCCGCTTATCGATTGATAATACGGTAGCGTGTGCTTCCTGCCATGAACAAACTACTGCCTTTGCGCAAATTGATCATCCTACAAGTCATGGCGTTCGTAATCAACTTGGTAATAGAAATTCTCCTGCGTTATTTAATTTGGCATGGCACACTTCCTTCTTTTGGGATGGGGGCGTAAACCATATTGAGAACCAACCTATAGCGCCTATAATGAATCCGGTAGAAATGGATGAAAGCTTACCAAATGTTATCGCTAAACTTAATGCTGATCCTAGTTACAGACAGCAATTTAAAAATGCATTTGGCACGGAGGAAATTAATACGCAGCGAATTCAAAAAGCGATAGTGCAATTTATGGGCGCTATAGTTTCAAATCAATCAAAATACGATCAGGTTAAAAATGGCAAAGCAAGTTTCACACCTGATGAGCAAGCAGGCTATGTGTTGTTTCAGCAAAAGTGTAATGCCTGTCATGCCGAGCCATTATTTACCGACTTTAGTTTTAGAAATAATGGGATGCCTATCACTTTAGATAGCGGCCGAGCTCATATCACAGGATTGGCAGCTGATCGATATAAATTTAAAGTGCCTAGCTTGCGTAATTTATATTTTACGAAACCCTATATGCATAATGGAAGCATTGCAACTTTAGATGCTGTATTAGATCATTACACATCGGGTATTGTTCAAAGCCCAACTTTAGACCCTTCATTGCAAAATCAAATTGCGTTATCGGCAGCCGATAAATCTAAATTAATAGCTTTTCTAAATACGCTCAATGATTATGAGTTTGTAAAAGATGCAAGATTTAAGAAGCAGTAGGTTTGGTTTCATATCCATTGCTTAAATAAGATCGTCTAGACCTTGTATTCTATTTTCTCCGATAACTTTATTGCTATCTAGTTCATCAAAAATGGATTTGAATGTTTCGTCTACATTATAATAAGCTTGTTTTGCGATAGCATGCAATCCCAATAAAAAAGGGTAGTCCACTTGCTGCTCATTGATAACAATGCCATCTATTTTATCTCCATTGTTATTGTATATTGCTAATTCAACTATAGATTGAAAATTATCATCAATCCAACAATCAATTAGAATCGTTGATTTGCCAACTTTGAGCATATATTCATCATCTCTATGGGTTTTAGACCAAATGATTTCACGTTTATTTGTTTTATTGATTAATTTCTCAATAAGTAATTTAAATTTTTCTGATAGCATGTTAATTGTTTTTAAGTTTAGTTTCAACAATGGTTAAGATAGTAGATAAGGCACCTAAATTTTTACTGATTTTAGAGATATTGAAATTCCTATTTCTGACACCTAAAATATAGTCTTCAAGTCTAAAAATATCTTTGATGAGTTCATTTACATTTATTTCAAATAGGGTAGTATTAATATTCATGAGTTCATCTTCATGATGCTTAGCTTGAATTAAAATTGTTTTTAAATCTTTCATTCTAATCAATGCAATAGGGTAATTATGTTGTTGAATAAATTGCTGAATTTCTTCTATGATTTTAATTGCTTTTGATAAGTCTGCTACTACTACAAGTTGATTTAATCTGTGTATAGAATCGTCAATGGCTTGTTTTGTTGATTTATTAATAGAGGCTACGTCTTGAATTTGAGAAATTGATATTAAAATACCAATAAGCGACAAATAGGTGCCAAATATGGTAAATGCATTACTTAAACTCCTTTCTTTGGCGTCTAATTTCCAAAAATAAAGGGCAAGAAGTGTAATGAAACCTACAACCGTAATAAAGGTTATACTTTTTTTGTTTTGACTTAAACGCATGAATTGATTTTTCAAAATTCAACTAACTTAAAACAATCCGTTAGGTTTGCTTACGGTAATGCTACTTAAAATAGCTAACTTGTTTTTTACTACTAACTAATTCTCAACAACCTTTTAATCATTATCTCTAACGATATCCTCAATAATTGCTTCATTATAAATTGCCATTCCTTGATCACACGTATCTTTTTTTCCGCTGAGTACTAACTTAACTTTCACTTTCATATTGTCGTGCTGAAACGCTGAATTTAAATAAGCTGGTTTTACAAAACCTCCATCGTTAAGATGAATTAAATAGCCACATCCATTTGCTGTAATATCACCAGAGTCCATTACAAAGCCTCGCTGATAATCTTTATACTTATCGCAGGACCACAACGTAATACTTGCAAGGGCTATTAATACTATTCGTCTCATTAATTCGAAGTTTAAAATAAAGTTATTACAATAATATGAAAACACCA
>JAHEFK010000025.1 GCA_024640225.1 Bacteroidota bacterium | reverse complement strand
AAAAGTTTGGCACGGTTATTGTATATACTAATGCAAGGTTACTTTATTGGTTAAGTAATTATCGTTAGTGTGTATGTAAATACGTTATGCCTTTATCGGTTTATTGGTTGTTACAAAAGGAGCGGGAACCGCTCCTTATTTTTTGTACTCCTACAAAATAGTTGCACCTTTGAGCTATGTTACAACTCCATTACAAGAAAGTTCGTCACGCTTTCGAATACCCATTTACCATTTCTAAAGGAACTAAAACGCATCAAGAAGCATTGGTAATAGCCTTAGGCATGGGCCCTTACTGGGGCTTTGGAGAAGCCTGTAAAATAAATTACTATGGTATAGACCTCGATGCCATGATAAGCCTGCTGGAGAGTAAAAAACAAGTTATACAAAAATACGCCCTCACCGACCCAGAACGCTTTTGGCATTTTTTACACCACCTAATTCCCGATCAGCATTTTTTAATAGCCGCTCTAGATTGTGCCGGCTGGGATCTGTTTGCTAAAATGCGACAAAAAAAAGTATACCAATTAATAGGCGTT
Organism: Bacteroidota bacterium; assembly: GCA_024640225.1. GTDB lineage: Bacteria > Bacteroidota > Bacteroidia > Chitinophagales > Chitinophagaceae > CAIWHF01. The sequence goes on along the minus strand of JAHEFK010000025.1, from coordinate 22,576 downwards.
GAACAATTGCACGCACTTAGCACCAATTATACCATTGGTTTGGCTGAGCCAACTGAAATGCTCGAGAAAATGAAAGCGCACCCTTGGCCTATTTATAAAGTAAAAATTAGCAACGCAAACGATATCGACACCTTGGCGCTACTTAGAGCAAATACTAAGTCGCTTATTCGAATAGATGCCAATGAAGCTTTAGATGTAACCACTACTTTAAAATTACTTCCCGAATTTGAAAAATTAGCTATTGAACTGATAGAGCAGCCCATTGCAAAAGATAATTATGAGGGCATGCAAGAGCTAAAAGCAAAAAGTAGTATCCCGTTTTATGCAGACGAAGCCTGTGTAACTGAAAACGATGTAATACGTTGTAAGAATGCATTTCATGGAATCACAATTAAACTCAGTAAATGTGGCGGTATAACACCGGCATTAAGAATGATAAAAGAAGCTAGAGGTCTTGGAATGTCCATAATGCTTGGCAATATGAATGAATGTAGTATTGGCACTGCAGCCTTGGTACATTTGCAACATTTGGTAGATAAAATGGATGCCGATGGGCCTTTGTTGCTAAAAGAAGATAGTGGAAAAGGACTCTTTTATGAGCACGCTATAGCATGTGTAGAAGATAAAAACGGATTGGGCATACAAGCCCTTTAATGAAAACGCTTTGGTCCGTAATTACGATTAATATCCGAACCGCAACCACAACCTTTTTTTGCACTTGCACAAGAACTTAATAGTTGGCTAGCTAAAGCAACTAACAATAAACCATAAATAATTTGTGCAGCTTTGTGCTTCATAGGTAAACTGATTACATTTGTAAAAATAACAAAGCAATTTTAAATTCTGCTAAAAATATTTTAATCGCACCCTTAGACTGGGGAATGGGACACACCACACGCTGTATACCCATAATCCATCATTTACTTAAAGAAGAAAAAAAGGTTTACTTCGCTGGCAACGAACAACAGCAAGCACTCATCAAACATTACTTTCCTTCGTTGCCCTGCCTTTACTTAGCCGGTTACCAAATTAAATATAGCAAGCATCTCTTATTTTGGAAATTAGTGCTTCAAGTTCCCAAAATAGGTATTAGTATATTACGAGAGCATCAGGCTTTAAAAAAAGTTCTTGCTACACAAACTATAGACACCGTTATTAGTGATAATAGATATGGATTGTGGCATCCTACTATTAAAAGCATATTGCTAACGCATCAAGTAAGATTACCCGTAAATGTAGGCAAACTCTTCAACCCCATTGTACAGTTTTGTTATGAACAATTAATGAGCAAGTTTTCAAAAATTGGTATCGTTGATCAGGAACAATTACCTTATCTAGCCGGTGCATTATCGCATCCGAAACAATTGCCCAAAAAGGCCCATTATATCGGTTGGCTTTCTGCTTTTAGTATAGACAACCCAACAAGTACACGAGATGAAAAATATATTTTAGTAATACTGTCCGGAATAGAACCTCAACGCTCTATTTTAGAACAAAAACTAATACCTATTTTAAAAGAAAACAAAAGTAATTTTGTTATTGTTGGTGGGCATCCCACTTTAAAAACACCTAGTGCTTTTCCAGAAAACGGACAATACATTCCCTATGCCGATGCTCAATCACTTTTTCAATTAGCACAAGCAGCATCATTAATAATTGCACGAAGCGGCTATTCAACTATTATGGATTTAGGATGGATTAACAAACCCCTTTTACTCATCCCCACACCCGGACAAACAGAGCAAGAATATCTTGCGCATTTTTTACATACTACTTACGGAATTACTACATGCACTCAAGACGCAATAAGCTCCGAACACATCAACCAAACTCACAAAACACTAAGCTTTGATAAAGAGCAATATGTTGTTTTTAGAACTATTTTGTAAATTTTATTTGTCATTTTGTAAAGTATAGTTTACATTTATGAAAAACTATTGTATGATTACGCATTATCTTTTCCCACACACGTATAAAAAATTTGGTTTATTATTAATTGTTTTGTGCACACCCTTATTAATATTAAACTGGCTTGAAGTATTTGAATTTTCCTTTTTAATTGATACATCACCGATGAATAATTCGATAAGTGGCATAGTAAAAAATAATGGAGACTATAATTTAGAAGTATTCTTAAGTACCGTGTTAATAGGATTAACCTTAATTTCTTTTTCTAAATTTAGAATAGAAGATGAACTAACAAACTATCTAAGAAGCAAAGCACTCTTTTATGCATTCACAATAGAACTCTTATGTGTTTTATTTAGCATCTGGTCTTTTCATGGTATTAACTTTGCCTTGGTTATGTGTTATTTTACTTTGGTGCCAATCATTTTGTACACCCTTTTACTTCATTTTTTCTATTACTACAATCAATTTAAAAATAAGTAAGCATTGAAAAATACACTAAAGATACAACGGGCTATACATTCCATTACACAAGAAGAATTAGCCAACTCTATTGGGGTTTCTAGACAAAGTATTAATGCTATCGAATCTGGTAAATTTGTACCCTCTACTATTTTGGCTTTAAAATTTGCTCGCTATTTCAATATTTCCGTAGAGGCTCTTTTTATTTTAGAAAAAAGAGATTAAAGACTAATTTTTTATTTGCAACTTTGCACTGGTGAAACAAAGCACAAAAGCACACTTAGCCCTATTGGGCGCTAATTTCTTCTACGGAGCCGGATTTACGGTGGCAAAGCATATTATGCCTCGCCTCCTACAACCCGCAGCATTTATATTCTTACGCGTAGCCATAAGCACTTTATTATTTTGGGGTAGCTTTCTGTTGGCCAAAGAATGGAGAACGGATATCAAAAAAGAACATTGGTGGAGATTGGTAATGGGTGGAATTTTTGGTGTTGCCGTTAATCAGTTATTATTTTTTGAGGGATTAAATCTCACCTTTCCTATTCATGCATCATTAATGATGATGAGCACCCCTTTATTGATAACCTTATTTGCATCGATACTATTAAGAGAGCGTATTTCTTGGGATAAAAGTTTGGGCTTGGTGATAGGCATTAGTGGTGCTATTTTATTGATGAGCGCCGGAAAAGAAATCACTCAAAATGGCACTTCTAGCAAAGGTGATTTTCTTATATTTCTCAATGCAGCCTCCTATGCTATTTACTTAGTTACCATAAAGCCCTTAATGAAATTATATAGACCATTGATAGTTATACGATCTGTTTTTTTAATTGGCGGTATCTGTGTCATTCCTTTTGCTTGGAGTAGCTTGCCCTTGATTCATTGGCAAGCATTCAACACAACAGATTACGCGTGCTTGGTATTTATTATTATTTGTTGCACTTTTTTTACCTACCTATGGAATGCTTATGCATTACAAGTATTAAGTCCGTCTACAGCTGGTGCCTATATTTACTTACAACCTTTTTTTGCAGCAGCCATAGCCATGGTGTTTCTAGGAGAAGGATTTACAACAATAAAAGCCGTGGCTACACTACTTATTTTTTCTGGAGTATACTTAGTAAATTTTGGTTTTAAAAAATACGCTCAATAGGGCTATTTATTACCAAACATAATCCTGTTTGACGCTCTTTTCCAATTGCAAAATAAGCTCATTTGTAGCTGGACACTTGTCAAGATTTTGAGCAAAAGTGTCGTTATATAAATCAAACGGTTTTTTATTATGGTGTGGAAATTGACTACAATCTAAAGGACGAATTTCGTAAATACTACATTTATTAGTTTTCAAATTCAAGAATTGACACGGTGTTGTTTTGTTTACCCAATCCCCATTATCCTCATCTTGCATCAACCATTTTTCTTTAAAAGCCTTTACCGTCATATTGAAGTGCGCAGCAATTCTTTTCAAATCACTTGCTGTATAGGTAGGTGTCATTGTTTTGCAACAATTTGCACACGCCAAACAATCCATCGCTTTCCATACCCTGGCATCAGTTTCTTTCACTAATTTTGGCATATCTTCCGGAACAATACGATCCAATTTAGCAAGGAATTTTTTTAATCTTCCCTTGTTACCAGCAGCACGTTTTTTAAATTTCTTAATATCCATAATGCTTGCGAAAATACATAGTTTCGTTGTAATCCTAGTGTATTTTTTATTTTTTTATAAAGCCCGCTTCCTTACCTTTGTAATAAATGCATATCTATAGCTTAGCTTTGGTATGATGGTAGATCCAATGAGCATCAACGTTACTTCAAAAATCAATATTATTTTCCTTTTTTTTGCAATGGCCATTTGTGCTTTTGCAAAAGGACAAGTTAGAGATAGCAATTTGCATTTTGTTGATTCCATTCAATTACAAATCAAAGACTCATCGCAATTTCCAAAACCCAAATTAAAAACGCTGAAAGGTATTGTATTTGACAAAGCAATAAACGAACCCGTTGCATTTGCTACCGTTTACTTTCCTAAGAGCACTATTGGTACTGTTGCCGACGAGCAAGGTTACTTTGAATTGCAATTTGATAAAGTGCCCAACGACACGCTTCGCATACAAGCCATTGGGTACAAAACGTTTAATTATAACTGGAATAAGAAACCTATTGATTCTTTTGCGCAGTTTGTAATAGAACAAAGCAACACAATGCTTAAAGAAGTAGTAATTAAGGCAGGCGAATCGCCTTCTATACTATTTATGAAAGAGGTTTTTAAACATAAAAACAGCAATGATATTAGTAAGAACTGCAATTACTCCTACGAATTATACAACAAATTAGAAGCTGATGTTACGGGATTGACAAAAGCACAATTTGAAAAGATACCTTTTACAAAACCGTTTAGTTTTATCTACAATAATCTGGATAGCACCAGCGAACAGGAATCTTTCTTACCAGTATATTTAATAGAAGCTCTATCAACTTATTATTGTTCTAATAATCCCAAAGGACAACGAGAGATTATAAAAGCAAGCTTACAAAGAGGTATTGAAAACGAAAGTATTGCTCAGTTTTTAGGGGGTATGTATCAAAATATTAATTGCTACAACAATTTTATAGATGTATTTAATAAAAAATTTATAAGCCCCTTAAGTGCTTCTGGATTACTTTTTTATAAATATCGCATTACAGATACGCAATATATAAAGGGCATACCTGTTATACAAGTACAATTCAAACCTAAACGAAAAGGAGAAAATTGCTTTTATGGATCGTGTTGGATCGTGGATTCTAATTACTCTTTACAACGAATTCAATTGAATATACCCGTTGAAGCTAATGTTAACTTTATTGACAAGGTGAGTATTTTTCAAGAATACAAACCTATAGATAGCAATCGTTGGTTTTTGAATAAAGATAAATTGAGTGCACATTTTATTTTACCCTATGGTTCTAAACTACCGGGTTTTATAGGTCGAAAAACTAGTTCCTATAAAAATTTGCATATTGATGAATCCTTTATTTTGGATTCGATTAATCGAGTGGCCAATCAAAAAGAACTTAGTATAGAAGCGGGAGCAAAGGATAAAGACAAATCATATTGGTTAGAAAACAGACACGACTCCCTTTCTCAAAACGAACGCAATATTTATAAATTCATTGATACGGTACAAACATTGCCTGTATTTAATCTATACAAACGAGTAATACAAGTTATTACCTTAGGCACTTATGATACCAAGTATTTTCAGTTTGGACCTTACTGGTCTATGTATAGTAGAAACAGAATTGAAGGTACCCGATTGCGTTTCTCAATAGGTACTACTAAAAAATTGTTCAACGATTTATATCTCTTTGGATATGCAGCCTATGGCACCTTAGATCAAAAATGGAAATATAAAGGAAGTGCTTTATACTTGCTTAATCGTTCACCCAGGTCTTATGTGTATGCTTCTTACAAGCATGACTTAGACAGACAAACGGGTAATTATGAAGATGCTACAAGTGACTATCTCTTTGGTAATATTATTAGAAAAAGTGGAGTGCCTATAAAATTGGCCTTTTCTGATGAATATCGTTTAGAGTTTTTTAAAGAGCGGTTTAATGGTTTTTCGTTTCATACACAACTAGTACATAAAAACTTTACGCCCTATGCACCATTGCCTTATAATTTCATTTTTGATCAAAACTATAATAACGGTATAAGTTTATCTAATACAGAGTTTGGAATTAAATTACGCTATGCCTATAAAGAAAAATTCTTGGAAGGTGATTTTCTAAGAGCAAGCCTTGGTTCAAAATACCCTATCGTTGAATTAAAAATTGCGGGCGCCATTGGTGGTTTTTTGAAAAGCTCCTATACCTACCAAAAAGCGCAATTGAGTATATCAGACAATGTTTCTATAGCTCCATTCGGAAGCATTTACTATAAACTATTTGCTGGTAAAGTACTGGGTGTGGTGCCTTACCCTTTATTAGAAGTGCATCCGGGTAATGATTTTCATTACTATAATAGAAACGATTTTAACATGATGTATCGATACGAATTTTTAAGCGATCGATATGCTGGGTGTATGATTGAGCATACGATAGGGAATGGTCTTTTTAATTATATTCCAGTTGTTAAGAAATTCAAATTGCGTCAGTTTTGGAATCTAAAAGCCTTGTATGGTAATTTGAGTAAGGAAAATTACGATTTAAATAACCCTAGTATCAGTAGTTATAATTATACGTTCAGAACCTTATCTAATATACCCTATATTGAATTGGGAACGGGCATTGAAAATATTCTTCAAGTGTTTCGACTTGATTTTGTGTGGCGCTTAAGTCCTACTAATTTAGTTGAAAGCACCCCAAGGTATTTTGGGGTGTTTGGTAGTGTTAAATTTAGTTTTTAATCCAAACCCCATTCGCTAAGCACTTGAGCTGCATGGTTTTTGGTTTCCACTTTGTCTATAACATGTTCAATAATTCCTTTTTCATTAATTAGAAAAGTAACACGATTGGTACCCATATACGTTCTACCCATAAATTTCTTTTCACCCCACACTTCATAAGCGGTCACAATCTCTTTAGACTCATCGGCAATAAGAGGGAAACTCAAATTAAACTTAGTTTCAAATTTTTTATGACTTGCTACGGAGTCGGTACTTACACCAACAACAACAATACCTTTCTTTTTTAGTAAGGCACTATTTTCTTCTAAATTACACGCTTGTGCAGTGCATCCTGGTGTATTGTCTTTTGGGTAAAAATACAAGGCTACTTTTTTTCCTTTAAAATCGGCTAAAGAAATTTTAGCGCCGTTCTGATCTACCCCTTTAATGGCAGGTGCTTTTTTACCAATTTGAATGCTCATGATAGTAGTTTTTATGAAAACAATTATTTGCTAATAAAGTTGAATTGTACTTCTTTTTTATTGCCATTTTCATCTATTGCAACAGCTTCTAGCGAATGTTTACCGGGTTTACAATGTGCATCCATTTTATAAAACCACTCCTTACTACGTTGCTCAAAACAAACCCATTGATGATCTATTCTACATTGAAAAGAAGCAATGCTTGTGTACGCATCACGTACTTGAAATCGAAGTTCATTACTTATTTTACCCTGCTTTGCCGGAGTCATTAAAGTTATCGTGGGTGCGGTAGTATCTATTAATAATTGAAAACTTGCTAATTCTTTGGTAGTACTAACAAAGCGCTCGTCGTCTAATACCGCTGCTTTATAAACCGTATCTTGTTGATTGACGCATTGCATAACCACTTTGTTTTGCAAATGAACGGGCACTTCTCGATAAGGCCGTATAGCTATGCGCATAGCTTTGTGAAGCGGTATAGCCAATTGATTAGTAATAACCTGAGGAGAAAGTAGGGTTCCGGATTTAATTATAGGATTAAATGGAGCATTATCATAAACACTATTTTCTGGAATAGTAATAGCTACTGCATCCTCCTCAAAAGTATAGGCTTTACTTGGGAAAAGGTTATAGTTATTTTTTACGGTATCAATAGCAGCAACGACGATAGTGCCCATGATTGTTGTACTATTTGAAAGCGCATCTATACATTCAATTTTTAATGCATGATGTTCTTTCGGCAACCAATTAAATTGCTGATCGGGATGGGTATATAAATGCGTTAAAGCATTGCCTGGCAAACGAAATAAAAGCTGCACCCAAGACGAACTATTTTTATATAAAGGATAATCAACAAAAGCATGCATATAACGTGTAACGTCATATCCAATATCATCAAGGGTAATGGTTTGAATCAGTTGCTGATCGATATAAACCTTGCATGTATAGTAGGTCAAGGTATTGGTACTCCCTTGCATATAATCATTGATTTCTATACCCCATCCCGGATTAGAGGAATTTACATACATGATATCTTTCACTAAATAAGCATTGCCACTTTTTTGTAAATCATACACTTTTCTGCTAGGGTCATAGTTGCTTTTAGATCGATCATAGGTACCTATACGAATCGGAATCGGGGCAAGCGTATCTGCTATCGGTAGTCCAAACAACATTGGATTTAAAGGATGTTCGCTAAGCGTATTGCGTATTTCAAAATGAAGATGCGGCGCTGTAGAGGAGCCCGTATTGCCACTATAGGCAATAAATTGTCCTTGTCTTACTGGAAATTGATCAGAATTTAGAGTTACATCAATATTCCATTTTTTTTGTGCGTATTGTTGTTGTCTAACAAATTTTTGAAGGGCCGGTTCAAAATCATTTAAATGTGCATATAGGGTAGTAAAACCATTGGGATGCGTAATATAAATAGCATGACCAAAGCCTACTGCATCTAATTTTATTCGTGATACATAACCACTAGCAGCGGCATGAACGGGTAGGTTTTCTTTGCCCAATGTCTTAATGTCTATTCCACTATGAAAATGATTAGGTCTGCATTCGCCAAAATTACCTGCTAAAAAAATAGGAATAGAAAGTGGATTCGTAAAATAGTTTAAGGGATAGCTGTGTTGTGCATAGGTAACAATGCCTATTAACATTAAATAAATCAACGCACCCGTTTTCTGAAATAATTTCATGATTTAAAGATACAGCAGCCACAGAAAATAATCACTTTTTTAAATGCCTTTTCGTAATGAAATTGTATTTTTGCGAGGCTTATAAAAGACCAATTAGATAATGTTTGGAAAACTAAAAAATAAATGGAAGCTAAGTTCTACTCAATTAGCATTAGTGTTTATAACTTTTGCTCTGGGTGGTAGTAGCTGCAGTTGGCTAAGCAAACAGATGATAGGTCTTTTTCTTGATACCAAGTCTTTGCTTTGGTGGATCTTATACTTAATAACAGTTTGCCTATTATGGCCACTATGTGTTTTAATTATTAGTATTCCTTTAGGGCAATTTACTTTTTTTAAAACCTATGTTTCAAAAATAGTAAAGCGCTTCCGACCTTAATTAATGTAATATACTGTGAATAATCGCTAGTGATTTCATAGTATGCATATGTTCGGTATGTTGTTTCAAAAACAACAACATCCAATCTAATACCTCTTTTCTTGTTTGGCTATTTGATTTAACCTGCGATAGTGCCTGCATAGATGAGCATTGCATAATAGCTGATAATAATAGTACGCCATCTGTTTTTAACAAACTAGCATCACCTGCATTATTAGCTGTAAAGGTGGCATCGCTTATGCTTATATAAGGAGTATGCTCGGAATAAACACCTTGAATAGCATAGCCTAAAAAAGCGGCACACGAAAGTGTAAAATAAATAGGATAATTTCCCATCATATTCGGAGGCGTAGCATCCAGGGTTTGAAGGAATTGTTCCGTAAAATCAAATAATTCCGTTTGTATACTAGCTTCCGGTAATAAGCGGAGTAATAATTCTATAGCGTATAAAGCTACCGTATTAGCTACAACATGCTCTTGCACTTGTGAATAATAATAGGCTACACCAAATTCTTTAATAGATTGCAAGGACTTGTTAGGCTTATGTTCTACAACAACATCTAACTGACTACCTATTTGTAACAAACCAGCTCTGTTTGTTTTAGACTTAACACCTACACTTCTTATACCTTTCATTAAGTAGGATTGCACTCCATACACTTCTGTGAAGAGCGTACAAATCAAACTTGTCTCTCCATATTTTGTAGTGCGCAAAACAATGGCTTTTGTTTTTTGCTGCATCTACGGATTGATTATCAGTTTTGAAACCATTACCTCTTGTCCCAATTTATCAGAAGCAAAAATTAAATAAACACCGGGAGCGGGTTTATGACCAGTATAATCTATTCCATTCCAAATGGCTTGTCCGCCAAGCGCTTTGGTTTTATATACTAATTGACCATTGATATCTGTGAAGCGCACATCAGCATTTTCTAATAATCCTTTTATAGCAATGGTACCAGAAAAACTAGCACTACTAATTGGATTAGGGTATACCAATACTTCCTTATAGGTGTCTCCACCTTCTGTGGCTGTACTTTTAAAACTTACCAATCCAAACTCTGTACCAAAATATACATCACCCGTTTTACTATCAATACTAATTGTGTTAATATTATTAGACGGCAAAGGGCTGTTGTCTAATGTAAAACGTTGAATGATTTTTGTTGCATCTTCGCTAATTAGCCATACACCATTATTAGAACCCACCCATTTTCTATTGGCACCATCAACAGCAATTGCTGTAATATTTTCACCAGCAAATAAATAGGATGCAAATTGATCATACTGTACAATTCGAATTTCTGCTTCACAAGTTCTTGCTATTACATTTCTTGGACAGTTTACAATTCCGATTCCGTTGTCTGTACCTATCCAAATAGATCCAGTATTATCTTTAACCAAACAGTTTACTTGATTACTTGGCAAATTTCCTGCCCCCTTACCTGTTAATAATTGTACATAGGTATCATCAAAAGCATTTTCTATGGTAGTATTATCGTTATATACAATTACACCACCACCTCTTGGCGCATAATACCATTTTTGATTATAATCATCAATAAGCAAACCTGCGGCTGCATAGGGAATAGGTCTGGTAGTATTAGGAATCTGAAATTTATAAACTGTGTTGTTTCTTTTTTTACAAATCAATTCTTTTGTAGATCCAAACTGATTCATCCATAAATTTCCGTAGCTATCAAATGCCAAACCGGTTACATTATAATGACCAGGCTCTGTTGCCGATTCGCTTAAAAAAGAGTTTTGCTTAAAAGAAGTTGCTGTACCATCACTCTTGAAGGACCACATTCCATTGTAATAAGTGCCCGCATAAAGTGTGGCATCGATGGGATCTTTAGCTAAGCATAAAAAATCGCGCACGGTATCACTAAAAAATGGATAAGACCATGCCGTGTAATTTTTCCATTTAAATGGTTCGTTTCTAAACGAAATGCCGGCTGGACTATTCATAGGACCAAATTTATCATCATAACCTCCATGGGCTACAATTAGCTTTGTGTTATCTGCTAATATACTGAAGGCGGTAAAGGTGGTAGGACAATCGAAACGTAGCGATAAAATAGCACCTGAAGTAGTTAGGTATTTAAGTCCCTCGTAGGCGTCAGCAATCATCCATGCGCCGTTTAACATAGCAACCGTTTGAACGGGTTTGCCCATACGTATAGCATCCAATTTTTGTAAAGTAGTTGTGTACGTTATAAAATTTCCCTGTCCTAAAGAATCAGAAAAAGTACATAGCACTAATTTATTTATAGTGCTTGCCAAATAAGTTATGGGCTTATCTACTTTAAACTTAAAGCTACTCGTGTCTTGAATAATTTGAAAAAGACTATCTTTTTTAGACCAAAATATTTCTTGACCATTACTTGTAATGCAATTGCTAGAAGTCGCTGGACTAATAAGCGTCCAATTATTCATAGACTGCAGAAAAGGATTGTTTTTATTGGCTTTATAAATTCCCGCATTGGTGCATACATAAATATTCGATTGGTGTACACATACATCTTTGATGGATAAGGTTTGCGAAGAGGCTATTAAATTATAGGTGTTTTTAACTTCTCTATTTTTGATATCGATAAGCACTAAGCCAAAATCAGTAGCCACATAAAGCCATCCGTTATTAGCGTATAATCGATTAATAGTTTTAGAACCGGTAATCGTTTTTAGTTTTATATCGGGTATTGAAAAAAAATAATCGTCCTTATAAAAATCTAAGTTGCCATTAGCATAAGCAAAAACAAAGCAATCCGTAGTGGCATCGTAGGCGGTATGGGTAGTTTGCACATCATGCAAACCGTTTACTTTACTAAACGTTTCAAAACTACCATCTTTTGTATGATAAGCATATGGAGCAATTTCTGTAGCTGCAAATACATCGGATCCATTAGTGCTTACCCCTAATGCTAGATTATAGGATAAGTGGGATTGCCATAGGCCTATGGCTTGTTCTTGTGCAATGGCAGTAATAGAAAAAAGAAAGCAAAAAATAAAACTATATTTCATGTGCACTATTTTAATAAAGCGTGAATAGTAGTAGGTAAATAACGATGCTCGAGCTGTTGCACTTTTTTTGCAATTGATACGGCGGTATCAAAAGCATCGATGGCTACTTTTTCTTGTAATATAATGGCGCCTTTATCATAATGTTCATTTACATAATGTATAGTAATGCCTGTTTCTGTTTCATTTGCTTGCCTTACCGCATTGTGTACATGCATACCATACATTCCTTTGCCACCATATTTTGGTAGTAATGATGGATGAATATTGATAATTTTGCCTTCAAAAGCAGCCACAAGCTGTTCGGGCAATTTCCATAAAAATCCGGCTAAGACAATTAAGGAAGGATGATACATTGCTAAAGTAGCTATCCATTCGTTCTTATTAAAAAGCTCCTTGTTTAGAATTAAGATTGGAATACCTTGTTCTTCAGCCAAATGGATTACGGGTGCATCTTCTTTATTAACCACTAATAAAGCTATAGAAAAAGCATTATTCGTTTTTGCATACTGAACTATACTAGAAAAGTTACTACCAGCACCAGATGCAAAAACTATAATAGACTTCATAAATGAATAATTAAATATAATAGAACGAATTTATTTGTATCATCGTATCAATAATGGTGTAAAGATACTTTAGAACTCGTATGAATTGCATAAGAATTTGTAATTAAACGCATAAAATATTCTAACTTTATCTCCTTATAATTTTATGTACCCAAGGTACATAGCCTACTTGCTAACATGAACCCCATATTAAAACCTTTTTTTCGTTGGTATCTGCTTATTTTATGGGCATTGCTATTGCCAAACGCTATGCTATGGGGTCAAAATAAAACATTTATTCAACCCAGAATTTTATTCTTGGTAGATGGATCTTCAAGTATGTTAGAAACCTGGCAAACCAATCAAATACGATTTAAAGTTGCGGGTAAAATCATTGATCAAATTGTTGATAGCATTTATAAAGTAAACCCGAATGTAGAGTTTGGATTGCGCGTTTATGGACATCAACATACAGCACAAGAAAATAATTGTTTCGACACTAAACTAGAAGTGCCCTTTGGAAAAAGTAATGCAACCCAATTGTATTTACGTATGGCGAGTCTTAAACCTCTGGGTGTTTCACCTATTGCTTATTCTTTGAAAGAGGCTGCCGAAAACGACTTAATCAATACCGCAAATTATAACTACAGCTTAATTTTAATTACAGATGGTGGTGAAAGTTGCAATGGTAACATCTGTGAAATAGTAAAACTCTTACTTGAAAAAAGGATAAAGTTTCAACCCTATATCATTAGTTTAATAAATTACCAACCACTAGAGCAGCAATATGCTTGCCTAGGAAGCTACTTAAAAGTTACAAATGATGCTGAAGCCATACAAGCAACGAATACTATTTTGGAAGCATACAAACCCAAATTTTTAGTGCCGGAGTTGAAAACTGCTAGTGCCGAGGATTATTTAACAGATCTTAAAGCAAGCATGAATGAAATAAAACCCATTAGTAAGATCTCTTATTTTAAAGTTGTTATTGCTCCTGTTTTAAAACAAGTAAAATTAGTACCTAATAAACAACCCAAAGTACTCTTAACTACTAACGAAGAAAATACGGAATCTAAACTTGATACGGTTTATATAAGTAAAATAAATGCACTTAATAAGCTGCCTTATGTTCATTTAGCTTTTGAAAACATTGTATTAAAACCCTATTGGCTGAATACCATTAAATTATTAGTACCAGAAAGCCCGGCAGAGATCGACACTATAACAATTCCATACTTACCTCACATTGCAAACATTAAACCCCTCGCTATTACCTATAACAAAGCAAAAATTTATACACCTGCAGCAACTAAAAAAATTGCTTACCCCATAGAAGAAGAAATAATATTAAAAAAAGATACGCTAGAGTTTATAGCAAGTAAACAGCTTTACTATTTTTACAAACAAGCAAAAGCACCCGTAGGCTTTGTAAAAACAAAACTAATTACTAAACCTGTTATTTATAAAGAAACATTTTCATTTACGCCCGATACGTTGAATGAATTATTAGCCATTCGAGTTCGTCCCATAAAATTTCAATCCATTTTTAGTATTCCCCAAAAAACGAATACTGCTATTAATAAAAAACCTAGCTCATACGAGGCAAGCATAGAAATAAACCCTATTGAAATAACATCTATAAAAACAATAGTTGCAAAAAAAATAAATTACAACGATGCTATCATTATTGCAAAACCTAAAAATGGATTAACTCCAAAAACAACAAGCGTCTACGAAGCTCCTATTGAAATAGAAGCTAGTGATATCCCCGCAATTAAAACAAAAACAGCGCATACTATATACTACAACCATACGCTTGCCATACCAGTTACTTTTTATATAAAAATTTGGAAATTAAAAACCGTTAGCTATGTCGCTGAACAAGAAATAGAACCCATAGAAATGGAGGCAATAGCTACAAAAAATAACACGGTGCTTGCGCTTGTAAAAAATAATGTAAACTTAAAAAAATATAATCCGCGATTTAAACCGACGCCTATTTTAAAACCTACAATAGATCCAACAGCATCGCTTCCTGATTTTAAAGAACAAGGAAACGAGGCTCCTTTTACTAGCGCTACCCAGGCCGACACCATTACAAGTGTAGCCGTTTTATTTACTAATGGAAAAGGAAAATTCTACAAATCAACACCACAAGTATTATTAAAACACCCGAAAACAGGAGAAGTACTACGTAAATTTTACAGAACCACCGATGCAAAAGGAAATCCAGATCCACAAATAACAGAAGCGGGTACT
This sequence comes from Bacteroidota bacterium, assembly GCA_024640225.1. Taxonomy (GTDB): domain Bacteria; phylum Bacteroidota; class Bacteroidia; order Chitinophagales; family Chitinophagaceae; genus CAIWHF01. The sequence goes on along the minus strand of JAHEFK010000025.1, from coordinate 7,444 downwards.
TATAATTTGACCATTACAGGACAAAGCAATACGGTACTTAAAAATGTAAAAGTAGAGGAAGGTAAAAAGAATATAATTACCGTAGTGGTTGGGCAGGGCACCTTACGCTTTTCCTACAAAAACAATCCTAAGCGTCCTGTAAAGGAATACCAAGCTATTGTTAATTGTCGTTCCGACTATAGTCCTACTATTTACCAACAATGTGCAGAAACCTTGGTTTATGAACCGGGTAACTATTACGTAGAGATTAATACCTTACCAACTTTAAGGAAAAATGTGGATTTTGAATTTGGGGTGATCACCGATATTTATATTCCAGAGCCTGGCACATTACAATTTACCAATAGCAACAATTTTGGGAAAGTAGCGTTATTATTTCAATCTGGCGATCGCTTTATGGAGTTTAAACAAGTGCGTATAACAGGCAACCCGCTTACACAAAAATTAGAATTACAGCCGGGCGCTTATCAAGTGCTTTATTATAATAGCATTGGCGATAGACCTAAAGAAATTAGAATCCCTTTCTTTATTAAGAGTAATGAAACCGTGGAGTTAGAATTAAAATAAACTATGCGTATTCAAAAGAATCATGATGGATTAGAATTGGTTGTGTTTCAATCGGCTCAAAACCTACCTAGCTATTGGAATAAAGAGTTGCCAGAAAATCACTTTTTACAAAGTGAACAATTAGCTATAACCGAAGCTGCTAAATTGCCCAATTTATCGTTTTATTATGTTGTCGTTTTTAAAAACAAGCAGATACAAAGTAAACACTACTTTCAATTGTTACGCTTAAACAAACAACACCTGATTAATAAAGAAGATGGCGCCATTAAAAAATTACTTTGCAACCTATTGTTATGGACAACTAAACCAAGCTTATTAGTATCGGGTCATTTGTTTAGACATGATATTTGCACGTTTATAAAAAGCGATACTATCAGCGACTTTGAGGCTTTTCAAGCATATCAATTGGCATTGCAAGAAATACAAAAAATAAGCGGTGCTTGCGCTGCGCTTATTAAAGATGCTCCATTTTATTTAAGCCCTTATTTCCAAAACTACTCTAAAGGTTGTTTACAACTGAAAAATGATGTTTCAATGGAAATGATTTTAAATAAAAATTGGAATAGTATTCAAGATTATGAAAAAGCGTTAAAACATAAATATGCGCAGCGATATAGAAAAATAAAAAAACAAGAACAGCTATTAATTAAAAAAACATTAAACACAGAAGATCTTGAAAAGTATCAAGATCAACTTTATAATTTATACCAACAGGTTTCTAATAAACAAGCTATCCGATTGGGAATATTAAGTCCTGAATTTATTAAACTACAACATGCCTCTAAAACGGAACAACTCCTTGTGCGTGGATGGTTTTTAAATGATAAATTGGTTGCCTTCAGTTCCGCATTTAATTTTGAGCACACTTGGGATATGTTTTATATTGGATTTGACTATCAAAAAAATACGGATTACCAATTATATTTCAACATCCTCTACGATGGACTAGAGCAAGCGCTCTTACATAAAAAAGAGAAAATAATTTTTGGAAGAACCGCCTTAGAAGCCAAAGCACGCTTGGGTAGTAAGCCCAACTATTTACACACCTTTGTATACATTGCTAATCCGGTGCTAAAGTGGATCTTAAAAAAACCATTAGAAAATATTCATAGCAAAGAAGGCGATTGGGAACAGCGTCATCCTTTAAAATAACTACAGCAATTCTTTAATAGCTTCTACTAATTCTTGACTAGTAATAGGTGTACCTTTAATTTTATTGAAAGGAACAGCATCTACAAAAAACTGATCACGAATAATTTTTACTAATTGTCCATTATTAATTTCAGGCACGAGTATACGTTTGTAATTACCTAAAAGCGTGGCTAAATTTTTTGGGAACGGTCTTACATATTTTATATGCGCATGTGCTACAGAGTATCCTTGTGCTTGCAATGAACTTACTGCGCTTTTTATGGAACCTTTTGTTGATCCCCAACCAAGCACTAACACGTCTCCTTTTTCTGGTCCGCTCTCTAACGTTTGTAACGGAATATAATCAGCAATGGCATTTACTTTTGCTTCCCTTGTTTTAACCATGTGTTGGTGGTTATCGGGATCATACGAAATATTGCCCGTTATATCTTCCTTTTCAATACCACCAATTCTATGTTCGAGTCCAGGTGTACCTGGCAAGGCCCAAGGACGCGTTAATTTTTCATCTCTTTTATACGGCAAGAATTTCTCTTCATCCGCAGTTAATTCTTTTTTAAAAACAACGTTTATATTTTTTAAATCTTTAGTCTGAGGAAAACGCCAAGGCTCAGCGCCATTCGCTACATATCCATCACTCAATAAAATAACAGGTGTCATGTGTTCGATAGCTATTCGAACAGCTTCAAAGGCGGCATCAAAACAATCGCTCGGTGAATTAGATGCTATGATAGGCATTGGGCATTCTCCATTTCGTCCATAGTATGCTTGTAACAAATCGCTTTGTTCTGTTTTGGTAGGCAAGCCCGTAGATGGTCCACCTCGTTGAACATTAATGATCACCAATGGAATCTCTAACATAACCGCTAAACCCATCGCTTCTGTTTTAAGTGCCATACCCGGACCAGAAGTTGAGGTTACGCCAATACTTCCTCCATAAGAGGCGCCAATTGCAGCACTGATACCAGCAATTTCATCTTCTGCTTGAAAAGTTCGAATATTAAAATTTTTAAGCTTTGCTAATTCGTGTAATATATCGGAGGCCGGTGTAATAGGATAGGTTCCCAAAAATAAGGGCAATTGAGCTTGTTTTGCGGCAGCAACCAATCCATAGGTTAGAGCCACATTACCCGTTATACTTCTATATACTCCTTTTGCTTGCTGTGCTTTTTCTACTTTATATCTCGTTGAGAATAACTCTACCGTATCGGCATAGTTATAACCCGCTTGTAACGCTTTAGTATTACTTTCAAAAATCTCTGGTCTTTTTCCAAATTTCTCCTCCAAAAACTGAATAGTGTTTTTCATATCTCTATTATAGAGCCAGTATAAAAAACCTAAAACAAACATATTTTTAGCACGATCTTTTTCTTTGGTGCCCAGTGTTATTTCTTTTAATGACTCGCGCGTTAACTTAGTAATATCGATAACATGCACTTCATAGTCTTGTAAAGAGCCATCTTCTAAAGGGTTTACACCATCTGCATAATTAGCTAATCGTAAGTTTTTACTATCAAATCCGTCGCTATCTACAATAATGATACCGCCTTTTTTCAAAGACTTTAAATTGACTTTTAAAGCGGCTGCATTCATGGCTACTAAAACATCACATATATCTCCTGGCGTAAAAACAGGATTGCTTGAAAAGTGTAATTGAAAACCACTAACACCCGGAACAGTGCCTTGCGGAGCGCGAATTTCTGCTGGGAAGTCGGGAAAGGTAGATAAGTCATTTCCTATCAAAGCGGTATTGTTAGTAAACTGGGTGCCCGTCAACTGCATACCGTCTCCACTATCTCCTGCAAATTTTATTACTACGTCTTCTACTATTTGTGTTGTACTCATGTTGCTTATTGCGCTTATACGATTCCTTCTTTTAATAAATCGTGAATATGTAAAATACCTTCGTATTGTTGTTTGTTTAAAACCACCAATTGGGTAATATCTTTTTGTTGCATAAAGGATAAAGCATCCGTTGCCATTTCCTCTACATCCATTACAAATGGATTGGGTGTCATAATATCCTTAGCATATACATTCGACAAATCGCTTGTTTTTTCTAGCATTCGTCGGATATCTCCATCGGTAATGATTCCTTCAACTTTACCTTGCTCATCTATAACAACGGTTGCGCCTAATCGTTTATTAGATATCTCATAAATTATTTCCTTTAAGCTACTTTGAAGGTCTACAGCTGGTTTGGCATCACGCTGTAGTACATCTCCAATGCGCATATATAATCTTTTGCCTAAGGCACCACCGGGATGATATTTAGCAAAATCATTAGCCGTAAATCCTTTTAACTGCAATAAACAAACAGCCAAAGCATCGCCAATGGCTAATTGTGCTGTTGTACTGGTTGTAGGAGCTAAATTATTTGGGCATGCTTCTTTAGCTACGGTAGTATTTAAAAAATAATGCGCTTCCTGCACTAAAAAAGATTGTTCGTTTCCGGAAATAGCTACTATCGTATTACCAAAGTTCTTTACAAAAGGAACGAGTACTTTAATCTCTGGACTTTCTCCACTTTTAGAAATAATAACTACGATATCGTCTTTTTGAATCATGCCCAAATCGCCATGAATGGCATCTGCTGCATGCATAAACAAAGCTGGAGTTCCTGTTGAGTTTAGGGTTGCCACCATTTTCTGAGCAATAACAGCACTTTTACCTATGCCAGAAATAACCAAACGGCCTCTAGATTGGTGGATGTGGAGTACCAATTCGGCAAACGTATCATTTACTAATTGTGCTATAGCGGTAATAGCCTCCGCTTCTAATCGAAGCGTTTGTTGGGCACTATCTAAAATTTCAGCAGCTGTTTGCATGCTGTAAAATTACAAAAATTGTATGGGTTTTAAATAAAAAAGACGAGGCAAAGGCTCGTCTTTTTTAGGCTTTTTAAAATTATTTGTGCTTTTTTTCTTTTTTCTTGATACCATACAAAACACCTGCTGCTACCAATAGTGATAAACCACCATCTAAAGGTACATCTAACTGAACGCCTCCTCCGGGTGTAGATGAAGGGTCTTGTTGAGCAAAAACATAGGTGCTAAGCAGGCAACAAGAAAGTAAAATAGTTGTTTTAAAAAATGATTTCATTTATTGTTGAATCTTAAAGTTTAATAAATTTTGTTTGTTCTACTCGGTTGCCGTTATTTGTTTGCAACATATAAATACCCGGTGCCAATGCCGTTATATCCATTTCATTATATTCGTTAGTTTGCAAATATTGTACCTGCTGTTGCTTTCCAAAAATATCTACAACAGTAGCTTTCACAACACCTACTTCTGTGCTAGGAATAAAAACTTTTATAACGTTGTTTGCCGGATTAGGTACAATTTTTATGGTTGATACCTGCAAATTTGCAATAGCTGTTGGTGCTGCTAATTTATTATAAATGATGAACCAGCGTTTATTACTAGACGATAAAGGATCACTCGTGATCGTGAAATCTAAATCTGTAGTGCCATTATTATTTATAGCTTGAATGCTATTTTGATAACGATCTAAAATATACATTTTCAACGATGGGTCAATAATATCAGACGAATTGAATCGTAATACATACTGATTCGATTTTAAATTCGAAGTATATAATTGAATCGTATCAAAAGAAACACTTTGAGGTGTTTTGAATGATCCGATAGAAAGCTTTGCAGAATCTGAAGAAAGCATATAAATACTTTCATCAATATTCATAAATTTATCACAGTCACCTTTTCCTTTAGTGTTTTCAAATTGCTCATCCATTGCAATTAATAAGGCATCGGAATGATAACCACTATCTGCTTGTTGTTTCAAGAATAACTTCACACTTAGTTTAGCGTCAAAATTACTTGTAGTTTTAAAGGTTCTTGCCGTTGTTCCATCTAATTGTTTGAACGGGTCTTTTAATCGTAAAACCGGAGCATCTGCAGTGTTTTTTACAAAGAACGATTGCCATGGTTGGATGTATTTATTTATCTGTTCGCCAGCAATGCCACCCGAAGTTTTGTTATAAGAAGAATAAGCACCCATAGCACTTGTACCATTTTTATGCGGATCCCAAATCCAAATATTCTCACTGATATTAGTCGAGTTGTTATAAATAGAATCCCAAACAATTTTACTAGCATACGGATTACCTACTAATGAATATTGATTATTTAAAGCTGCTAGTTGTACTCCGTTGACAGTGGTGGTAGATGTATAGGTAAAGTCACCGCTTACTAAAGTACCAGTAGCTCTTAATATTGTATTATTAGCCGTTGCTGTATTACTTGTTACCGTTTGTGGGTTTCGATCGCCACGTACCATTAATAAATAAGGTTCACCAGCTTGCAAAGTAATATTCTTAGTACCCGTAGTAATATTAGCCCAAGCTTGCGTTTGATTATTATATTTATAAATAGACGGTATCCCTGTTTGATTATTATCGATACCTGAATTAGCACCAAAACCTAAATTAGATCCAGTAATCAAAGTACCATAACCTGCCGCATATACACCTGCTTCTTGCCAGTTGTCCCACATTGAAGTAGTGGTGGTAACTGGAGATGTAACTGTTCTATACGATCGATCTGCGGGAAAGCAACGTTCTACTCTAACTTTACCTGCTGACAAATAAGTTAACGAGCTTCCATTAAAACGGCCTATTTGAGCTACCGATGTAGCAGCATTTGCACCTGAACAGCTTGTTGTCTTTAAAGTTACTAATCCATTAATATTTAAATTTCCTTGGTTGATTACTAAAGAGTCATAAATTTCTACATCTCCATCTAATGTAATATCAGCACTTGGGTGGTCTATTTTTAAATGCCCAAGTTTAGCATCGTTTTGGGTAGGAAAATATATCGTCTTTGAATTGGCTCCTGCTATAATTAATTTAGCCGAGGCACCCCCTTTTATTTTTAATGTGCCACTTATTGCACCATTTATTTTTAGGGTTTTAGCATTTAAATCAATGATAGAATTTGCAGCATTACCAATATTGAGGTTATTAATTTCTAAATCATTTTGCAATTGCATAACATTACCAGGACTTGCTATAAATTCTACATTGGAAGTTGCTGTTGGTTGTGTGCCACATAACCAATTTGAAGAATTATTACTTTGGCTACTAGCACTCCCATTCCAAGTGATGGGCGATAAGGCTACAGCAACACCATTACTAGTTGCTTGATATGAATTTCCAGCTTCACTAATCACCACATCGTAAGTACCTTCATCGGCAGCAGAAAAATTATTCTTTGTATAAACACTGCTTGTAGCTCCACTTATTGCCACACCATTTTTTCTCCACTGATAACTCAAACTACCCAATGCATATGCATTGGCACTTACGCTTAAATTTAATGTGGAATTATTACAAACTGTTTGAGGGGTAGGCTGAAATAGTATAGTAGGAGCATTTCCTGTAAAATTAACAGAAGCCGTTGCCGATGAAGACACATTGTTAACTTTAAAACTAATAGTTGCTGTGGTAATGGTGTTAGAGCTGGTTAAGGTAGCGGTATAGGTACCATTATTATTATCGGTCACGCTACCTACGGTACCAGAAGTTGTAAAAATAGTAACCGTTGCGCCTCCCGTAGTTAAATTGGTATTAGAGGCATCTTTTAATTGCACCGTAATGGTGGAGGTTGAAGTGCCATTTGCCGCTATACTAGATGGAGATGCTGCAATAGTTCCAGTATTTCCTGAAATTACAGCTGCTAACACCGTTTTATTTTGCGTGATAGCACT
>JAHEFK010000020.1 GCA_024640225.1 Bacteroidota bacterium | reverse complement strand
ACCGATTAGAAAAAACAAAAATTGAAATGAGCGCCTATCGCCATTACAAAGAATTGTTTGGCATCTTTTTATGGATAGCCATCATTGCACTAATAGCACAACTAGCCTTACAACTTTGGGTATACCGAAAAATAACATTATAAATACAACTCCCTTAGGGGAGTTTTATTTTTTAAGGTATACTTATTTAGGAATGTTTGCGTAAAAACTTAATTACTTATACAATAAGGTTTTAGAGCTTGGTGTAGTGTAGGATTTTGAGGCACTTAGTTTCAATTTAGCACTACACGTGATTTTAAACTAAACTTTAATTTAAGCAAATCAGCCTGCATGAGGTCAACAGCACATTATAAGCCGTTTTTATTCTGTCTAAAAAATATTTCGCTATCGCTAAATCCGTTATTTTTTATAAAATGTTTAAACTGTTTTTTAGTTGCAGAGCATTTGTAGGGCGGAACTGTGTCTTGCGGTGTTTCTGTTATTTCCTTTAAATTTTCAATGTCAAGTTTTGTAGAAATGCTGCTTAGTATGAGTTTCCCTTTTGTTAATTGAATTTTTTTTACTTCCCAACGTGTCTTGTCGTAACGTTTATTTAGAAAATAAAAACCTTTGAATTTTCTCACAACATTGTCATAGTCCATCTGAAATAGCGTGTCAATGTAATGAACATGTGTTATTAAACTGTCACCATCGCGCTTTATTATTGTTTTTTCTTTTGTCTTCACATTTATTAATGTATCTCCAGAAAGATGCTCAGCACTGTCGAGTTGCTTAAAATGAACTTTGTAATCATAGTCGTAAATTCTTTGAATTAATTTGTCGCCAATAATTAGAATTGAATTGTCTGTCGGGTTTAAGTATTGACCCAAAAGACGCTTGGGGAATTTTGATAAATTGTCAATATTGGAAGGTTGTGGTTCGTCAAATGTTACTTGAGGTTCACAAGCAATCAAACTTGTCAAAATAATAAATATAGGAATTAATTTTATTCGTTTCATTGTCCGTTTTTTTTAATAGTTTGTAACGTTTTTGGGCTTAGCGAAGGTGGGGTTTGGAAAGTACTAAAGTTCAAATTTAGAACAAAAGCTTATTAGAATTACAAATGTTGAATTACTTCCTTCAGCCCTGCTTTTGCCAAACCCTTGTTTGCAGCAGATTTTTATTTTTTGTGTTCTAATTGTTCTAATAAGTTTTTAAATTCTGTTCCCGATAAGTCTTCATTTTCCCAATTCATTTTATGTTTCATTCTGTCTTTAACAGCGTTTATACTAATTGTCTTGTTCTGTAAAAGTATTTTATAAATTTCTTTTCTACACGAATAGTCTGTCGGGTCGTAATAGTTCCAAATGTTTATAAGTAATTCTAGATCATTTTTGTCAGTCACACTTTGTAAGCTGTTTAGACTTGTCGTCATTATATATTTATTGTCTTCGCTCTCAATTGATTCTTCGTTTGTTTTATAATTTTCAAAAATACCTCTAATATTTTTCATTGCTTGTTTGTAAGTCAATGTGTCTTTCTGTTCTATGATTTTCTTTGATAATAAAATTTCTTTTTGTCCACACGATTCAATTTCAGTTTCAATTTTTTTGTATTCTTTATGCTCTATGATAATTGTCATTGGTGGACATGTCAGCCCACCTGAAACATTGGAAAGTTCAAAATGTCCTTTCTTATCAGTTTTGGTTTTAATCCAAGTTTTATTTTTGTTATAAACATCTACATTTTCAATTGGCTCTTTTGTGTTACTGTCTAAAATAGTTCCTTTGACATTTTGGTTACAGTCACAAGAACTCAAATATGTCAAAGCAATAAATATGTAAACTAATTGTCTCATTTTAAGGTCTCGCTAAATTTGCCTATAACTAGTAAATATACGAACATTTTGGATATGAATATAAACCCTTAATTTATTATTAAGGTGTTGATATTCAATATGTTATCTTGAATTAATTATGCGTAATTTGTGTTGTAAATTTTCCGTTATACGCAATTATAGACTGTTTTTAAGAACTTTCTCCTATATCATCCAAAAACAAAAATTGCACTTAGCTCCATAAGTATTATACATCCAAAATTTCATCGAAACAAATCGAAACTTTTTTCGAAACTCGAAACCATATTATGGACATAAAAAAACTCCCTTTCGGGAGTTTTTTTATGCATTTGCAATATAAGCTTCTACTTGTTTGACCATATTTTTAGAACCTATAAATATGGGCACGCGTTGATGTAAGGCATTAGGTTCAATAGTTAAAATACGCTGACGCCCATCGCTAGCAAAACCACCTGCCATCTCTACAATAAACGACATCGGATTGCATTCGTATAACAAACGCAGTTTACCATTAGGGGATTTACTATCGGCTGGATACATAAAGATGCCGCCTTTTATTAATGTTCTGTGCAAATCGGCCACCATGGAACCTATATAACGAAGCGAATAGGGTCTGCCCTCTTCCTTGTTGGTATCCATACAATAGTCCATATAGGCCTTAATACCACCATCGTATTTAGCACTATTACCTTGATTGATAGAATAGATCTTGCCATCTTCAGGGCATTTTAAATTTGGATGCGACAAGCACCATTCACCAATAGAAGGCTCAAGGGTAAATCCATTAACGCCTAATTTGGTTGCATAAACCATCATGGTGCTGCTACCATAAATAACATAACCAGAGGCCATTAGATTTTTGCCCGATTGCATAAAATCAGCTTCTACACAGGATTCGCCCAATTTGCTGACGCGCTTGTAGATAGCAAAAATAGTACCAATGGAAGCATTCACATCAATATTGGAGGAGCCATCTAAAGGGTCAAATAATACCACATATTTCGAATTCTTGGAATAAGGATCGTCAAAAGCAATAAAATCATCATTTTCCTCAGAAGCAACCCCGGCACAATCCGTGCTGCTTTTAAGCACATCAATCAATATGGTATCGGCATAAATATCCAATTTCATTTGCTCTTCTCCTTGCACATTGGTAGCGCCGTGTTTACCTAAAATATCTACTAAACCCGCTTTATTAACTTGCTTATTAATCATTTTACACGCTAAGCCTATATCTCGGAGAATAGACGATAATTCGCCTGTTGCCTGCTTGAATTTTCGTGTTTCTTGGATCGTAAATTCATCCAATGTCATTAATTTCCTTTGCGGTTTCATGCCTATAAATACTGTTTAATAAATATCAATTAAAATACTTTCGCAATTATACAAAATATTTTGTGGAAGCTACTCATTTTATTATATATAGAGCGTACCTTTGCGCCAACAAATAAGTCAAACCCTATTTGAATATATCCAATTTATAACCATTAAAAAAAGGGCTCATGGTACAATACTTCAAAAATATCAATCGTCAGACGCTTGAAATTGACCAACCGGATGCAGCCAATTGGATAAATGTTACCCCACCATTTCAACCCGATGAAATTGATAAATTATCCTCTCAATTAAATATCCATAGAGATTTTTTAACAGACACCTTAGATATTGAGGAGCGTGCACGTTACGAATCGGACGATGATGTAAAATTAATCATTTTAAAAACACCGGTAGAAAATAAGTCCTTAAACGAAAGTGACGCCTATTATATTACCATTCCAATTTCTATTATCATTACCGATAAAAACCAAATTGTAACGGTAAACTCTTTTGAGAATGTGGCTATCCGTAGATTTTTAAACTCTTTTGCGAAGCGTCATCCAGAGCGTCCCAATATGATGGTGCTCAAAATTTTCGAAAAAGTGGTATTGGATTTCATGCAAGTTTTGAAAGAAATTAATCAGCGTAGGAATAATTTTGAACAAAAATTATATGATTCTAATCGTAATGAAGAATTATTGTATTTAATGCGTATACAAAAGAGCTTGGTGTATGTGATTACCGCTTTACGCTCTAATGAGTTATTGTTGATGAAGATGGAACGCACCAACTTTTTAAACTGCGATGAGGATGAACGAGAATTTTTAAGTGATTTGATTGTAGAGTTTTCTCAGGCCTTGGAAATGGCGAATACCTATACCAACATTCTAAATTCTACTTTAGATGCATTTGCTAGTATTATCAATAATAATATGAACATGGTCATGAAACGATTGACCAGTATTACCATTCTCATATCTATACCTACCTTGATTGCAAGTGTTTATGGCATGAATGTAAAACATTTGCCTTATGCAGATAGTCCCTATAGTTTTTATGTACCCATAGCTATATCGATCTTAATTTCGGTGATGGTAAGTTTATACTTCAATAAGAAAAAATGGTTCTAATACCATCTAAATAAAAAGCATGAAATTATTAGACGGCAGCCTAGTAGCAGCCCATTACAAAGAAAAAATAAAAGAGGAAGTAAAAAGTCTTATTTCCCAAGGCTCTAAAAAGCCACATTTAGCAGCTATTTTAGTTGGCAACAACCCTGCTAGCGAAGCCTATGTGGGTGCTAAAGTGCGTACTTGCGAAGAAATTGGATTTGCATCAACCTTACTACGTTTAGATGCCCAAATTGATGAAGCTAGTTTATTAAAAGAAATTGCTGCCCTCAATGAAAATAAAGATGTTGATGGCATTTTAGTGCAATTGCCCTTACCTAAACATATTAGAGAAGCATCCATTATCAATGCTATTGATCCATCAAAAGATGTTGATGGTTTTCATCCAGTATCTATTGGCAAATTAGTACTTGGCCAAGACACCTTTTTACCGGCAACGCCCTATGGTATTTTACTTATGTTATCTTATTATGGCATAGACCTTTCTGGAAAACATTGTGTGGTGGTTGGTAGAAGTAATATTGTGGGTACCCCAATGAGTATTTTATTGAGCAGAAATAATGCTTATGGCAATGCTACGGTTACGCTTACACACTCAAAAACTAAAGATTTAAAAGCACATTGCTTACAAGCAGATGTAATTATTGCAGCCATTGGCATTCCCTTTTTCTTAAAAGCTGATATGGTAAAAGAAGGCGCCATCGTAATTGATGTGGGCATTAATAGAATTGAAGATGCAAGCAAAAAAAGTGGCAGCAGATTAGTAGGCGATGTAGATTTTGACGCAGTAGCTCCGCTATGTAGTTATATCACTCCTGTTCCTAAAGGCGTTGGCCCCATGACCATTTGTGGCTTAATGCAAAACACATTAAATGCAGTAAAAAACAAGCGCTAATACTTGAACAACACCATCAACCATAACGATTTAGCTGTGTGCTACCCTGTAATGGAGCATTTCTATACGCTTCAAGGCGAGGGTGCCTATGCTGGTTATGCAGCCTATTTCATACGCTTAGGCGGATGCGATGTAGGTTGTGTATGGTGCGATGTAAAAGAAAGTTGGGATGCCGCTGCGCATCCTCAATTAAGCGTATCAGAAATGCTCCAACATGTATTAGCAAGCAAAACAAACCGTGTTGTGATTACAGGAGGCGAGCCTTGCATGTATGATTTACACGCCCTATGCAATGTATTGCATGAACATGGTTTACAAATTCATTTAGAAACCTCTGGAGCGCATGAAATAAGAGGACAATTTGATTGGGTTACCTTATCACCAAAGAAGTTTAAAGCACCGATTGCAAGTGCCTACGCAAAAGCAGATGAATTGAAAATTATTATTTTCAACAAACATGATTTTGAATGGGCGAAAGAACATCAAGCTTTAGTAAAAACCGCTACTGCATTATACTTACAAACAGAATGGGAAAAACGCGATTCGAATTATACATTAATCATTGATTTTATTAAGGCAAATCCAGTATGGCATTTGTCTATACAAACGCATAAATATTTAAATATACCATGACCTGGATACAAGCTATTATCATTGCTATTATAGAAGGACTTACAGAATTTCTTCCTATATCTTCTACCGCTCACATGAAATTTGCACAAGCTATCATGCACATTAGCAAAGAAGACAATTTTGTAAACATGTTTGATATTGTGATTCAATTTGCGGCCATCTTAGCAGTGTTGGTTTTGTATTGGAAAAAATTTGTCAATGTAAAGGATATACGCTTTTATGTAAAATTAATGGTAGCTGTTATTCCCGCTTTACTATTTGGGGCACTTCTCAAAAAACATATCGAAAGTGTTTTAGGAAATATTACAGCTATTGCCTGCATTACCATAGCGGGCGGTATTTTACTCCTTTTTATTGATCGCTTTTTTAAACAAGCACCAATAGAGGATGAAAAAAACATTAGCTATGCTGCTGCTTTTAAAATTGGACTGTTTCAAGTTTTAGCTATTCTATTCCCCGGATTAAGTAGAAGTGCGGCTACTATAATTGGAGGTTTATCGTCTAAGTTGACTCGTAAATTAGCTGCTGAATTTTCTTTTTTCTTAGCCGTTCCTACTATGGCAGCTGCTACAGCAAAAGAAATTTATGATACCTTTAAAGAGCATCCTGCAAGCCTACAAGCAAACAATGCAAGCATGTTGGCACTGGGTTGTTTAGTAGCTTTTGTAGTAGCTATACTCTCTATGCGCTTTTTTATCAATTTTGTGAGCAAACACGGATTTAAAGCCTTTGGTGTTTATCGAATATTGGCTGGAAGCATCATTTTATTTTTAGCCCTCCAACAAATTATTTAATTAAGCTGGATCCCAAGACTCAAATAATAAATTGAGGTAGCTATTTTCTGTAGGGGTAATAACATTATCTGATTTGGTAAGAGCGATAGCAAATTGCAATAAACGCATACGTTCTTCTTGCGTAGCATCATCATAAAAATCGTCCATGGCTTTTATAAAATGTGATTGCCATTCTTCTTTTTTTAAATTACTAATAATAGCCATTTCACGATCAAGATTTACTTGAATAGGAAATTCTTGTTCTAGATATATGCGAATAACTTTATCTTCATTTCGCGTAACTTTAAAATCAACAGCCGATAAGATCATTAACAAATGATAGCCAGCTATTGTTTTATTCATTCTATTATTAGGCATTGCAAATTACTATATATTATGACTGAGAAGCTAGTAGCAAATCAAGATCTGTATATTTAAAATTAAAACGCTTCGCAATTGGCGCATTGGTAATACATCCTTTAAACAAATACACACCACTTCGTATTCCTGCTTTAGATTGAATAAGGGCTTCTACGCCACCCCAATCAGCACATTGCAATAAAATAGGCATCATCACATTGCTAATAGCTCTAGAAGCCGTTCTAGCTACACCAGAGGCAATATTAGGTACGCAGTAATGAATAACATCATGCTTTACAAAAACAGGATGCTCATGAGAAGTAATTTGAGATGTTTCAAAACAGCCTCCATGGTCAATGCTTACATCTACAATTACCGAACCCGGTTTCATTTGACTAACCATTTCTTCAGAAACTACCATAGGTGTTATGCCATTTTTTGGCTTCAAGGCCCCTATAACCACATCGGCTTGTTTTAATTCTTTGCTTAAAAGGATAGGCTCTATAACCGATGTGAAACATCGATGGCCAATATTATTTTGAATACGCATTAGGCGATACACCGAATTGTCAAATATTTTTACAGCTGCTCCTAAACCCATAGCGGTTCTTGCTGCAAACTCCGCCACAACACCTGCACCTAAAATTACAATATTAGCAGGAGGCACACCAGAGATGCCACCTAATAAAATTCCTTTACCGTTTGATTCTATATTACTCAAATAACGCGCAGCGGTCAATATAGAGGAACTGCCTGCTATTTCACTCATTGCTCTTACAATTGGATAAGTGCCAGAATCGTCTTTTATCGATTCAAACGCAATAGCAATAATTCGCTTTTGCATTAATTGCTCAATCAAATTTGCTTGTAAAATAGGTATATGTATAGGTGAAAACACTACTTGATTGGGTTGCATCCACTCGATTTCCTGCTCTAAAATAGGCGCCGATTTTACAATAATATGCGCTTGATATACTTCCTTTTTTTCGTAGGTAATAATAGCACCAACGGTACTATAATCATGATCATAAAAAAAAGAACCTATACCAGCATTATGCTCTATAACTACTTTATGCCCATTATTGACTAATACCGCTACCGACTCGGGGGTAAGCACAATTCTATTTTCATCAAAATTGTCTTCTCGGGGAATTCCTATATACAAATTTTGCTGCTTAGCAACAACCTCAATTGTTTCTGCTAAAGGCACATAAGATAAAGAAGGCGTTATATAGGTTTTAACACTCATGACAGTGTAATTTTAATGTAATATACAATTTTGAATAATAAGTACAAACAATTGCAAAAACAATTAAAGGGAATATGCTGTTTACTGTTAATAAAAATAAAATATCCTTTCTTACGATATGAATTACTAAATTTGTAACTAGTAATTAAACAACATGTTACGCCAATCTCAACAGCAGCGATTATCTCAAAAACTCTCACCTCAGCAAATTCAATTAATGAAATTGCTGCAAATTCCTACTACACAATTAGAAGAACGAATAAAAGAAGAATTAGAAGAAAATCCAGCTTTAGAAATTGACACGATCATCAATAAAGAAGATCTTTTTGAAAACACTAGAGAAGACCAAGAAGAGGAATACAATAATGACAACGCAGTAGAACTAGAAGACGCTATATCGGATAAAATTGAAATTGATGACTATCTAAAAAACGAACAAGACGGCAGTGGAGATTTTGGAGACGACTATTATCAATCAAAAGACACGCAAGAGCGCAATACTATTCCCGTTAGCGTAGAGTCTTCGTATCAAGAAGTGCTCATGAATCAACTAGCGATGTTAAATCTCAACGCACACCAACAAAGTGTGGCGGAACAAATAATAGGAAGTATTGATGATGATGGTTATTTAAGAAGATCGGTTGAAGCATTAGTAGACGACCTAGCCTTTTCTAGAAATATAATAACTACAGTAACAGAAGTTAATGAGCTGCTTAATGAAATTAAGCAATTTGAACCCATTGGCACAGGAGCAAGCGACTTGAGAGAATGTTTAATGTTACAATTAGAACACGCTAAAGCATCCTCTAAAGAAATGCAATTGGCTTTAAAAATACTACATGTTTATTTCGATGATTTTATTAAAAAGCACTACGATAAAATAAAGAGATCCTTAGGCATCAACGACAAAGAATTAAAAGCAGTTATCGATATTATTATAAAACTAAACCCTAAACCAGGGGCTGCCTATTATATTGCGAATACTGTTCATCACCATATCACACCTGATTTTTTTATTGATAACTCGGAGCAACGAATGGAATTGCGCCTCAATGCTAAAAATGCACCTCCTCTAAAAATCTCAGAAGGCTTTACAGAGCTATTACAATCCTATAATAACAATGATAAAGCGGATAAAAAGCAACGAGAGGCGGTACAGTTTATTAAACAAAAGTTAGATGCTGCCAAATGGTTTATTGATGCGATAAGACAACGACAACAAACACTTATAAAGTGTATGCAAGCGATTATCTTTTTTCAAAATGATTTTTTTAAAACTGGGGATGAATCAAAATTAAAACCCATGATTTTAAAAGACATTGCTGAAATTACACAATTGGATATGTCCACAATTTCTAGGGTTGCCAATAGTAAATATGTACAAACAGAATTTGGAACATACCAATTAAAATACTTTTTTTCGGAGGCCATGACCAACAACGAAGGAGAAGAAGTAACCAACAAAGAAGTACGAAATGTATTAGCTGAGATTATTGAAAATGAAGACAAATCAAATCCTTATAACGATGATGTATTAACGGAATTGATAGCTCAAAAAGGATTTAAAATTGCACGCAGAACCGTTGGTAAATACCGAGAACACATGAATATCCCTCCAGCTCGACTTCGAAAACAACTTTAACTTTTAGCCTGATAAAACTGATCAGCAATATCTGATAAGGCCTGATAAAACTCTTTACCGTAAGCGCGTTCTAAGGGCTGTTGTAAGAATTTATATACTGGAATTTTGAGCGTTGCACCTAATTTGCATGCTGGTTTGCACATTTTTTTTCTTGGCTCATAGTTGAGCAATTCAAACTCTTGACTTTGTTTTACACGGATGGGATATAAATGACAAGAAATAGGTTTTTGAAATGCAAGCTTCCCTTCTTTCCATGCTTTTTCGATGGCGCATTTTACGATGCCAACTTCATCAGTATAAGCATATACACATACACCGCCATCTATTGTTGGTGTTACATAGCCATACTCATCATCCATCACATAGGTACCTTGCTCTTCAATTGCAGCAATATGCTGTGGAGCTAAATCTTCTTTTACCACAGGATATATGGTATGTAATAATTGAGCTTCTTCAAAACTTAAAGGCGCACCACAATCACCATCTACACAACAACCTCCTTTGCAGGCGTTTAAATCGCATACAAATTGTTGTTCTATGATATCATCACTTATTAGTTTATTCTCAATAGCAATCACGTATTACATGTTTAAATAGGTCATTAATAAATCGTATCGGTCTTCTATATCGGTATCCCTCGATTGATCGCCAAAAACAGCCGTAACTTGAAAATTGTGGCGCTCTATGGATTGTACTAAACCCGACACATGCACCGAGTTTGTTTTAATGGTAATTTCTACGCGTCCCGTTTCTGGTATAATATAAGAATGCATAGACCAAATAGGCACTTGTTCGGATTCGCAAATCCTTGCAATTTCTGCAAAACTCAGATCTTTTTGTGCTACTTCTACCACCATAATAGCACCCTCTTGTTGAATAGCCGTTTGCTGCCCTAAATAATTAATTAGATCTTCCTGTGTTAAATAACCAATATATACTTGTTGCTTGTCCAATACGGGTAAAATAGCTAACTGATTATTGCGCATTACTTTAAGCGCATCAAAAGGATGTGCGTTTGCTAAAATAGCAGGCTTAAAATTCAACAATGATGTATGTATCAATAATTGTTGTGCATCATGCCAATCTTGTACATCTTGATAGTGTATCAAAGCGAGGTATTGCATGGTACTTTGATCAAGCAATGGCAATTGCTTTTGCATTTCATCTTCCATAAGCGCAATAGCATCACCACAGGTATGCTGTGTATTCAAAAACGAATGCTCGCTTTTAATTAATTCGCTTAATGGCATATTATTTTTTTAAATTAGCTAAAAACGAATCTAAATACATATTAAATGCTGCTGGCACCTCCATCATGGGTGCATGACCACATTTATCAATCCAAAACAATTGGGAATTGGGCAATAAACGATGAAATTCTTCTGCTACGGGTGGCGGTGTAATGATGTCATTCTTCCCCCAAATCAAACAAGTAGGAAGGGTGATTTTATGTAAATCGTGTTCTAAATTATGACGGATAGCAGACTTCGCTAAAGACAAGATTTTAAGCACTTTCATTCTATTATTGGTAATAGAAAAAACTTCATCAACTAGTTCTTTGGTTGCTACCGCTGGATCATAAAACGTTAATTGCGTTTTGTTTTTGATATACTCATAATCGCCTCGTTTGGGATAGCTCTCCCCCATACCATTTTCAAATAATCCAGAACTTCCTGTAAGGATTAAGGAGGCAATTTGATCTTGATGCTCTAAGGCGTAAACCAATGCAACATGGCCTCCTAAAGAATTACCTAATAAATGAAAATTGGTATACCCTCTATGTTCAATAAATTTTCTTACAAAACGTTTTAAACCAGAAACACTTGTTTCAATTAAGCTCAAATCAAACAAGGGCAATAATGGGATAATAACTTTATGTGTTTTTTTAAAATGCTCTAATAGGTCTGCAAAATTACTAAGAGCACCAAATAAGCCATGCAAAAGTATCAATGGCTCACCATTGCCTTCCTCAATAAATTGAAAGTTCTTATCTACTTTTATTTCGTATTGCATACTGTTTGTTTTCGTTGCGAAAATACTATAATCAGTGTATTTTATCTGTTTAAAGGTAAATAAATTATTGTTATTTATTTCAACAAAAACTAAATAAAATCGTTTAAAAAGAAGTCTTTATTTAATTTTGTTTAAAAGATTTTTATGCTTTCCAATTATTGTGCATCACTTACCAATTATAAACGTTTAAAGACAAGAACAGTAAACGTGGGCTCCATTACAATTGGAGGCGATGCGCCTATTGTGGTGCAAACGATGACCACTACCGACACTATGGATACGGAAGCAACCGTGGCACAGTGTATTCGTTGTATTGAAGCCGGAGCACAAATGGTTCGTATTACCGCACCCAGTAAAAAGGAAGCAGAAAATTTACGCGCTATAAAAGATATACTCCGACAAAAAGGATATAACACGCCACTAATAGCTGATATACACTTTACTCCCAACGCTGCAGAAATTGCTGCAGGCATCGTCGAAAAAGTACGTATTAATCCAGGCAATTATGTAGACAAAAAGAAATTTGATGTTTTAGAATATACCGATGAAGCTTATGCTGCAGAGGTACAACGTATACAAGAACGATTTACTCCGCTCGTTAAAATTTGCAAAGCTAATGGCACTGCTATGCGCATTGGCACTAATCATGGTTCGCTCAGCGACCGTATTATGAGTAGATATGGCGATACGGCAATAGGCATGGTAGAAAGTGCTATGGAGTTTTTGAGAATTGCACGAAGCCATGATTTTCATGAGATTGTTTTAAGCATGAAAAGTAGCAACCCTCAAGTAATGGTACAAGCCTATCGTTTGTTGGTTCAAAAAATGCAAGAAGAATTTGGTGAATGTTATCCGCTGCATTTAGGTGTAACAGAAGCTGGCGACGGAGAAGATGGCCGAATTAAAAGCGCTATGGGCATAGGCACCTTATTAGAAGATGGCATTGGTGATACCATTCGAGTTTCCTTAACAGAAGACCCAGAACTTGAAATCCCTGTTTGCAAGGCTATTATAAAAAAATATACGCTGCTACCTGATGCATCAAATGCTTCATTACCTCCAATACAGAAATTATTTTACAGTCCCTATCAATATAAAAGAAGAAGCACACATCCGGTAAGTATCATTGGTGGAAATCAAGTGCCCGTTGTAATAACAGATGTAAGTAAAAACCCATCTCTTTCGCATGCCCTATTTGAAAGTATTGGGTATCAATATCAATCTGAATCCGACAAATGGATGATTTCCGATCTAGCGCCTGATTTTATTTACACTAAAAATAAAGTTGCTCCTTTTGAATTACCCGGCACTTTAAAAACAATTGTTGATGCACCCTTTTGGAACACTGATCAAAAGCATGTTCACCCACTTTTCAGTGTAGCCGAATTTATAAAAACTAGCCATCATCATCCAGTGCTAAATTTTGTAATGATAGACTGCTATAGCACTAATCAAGCAATGGATTGGGAGCAGATTGCCAAAATTGGACAAAACAAAACTGTAGTGTTTTGTTTGTACACTACACAGACAATGGCTATGGCCGCTATGCGAATAGTTTTTAATGCCTTGTTAGAAAAGAATATACTTACTCCATGTGTTATTATAGCTGATAGTGGAGCAAGTCGTAAAGATGAACATTTGGCTAACTTTGCTGTACAAGCAGGAGCTCTTTTATTAGATGGTTTTGGCGATGGTCTTTCTTTGGGCCTTAGCGAACAGGCATATCTAGAACTAGAAAATTATACTACTGAAACGGATCAAGGCCGAACCTATCAAAGCGCATCAAGCACAGAAGCCTTTTTGAATAATACGGCATTTAGCATTTTACAAGCGAGCAGAACACGTATTTCTAAAACAGAATATATTTCTTGTCCATCTTGCGGCAGAACCTTATTTGATTTGCAAGAAACTACCGCTAAAATAAGAGCTGTAACCAATCATTTAAAAGGAGTGAAAATTGCTATCATGGGTTGCATTGTAAACGGACCAGGAGAGATGGCAGATGCCGATTTTGGCTATGTTGGGAGTGGAATAGATAAAATCAGTTTGTATAAAAACAAAGACGTAGTGCGTAAGAATATTGCCAGTAAAGATGCGGTAGACGAATTGATAGCGCTTTTAAAAGAACATGGTGCTTGGGTAGATCCACATTAATGCAGAGAATTAGCTTCCTTTCTACTTTTTAAATCTAACATAACCAACAGCGAAATACTCAAGTAAAATAAAGCGCCCACTTTGTGGTTTTCTATTAATTCAGAAAAGAAATTATTTACAAAGCCAGCGGCAAACATGGTAGCTACTGCAATGGTGGCTTGCCTGTAAAAGCCCGGACTAAAACGGTGGTAGGTTTTTTGAGCTATATAAAAAAAGAGCATTACGAGCAATCCATACAAAATAAGCGCTGGCCAACCTTGCTCTACCAACATGTACAGAAAATAATTGTGCGAAGTAGAATGTTCTAAATTACGACTTACATACGTTCTGAAAGAAGTAACCGCATAGGGCTTATAATTATAATAAAACGTATTCGGTCCACAACCAACGATGGGATGCTCCGTACTCATTCTTGCACCAGCTACCCAACGATACAGGCGCTCCATAGACGACATATCTTCTCCCCTAAAGGTGGCAATAATATGATCGGTAAAAGTAAAGTGCATAAACGTGTGATCGTAATTAGGTCTAAAATCGATGTACTTATTATTACGAATCATGAAACTAAGCAATAAGATAATGGCAGTATAAAACAGGGGCATTACCCAATTCACTAATCTCCAACGTATTGCCAAATAAATTACTCCGGCAAACAATAAGGCTAAAATTGCTGCTCTAGCATAGGTTAAATATATAGCCGGCAAAAAGAATACAATGACAAGCAGCCATAGCAAACGTGCAGGCCATGACCATTTTTTAGTTAACGGAATTGTTGCGCACATCGCAGGGAAGAGCATTGATAAAACCGTTGAATAATCCACATGGTTTTGATACAGCTCCCCAATTGCTTTGTATATTTTTAAAAAATCAAATCCAATAAGCGCATGCCTTGTGAAAATAATTAGGGTAGTAATAAAAACACCAACAAAAAAAAGTATAAAGCCTATTTTGAAATCTTTCTTTTCTTTAAATACTAAATAAGGGAAAACCAAAAAGGAGCTTAAAAACCAAACTTTAGCCAATCCGAATTTTACAGACAGCAGTAAATTGCTAGAAAAACCAATAGCAATAAGCATCCAAACAAATTGTAAACCAATAAGAATAATTAAGGGATGAGATAGCCACTCTTTTTTAATGCGCTGTGGTTGATGTACTATAACAAAAACTCCTACCAATAACATGATCCACATAATAGGCTCATCGGGCAGCGATGTAGACAGTGTATCGTTAAAAAAATAGAAGGTAATAGAAATGGGTACGGAAGCTAAAAGCATCCAATAGGCGAGCTTCCAATTAAGCACTAAAATAAAGCAAAATAAAAATAAAAAAGGAATGCCAACAAACAACCAATTGGAGGTAAAAAGCGCTGCGGCTATGCTCAGCAAAAATATAATTATTGCTGCCTTTGTTAGTTTATTAGATTCCCACATGGAACGCTGCATTAAGGCTTCGCTATTTGTTTGACAGTGTGCTGCAATACAACTAAAACCGCGCTAAAAAACAAGGCTAATAAAAAAGCAACTACTGCATTTACTACAAATCCTAAATCAGTGGATTTGGTGGGCGTATAGGCTTTTGAAATTATTTTAATTAATGGAATTTCCTTTAATGTTGTAGCCGTTGCAAATTGATTTAACAAAGTAGCTGTATTAGCTCTATCCATAACCAATTGATCTTTTATGGCCTCTATATTCTGTAAAGCTTCTAAATCATTGGCGAAGTTGGCGCTTCCATTAGAATGGATAGTGCCTTGTACCGTATTTTTTCTATTAGGCGCTATTAAATCATAAACCCCTGTTTTGGTTCTTAGCACCGCTAAAGAGTCCGACATTGTTTTAATTTCTTGGTCGAGGGCCAATACTTTTTCACTGAGCGTTTTATGAATACTTAAACGAGTTTGATTATAATATGCTTGATATAAATCTGCAATAATTTGTGCAATTTTATTGGCGCATTGTGCAGCAAAAACAGGATCTTGATCTTTAAAACTCACTTCTAAATTGGTATTTTCAGTACGCTTAATGGTGAAGTTACGCTGAATAGTAGCATGTAGTTCATTGAATGATTTAGGATCTTGCAAATTCAAATTATAGTGTGCATCTAATTGCATGCTTGCAATTAAAGTATCTCTCATAATGGCTCCATTGGCAATAGCCATTACTTTATCTACATCTTTTTCTTCTGCAAAATGATCTAAGATAAATGCATTATTAAATTGATACACATTGGCACGGTCGGCCACTAAGGGATTAGCAACAAAAAATGCCGTTTCTGCTTTATAGATGGGTTTCTTAATAGCTGTGAAAATAATAGCTACCAGTGTAGCCAGCATACATACACTTAAAATAAATTTTCTTTTATTTAAAATTACTTTAAGAATTGAAAGCATATCAAAGTTGTTCGTTTCCATATTTATTGATTCGTTTTACTAAAACGTAGTTTACTATTAAATATTGTTTAAAGCGTTTCGCCTGCTTGCATTTTTTCAGCATTTTCAGCAAATTGCAAGGCTTCAATCATATCTCCAATATTGCCATTCATAAAATCATCTAAATTATAAATGGTCATATTGATACGATGATCAGTAATTCTTCCTTGCGGATAATTATAGGTTCTGATTTTAGCAGATCGATCACCTGTACTTACCAAACTCTTTCTTCTATTTGCAATTTCCTCTTCATATTTACGTACTTGTTCTTCATACAATTTAGTACGCATCATTTGTGTTGCTTTCTCTCTATTGCCCAACTGTGTACGTTCTGTTTGGCAAGTAATAACAGTACCTGTAGGTACGTGGGTTAAAATTACTTTCGTTTCTACTTTATTTACATTCTGTCCACCAGCACCACCACTTCGAGCCGTTTCCATCTTAAGATCCGATTCTTTCAATTCAAAATCTATCTCATCTGCTTCAGGCATTACAGCAACCGTAGCAGCAGAGGTATGTACGCGACCACTAGCCTCGGTAGCTGGCACCCTTTGCACACGATGCACACCACTTTCAAATTTAAGTGTGCCATACACATCTTCACCCGTAACCTCCAATTGTATTTCTTTATATCCCCCTACGGTTCCTTCTGCTTCACTCAATAAAGCTATTTTCCATCCTTTGCGTTCACAAAAGCGCATATACATGCGCAATAAATCGCCGGCAAAAATACTTGCTTCATCACCCCCTGTTCCGGCACGCACTTCTATAATAGCATTTTTCTCATCTTGAGGATCTTTTGGAATCAATAATTGACGAATTTCCTCTTCCAATCCGTCTTTCGCATTGTTTTGCAATTCCAATTCTTCTTTTGCCATCTCACGCAAATCTGCATCGGTTTCCGTTTCTAAAACTTCTTTACCAAAAGCAATACCCTCTATGCAAGCTCTATATCGTTTATAGGCATCTACAATTTTCTCTAGCTTTTTATATTCTTTACTCGTTTGAGAAAACTTTTTATTGTCACTTACAATTTCTGGATTGGTAAGTGCTACTCCAAGTTGTTCAAATCTTGCCTTGATGGCTTCTAATTTATCAATCATGCTTTTTCTTTTGGACTTGCTATATTAAACAAAACCGTTAACCTAAAAAATAGGCTAACGGTTTTACATTTTTTATGAACGTTACAAAGTTCGTTTTACCGATACTTCTTCGTATCCTTCAATAATATCTCCGATTCTAATATCGTTATAGTTTTTCACCATCAAACCACACTCGTACCCAGCATTTACTTCCTTCACATCATCTTTAAAACGTTTTAGTGATGAAAGTTCGCCGTGATAGATTACTATACCTTCTCTAATGATATTTAATTTCGTTTGACGTGTCATTTTACCATCTAGTACATAGCAACCAGCAATGGTGCCTACGCCACTAATTTTAAATACTTCACGCACTTCGATATTGGAAACAATTTTCTTTTCCACTTTTGGTTCCAATAAACCTTCCATGGCACTTTTGATTTCCTCGATAGCTTCGTAGATAATAGAATACGTTCTGATTTCTATATTCTCTTGCTCTGCTAATTTGCCCGCTTGTAATGATGGACGTACTTGGAAACCTAAGATAATAGCATCAGAAGCGGTTGCTAATAAGACATCACTTTCCGTGATTTGTCCAACTGCTTTATGTACTACATTCACAGCTACTTCTTCTGTAGATAATTTTTGTAAGGAGTCACTTAAGGCTTCTACCGATCCGTCAAAGTCACCTTTAATGATAATAGGTAATTCTTTAAAGTTACCCAATGCCAAACGACGCCCGATCTCATCTAAGGTTAAGTGTTTACGTGCTCTAATACCTTGTTCACGTAAAATTTGTGCACGATGTGTTGCCACTTCTTTAGCCTCGTTCTCATCTTCATACACTTTAAATTTCTCCCCTGCTTGAGGCGCTCCATTCAAACCTAAAATTTGCACAGGAGCAGATGGACCCGCTTGAGTAACGCGTTGTCCACGTTCGTTGAACATCGCTTTTACTTTACCAAAGTGCTGCCCTGCAACAATCATTTGACCTTGCTCTAAGGTGCCATTTTGAACGAGTATAGTGGTTACATAACCACGACCTTTATCTAGTGATGCTTCAATTACAGAACCCACACCTGCTCTATTAGGATTTGCTTTAAGTTCTAATAATTCAGATTCTAAAGCAATTTTCTCTAGCAGTAAATCAATATTTAATCCTTTCTTAGCCGATATTTCTTGACTTTGGTATTTACCACCCCAATCTTCTACAAGAATATTCATACCCGCTAATTGTTCCTTAATTTTTTCAGGATTAGCGCCTTCTTTATCAATTTTATTAATAGCAAAAATCATAGGCAAGCTCGCTGCTTGTGCATGCGAAATTGCTTCTTTTGTTTGCGGCATCAACGCATCATCGGCAGCTACCACGATGACCGCCACATCGGCTACTTTAGCACCACGCGCACGCATTGCGGTAAAGGCTTCGTGACCTGGAGTATCTAGGAAGGTAACCTTTTTGCCAGTTGCGGTTAATACTTGATAAGCTCCAATGTGCTGGGTGATACCACCGGCTTCACCTGCTACAACATTAGCACTTCTAATATAATCGAGTAAGGATGTTTTACCATGGTCAACGTGACCCATGATGGTAACAATTGGTGCTCTTGCTTCTAAATCATCTTCATTATCTTGTTCGTCTTCTTCTAATTCCGCTTCTTGTTGTACACCAATAAACTCTACGGTATAACCAAATTCTTCAGCAACCAATTCTAATACCTCTGCATCAAGACGTTGGTTGATTGACACCATGATACCTAAGCCCATACATTTGCTGATTACATCGGCAAAACTAACATCTAATAAATTAGCAAATTCGCTAACCGAAATAAACTCTGTTACTTGTACAATTTTGCTATCGCCCGATTGCTCTAATAAAGCTCTTTTTTCAGCCATATCATCGCGTTTTTCACGACGATATTTTGATTTGCTATTTTTATTATTTCTTCCTCCACCCGCAAGTTTGGCTTGCGTTTGTCTGATTTTTTCTTGAATATCTTTTGCATCAATTTCAGTAGGTACATTGCTTGTTCCGCCGCCTCTGTTATCGTTATTACCTCTGTAATTATTATTTCGATTATTAGGACCGCCTGGACGATTATTACCTTGTTGAGCACCACCACCTGGTCGGTTATTGTTATAGCCACCTGGTCTGTTTGGTTGATTTCCTTGAGCAGGTCTAGGTGCATTTGGATTACTTCCAGCACCTGGAGTACCTTCAGGTTTCTTATCTACAGGTATACGTTTTCTTTTTCGCTTCTCTTTATCACTTGCACTACCACCTCGTCCACGATCGTTGCCGGTATTTACAGGTAAGTCAATTTTACCAATAATTTTTGGTCCCGACAATTGAGGCGATTTCATCTCAATATGTTCTAAAGCAGCTGGAGCAACTGGCTCTTTAGGCTCTACAGGTGTAGGATCCACTTTTGGTGCTACTACTTCAACCGCTGGTTCTGGATGCTTGTCTATTGGTTTTTCTTCAACAGGCGCAGCTTCCGTTTTTTTAGTTTTTGTAGTTTTAGCTACTTCTTTTTCTGCAGTTTTAACTGACTTTTTAGCTACTGGTTCTTCCGCTTTTTTAGTAGTGGTCTTTTTAGGGCGTGTTGCTTGATTAATTTCGTCTAAATTAATTTTACCTAATATATTTGGACCAGCAACTTTATGTGCGTCTTTCTCTTCAACAGCTTCTTGCTTTGGAGCAACAGGTTGCTTTTCATCCGTTTCTTTTGTTTTCGCTTTTTTCCCTGTTGATTTTACAACAGGTTCTTCAACAGTTTTGGCTACTTCTTTAGGAGCTTCTTCCATTGCTGGTTTAGCGGCTACAACATCTTCTTTAGATTTTTTTGTAGCATCGGCATTGCCTTTTGGTAAAGCAATAGCCTCACTTTTTATTTTCACCAATTTATCTTTGGCAAATTCAGCTTGAAGGGCATCATACATTGGCTCACTGAGCTTCGTATTCGGATTACTTGCATTTACGTCAAACCCTTTACCGGTAAGAAACTCCACAAGGGTTTCCTTACCGATATTAAATTCTTTGGCTGCTGCCAAAATTCTGGGTGTTTTATTTTCTGTTGCCATTCTTTTTTTTAATCAATAATTTATGCACTGTTTCTAAAAATTCGAATTGAATACAAGGTGTTATTCATCTTCAAATTCAGCATTTAAAATGCTATGCACTTCTACAATTGTTTCTTCTTCTAAATCGGTTCTTCTTACCAATTCTTCAACAGATAAGTTCAATACGCTCAATGCAGTATCGCAACCAATTTTTTTGAACTCATCAATAATCCATGGTTCAATTTCATCACTAAATTCTTCTAAATCAATATCGTATTCTGCTTCTTGATCTACCACATCACGATACACATCGATGGTATAGCCTGTAAGCTCTTGTGCTAATTTAATATTAACCCCTTTACGACCAATAGCTAATGACACTTGATCTGATTCTAAAAACACTTGTGCTTGTTTGTTTTCGTTATCTAAATCGATACGATTGATTTTTGAAGGTGTTAATGAACGTTGAATCAACAAAGAAGGGTTGGTAGTATAATTGATGATATCAATATTTTCATTTTTCAACTCTCTCACAATACTGTGAATTCTACTACCTTTCATACCAACACACGCACCTACCGGATCGATACGATCATCAAAACTTTCTACCGCTACTTTCGCACGCTCGCCTGGCTCACGCACTACTTTTTTAATCGTGATTAAACCATCTAAGATTTCAGGTACTTCTAATTCTAGTAATTTCTCCAAGAACATTGGACTTGTTCTGCTCACAATTATGAAAGGCGTATTGCTTCTCAATTCTACTTTTTTCAATACAGCACGCACCATTTCTCCTTTCTTAAAAAAGTCGCTTGGTATCTGTTCTGTTTTTGGTAAAATCAATTCATTGCCATCATCATCTAAAAGCATGATTTCTTTTTTCCAGATTTGATACACTTCAGCATTTACAATTTCACCAACACGCTCAGCATATTTTTTAAGCAATTCGTTTTTCTTCAAATCACCTAAACGAGCTGCTAAGGTTTGCTTCGCCGCCAAAATAGCACGTCTGCCAAAATCTAATACATCAACAACTTGATATAATTCTTCGCCTACGCTATAATCTGGTTCGATTTTTAGCGCTTCTGATAATGCAACATGTTGGTTTTCGTCTTCCACCATATCGTCTTCAACGATTTCTCTTCTTCTGAAAATCTCCAAGTCACCTGTTTTATCATTTACAATGACATCAAAATTTTCATCACTACCATGTTTTTTACGGAGTAAGGTTTTGAAGACATCTTCAATAACTTTCATCATGGTTGGCCTATCAATATTTTCGGCCTCTTTAAACTCTTGAAACGATTCAATTAAATTAATACTTGACATGGTTTACATTTTTTCCCAAAGGGATTTGTTAGGGTTAAAAAATTACTTGTACGATACTTTGTTTTATTTGCTCAAAAGGAATTTCCACTAGGGCTATTTCCTTTTTCTTATTTATTTTTACGGCAAGCGTGATGCCTGTTGCTGCTACGGTTTTCAACTCCCCAATTTGTTCTAAATCTTCCATAGTAGTAACCGCTAAGGTTCTACCAATATTTTTACGATATTGACGAATAGAACGCAGTGGCTCATCTACACCAGGGCTCGACACTTCTAAACTATAATCTCCATTCGGATACCAACCTAATTCATCTATTTGAGCTACTAATTGCCTATTAATAGATACACTTTTCTGAACATTTAGTCCTTCATCTGCATCTAAAAATAATTTAATATTATTGCCCGGTTCTATTTGTAAACTGGTTACAAACATATCCGTCCCTTCTAATAAAGGTGCTAAAAGTGCTTCTATTTTACTAATCATCTCTTGCATAGACAAAAAACAAGGGGACTATCGTCCCCTTCATTTTAACTTAATTCCACTGCAAATATACGACATATTTTGTTGCAAAAGATCAGTTTTGATAATTATTTTATGCTTAGCGCTAAATTAGAAAAAACTTAACAATCTTACTATTGGGAATACTTACCTTTGAAAATCAATTAGTTCCTATGGCCTTGTTTCGTATCTTATTATTAGCCTTTATATTATCTGGAGTTTTTAAATTTGTAACACGCATATTGATACCAATTCTAAAAATGCGTAGTGCTTTCAAGGCTCAGATGCATGCACAACAGCAAACTCCTTCCAGTCAAGCTCAACAACCCACACCTCAAGCGCAGCAAAAAACAAAGAGTGCTGGCGAATACATTGATTTTGAAGAGATTAAATAAGGGGTTTGAAAATATCTTTTTCTATCGTCATACCATTACTTAGGTGAATTGTTTGAATACCTAAGCTTTTTGCCGCTGCTACATGCTGCACGCTATCATCTATAAACAAGGTAGCTGCCGGACTTAGATTATGGGTGTCTAAAATATATTGAAAGGCTTGAGGGTTTGGCTTTCTTAGTCCTAAGCGATGAGAGAAATAGGCTTTATCAAAATACAAGGCAATACTGGGTATTCCGTGGGCTTGCTGCAGTGATTGCGTAAAGGCCGCTTCGTGAATGCTATTAGTATTACTTAATAAAAACAAATCAAACTGATTTTGTAATTGCTGCAAGATTTGTAGTCTACGCAAAGGCCAATCTAGTAACATTGCATTCCATGCTGTAGCCAATTGATCATGTGTAAAATTGCTTTGTAATAATGTATTGAGCTCATCATAAAAAGTAGCAGCCTCTATCTTCCCCGTTTCCAATGCGTCAAATAATGCAATCTGTTCACGCTGCGAGTACAAGGTATCGAAATGAGGCACGCCAAGGGCTTGAAAAGCCGCGGTAGTTTTATGATAATCTATATTGAGCAACACGCCGCCTAAATCGAAAATAATATGTTTAATACCTTTTATCATGCAACAAAAATAAAGTTTGTAATTGGTTTTTTTAATTTAAAAATTTAGTTACTTTTGCAATCCAAATTGCATCTCATGCAATGGGCCTATAGCTCAGTTGGTTAGAGCACCTGACTCATAATCAGGTGGTCCTAGGTTCAAGTCCTAGTGGGCCCACAAAAAAAAACCAGTATGTTCGCATACTGGTTTTTTATTTTCATACTAATTAATAGTTCCAATTTGCTTTGCCCTAAAAACAAAAACGGCTAAAATTTCTTTTAGCCGTTTTGTAGTTTATTG
>JAHEFK010000039.1 GCA_024640225.1 Bacteroidota bacterium | reverse complement strand
TTCTATCCATACGGCTAATACATGTCGGGCATCTCCTGAGAATCCTGTATGCGATGTTGGGGTAAAAGACCAGGTAAGAGTGCCTTGTGTTTGTGCATTGCTTTGAAAAGCTGCTAAGAGGGTAACTAGAAAGTTAATTAATAGTAGTTTTTTAGTCATTTGAAAAGGATTGGTTAAAAAAATTAGTAAACTAAGTTAATGTTTTTTTTGGGATATTATTGCCATTAACAATTCATTAATTGATTGCGTTGTTATTGCCTTATTTAAGTTGTTAACTTTAAGGTTTTATGAAACCATATTTACTGCTTTGTCTGCTCTTGCAAATGGTTGCTAATAGCCTCTTTGCGCAATCTAAACTAATTACTGTTTCGGGGTCTATTAAAGATCAAAGTACGGAAGTGGTACCCTTTGCAACTATTGCAGTTTTTACCATGCCTACACACCATTTTATTAAAAGTGTCTGGAGTGATGATGCGGGCAATTTTAGCATCAATGAGTTAGCACCCGGAAACTATGTGCTTGAAGTGCAACATGCTGATTTTTCATTGCTTTCAAAGGCATTTTATATTGGAGGCTTGAGTCCATATTTAGATTTAGGAACTTTGCAATTAAGCACACGCATGACCAATTTAAATGATGTTAGGGTAGCTACTTCAAAAGAGTCCATTTCCTCAAAATTGGATAAAAAAGTTTTTTCATTAGATAATTTGGGCACTCAAAAAGGGGCCTCGGTGGTGCAAGCCTTACAAAATTTGCCGGGTGTGAGTATGCAAGATGGCAAATTGCAACTAAGAGGGAGTGATAAAATATTGGTATTGATAGATGGCCAACAAACGGCGTTTACTGGTTTCGGAAATCAAACTGGATTGGATAATTTATCAGCTGCATCTTTGGATAAAATTGAAATTATCAACAACCCTTCTGCAAAATATGACGCTAATGGGAATGCTGGAATTATCAATTTGGTATTTAAGAAAAATAAAGAAGAAGGCTTGCATGGGAAAATAGGCATGAGTTTTGGCTTGGGAGCACTATGGCAAAAGCATGGTAATAATGGAAGTATAACAGCTCAATATCAACAAACACCTAAAATCAATCCGAGCATACAAGTGTCTTTTAGAAAAAAGAAACTCAACCTTTTTGCGCAAGTAGATAATTTGTACACCCAAACACTCAATAAAAACGAATTTGTAAAAACCTTGTATGCTGATGGTACGGAAATGAATTATCAAATAAAGCGCAATAGAAATACTAATTTCTTTAATTCTAAATTTGGTGTGGACTGGACGATAAATAAAAAAAATGTTATTAGTGTGAGTGGATTGTATGGAACAGAAACTATACTTGATCACGGAGAGCAGGGTTTTTACAATAGCGATATTGCTTTGCAAAACAGATTATGGCGCTTTATTGAAAATGAAGTAAAAACTACAGCTATGGCCAGTGTTAACTATAACCATGCATATGCTCAGGCTGGTCATAATTTATCTATGTCGTTCAATTATTCTTTTCATAGAGAAGATGAGCAATATTATTTCGATAATATACTGCCTTCCTATACTAGCAACGATTCTTTTAAATTATTATCAGATGAATATGTGACTGATTTTATGGTCAATTATTTGAAGCCCTTACGAAGAGGTAATTTGGAACTGGGCTATAAATGGCGCTATAGAAATATTCCTACTAACATGCATTTTATTCCAGGATTTCATTCTCCATTAGATACCAATGCAGGTGGTTGGGCCAATTACAATGAACAGTCGCAAGCCCTATATGGAAATTATATTTTAGAAGTCAATAACTATGCTGCAGAAATTGGTATGCGTGTTGAAAATGTAAAAATTCAGTATGATGTAAATCCATTGCATAACACTTACAAAAGTGGCGGGTATTCCTATTTTGTTCCCTTCCCTACCATGCGATTCTCCTATAAAAAGGATGAGCATACTACGCTTTCCTTTTTTTATAATAAACGAGTTGACAGGCCCAATGAAGTAGATATTCGGATTTTTCCAAAATATGACGATGCTGCCGTTGTTAAAGTGGGCAATCCTAACTTACAAGCACAATTTACAAACAGTTTTGAAATAGCTGCAAAGCATACTATAAGTAATGGATCTATTAACATGTCTATGTTTCATAAAATCGTAGATGGTACTATTACGCGAATTGCGTCAACGGATACGGTGCATGTACTTATTTACAATGTGTTTCAAAACGCAGGAAGAAGTTTTAATAGCGGTTTAGAAGTTTTGTTTTCAAAGAAATTTTCTTCCGTTTATAGTTTAAGTATAAATGGATTATTGTACAGAAATCAAATCAATGCATTTACAGTTTGGAATCAGTACCCTGTTTTGAAGCGCTATAGTGCAGCGCAGCAAGTATTTTATTCGGGTAATTTTAAAATTGCGAATACGATTAAATGGGGTAAAAATGCTGAAACGCAAATCAACTTTTTGTATTACGCACCCGATATTATTCCACAAGGAAAAACACTGGGCCGATTTTCATGTGATCTTGCTTTTAAAAAGACATTTGCCAATAGTCATTTGGAATGGTTCATCAATGCCAGCGATCTGTTTAGTACGATGAATATTCGTAAACAAATTCAAGGAGATGGATTTACCTATTCAAGCAATGACTATTATGAAACACAGGTCATTCGAGTAGGCATTACAAAGAAGTTTTAATTATCATTATAGGTTTATTGTTAGAGTGTCTTTTGAGAATCTTATACTATATTATTTAGAAAAGTTAGTTGAATGCTTAATTTTACAATAACAAATTCGCCTTTATGAGCACAAAAAACATTCAAAAAATATATAGTCCTATTACGCCTCATTTTGTAGGCGATGGATTTCGTGTACATAATTTTATTCCAAGTATACCTGGATTAGATATGGAACGAATGAATCCATTTTTGATGTTAGATTATAATGCGCCCCATTATTTTCCACCAAGTGATACTCCTCGTGGTGTTGATGTGCATCCGCATCGTGGATTTGAAACGGTTACGATTGCATACAAAGGCCGAGTAGAACATCATGATAGTAGTGGTGGTGGCGGTGTTATTGCCGAGGGTGATGTGCAATGGATGACCGCTGCTAGTGGAGTGCTTCACAAAGAGTTTCATGAGCAAGAATGGAGCAAACAAGGTGGAGATTTTCAAATGGTGCAATTGTGGGTGAATTTGCCTGCTCACTATAAAATGAGTGCACCCAAGTATCAAGCTATTAGTAATAGCAGTATGAACAAGTTCGCACTTGAACAGGGATTAGGCACCATTGAAGTAATTGCTGGACACTATAAAGACATAGTGGGAAGCGCCACAACGTTTACGCCTATTCACGTTTACAATGCCAAACTAAAAAAAGGAGCTTCAGCTATATTTCACTTTCCAAGTGATTACAATACGGCTTTATTAGTCATAGAAGGTAGTATGCTATTACAAGAACAGGCAATACCTGCTAATCATTTCGTATTAATGGCTAATGATGGTGAAGATTTTAGTATTACAGCTACTGAAGATAGTATTATATTGGTATTAAGCGGAGCGCCAATACCAGAACCTATTGCTGCATATGGACCCTTTGTAATGAATACTAGAGAAGAATTAGTACAAGCATTCGAAGACTTTAATGCAGGTAAGTTTGGTACTTTATAAAAAAGGATTGAAAATCTTAATTATCGTTTACTAATTTTATTCATTGAAATCGTTTTTTGCAAACTGCATTTAAATCTATTGATAGTTGGATTTCTTTTAGCGCGGTGTTTTTGACTGACGCCACTGTTTACCCGTTTTCGCCATAAATTAAAACTACTGCGTTTCAATTCTTTGCGCATTAAGGTAATGACCTGTGCTTCGCTTAATCCAAATTGAAGTTCAATAGCTTCAAAAGGCGTACGATCTTCCCAAGCCATTTCTATAATTCTATCGATATCTTTTAGTTCCATATATAGAAAGTATAACAAGCAACTTAATGATTTTGTTGCAGTGCTATACGAACTATCCTATTTTTACAGAAGTCATGGTAAGCGAGCCGCCTACTGCCGTATCGTTGAAAAAAGATACCGTATCATTCTTTTCTTGAAGTGCTAAAGAATAAAGCAATGGCAAATAATGCTCTGGTGTTGGGATGGCTAATTGTCCTGCTTTGCCAAGTCGATCATAATGTATTAAAGTGTTATGTTCTTTTTTAAGAATAAGTTCTTTAAAAGTTTGATTCAATTCTAAAGCCCAATCATATCCATAAGCAGGTTCGTTTAATTTATCCCA
The DNA here is from genome assembly GCA_024640225.1 of Bacteroidota bacterium. GTDB lineage: Bacteria > Bacteroidota > Bacteroidia > Chitinophagales > Chitinophagaceae > CAIWHF01. Next base: position 818 of record JAHEFK010000039.1, on the reverse strand, counting down.
TGCGATCATACCTAAGTTGTGCACCATATTGCCACTTCCGATTATCAACACTCCTTTTCTTCGTAATTGTTGCAATTCTTTAGCCAATTCATAGTGGAAATTTGGACCTTTACTATAATCGATGCTTAATTGCAGAACAGGTATATTGGCAAGTGGGTACATGTGTCGTACGATAGTCCAGGTACCATGATCTAAACCCCAGTCATGATCAAGTCCAACAGGCGTTGTATGAATTAATGCCGCAGTTTCTTTTGCGAGCATAGCGTTGCCTGGTGCTGGGTATTGAACGTCATATAAGGCTTTAGGAAATCCTCCAAAGTCATGAATGGTTTTTGGATGTTCCATAGCGGTTATCAGCGTTCCTTTGGTATACCAATGAGCAGATATGGCTAATACTGCCGTAGGTTGTGGCATTTCCTTAGCTATTGCTGTCCATCGTTGACTAAAAGCATTGTCTTCAATGCCATTCATAGGAGATCCATGCCCTACAAATAATACGGGCATTGTATAATTAAGAATGGGAAATGTATCTGTGAGATTTTTAAATGCACTTAAGGATTGTATACCAGTCATTGCTAATAGGGAATTAAATAGTTGTTTGATAAATTGATTTCGATCAATCATTGCTTGTTGCTGTTGGATACTACTACAAATTTGAAGCTAATTTGAACGAATGTTATTAAGATAGTTTAACTATTTAAGGAATAGACTAATTCTTAATGTATTTAAATGTAAAGCGAAATGTCGCCAAAATGTCGCCAACCCTATGCATTTTTATGCATATATATGCTATTTAGCACATATAAAAAAGCCTGAAT
>JAHEFK010000007.1 GCA_024640225.1 Bacteroidota bacterium | reverse complement strand
AGTATGAGTAAAAATTAAAAGTAGCAGAAAGAGTCTATACATTGTACAACAATTAAAATAAATTATTAATTAATGTCAACGTAAGAAATAGAAAAAAGATAATTTTAGCGGAGACGGCGAGATTCGAACTCGCGATACAGTTTCCCATATACACACTTTCCAGGCGTGCTCCTTCAACCACTCGGACACGTCTCCGTTTTTATTGGAAGCGCTAAGTTACAACTTAATTGTGATTCTTAAAAATTTGATTGGCAGTATAGCTTGTTTGAGTTGCTATTTCACTAATGGAGACTTGTTTTATTTCTGCCATTACACTTGCAATTAAAGGAATATAAGCCGGTTCATTACGTTTTCCTCGATGAGGTACCGGTGCCAAATAAGGTGCATCAGTTTCTAAAACTAGGTACTTTAAATCGATTTCTTTTATAATATTTTTTAACTCAGCATTCTTGAAGGTTAAAACCCCTCCGATGCCTAAATGAAATCCTAAATCAATTAATTGTTTGGCTTCCTCTAATGTTCCACTGAAGCAATGAAAAATACCGGTTAAGTTGCCTTGTTGTTTCTTAGCAATAATCTGAATGCAATCTTGCGTACTTTCTCTACTGTGTACAACAATAGGTAATGCATATTGGAGCGACCAATCAATTTGTAGCTCAAAGGCCATTTTTTGATTTGCTACAAAAGTTTTATCCCAATAATAATCTAAACCAATTTCCCCTATTGCTGAAAATCTATTTACATTAGTCAAATAGGTTTGCATGTTTTCTAGAACTTGTTGAACATCTTCTTTAACATAACATGGATGTAATCCCAACATCGGGAAACAGCTATTAGGATGTGCACTTGCAAGGTCTAACATCGGCTGCAATGTTGAGAGATCACAATTCGGCATAAATATTTTATTTACCCCTTGTTCTAGGCTTTTTAAAAGAACGGAATCTATATCTTCAATAAATTGCTCATCATACAAATGCGCATGGGTATCTATAAACATAGTGCAAAGATATTTTAATTAGTTGTTTTTTTAAGACAAGCACCGTTACTTTGTTGCGTATGAAATTGGATATTTTAATAATTGGACAAGGAATTGCTGGGACAATTACCAGTTTTCAATTAATTAATAAAGGGTATTCCGTTGGCATCATTAACAACACAATACAAACCCCATCAAGTAAACTAGCCAGTGCCATTATAAACCCATTGAGTGGTAAAAAATGGCATCAAATTGCACATTTCTATGCATTCCTTGAAGATAGCATATCCTCTTATAAAGGAATTGAAAAAATTATAAATCAATCTATACTTCAGCCAAAAGATCATGTTTACTTTTTTCAAAGTAGGGAGGAGCAAATTATTGCTAAGCAACAAATCAATCCAGCATGGTACGAAATTAATGAAGAGAAAGCCTTTAAGAATATCAATAGCCCTCATGGGTATGCACAGATAAAACAATGCTATTGTATAGATCAAGAAGTGCTTTTTGAAAAATGGAAACTATATATAGCACATCACTATTATTATGATGCCTCATCATTTGAGCATTCAGCTTTAAAATATGAAAATAATTGTTGGCAGTATAGGGATATTCAAGCACGCAATATTATTTTTTGTGAAGGGATTGGCGCTAAACAAAATCCATTTTTCAATAATTTGCCTTTCACTAAAAATAGAGGCGATGTACTTTATGTAAACATAGCAGGATTAGACAATAATTATATTTATAGTTTTAAAGAACGATTAGTACCCATTCAAGATCAACTTTTTTGGTTGGGCAGTAATCATACATGGGAGTATACAGATTTACTAAAAAACGAAGAATGGGCTATTAGATGTTTACAGGATCTTCAAGAGCAATTACCCTACCCAATTCAGTTAATAGATCATAAAGTAGCGGAGCGACCAACGAGCATTGGCCAGCAAGCAATGGCTATGCAGCATAAAGATTACCCCAACATGGGATTGTTAAATGGGCTGGGCACAAGAGGTTTTTTGCAAGCCAGCACTCATTGTAAAGATTTACTTACGAAAATGCAATTATAATTTAATTATTGAGGTTATTATCTTCAAAACCAGGGCATAATACCTGATTATTAAATTTAGATTTAAATCCTCTATACCCAATACCTACTTCAAAAGCGCCCGCATTCGAGATCCATTTAGAAACTTCTGGATTAGGTATATCGTAAGTACATGTTAGGTTATAATTTTTATAATCAATTCTAATCAAACCAATTATAGCATCATTTAGGCGATAATAAGAACCCATGGTCAATGCAAAATATGCTCCTGGCATTACAGAAGGCTGGCGCCAAGTTAAGCTTGCACCACCAATAGTTTCTTCAAATGGACTTTGTGAAGAATAATTACCTGTAAATGCTAAGCTCCATGCATTACTTAAGGTAAAACGCAAACCTGCATTAAACGAATAGCGTATTGCTTTTCTTACATAGGCATCACTAAAGTAAGAAGTTTTGGGTCTATTTAGATTAAAAGCAGCTGCCCCAATATAATATTTGGTGTTATTGTTATTGCCCAATCCACCTGATAAAGAAACTCCGGCAGCTAGCGTATTGAAATTTATTTTATTGGTAAATACAAATTCTTTTGGATCCAAACTGCCATCAAACGCACCATTAGAAAATTGATTATTAGATCGAATTTTAGTTGGATCAAAACTCTGTTGTACTGCTCCTCCTGTAAAACCTAAACTAATGTAGGTGGCATGTTCATGCTCTATTGCTTTATTAAAAGTAAGCGATGCATTGGCATAGGTATTTTGTAAGGCTAAACTTCCAGCAACATCTTTAGAAGCATTAAATCCTATGGTAAAAAAATCTCTCAAACCATCTTTAATGAGTATTTTATTCTGTGCTTGAATATAGGCTGTATTGATAGGTGCATTTAAATAGGCCCATTGATTTCTATAAATAGCATTCACAATAAAATCTCCTCTGAAAACTCCTGCTAATCCAGGATTTCTATTCAGATTTTCATCATTAAATTGCGACATTAAAGCATCTTGAGCAATAGCAACAACATGCATAGAAACAAGTAAAAAAGTAATGTATATTTTTTTCATGATTTAAATTTTATCGGAGCATGGTTACATCTCCATTATACAATATCAAACTACCATCAAAACAGGTAGCTTGAATGATATAAGAGTAAATTCCTGCGTCAGAGAAGATATTATTGAACGTTCCATCCCACCCTTTCTCAGGATCATTGGTAGTAAAGTTATAATTTTCAAAGACTAATTGACCCCATCGATTATAAATTTTTATAAAATTAATTTTTGCTTTAAATCCAGATCTAGGATAAAAGACATCATTATTATCATCAGCATTTGGAGAAAACATGTTGGGTATAAATACAAACTGATTATTACATTTCAAATTAATTCTGATTGTATCCGAACTTAAACAGTTTAATTCATTTGCCACGGTTGCGGTATAAGTGATTGGCACTTCTGGTCTGGTATAGGTTGTAAAACAATTCGTACAAGTCAAATATAAACTTGGTGTCCACAAGATAGAAACAGCATTACTAGTTTGAGCTGTTATAGCAATCTGATCACCTGCAAAAATAGTGGTATCGTTAGGCAATTGGATGACAGGCAAAGGAACTACTTTTAATTTAAAAGGATTTGATTGCCCTTTACAACCAAATGTGGATGTAGCTTGAACAGTATAAATACCTGCTTGGTTAGCAAAATAAACAGAATCCGTAGCGCCAGTAATAGCATTATTATTTAGATACCATTGAAACGTACAAGGCATATTTGCTTTCGCTGATAATTTAAAAGAAGCTCCTTCGCAAATTTGCATTGAATCTTTCGGGCTAATCAGTACTGATGGATTAGCCTGCACTGATACAATAAATACATTACTAAAGGAAGAACAACCATACGCATCTGCAATAAGCACTTTATAGGTACCTGAGGCATTGACGGTTATTGAATTTGTATATCCGTTTAGCATAGGTGCACCATTAAAATACCATTGATAGGTGGCATTCTGTAATATAGCAGCAGTAAAAGTTACACTACCACCTGAACAAAAGGTGAGTGGACCAGATAGACTTACATTGGTGTTCACAATATGAACATCCACCACAATTGCATTTGAAGTAGTAGTACAATTTGATGCATTCGTAATTCTAATAGTATAGGTACCTGAAGTTTTAGCTATATATATATTTGAAGTAGCTCCAGGTATAGCAATGCCATTATTATACCATTGATACGCATAATTAGCACCGGTATTAGCAATTAAAATAGTACTATCGCCTTGACAAAACTGCACTGGGCGCTGTGCGACAATTGATGCTGTTGGAGATGGATTTACCGTTACCCTTAAGGTGTCTATTGGTCCCATGCAATTGTTACCCACTGCTTGGTTTACATAATACGTAGTGGTTCCTAAAGTAGCGGTAGATGGAATCGGAGCTATAGTAGTACCATTTACTGCTACAGGAAAATTATACCAATAAATAGTAGAACCTGCAATTCCCTGAGCAGTAAGTGGATTTGCCGCTTGTCCTTGACACAGGTTTAAATTGGCAACTACTGGTTTGGGAGGTATAGGATAAACAGTAACAGTGAAGCTGATTCTATTGCTTTCGCAACCTAAAGGTGTCACTTGACTCACATAATACATAGTTGTTCCCGCAATAGCTGTGTTTACAATTGGTGTATTTGTATTACCTACCCCACCAGTTGCGGATGTATACCACAATAATGAATTTCCTGGTTGGAAAACAACATTAAGAGGTGTTGAGGCCGCATTTAAACAATACGAAGCATTTGCAGCTGTTGGTGCTGGCGGAGTAGCATTTACTGTTACTAAAATCATTGATTTTGGTCCTTCGCAATTGCCACCAGACACTTGGCTAACATAATAAGTTGTTGTTCCTACGGTATTAGTATTGGGAATTGGCGCCGAAGCACTTCCTACGGTTGACGAACCTACATACCATAATAATGTATTACCACTGGAGGTTGAGGCTGTTAATGCGGGTGCATTTTGAAATTGACAATAGGTTAAATTTGAAGTAATTGGTGCTGAAGGTATAGCCGAAACAGTAATGGTGATTGGCACTCTAGCACTCTCACATGCGCTTGAATTTGTTTGACTTACATAATATGTAATGGTAAAGGGCACTGCAGTATTGTAAGTAGGAGTAAGCGAACTTGGCGTGCCGCCTGTAGCAACGGTATACCAATTGAGTGTGCATCCTGCAGCTGGAGTAATGCTAATAGGGATAACAGCAGCAAACTGACAAACACTAATATTGCTTACAATTGGTGCTGGAGGTGTTGGATAAACGGTATTAGTAACCATCACTCGATCACTTTCACAACCACCATTCAAAGACTGAGAAACATAATAGGTAGTGGTGCCTGGCACACCCACATTTATGGTTGGCGCAGGGGTTATAGCCACCCCACCAGTTGCTGCAGCATACCAATTTAGTGAATAACCTGTGAGTGGTGTAACATTATAACTCAAACTTGGGTTGACTAATAGTTGACAATAGGTAGTGTTTACGGCTACCGGAGGTGCAGGTTTGGGAGTAACTGTGACAGTAACAGGGACGCGCGGACTCTCGCATCCTGCAGCCGAAACTTGAGAAACATAATAGGTATAAGTACCAGGTGTAGCTGTATTGATAACCGGTGGAACCGAAGTACCTACCCCACCCGTTGCAGTAGTATAATAATTTAGCGTATAGATGGCAAGGTGATTAATAGAAAGTGTTAACGAACCAGGTGTTTGACAAAGTGCTACATTGGTTGTAGTTAAAACCGGTGGTGTAGGATTAACTATTACATTTATACTAGTAGGGTTGGATGTACACGAATTAATAGTAGCTACTGCCGAATAGGTCCCTGCATTCGTTAAGGCTACATTAGGGATAGTAAAAGAAGCATTGGGATTGCTAAAGTTATTAGGTCCAGTCCAAGCATACGTTGCCGTGCCCGTTGATGAAGTTTGAGCACTCATACTCAAGGTTTGACCTTGACACAAGGGAGCATTGGTAGTTATAACCGGTGCATTAGGTTTTGGTCGAATGATAATGGTATAGGCTATAGTTTGTTTACTCGACAAAGGACAACCATCATCTTGAAAGGTAAGAAAGAAAATGTAGGTTCCGGGAGCTACATTAGTAGTGCTCCAAGTGAAACTAATGGTTGGATTAGTAGTATTGTTGCCTGTGATGGTTGCAGTCATACCACTCGGTAAACCACTAGGAGTAATTGAAATTTTATCACCATCTAAATCTGTAGGATTGATATTGAATGTAAGTGGATTTGGTTGTTGCTGGCATATAAATAAAGAAGTGTTCGATAATTGTGTGGCATTACTACTTACGTTCGATATATTTCCAACTGGCGGATTATTATTACAATTATTAAATACAATAAAATTCATTTCTCGCATACTGGTACCAATCAATAATCCATTGCGATACTCATATACCCGCTCTACAACTAAGCTAATTTGTGTAATATTGGGGGTAAACGTTAATTGACCCGTTGAACTTGAAAAACTGAAAGTACCAGCCGTAGTAGACAGAGGAGCCGCTGCTGTATATGGAGGTGCATAGCTTACATTTACAGCACCCGTTGTTAAACCAGGCACCAAAGCAAAAAACAAGGAATCATTTTCTATATCTACAGAACCTAGATTATAATTAGATGGTTTATTGATACAGAAAAAAGGGGTAGGTAAAACGGTAAAGGTGGGTGATGAATTGGTAGCAAAGGTATTATTAAGCGTAGCTTCTAAATTGGTTATAGTAGAGGTTGTAGCTAAATTGGTAATACTATTGCTCCTTCCCGCACTCGTATTATTCCCCATAATTCCGGTAAATAAAAAGCGCCAATTAGTAGATGTTGCATTTAAGGTGATGATATCTGAATAAATGTACTTTTTAATCCCAGGAATTATATTGTTTACATTGGTACATTTCGTATTCCCAATTTGAGAAGGACAAACTGGTGTTACTTCCACACCAGAGCCGGGTTGGATACCTAAATTGATAGTCTGAAATAAGGTATTATTATTATAAATTTGTACTTCTGGTGTTGATGTTGCTAAACTTGGAAAGGCTGAACCACCACAATCCCCGTAGACCACTAAGGTTACTTGATACGTAAGGCCTCCTAAATGTGTGTAGTAAAAATCTGCTCCACTAATATGAGTTGCCTTTGCTTTAAAATTAAACGCAAGCAATGAAATTAAAAAACTAACAATGAAAATAAATCTAAATCTCATATCATTCATATTTAAGTTAAAAATAAATAAATAATAGTGGTTTACATACTTATAGACCTATAAATATTGAATTAAGTTGAAGATTTAATAAAATAGTATCTTTACCCAATGAAAAATGATGCTCTAAAAACAGCCTTATTAACAATTGCAAGCTTATCCTTATTTACAATTTGTTTGATAGAGTTGAGTGGCGTAAGTAAAACTGCCCTATTCAATAAGTTTAAAGGCACAGCGACAACGGAAGAAATGCAAGACCCAATCATTGAACAAGTAAACCGTATGCCTAAAACGACCTTGACCTTCGAAGAAACTAATTTCAATTTTCCAGATACGACTGAAGGCGCTATTTTAAAACACTTTTTCAAATTTAAAAATACTGGAAATCAGGCATTGGTGATATCGAAAGCAATTGCTTCTTGTGGCTGCACAGTGCCAAGCTACCCTCACTATCCCATAGCACCTGGACAAACAGATTCTGTTTTATTGGAATTTGATAGTCATAACAGGATTGGTCAAAATCACAAAAATGTGCTTATTTACAGCAATCACGAAGGTGGCAGCTTATCTATTGGATTTAATGTACTTATAAAATAATTATGCAAAAACTTCGTCAATATTTATCCTTAATTAAATTTAGTCATACCATTTTTGCATTACCCTTTGCATTAATAGGCTATTCTTTAGCTATTAAAGATGTTGAGATTTTTTCAAACACTTCAAAGTTTAAGCTGTTTTGTCTGGTTGTGTTATGTATGATATTTGCTAGAAGTGCCGCAATGGCCTTTAATAGATATATTGACCGAAAAATTGACGCTAAAAATCCACGTACCGCCTCAAGAGAAATTCCAGCTGGCATAATACCAGAGCAAAAGGCACTTTATTTTGTAATAATAAATTGTGTTTTATTTATTGCTACCACTTTTTGTATCAACTCCATCTGCTTTTACTTATCCCCTATTGCCCTATTCACTATTTTATTTTATAGCTATACAAAACGTTTTACAAGCTTGTGCCACTTTGTTTTAGGTATTGGTTTATCACTAGCACCAATAGGTGCATACTTGGCTGTTACTGGAGTATTTTCGCTATTGCCCATACTATTTTCTTTCACAGTATTTACCTGGGTTGCAGGTTTCGACATTATGTATGCCCTACAAGATGAAGAATTTGATAAATCAGAAAAATTGTTTTCTATTCCATCACAACTGGGCATTTCAAATGCATTAAAACTCTCTATAGTAGTTCATTGTATAACTGCTTTTCTTATAATAAGTATTGGCTTTTATAGCAATTTCCAAATTAGCTATTGGATTGGAGCAGCTATTTTTATTGGATTATTAATTTATCAACACCTAATTGTAAAGCCTAATGACCTGAGCAGAATTAATCTAGCTTTTGGCACTACCAATGGGATTGCTAGTTTGGTCTTTGCCTTATTTACAATCTTATCAATTTACTATTCAAAATAGCATTATGAACATCGCACTTATAGGATATGGGAAAATGGGTAAAGCCATTGAACAAATTGCACTTCAACACGGCCATCACATAGTTCTAAAAATCAACAGTAGTAATGCTGATCAACTAGAACATTTGGATAACTATGCTATAGATGTGGCTATTGAATTTACGAACCCATCTTCTGCTAAAGAAAATGTAATGCACTGTCTAAAAAAACAGATACCCGTAGTGTGTGGCACTACTGGATGGAAGGAACATATAGGTTCAGTTGAATTAGCTACAGCCCAATACAATACTGCTTTTTTAATTGCATCGAACTTTAGCATAGGGGTTAATTTATTTTTTGAATTAAATAGCTATTTAGCCAATTTGATGCAAAATTATACTGACTATGCGATCCAAATTAAAGAAACTCATCATACCGAAAAAAAAGATGCGCCAAGTGGCACCGCAATTAGTTTAGCGGAACAAATTATAGCTCAAAATGAATCTAAACAGCATTGGCACTTAGGCGCTACCAATGATAATACTATTATTCCAATTGAAGCAATAAGACAAGATCCTGCTCCAGGCACCCATGAAATTACCTATTCCTCTTCTATCGATGATATTAGCATAATACATACTGCACATAACAGAAATGGCTTTGCACTAGGTGCTGTAATGGCCGCAGCATTTATACATAATAAAAAAGGCATCTTTACTATGAAAGATGTCCTTTTTAAAAACAATACCCTATTTTAAATAGGTGTCAAAATAGTCGGTGATTTTTTGCATCAGATGCACTCTATCTTTTCCTCTAACATTATGCAAATGATTGGGATAAACAAAATAATCAATTTGCACACCTTCTTCAACACTCTTTTTAATAGCATTGATTGAATGTTGCATAACAACAACATCATCAGATGTGCCATGAATCAAAAGTAACTTACCTTTTAATTGACTCACTTTATCGGTTAATTTATTGGCTGCATAGCCTTCCGGATTTTCTTTTGGCGTATCCATATAACGCTCTCCATACATAACCTCATACATACTCCAATCTAATACAGGACCACCTGCAACACCTACTTTAAAAACACCTGGATGACGTAACATAAATGATGTGGTCATGAAACCACCAAAGCTCCAACCATGAATACCTAACCTGTTAGTATCCACATAGGATAAGCTCTTCAAGTAAGCAACACCTTGTAGTTGATCTTCCATTTCAACAGTACCTAATTGTCTAAATACCGCTTGTTCAAATTGCAAACCGCGATTACTACTACCTCTGCCATCCATGGTAAAAACGATATAACCTTTTTGTGCCATATATTCATACCAAAGATTCCCACTCGCAGGAAATGAATTTTTGATGAGTTGGACGTGCGGACCATTGTATAAGTAAACAATTACAGGATAGGTTTTAGTACTATCAAAATGAGTAGGTAAAATCATTTTTGCATAGAGTAATGAACCGTCTGCTGCTTTTAAATTAATATTCTTTACAACCGGTCTATCAAAATCTACTAATGTGTTTTTTGCTTTTAAAAGAGTATCAGATTTGCCAGAAATTACATTGCCAACATAGGCAATTTTTGGCACTGTATCATTAGTGAATACATCAAAGAAATAAGTACCATTTGCATTCATACTAAGGGTATGAGTACCAGGCGCTGTCGTTAAATCTTTTATTTGACCGTTCTTAAGTTGAACAACGCTTAGCTGTTTTTCCAAGGGCGATTTTTTAGAGCTCGTAAAAAACACTTGTTCATTCGATACACTTACAAGTTCATTTACTACCCAATTTCCTTTTGTGAGTTGGCGAATCAACTTTCCATCTGTAGTATATAAATACAAATGCATAAAACCATCGCGTTGACTCCACCAAATAAATTCATTGGGTTTACCCGGTAGGAACGTAAGTTCATGTTGAGGCTCTACATATTTATCATTTTTTTCTTCAAATAGCGTTTTTACAAATGCACCCGTAGTGGCGTTATATTCATTTAACTTTAAATGATTTTGTGCTCTATTCAAAACACCTACATAGATACTTGTTCCATCTGGTTTCCAAGTTACACCGGTAAGGTATTGATCTGCCGGTCCATCAATTTGTAAAACAGTTGTTTTTTGTGTCTTGATATCAAATATTGGAATGCTTACTTCATGAGATGCAGCACCAGCCATAGGATACTTTATTGTTGATGCTTTAGCTGGCATTATAGACCAATCAACGATTGGATAATCAGCCACCATAGTTTGATCCATTTTATAATAGGCTATTTTAGTACACGTTGGATTTATAAAAATGCCATCATCAATACCAAATTCATTTCTATGCACGGCTTTACCACATATAATATTAGGATCTTGCATATCAGAAATATTATAGGTAAAATTGTCTTTAGAGGTTATAAACAAATTATTATTTACCGTATAAATAATATTTTTAGTAGCAGGATCTAAATGGATATTTTCAGCTTCCATTGAAATTTGAATCCACGGCATAAAATTCCAACTATGATCCGCTTTCATACCTAAAAAGAAACAATTTTTCCAACTAAAATAAACTTCATTAGCACTAATCCATTGTAAATTTGGAAAGCCCTTGAGGGAATCTTTTCTAAATAAATCGGTATTGATCTCTTTTAAAGTCAATACGGTGTCAGCAAGTCCAGAAGGGAATTGTATACGAACCCAAGCATCTCCATTGCTAGTTTTTACAACATGAAATAAATTAGAAGTACCCGGTTGCCAACTAACTTGTTTTAAATTTTGGAGGGCTAAATTTGTAGATAAGCCATTGGTAGCTTCTGCTATTGTAAAATTCTTTTTTTGGGCAAAAAGAATTACAGGGCATAAAAACGCTAGAAATAGAGTTGAAATTGGTTTCATAAGATTGTATTGGAACTTTCAAATTTACAAAAAAAAGACAATACTTAAAAGGTTATTAATTAATGAAAACCAAACGATTAAAGGATATACTCCTCAGATTAAATCAATGTTGATTATATTTGTAAAAACAAAAAGCACTTATGCGACAAACATTATTTAATACACTATCTGTGAGAATATTGATGGCTTTATTTATAGTTCAAACAATGGCCTGCTCAAGTGGAAAAAGATTATATGAAAAAGGCGAGTATGATGGCGCTGTAATGAAAGCGTCGCAACGTTTAAAACAAGCTCCAAATAATGCAAAAGCAAAAAACACGTTAAGAAACGCGTATACCCTTGCTTTAAAAACACATTTAGATGCCATACAACAAGCCGATAGTTTTAGAACTGAAAATTATTATGACATTACTTTAAGCAATTATACTGCGCTGTATAATTTAGAACAAACCATAAAGTTTTGCCCTGCATGTTTGAAAGTGGTTAAAAATCTATATGAAGTTGATATTAAATTAGCTCAAACAAAAAATGATGCTTTAGCCTTTTACTACAAAAGAGGCAGTGATTACTTAGCGCTTGGAGGAAAAACAAATGCTAGAAAGGCGTTAATTGATTTCAACAAAGTGGTTAGCATACAGTATAATTACAAAGATATTGGAACGCAAGTAAATCAGGCTAAATGGGAAGCCAGTGAGAAAATTGTTATTAATCATATTCCGATGCATTCAAAAACTTATAGCATTAGTAATGAATTCTTAGAGAAAAAGATATTAGAATATTGCTACAACAACATACAAGCTAATCGTTTGGTTCAATTCTTAACACCCGAGGAAGCAAAAAGAGAAAATATATTAATGCCAGACCAAATAATAGATATTTATTTTGATGACTTTATTGTTGGACAAACCTACGTAAAAGAAAATAATCAAGAGTACAAAAAAGATTCCGTTATCATGGGCACCACCAATGTAAACGGAAAAGAACAAAGTGTATATGGATCTGTTAAAGCAAGCATTCGTTCATTTGAGAAAACGGTTGTTTCTTCTGGATTGATGAATTTATCCATCTCTAAGCCATCTAGCAACTCCACGCTATTAACTGAAAAAATACCTGGAACCTACACTTGGGTATGCAAATGGGGCAATTACAATGGAGATAGCAGAGCATTAAGCAAAGATCTAATCAGTCTTTGTCAAGGTAAAGAACAAATGCCTCCAATGCCACAAGATTTATTTATAGAATTTACTAAACCTATTTATAGCCAATTAACAAGCAGATTGAATTCCTTTTATAACAGCTATAAATAATTAAGAAATTGATTGATTAAGTTTACTTTTTTTGAGTCCATAAAAGAAGTAAATCATCAATCCTACAAACATCCATATTACGAATACCTTCCAGCAATTGACTGGTATTTCAATCATTAAATACATACAGCATAATAAACCTAGAATAGGTATAAGCGACCATTTCTTAATGATCGTAAATATCGTTATTGCAAGCGCTGAAATTAAAAAGGCTAGAAACAACCAATCATTAGTATGGACTATTAGCCCTATACGTTCGTTAAAAACACTAATAAATACAGACAATAATATAGGTAAAATTATACGGCCGTTGATATAGGGCAATTTAAATCGTTGTTCCGGAAGTGCAGGTGATAAGGTAAGCACACCAGCACATACAATAACAAATGCGAACAAAGTGCCTATACTAGTCAAGTCTGTTACAATATCAATATTGATAAATAAAGAAGGGATGGCTACAAAAGCACCGGCAATGATAGTAGCGATATAGGGCGTTTTAAACTTCTTGTGCATCTTAGAAAAGGCTTTTGGCAATAAACCATCTCTGCTCATACTCATCCAAATGCGTGGCTGACCAATTTGAAAAACTAACAATACACTCGTTGCCGCTACAACTGCACTAAAGGAAATAAACTTCCCTAACTTTTCTTGTCCAACATAATTAAATACAAAAGCAAGTGGATCGGTAACATGCTCAAATTTAAAATAAGGAACCATGCCTGTAATTACTAAAGCTGTAATAATATAAATTACCGTACAAATAATTAAGGAATACAACATCCCTCTGGGCAAATCTCGTTGTGGATTTTTACATTCTTCGGCGGTAGTAGAAATAGCATCAAAACCAATATAGGCATAGAAAACAGCAGACACTCCCTTTAAAACACCTGAAAAATGGTTAGGGAAAAAGGGGGTATAATTATCCGTGTTGATATAAAAATACCCTACAACCACTACAATTAATAACACTAAGAGTTTAATAATAACCATGGCATTAGCGCTTCGTTTACTTTCTTTTATACCGATATAAGCTAACACGGAAATAAAACATACAATTAAAAATGCAGGCAGATTAAAGATCAATTTTAAATTGCCCAAATGAGGAGCCATTGTCCAAGCTAAGTTACTAGTAGTTCCGTGCGAATGCACAACCTGTAAATAAACATCGTGAGCGGTTTTAGGATCCGTAACCAACCATGTTGGCAAATAAATTCCCAGCGCAGAAAGCACATTCGTAAAATAACCACTCCAAGAAATAGCAACCACAATATTTCCAATGGCATATTCTAGAATTAACGCCCAGCCAATAATCCAAGCAACTAATTCTCCAAAAGCAACATAGGAATAGGTATAGGCACTGCCCGAAACAGGTATCCTTGCTGCAAATTCTGCATAACACAAGGCAGTAAATCCACAGGTGATAGCCGTAATTACAAAAAGAAAAATGACACCTGGTCCACCATCAAAAGACGCCTTGCCAATAGTACTAAAAATTCCTGCACCAATGACCGCAGCAATACCCATCAATGTTAAATCTCTAACATTTAATACTCTTTTAGAATCATTTATACTACCATCCGGATTGGATAAGGAAATATCTTTTTGTAAAGACAATATGGATTTTTTTCTTGTAAGTTTCGACAACATGATTTAAAATTTCAATTTAAATATAAGCTTTTGTAAATTATTATTTTAATTTTAAAACTTAAACAATCAATTATGGGCAAACAAGTAGATGCTTTTAACGCATATAGAAGCAAAATGAACGAAGTCATTTTGGAAAAACAAAATAAAGTTATTAATCGCTTATTTAATTTAGATCAGCATACCTATGCCGAAGGAGCACTTTCTGTAAAAACAAAAGAACTCATGGGATTAGTAGCGAGTATGGTATTACGATGTGATGACTGTATCAAATATCATTTAGGTAAATGCCACGAAGTAGGTACCACTACAGAAGAAATGTATGAAGTTTTTGCTGTAGCCAATATTGTTGGCGGCAGTATTGTAATACCCCATACACGAAGAGCTGCAGAATATTGGGAAGAATTAATGAGCGATCATCATTAAGCCTTTTTATAATTTTGTACAACCTCATTATATAACTGTTCATATTGAGGAATTATAAACTGTTTTTCAAATTTCATAGCATGTGTTTTAGCTTGATTTTTGAATTGATTTAAAACCTCTTCATTTTCTAAAATAGAAATAGCGTGCTTTGCCATATCGTCTACGTCGGCTACATTACTTAAGTAGCCAGTGAGGCCATGTACATTAATCTCTCCTAAGCCACCTGCATTAGTAGAAATCACAGGCACACCACACGACATTGCTTCTAAGGCCGACAAACCAAAGCTTTCATAGGAGGAGGTTAGTAAAAACAAATCTGAAATACTTAATATTTCATCCATCTGCTCTTGCTTACCCAAAAACCGAATATCATTACACACTTCTAAACTTCTACTCAATTCTTCAGCGTTTGGTCGTTCAGGACCATCGCCAATCATCAATAATTTACAAGGCATTTTTTCACGTACTTTCTGAAATACATGAATGACATCTTCAACACGTTTTACTTTTCTAAAATTGGAAACATGTGCAAGTATACGTTCACCATTGGGCGCTAACATTTTCTTGAAGTGATCTTTATCGCTTTGATAAAAACGATTGATATCGATGAAATTATGAATGACATGAATATTTTTCTCTATAGGGAAAGAAGCAACCGTTTCATCTTTTAAATTATGCGATACAGCGGTAATGGCATCAGATTCATTGATGGAAAAGGCTACCACAGGTGCGTAGGTTTGATCTCTACCCACCAAGGTAATATCCGTACCGTGCAAAGTAGTAATATATGGAATATCCCTACCCGATTTTTTTAAAATTTGACGAGCAAAATAAGCAGCAGATGCATGAGGAATGGCATAATGCACATGCAATAGATCCAAATTGTTATTGGTAATTACATTTACTAAAGTGCTAGTTAAAGCTGTTTCGTAGGGCGGAAAATCAAATAAAGGATAGGTTGGTACACTTACCTCATGATAATAGATATTGGGGTGAAAATGTAAACGAACGGGCTGCTGATAGGTAATAAAATGAATTTCATGTCCTTTCTGGCTTAATGCCATTCCTAATTCTGTTGCTAAAACACCGCTTCCTCCAAATGTAGGATAGCAAACAATTCCAATTTTCAAATGAGTCAAATTTAATGTGCTTACAAAGTTACATTAATTAGCTTAATTAAAATTAGTAATAGCGTACGGAGAATTCAAAAGGTATTTCCTATTTTTATAGATATGAAAGCAATCAAAATAATTTTACTATCCCTACTTGTTATGCCTTCTGCTTGGGCTCAACAAGATGCCTTACAATTCAAACAATTTTCGAATGAAATTTTATGGAATGGCAAGTGCTACTCTGATTTAAAAGAACTTTGCAAAGGCATAGGCAATCGCCTTTCGGGATCGGCTGCAGCATCAAAAGCAGTAGCATGGGGTTTAAATAAAATGAAAGCAGCGGGAGCTGACACTGCTTATCTACAACCGGTTTTAGTGCCCCATTGGGTAAGGGGCAAAGAACAATTACAATTAGAATTTGCTACCAATAAATTTGAAACGGTTCCAATGTTATCCTTAGGAAATTCGCAGGGCACCAATGGAAAATTGCTTCATGCCAAAATTATAATGGTCCGCAATTTTGCAGAATTTGAACAATTAGATAGCAACCAAATCAAAGGTGCCATTGTTTTCTTCAATTATAAATTCAAGCAAGATTTAGTTAACACCTTTGAAGGCTATGGCGATGCTGGACAATACCGTTGGAAAAGTCCGAGCATGGCTTCAGAGAAGCATGCGGCAGCGGTTATCATTCGTTCTATATCTACGGGCGCAGATGATTATCCGCATACAGGTGCTATGGGCTATAGAAATGCAAAAGCCATTCCTGCAATTGCTATTGGCAACGAAACAGCCGATAGATTGGAAAAAGAACTAGCAAAACGAAGTGTGGAGGCAAAACTTATTTCTAATTGCAAAATGGTAGATACGGTTCTTTCCTATAATGTTATTGGCGAATTAAAAGGAAGTACTTATCCCAAACAAATAATAACTTTTGGTGGCCACCTAGATTCTTGGGATGTTGGTGAAGGGGCTCATGATGATGGAGCAGGTTGCGTACAGAGCATAGAAGTTATAAGAACATTAAAGCAACAACATATTAAACCCATTCACACCATCCGAGCTGTTTTATTCATGAATGAAGAGAATGGTTTGAGAGGTGGCAATGCCTACGCCGATTCTTTAATTGCCCGCAAAGAACAAGCTATTTTTGCTATGGAAAGTGATGCTGGAGGATTCTCTCCAAGAGGTATTGGATTTGAAATGAATGATTCTTTGAAAGCAATATGTAAATCGTGGAAACCTTTATTTGAACCCTATAATATTTATGATTTTGACAAGGAGGAAGGAGGAGCAGATATAAGTCCACTTAAAAAACTAACTACTCCGCTTGCTGGATTACTACCCGACCCGCAGCGTTACTTTGACTTACATCATACCAACAAAGATGTTTTTGAAGAAGTGAGTCATCGTGAACTAAAATTAGGTGCCTTTGCCATGACAGCCTTTATCTATATGGTAGACCAACATTTATTTAAATAGAGCATCTTGCATATAATAAAACAAATCTATAAAGCATCTATATTAAGTAAGCTATCCTTATTGGTAATAGTTTGTACAATGTTATTAGCAATATTTGCTGAAGCTATTATTCCAGACAAAACTGTAGATGCCAATAGAATGATTTTGGAATTAGGAGCGAAAGCTCCTGGGTTTACAAAAACTGTTTTCAAAATACCTGTTAAAAAAAACAATACAAATCGTACGGCATTAATTACCTTTTGGAATGGCGAAGATGCAGAATGGACCTATATTCCGTATAATCAATTGTACTTTAATAACAACGAAGTAAAATTAATACATTACATAGACGAAACACTAGAAGACACCATCTTTATAAAGTACACAACACTATTACCACCAAGCAAATGGAGCTTAAGCACTCCTGATAAACAAGCTTATTTATTAAAACAACACACTGCTACGATACATTATTTATTAGGTTCCGATAAGTATGGAAGAGATATTTTTTCACGCTTGGTTTTGGGCAGTAGGGTTAGTTTGGCTGTTGGTATCATTAGCGTTATACTCACTTTATTATTAGGCATTACATTTGGTATGCTAGCAGGATATTTTGGTGGAACTACCGATAAGGTTATTCAATTTATCATCAGTATGATATGGTCTATTCCAACTTTACTATTAGTTTTCGCAATAACACTTAGTATTGGCAAAGGTTTTTGGCAATTGTTTATAGCTATTGGATGCAGCATGTGGGTAAGCACAGCACGATTAATTAGAGGCCATGTAATGAGCCTAAAACAAAATGATTATATAACTGCAGCAAAAGCGCTTGGCTTATCTAATTGGCGAATAATGTATCATCATTTATTGCCCAATTGCATCAGTATCATTTTAGTAATGGCCGCTAGCAATTTCGCTTCTGCAATATTAGTAGAAGCTGGATTGAGCTTTCTAGGAATTGGCATACAAGCACCTCAATCTTCATGGGGATTAATGATTAAAGAACAATACAATTTAATTATTACCGACAAAGCTATTTTAGCACTGCTTCCCGGATTTGCCATTATGTTATTAGTTTACGCTTTTCACATCTTAGGCAATACGCTAAGAGATCTGATGGATGTGAAACAAAATTAAATAGTTGATAGCGCATTAGCTGCTATAAAAGCACTACTCCACGCGTGCTGAAAGTTAAATCCACCTGTAATACCATCTACATCTATTATTTCTCCTGCAAAATACAAATTGGGTAATTTTTTAGATTCCATTGTTGCTGCATTGATTTCAGTAATAGCAACTCCTCCGGCAGTAACAAACTCTTCTTTAAACGTAGTTTTACCCTGCATTGCAACCGTATAGGCACACAGACATTGAATAAATTTATTAAGAGGAGCTGCTTTGATATCTGCCCATCGTACATCACTTAGAATTCCAGCTTGCTCTAATAAAAAATGCCATAATCGTTTAGGTACATCAAATGGAATTTTATGTTGTATCATTTGCTTTCCTTGCAAGGTGCGCATATCCTGAAATATAGACCGACATTCCTGTTCATTGATGGAGCCTAACCAATTAATCTGCACATTGCAAGCATAATTTAAGTTACCTAATGCGCGTGCACCCCAAGCTGAAGTTCGCAAAACTGCAGGTCCACTCAATCCCCAATGCGTGATTAATACAGGCCCTTGTTCACATATTTTTGTACCCATCAACTTTACTTGTGCATTGGGCACACTCAAACCCATTAATTTGGTAATAGGATGTTTCGGTAAATTGATGGTAAAGAGCGAAGGAACGGGTGCAACAACTTCTAATCCTAAATCGCGCAACCAATGCCATTGTTCATCTTTAGGGAATCCGCCGGTTGTCAATAAAACTTTATCGGCAATATAAACTTGTTCGTTTTTAAAAAACAAATGCCATTTACCTTCTTTTAATTCAATAGTCTCTAATGCATGATTATACTTAAGCTGAGCCTTATTTTGCATCATTGCTTTCCAAATACAATCAATAATAGTTTGAGCATCATCGGTAATGGGAAACATGCGCCCATCTGCTTCGGCTTTTAAAGGCACACCTCTCTGCTCAAACCAAGCAATAGTATCTTTAGGAGAAAAATGATGTAAGGTTTTTTTTAATAAACTTTCACCACGAGGATATTTCTTTACCAATGCAGGAATTTCAAAGAGGGCATGCGTCACATTGCAACGCCCTCCGCCCGAAGCTTTTACTTTCTGCATGGGTTTGTGCTGTTTTTCAAACAGCACTACTTCATCTTCGGGGCCTATAGAAAGATTAGCTGCAGCAAAGCAACCAGCAGCACCAGCGCCTACTATAGCTATTTTCATAAAATTATTTTTTTGCGCTTTTCAATTGTGCTTCTACAACCGAAATGGCTACCATATTCACAATCTGACGTACCGTACTTCCTAATTGTAATACATGTACTGGTTTGTTTAATCCTAATAAAATTGGTCCAATAGCTTCAGCGCCTCCAATTTCTTGCAATAAATTATAAGCAATATTACCGGCAGATAAATTAGGGAATATAAAAACATTAGGTGGTTCATTTACTAATGCAGAAAATGGATAATTTTCTTTCATTAATTCTTGATTGAATGCTACACTAGCTTGCATTTCACCGTCAACAATGAGTTCTGGGTGATTTGCTTTTAACTTGGCAACAGCATTTCTTACTAAAATAGCCTCTGCAGAATCACTACTTCCAAAATTAGAATAGGAAAGCATTGCAATTCTTGGTTTTATATTAAAATTCTCTACTTCTTTTGCAGCCAAAACAGTTATATCCACTAATTCATCTTCCGTTGGATTGAAATTTACAGAAGCATCTGCAAAAAAGATAGGGCCTTTTTTAGTTAGCATCATGTACATGCCAGCTACCCTTTTCACTTCTTTTTTCATACCAATGATTTGAAGTGCCGGGCGAAGCATATCTTGGTATTTTCTAGTAATGCCTGATATTAAAGCTTCTGCTTCTCCATTAGCCAACATCATAGAGCCAAAATAAGCACGCTCACGCATTACCTTTTTAGCTTCATATAAATTATACCCTTTGCGTTGACGCTTTTCAAAGAACTTTTGACCAAATTCATATCTTTTGTCTTCCATGCTATCGCATTTTGGATCTATGATTTGAATATTCTCTAGTTGCAATCCATGCTCTTCAATTATTGCATTTATTTTATCTTTTTTACCCAATAAAATTGGAATTGCAATACCTTCATCGTTAACGATTTGCGCTGCTTTAAGAATTTTTAAATTTTCTGCTTCTGCAAAAATCACTCGCTTAGGTGCTTGTTTAGCTTTGTTAATAATATAACGCAATAAATTATCATCAGAGCCTAAACGTTTATACAATTCATTTTCATAAGCATCCCAATCTTTGATAGGATATTTAGCTACGCCACTTTCCATAGCAGCCTTTGCAACTGCTGGTGCCACCGTAACCAATAATCTTGGATCAATTGGTTTTGGAATAATATAAGTAGGACCAAATTGTAAACTTTTTTCATTGTAGGCTACATTAACAATGTCGGGCACCGGCTTTTTTGTGAGCTCTGCTAAGGCTTTCACCGCTGCCAGTTTCATCGCTTCATTAATAGTGGTAGCACGCACATCTAAGGCACCTCTAAAAATATAAGGGAATCCTAAAACATTATTCACTTGATTAGGATAATCGCTTCTACCGGTAGCCATGATAATATCTGGTCGAGCAGCAATAGCTTCTTCGTATGCAATTTCAGGTGTTGGGTTGGCTAAAGCAAATACAATTGGATTTTCAGCCATGGACTGCACCATTTCTTTAGAAACCACATTACCCTTAGATAAACCAATAAATACATCAGCACCAACAAATGCTTCTTCTAAACTAATATTCGCGCAATCTTTGGCAAATATAGTTTTACGCTCGTCAAGCTCTTCTCTATCTGCAGTAATCAAACCTTTGCTATCAAACATGTACATGTTTTTAGCTTGTGCACCAAGAGCAATATATATTTTACAACAAGAAATAGCAGATGCTCCAGCACCACTAATTACAAATTTTACATCTGCAATATTTTTACCCACTAATTCTAGAGCATTCAGTAAAGCTGCACCAGAAATAATGGCCGTACCATGCTGATCGTCGTGCATGATCGGAATATTCATTATCTTCTTTAGTCGCTCTTCAATTTCAAAACACTCTGGCGCTTTGATATCTTCTAGATTGATACCACCAAATGTAGGCTCAAGAATTTTAACGGTATTTACAAACTCATCAATGTTCTTTGTGTTCAATTCAATATCAAACACGTCAATATCTGCAAATATTTTGAATAAAATACCCTTTCCTTCCATCACCGGTTTAGAAGCTTCTGGACCAATATCCCCAAGACCTAAAACAGCTGTACCGTTAGATATAACACCAACCAAATTACCTTTCGCTGTGTATTTATAAACATCTTCTGGATTTTCATGAATTTCCATGCAGGGTTCTGCCACACCAGGTGAATACGCTAAGGCTAAATCGCGCTGCGTTTTTGTTTCTTTCGTTGAAACCACTTCTATTTTACCTGGTCTACCTTTAGCGTGGTATTCCAAAGCATCTTCCTTTCTTATAATATTAGCCATAAATAGAATTAAAATTTAAATAAACGAGTAAAAAGCTCGTAAGACCTATAAAAATACAAAATTTATTGAAGCTTTGCAAGGGCTTTACCTAATGCATGCAGCATAGCATCTATATCTTCTTTTTTGCAAGTACCTACACTTAATCGATACCAGCTTGAATTAGCATCAGCACCAAATGCAGAAAATGGAACGATAGCTAACCCTGCTTCTTTTAGCAAATAACTGGTTACATCACTTTGTTTTTCTAATAAAACAGCCTGTTCCGTTTTCTTACCTACCAAATCAAATTGAATGGTAAGATAAATAGCCGCTTCGGGAGCAATAGCATCCACCGCATAACCTTGTTGTTTTAATGCTATCAAACCTTTATAAATAGCTTCTAAACGAAAAGCAATTTCTTTTTTAAACGAATCGATATAGCTTACAATGGCGTCTTTGTTTTTTAAAAATACAGCTGTACCCTTTTGTTCTGCCATAGGAGCCCATGCACCTAAATGGGTAAGTATAGCCTTCATCTTAGCAACAATAAAGGATGGTCCAAATGCCCAACCAACCCTAACTCCCGTTGCAGCAAATGATTTACTGATAGCATCTAAATAAATAGTATATGGTCGCACTGCTGGACAAACACCTACCGGATGGGCGTGTGTAATAGCATCAAATGTAAGCTGACTATACATTTGATCGTACATGATATAAACTGGTTTTTGATGTTCCCCTCTTCTTTCATTTTCAGCCACTACTAAATCACAAATTTTCTTCAATTCTTCTGCCGACAAAGTAGTGCCTGTAGGATTTTGTGGCGAACACAAACAAAGTAAATTAGCCTCTTTAATATACGGTGCAATACCCGCAGCTGTAGGCATAAATTTAGTTGCTGCATCTGTTGGAATTAACACATGTTTGCCTTCTACAAAATGCGTGTAGTGATTATTATTCCATGATGGAACGGCATACAATACCGTATCTCCTTTGTCTAATAGGGTTCTAAAGATGGCGTAAATTAAAGGTCTTCCACCACCTGCAACTAAAATTTCATCGGTAGTATAATCCACCTTTAAAAATTCACGGATATAATCAACAATAGATGCACGCAAATCTAGATTGCCTTCTGCTGCTGGATAATTTGTGAAATTATTTTGATAAGCCTTAATTATTTCTTCTTTTAAAAAGGTTGGAATTGGGAAAATACTAGGGTCAAAATCACCCACTGTAAAATTATAAATGTTAGCACCTTGTTGTTGAAGCGCACGAATTTCACCACCTAATTTTACAATTTCAGAACCAATTAAAGTATCCGCTAATTTAGATAAATGCACGATTTTTATTTTAAATGTGAAAGAACCCAACAAAGTTAAAAAAGCATTTTTTATTAACCACGATTTGTATAAAAAAGTTTACATTTATGCATCTAATCAACAAGGCATAGCAACCAATATCTGCTTTTAATTTTATATGAATATTGAAATCTGGTCGGTAGGGAAAGAAAATGAACAACACATAGAAGTGGGTGTTCTTCATTATTTTAAGAAAATAAAACCCTATGCAGCTATTCAATTAGAGATTATTCAAATTCCTAAAAGCAAACTTTCGCAAGATGCCGAAAAAAACAAACAATTAGAAGCCGAATATATTTTAAAGAAATTACAAGCACATCATTATTTGATTTTGCTCGACGAAACTGGGAAAAAATTAAACTCACCTCAATGGGCGAAACAACTGCAACAACTCATGAATCAGCGTGTAAAAACGCTCGTATTATTGATTGGCGGAGCCTATGGCGTTACAGATGAAATAAAAAAAATATCGAAACAAAGCTGGTCTTTATCTGATTTAGTATTCCCTCATCAATTAGTAAGACTCCTTTTAGCAGAGCAAATTTACAGATCCTTTAGTATTTTAAATAATCTACCCTATCATCACGAATAGTAATTAATTAGGCTTGTAAACTAGCTTAAGTATCGAGGTGGTTGTGGGTTTAATTTTAAATCGTTCATCTAAACGCATACCTAAAATCCAAACAATTCGTTGATTCGATTCTAATACCCAAGTACTTTCTTTTAAATGTAAGGGCACTTTTTGATCAATAAAAAAATCACTTAGCTTCTTTTTCTTGTTATTCATGCCAATGGGATAAAAATAATCCCCTTCCTTCCAATGCCTTAATAGCAAAGGAAATTCTAGGCTAGCTTTATCGATATAGGCGATATGAAGATCATTTGGAAAAGAACTCATAGACCCTTGAAGTGAAGCAATCGACAAAGCTCCTTTGTCTAATGGAACAAACTCCTCTCCTTCTTGAATAACGCAAAAAGTAGTTTGCTGATGCTCAATGGGAGTAAGCACTAAGTGTTGATTAAACTTAAAGATTCTATGTGTATCAGATAACACCATTTTGCCATTCTGTGCTGGCAATAATTCTAAAAGCGAATGTTGTTGCTTAGAACTAAATCCATAAGGCTTCAACAATTCGAAAAGAATGGTTTTAAAGGCAGGCATTGAAAGTAACAATCGAATTGGAATTTTAATTTCAGTTGATGTCTTTACAAGCAACTTCTTCTTATAAAAATCCAATTGGTCATGATATATAATAGCTGCATCATTTAAATGACGCATAGTAGTAGTTATACCTTGCAATGCTGCAGGGAAAAGCTTTTCTATAGCAGGCAACACATTTAATCGGATAGCATTTCTGGTATAATCATCGGATAGATTAGAAGCATCTTGCCTAAATACAATATGATGTTCTTTAGCAAACGCTTCTATTTGATCTCGATATACGGAAAGCAATGGTCTAAAAATATCGTTTGCAATAATTTGCATTCCCGTCAACCCATCAATTCCAGTTCCTTTGAATAGATTCATTAGAATCGTTTCTGCATTATCGTTGGCATGATGTGCTGTAACAATAGCTTTAAATTGATGCGTTTGCAGTAAAGATCGAAACCAATCGTATCGAAGAATGCGCGCAGTTTCTTGAGTGCCTTTTTTCAATTGAGCACTAAGTGTTTTGGTTTCAAAACGTTGACAATGAAAAGGAATAGCATGCTGTTGTGCCCAATCACGAACATGTTGCTCATCTAAGTTTGATGCTTCTCCTCTCAATTGGTAATTACAATGGGCAATTTCAAAGGGAAGACCTTCTTGTAAAAACAACGTAGCTAACACCATAGAGTCAACACCACCACTTACGGCAAGTAAAAATACTTGCTGTTCGGCAGTAGCCGGTAATGCTTGAAATGATTGAAGAAAGGCGCTACGTATGGACATATTAAAAGGTTAAATCTTCGTAAGCAGCTCTTAATTCGTTGAGACTGTGCTGATCATTTTGAAGTTTTGCCTGTTCCATGCCCTGTTCGTATATAGCAATGGCTTGTTCTGGCTGCTGCACGGTCTCTAATAATTTGGCAAAATGATAATAGGTACCTATATAAGTAGGGTTTATTGTATGATTTCGTTCAAAACAAGCTAAAGCATTTTCAAGTTGATGCTCTTTAATATACTCCAATCCCAATGCATGATTTAAAAAAGCATCTTGTGGGGTTTCTTTTAAATAACTCAATAATTTTTCAATACGAGGATTCATAGACTCAAAATTACAATTATTACTGCAAATAGAATAGGTATAAAAAACTAAAGCCTGCAGAAGCAGGCTTTACGTTATTACAAATAAATAATGTTTAGTGATTTACAACAAGTTTAGTTTTTGCTGTAGTTCCTAGTTGATCATTCACATAAATTAGTTCATACACACCATTTGCTAAGTCTGCAATAGAAAGCGAATGATGGGTATTGGAAATTTCTTGACTAATCACAATCATCCCCATAGCATTAACTACTAATAGATGGCCCGCGACCTCATTAATATTGCTAAAGCTTAACGCTACTAATTGATTAGCTGGATTAGGTACGGCTTCCATTTGAACCAACTCCTCAGAAATAGCTGGAATTTGCGCTGGCCAAGCTGTAGAAAAATAATGTTTAAACCCGCAACCAAAATCACCTGAGAAATAGTTTTTCAAAGAGTATTGAATTGGAATGGAGGTTCTGAAAATTTGTATATACCCATTACCTTGCGCTGTATTAGCCCAGAATTTTAATCCATCACAACCATCATCGGTCACTTCTAAAACATACCAACTTGGAGGTAAGTTTACCGTATCTGTATACACTGTATTGGCTGCTAAATTTGCTGCATTTCTTTGAGCCACAATAACACCGGCTGCATTTTTTATGGTGTAAGATGTTTCTTGTGCAGCATTGGTTTTAAACTTCACTACAATCTGATTTTCCCAAACAGGAGCGGCTGTAAAATCGACCGTTAATCTATTATTGGTAGCATTTGCATCATCTTGATTATTCACTTTCAAAATGCTCACTTGGAAATAATTGGTGCCCGATGCTGCAGTACGTAAATCATAGTTTTCAGGCAATTCAATAACCGTATCTGCTAAAGGTGCTAAGGTACCATTCCAAGTATAAGTGTATATACCCGTGCTTGCACCAATTACTTTATATTCAAATTTGATGGAAGTAATTGCTGATCCTCCAATATTACGAACACGAATAACAGGTGTACCTACTCTATGATTTTCTCTATAGTTGATCTCATGATTGCTTGGTGCTATAATTTCTTCTAAAGAGGCATCTAAGGCATTATTAAAAGCACCATAATGATATGCATACCCTGAAATAGTATACGAAGCAGAAGGGCTAGCAATTTGATAATTTTCAAACTCCACATCCACCGGTTTAGCAATTCCAGCAGATAATCCCGTCAATGGGAAATAGGTTTCAAACACTTTGTCACCAGGGCACCAATTTCCTCTATCATAAATCCATGTACCCGATTGCGGATACAAATGATTTAAACCACAATTGGCTCTCCAAATGTCCTTATGAGCCACCGAATTGCCATCTACCATAACATCATAGTACTTGGAGCAAAATTCTGAGCAACCATTAGCATCGGAACCATGACCACTTATAATAAATTTCATTGCAGAAGAAACCGTTCCTGCAGGAGGCGTTACTGTTACAGGTGCAATGGTGCTGGTAATTGGATTATTTGCATTGCCAAAAGGCACACTTCTATTCCACAATTTAGTAATGCCCAATACATTTCGAGGAGGCGTACCTTCTATGAAAGCAAAGGTAATATTAGCAGTAAAGCCGCCTGAGTAACCTGAGTAATGAATACGAATGGTAGCAGAGTCTTTTAACAATGAATACAAATCTGTTACATCATAGGTATATCGTTGTTTCCAAGTCATAGGGAAACGAGCGTATGAGGTATTCGCATAAGGCGTTATCAATCGGCCAAGCTCAACCGTATCTCCTGTTTTGGTCATCAAGAAATTCTGTACAGTATAATCCCAATCAGCACAGTATTGTGTACCAGCTGGACAGCTGTATTTCCCTAAAGTAAAAATCATAATGATTTTTTGATAGGTTTTAGTTCCATTGGGAAATACGATAGTACTATCAAAATTGTTGTAATAGTTCAAATTTACCATGTTACCCTGAACAAAGGTAGTGTCGCCAACGGCTGCAAATGAATGTAATCCAAACAAACTAAATGCAACGCAAAGAAGTAATTGCTTCATAATATATTATTTAATTTAAGAAGGCAAATCTAATTAAATCCATTTGTAGTTTAAAATAAAATTATGCTTACTTCTAATCGACACTCGTTTTATACCATAAAACAGCATAAAATACGCTATCTTTGCAGTTCAATAACTAGTATGTCAGGATTTACAGTAGCGATTGTTGGTCGCCCGAACGTAGGGAAATCGACCTTATTCAATCGTCTTATAGAACAAAGAAAAGCCATCGTAGATAATATCTCCGGGGTAACCCGCGATCGCCAGTATGGCGTGTGTGAGTGGAATGGTAGAAAATTTAATGTCATCGATACCGGCGGTTTTGTGGCTAAAACAGATGATGTATTTGAAAAAGAGATTAAAAAACAAGTGCATATTGCTTTAGAAGAAGCTAACCTAGTCTTATTTGTTTGTGATACCGCAACCGGCATTACGGGCCAAGATGAAGATATGACCATCTTGCTAAGACGCTCTACGAAGCCCGTTTTATTAGCCGTTAATAAAGTAGATAATTCGGAACGTGCATTAGAAGCCACCGAGTTTTATGCGTTGGGCTTTGATCAAACCTTCTTTATTTCTTCCATATCTGGTAGCGGAACGGGTGATTTATTAGATGAAATCACGAAGTATATTCCCATGGAAGAAGCAGCAATTGAAGAACAACGAGAAGATTGGAATGCTATGGTGGAAGAAGGAATGCGCGAAGGGGAAGAATGGCTTGAAGGGCAAAATTTTGATGATTTAAACGAGACCTTATACGAAGAAGAAGCAGATTTAATTGAAGAAGATTGGGAAATTGAAGAGCAGGAAGAAGAAGGTGCCTCTTATGATAAAGCACCAAGAGCGCAAATTGGCTTACCTAAAATTGCTATCATTGGTCAACCCAATGCTGGTAAATCTACCTTATTAAACGCCTTGATTGGACAGGACAGAACCATTGTATCCAATATACCAGGTACTACCCGCGATAGCATTCATACCCAGTATAAATTGTTTGGTAAAGAATTTATACTGATCGATACCGCTGGCTTAAGAAAGAAGAAAAATGTTCATGAAGATTTAGAATTCTATTCTGTTATCCGTGCTATCAAAGCCATGGATGAAGCCGATATCTGTATGATGATCATTGATGCAGAAAAAGGCATTACCGCTCAAGATATCAGCATCTTTAGTCTGGCTGCTAGAAAAGGTAAAGGCATTGTAATTATGATGAATAAATGGGATCTTGTTGAAAAAGAAACCAATACCGCGAGAGATTATGAAGCCATGATTAAACAACGTATTGCACCGTTCAACGATGTGCCCGTAATTTTCATTTCCGCTACAGAAAAACAACGTATTTTTCAAGGTATTGAAAAAGCCCTACAAGTATTTGATGCAAGAAATAGACGCATAAAAACCAGCGCTTTAAATGATGCCATGCTGAAAGAAATACAATACTACCCTCCTCCAATGTCGAGAGGGCATGCAGTAAAAATTAAATTTGCTACGCAATTACCAACGGCGTTCCCAACATTTGTATTTTTTGCTAATCACCCAGATGCAATCAAAGATGCCTATAAGAAATTCTTAGAAAATAAAATTCGTAGTCATTTCGATTTCAATGGCGTTCCAATTCGAATTTTCTTTAGAAAAAAATAAACGATTTCAAATTGAAAAACAAATCTATAAAGCCCAATAAAGTGAATATCATTACCCTAGGCTGTTCCAAAAACCTAGTGGATAGTGAAGTGCTTAGTGGTCAGCTGCATGCCAATGCTATTGATGTAGTGCATGAAAATAAAAAATTGGACCACAATATAGTGGTTGTAAATACTTGTGGTTTTATCGATAAAGCCAAAGAAGAAAGCATCAATACCATTCTCGATCAAGTGGAATTGAAACGCCGTGGTAAATTAGATAAAGTATTTGTTACCGGCTGCTTAAGCGAACGCTATCGTTCGGATTTATCCTTAGAAATACCCGAAGTAGATGCTTGGTTTGGTACTTTAGAATTACCTCAAATACTAAATCAATTCAATGTTGATTATAAACAAGAATTAATAGGCGAGCGCTTATTGAGCACACCTAAACATTATGCTTATTTAAAAATAGCAGAGGGTTGCAATAGAACCTGTTCTTTTTGTGCTATCCCATTAATGCGAGGCAATCACGTTTCTAAAACTATTGAAGAGATTGTAGCAGAAGCTAAGAAATTAGTTTCGATGGGCGTAAAGGAAATCATGCTCATTGCACAAGAGCTTACCTATTATGGCTTAGACATCTATAAAAAAAGAGCCTTATCCGATTTATTAAAATACCTATCTGATATAGAAGGTTTGCATTGGATACGATTGCATTATGCCTACCCTTCCAAATTTCCATTGGATATCTTAGATGTAATGAAGGAACGTTCCAACATTTGTAATTACTTGGATATGCCTTTGCAACACATTTCCGATCCTATGTTGAAAGCGATGAAGCGCCAAATAACAAGTCAAGAGATTTATGAACTTATAGATACAATTCGCGATCGCATACCTGAAATTTGTATTCGCACCTCCCTAATTGCTGGTTTTCCGGGTGAAACACGAGCAGACGTTGATGCTGTTAAAGCCTTTTTAGCCAAAACAAGGCTCGACAGAGTGGGTATATTTACCTATTCACACGAAGAAAATACCAGTGCTTACGAACTTGCAGATACGTTGACCAGTGAGGAAAAAGAAGCTAGAGCGCAAGAAATCATAGAATTTCAGCAAGAAATTTCTTTCGAAAAAAACCAAGAGCGCATTGGCCATACCTATAAAGTGCTAATTGACCGTAAAGAGGCTGGCCGATATATTGGCAGAACTGAATTTGATAGTGTTGAGGTGGATAATGAAGTTATAATTAATGCTAGCAAAGCACTAAAAATTGGGGAATTTGTCAATGTAAAAATTGACAAAGCCTATGATTACGATTTAGAAGGCGAAGTGGTAGCTTAAAACTTATATTTCAAATTTTTTAAACCGTTTAATTAGTTGTCTGATTAAACGGTTTTTTATTTAGACATATTCAAGGCAAAAGAAGGTAAAAAAGATCAAAAAAGGCAAAAAACAGTTCAAAAAGTAGCAAAAATCGACAAAAATGAGCCTAAACTATGCATAAATTGAACTTAATCCTTACATTTGCAGACAGAAAATTTTAAACTTAAAATACTATGGCAACAACTGCAGACATAAGAAATGGTATCATTTTAAAACTTGACAACAGCCTTTATTCGGTGATTGAATTTGGTCAAAATAAAACAGCTCGTTCAGCAGCAAAAGTTTGGGCTAAATTAAAAGGTGTAGACAATACTAGAAGTATTGAACATACTTGGAACTCTGGTGAGAACATTTACCCTGTTCGTGTAGAGAAAAGACCTTATCAATTTCTTTACAAAGACGATAGTGGTTTTAATTTAATGGACACTGAATCCTATGAACAAATTTCATTAGCAGAACACATGATTGACAATCCAGGTTTATACAAAGATGGTCAAGAGTGTTTTGTAATGGTCAACACAGAAACCGAAACGCCAATGAGCGTAGAATTACCAGCTAATATTGTATTGCAAGTTACGTACTCAGAGCCGGGTGTAAAAGGCGATACCGCAACACGTACTTTAAAACCAGCAACCGTTGAAACAGGAGCTACCGTTATGGTACCTTTATTTGTAAACGAAGGCGAACTTATCCGTATAGATTCTAAAACAGGCGCTTATATGGAGCGTGTAAAATCATAAACCCTATCAAACTATAATTTTATGGAATACAAACAAATACAAGAGCTTATTAAAACGATAAACAAATCAAATATAAGCGAGCTATCAATAGAAGAAAAAGATTTTAAAATCACTATCAAACAAGAGCAAACAAGTGCTGAGCCACAATATATAATGGCGGCACCAACTGCTATGCCAGTTGCAGCACCTGCAATGCCAGCCGCTGCACCAGCTGCTGCTCCAGCAGCACCAGCAAGTCCAGCACCAGCAGCAAGCACTAATCAAATTACGGTGAAATCACCAATGATTGGAACGTTTTACAGAAGTGCTGGTCCAGATAAAGCTCCATTTGTAAATGTAGGAGATGAAATCAAAGCTGGACAAGTAGTTTGTATCATAGAAGCTATGAAATTATTTAATGAAATTGAAAGTGAAGTAAGCGGTAGAATCGTAAAAGTATTGGTAGATGACGCATCTCCAGTAGAATACGATCAAGCTTTATTTATTGTAGAACCTGCTTAAGCTGGTTTTATTATTATTTAATTCATTAAACGAACTTCATGTTTAAGAAAATTCTAATTGCGAATAGAGGAGAAATTGCTCTTCGCATCATACGTACTTGCAGAGAAATGGGTATCAAAACGGTAGCTGTTTATTCTACTGCAGATAAAGATTCCTTGCATGTTAAATTTGCTGACGAAGCGGTTTGCATAGGTAAACCTCAAAGTAGTGAGTCTTATTTAAATATACCGCACATTATGGCTGCTGCAGAGATTACCAATGCAGATGCCATTCACCCAGGTTATGGCTTCTTGGCCGAAAATGCTCATTTTGCTGAAATTTGTGCAACCTATAATATTAAATTTATCGGTCCAACACCAGACATGATTCGTAAAATGGGTGATAAAATCACCGCTAAAGAAACGATGATTGCGGCAGGCGTACCTTGTATTCCTGGTTCAGAAGGATTATTGGAAAGTGTAGAAGAAGCGAAAACATTGGCTAACAAAATGGGCTACCCCGTAATTTTGAAAGCAACTGCTGGTGGTGGTGGTAAAGGTATGCGTGTAGTGTGGGAAGAAGGTGAAATTCAAAAAGCATACGAAACTGCAAAGCAAGAAGCAGCTGCATCATTTAAAAATGATGGTATCTATATGGAGAAGTTTGTTGAAGAACCTCGCCATATCGAAATACAAATTGCAGGCGACCAACATGGTAATGCTTGTCATTTGAGTGAGCGTGATTGCTCTATTCAACGTCGTCATCAAAAATTAGTAGAAGAAGCACCTTCTCCTTTTATGACCGATGAATTGAGAAAAAAAATGGGAGAAGCTGCTGTAAAAGCTGCTAAAGCCATTAATTATGAAAGTGTAGGAACGGTGGAGTTCTTGGTAGACAAACACCGTAATTTCTATTTCATGGAAATGAATACCCGTATTCAAGTAGAACATGGTGTTACAGAAGAAGTGATTAGCTATGATTTAGTAAAAGAGCAAATTAAAATTGCTGCTGGTATCGAAATATCTGGTAAAAACTACGAACCAACCATGCATGCCATTGAATGCCGTATTAATGCAGAAGATCCTTATAATGACTTTAGACCAAGTCCTGGTAAAATAACTGTTTTACATACACCCGGTGGACATGGCGTTCGTATTGATTCGCACATTTATGCTGGCTATACCATTCCTCCGTATTACGATTCCATGATTGCAAAAATTATAACTATTGCGCAAACACGTGAAGAAGCTATACAAACAATGGAACGAGCATTAAGCGAGTATATCATTGAAGGAGTAAAAACAACCATTCCGTTCCATCTTCAGCTTATGAAAAACGAAGATTTCAGGAAGGGCAACTTTACCACTAAATTTATTGAATCCTTTGAATTAAAATAAATCAACATAGACCATTAAGTTGGTCTTTGTTTTTTAAAATCATATTATGTCGAAAAAAATTGTAATTACTGGTGGTGCTGGATTTATTGGTTCGCACGTTGTACGTTTATTTGTAAATAAATATCCCAACTATCAAATTTTCAATTTAGATTGCCTGACTTATGCTGGCAACCTTGAAAATTTGAAAGATATTCAAAAGGCACCAAATTACACCTTCCTTAAGGCCGATATTAATGATGCACAACAAATCAACAAGCTGTTTGAACAACACGCTTTTGATGCCGTTATTCACTTAGCAGCTGAAAGCCATGTAGACCGTTCGATCACTGACCCCAATGCATTTATACAGACCAATGTAATGGGTACGGCCAACTTATTAAATGCAGCTAAATCGCTTTGGAAAAACGATTATACCAATAAACGTTTCTATCATGTATCTACCGATGAAGTATATGGCTCTTTGGGCGAAACAGGATTCTTTTTAGAAACAACTCCCTACGATCCGCAATCGCCCTACTCTGCATCCAAAGCAGCTTCTGATCATTTAGTTCGAGCTTATGGCAATACGTATCACATGCCTTTTGTAATTACTAACTGCTCCAATAATTATGGTCAAAATCAATTTCCAGAAAAATTGATTCCATTGTTTATTCATAATATTAAAAATAATAAAAGTTTGCCCGTTTATGGCGACGGAAAATATACACGCGATTGGCTATATGTAGTTGATCACGCACGTGCTATTGATACCGTTTTTCATTCGGGTAAAGATGGCGAAACCTACAATATTGGTGGCTTTAATGAATGGCAAAATATTGAACTCATTCATTTATTATGCACACAAATGGATCAGAAATTAGGAAGAGCTGCAGGTACTTCTGCGCAACTCATTACTTATATCAAAGACCGTCCGGGGCATGACCGCCGTTATGCTATTGATGCAACAAAAATTAAAAACGAACTCGGTTGGGAACCTTCAGTAACCTTCGAAGAAGGCTTATCCCTTACTATTGATTGGTATTTAGAAAATGAAAGCTGGTTGAACAATGTTACCAGCGGTCAGTACCAAAGTTATTACGAACAACAATATTCAAAATAAAATTATGAAAGGAATTATATTAGCCGGAGGTTCTGGTACGCGTCTACATCCTTTAACCATTGCCGTAAGTAAGCAGTTAATGCCTGTTTATGACAAGCCCATGATTTATTATCCGCTTTCAACCCTTATGTTAGCGGGCATTAGAGAAATCTTAATCATTACTACACCAGACGATCAAGCGGGATTTAAAAAACTCTTAGGCGATGGTGGTCAATTGGGCTGCAGATTTGAATATGTTGTGCAACCAAGTCCGGATGGCTTAGCGCAAGCTTTTATTTTAGGAGAAGAATTTATTGGAGATGATGCAGTTGCTTTGGTTTTAGGTGATAATATTTTCTATGGATCAGGCATGGGTACATTGCTTAAGAAAAAAGCAAATCCAGATGGCGCTGTAGTTTTTGCATATCATGTGCATGACCCAGAGCGCTACGGAGTAGTTGAGTTTGACGAACATCATAGTGTGAAAAGCATTGAAGAAAAACCAGCGCAACCTAAATCTAATTATGCGGTTCCGGGTTTATATTTTTACGACAACTCGGTAGTTAAAATTGCAAAAGCAATTAAACCATCGCCTAGAGGAGAGTTAGAAATTACCGATTTAAACAGAGTCTATTTAGAGCAAGGAAAATTAGAAGTAGGTGTATTAGATAGAGGCACAGCATGGTTAGATACCGGCACTTTTGATTCTTTAATGGAAGCGGGTCAGTTTATAGAAGTACTCGAAAAACGCCAAGGATTAAAAGTAGGTTGCATAGAAGAAATTGCCTACAGAAACGGCTGGATCAATGATACACAAATGCAAGCGTTAGCCAATAAATACAAAAAAAGCGGGTATGGTCAATACCTAGAAAACATTTTAAATAAACGTTATTAATTAAAAACATGTCCCTGTTATCCATTATTTTACTGCCCTTAATAGCAGCCTTTATTGGTTGGTTTACCAATTGGATTGCTATAAAAATGCTTTTTCATCCTAAGCAACCTAAGCGAATTTTAGGCATTACCTTTCAAGGTATTTTCCCTAAACGACAAGCTCAATTTGCTGAAAAACTGGGTCAAATTGTAGCAAATGATTTGGTGAATATTAAAGAAATCGTGAGCAGCCTAAATAGCGAAGATGCTGTTTATGAAATAAAACCTATGATTGAAGTGCATATAGATCATTTTCTTAATGAGAAGTTGCCTCAAAAAATGCCAATCATTAGTATGTTTATTAGTAAGCAATTAATTGCTGAAATGAAAAGTACGTTGATGGATGAAATCATTGAAATGTATCCTCAAATTGCCAATCAGATGATGACTTCTTTAGAAAAGAAAATCAGCATACAAAAAATGGTATCCGATAAAGTAGCTCAGTTTTCTTCCGATAAATTAGAATCGATTCTTATCGGTATCATGCAGAAAGAATTCAAATTTGTGGAAATCATTGGTGGTGTTTTAGGCTTTATCATAGGTATTATTCAATTATTATTGAGTCAAATATGACAATAGTCAATAAGCACTATAATTTCTGTCATTTTAGTACTAATTAGGTTAAAAATTAATTTAAAAGCGACTAACTTTACCTTACTAAAAATTTAATATGCCACATTATTATACCTTAGGTAAAATTCCTAACAAACGACATATCCAATTTAGAGATGCAGAAGGTAAGCTATATTCTGAGCAACTATTTAGCACCGAAGGCTTTTCATCTAATTACACCCTATTATATCATATCCACCCGCCTACCTTAATTGTAGACATTGCTGAGCCAGTTGATGTAAGTCCAAAAGCAGCAACTAAAAATAATATTACTCCGAGATGCTTAGAAGGCTTTAATGTTAAAAAGGAAGGCAACTACTTAAGTGCACGCAAAACAATTTTGTTTAATAATGATTGTCATATAGTATTAGCTGCACCTACCGAACTAAAGGCCGATTTCTTTTATAAAAATGCTGATTCAGATGAAGTAATTTTTGTTCATGAAGGTACCGGTAAAGTAAAAACACAATACGGATCAATTCCTTTTGAATATGGTGATTATATCGTGCTTCCAAGAGGCACTATCTATCAAATGGAATTTGACACAGCTGACAATCGACTATTTATAGTAGAAAGTCATAGTCCAATCACTTTCCCAAAACGCTACTTAAGCAAATATGGTCAATTACTTGAGCATGCACCTTTCTGCGAGCGCGACATCATCAAGCCTCAATTTGAAGAAGCTATCGATCAAAAAGGAGCATTTCATATTCATGTAAAAAAGAAAAATTTCATGTATGATATGACCTATGCAAATCATCCATTTGATGTAGTAGGTTGGGACGGTTGTGAGTATCCTTACAAAACATCGATACATAATTTTGAACCTATCACAGGTAGAGTTCATCAACCACCACCCGTGCACCAACAATTTGATGCCAACAATTTCGTAATCTGTTCTTTTGTTCCTCGTCTATACGATTATCACCCACAATCTATACCAGCGCCCTACAATCATAGCAATATAGATAGTGATGAGCTTTTGTATTATGTAGATGGTGATTTTATGAGTAGAAAACATGTAACTAGAGGTATGCTTACGTTACACCCAGCGGGCATTCCACATGGCCCTCACCCTGGAGCTGTAGAAAAAAGTATTGGTAAAACGGAAACTAAAGAATTAGCGGTAATGGTAGACACCTTCTATCCTTTACATTTAACCGAAGAAGCGCTCGCTATCGAAGACCCAAGCTATAAAAACAGCTGGTTATAATCTCAAATAAATAAACTAAACTATATGTCACTTACTTTAGCAGAAAAATTACAAAACAATCCGGGTAATGAGTTTTTACCTTTGAATGGCACAGATTATATTGAATTTTATGTAGGCAATGCAAAACAAGCTGCTCACTATTATAAAACAGCATTTGGATACCAATCCCTTGCTTATGCTGGTCCAGAAACAGGCTTAAAAGACAGAGTATCCTATGTTTTACAACAAGGTAAAGTGCGTTTAATGCTAACAACTGCATTAAATAGCCAACATGAAATTGCAGAACATGTAAAAGTGCATGGCGATGGCGTGAAAATACTAGCATTATCTGTAGATGACGCCTACAAAAGTTATGAAGAAACCATTAAAAGAGGGGCAAAATCATATGTAGCACCCTATACGCTGGAAGATGAAAATGGTGAAGTAAAAATATCTGGTATTTATACCTATGGCGAAACCGTCCATTTGTTTGTAGAAAGAAAAAATTACAACGGCATTTTTATGCCAGGATTTAGAGCATGGGAAAGTGCTTATAACCCATCTGATGTTGGTCTTTTATATGTCGACCATTGCGTGGGTAATGTAGGATGGAATAGAATGAATGATACGGTAAAATGGTATGAAGAAGTTATGGGCTTCACTAATATTTTATCCTTTGACGATACGCAAATTACCACTGAATATTCGGCTTTAATGAGTAAGGTAATGAGTAATGGAAATGGTTATGTAAAGTTTCCAATTAATGAGCCAGCAGAAGGAAAGAAAAAATCGCAAATTGAAGAATATATTAATTTTTACGAAGGCGAAGGCGTTCAGCATGTTGCCATTGCAACCAATGATATCATTTCAACCGTACGATCGTTAAAAGCTCGTGGGGTAGAATTTTTAGACACCCCTAATGCTTATTACGATGATTTATTAGACCGTGTAGGAAAGATTGACGAATCAATAGAACCCTTAAGAGAATTGAAAATACTAGTGGATAGAGATGAAGAAGGTTATTTATTACAAATTTTCACTAAACCAGTAGAAGATAGACCTACCTTATTCTATGAAATCATTCAACGTAAAGGAGCTAAAAGCTTTGGAGC
Organism: Bacteroidota bacterium; assembly: GCA_024640225.1. GTDB lineage: Bacteria > Bacteroidota > Bacteroidia > Chitinophagales > Chitinophagaceae > CAIWHF01. The sequence goes on along the minus strand of JAHEFK010000007.1, from coordinate 66,618 downwards.
AGGTAACTTTAAAGCCTTATTCGAATCTATTGAACGCGAACAAGCTAGTAGAGGAAATCTATAAAAAAAACGGAAAATAAGAAAGGTGCCAAGAGGCACCTTTTTTTGTTTTCTTTCACGATTTAATAAAATAAAATCCGTCTAGCTTCCCTACCTTTGTTAAGCTAAAAAAAATCATAATGAATTTTCGATACTTTTTATTTGTATGTTTTTATTTAATCTTTACGGAGACAGTAAATGCTCAAACAAATATGGAGGCGTTTAAAGCAAGTCAGTTGTCACAACCAAGGGTTCAGCAAGCTATGAACACCTACCAGGATACTATAAAGAAATATTTCACCAAGAAGAACTTAAAGTTTCCACCTAAAGATATTTATCTACGTTCCTTCAAATACCAAAACGAATTGGAATTATGGGCAAGAGACACCAATACAGAAGAGTATAAATTAGTAAAAACTTATAGAGTGTGCGCCTTATCTGGATTGTTGGGTCCAAAGCAATTTGAAGGAGATCGACAAGTACCCGAAGGAATTTATTATATAGATCAATTCAATCCACACAGTGAATATTATTTATCAATGCTTATTAGCTATCCCAATTTAGTGGATAGAACAATGAGCAACAGTCCAAAACTAGGAGGCAATATTTACATACATGGTGGATGTGTTACTATTGGCTGTATACCTATGACTGATGTATTGATTTCTCAACTATACATTACATGTTTAATGGCTCGATTAAACGGACAAGAGAATATACCTATTCACATCTTCCCTACTCGTTTCAATAAATCTGCGATGAGTTATTTATATGTGGAATATAAAAACGATCCTTTCAAGCAGAAGTTTTGGAATACCTTAAAAAAATATTACGATTACTTTGAATTGAATCATAAATTGAAACCCTTACTCTATACCAACGATGGCAATTATCTCTAAAAATTACGCATACCTATTAATCTGCTTATTTTTTTTAAGTAGTTGTGAAAAAACAGTTTCCTTTCAGTTAAACAATTCTGAAACTAAGAAATTGGTTGTAGATGGACAAATTGAAACGGGTAAACCCCCGATTGTGTTTTTAACGAATGCTATCGGTGTTACCGATCCTCTTAATCTAAATACGGTATTGAATAGTATTGTAAGAGGTGCTATTGTTGAAGTAAGTGACGCTACTAGAACCATTCAATTAATTGAACAAAACAACAGTTACCAAGTTGCACCGCAAGACAGCAATTTTGTTGGTGTGCCTGGTCAAATTTATAAATTAAAAATTCAGTACCTAGGAAAAGTATATGAGGCAAGTACAAAAATCCCTATTGTGAAAAGCCTAGATTCCATATGGACTGTGAAGAGAATTAATGCTGGTAGTCCCGACTCTAATGAGGTGAATATATTTGCTCGCTATACCGATCCCGATACCTTAGGCAATTATGTTAGGTATTTTACAAAAAGAAATAAAGAACCTTTTTTTACGGGTAGAAACTCGGTATATAACGATGAAGTAATCAATGGCAATGGTATTGATGTACGTATTGAAAAGGGATATGATAAAATCAATGATACCAGCACCAAGAAATTTGGCAATTTTATAATAGGCGATACGGTTCAAGTGAAATGGTGTGCAATTGAAAAAGCAGTCTATAATTTCTGGAATACCCTAGAGTTTTCAACGAATTCCGTAGGCAATCCTTTTTCTTCTCCATCAGCCATCATGTCCAATATCAGCAATGGAGCCCTTGGCGTATGGGCTGGTTATGGAACTAGTTTTAAAACAATTATTGTAGTTAAATAAAAAATCGTATTTTGTTTATCCAAATTAAATAATCATGGCAAACGAAAAAACAAACGTACTTATTGTAGGATCTGGTCCTGCAGGATATACAGCAGCAATATATGCTTCTAGAGCAAATTTAAATCCAATATTATATCAAGGCATTCAGCCTGGTGGACAATTAACCATCACTACGGAAGTAGAAAACTACCCTGGCTATCCAGAAGGCATAATGGGTCCTCAAATGATGATGGACTTTGAAGCACAAGCTAAACGCATGGGCGCGGATATTAGATGGGGCATGGTAACGAGTATTGATTTCTCTAAAAGACCTTACGTTGCTACTATTGATGAGGAGCACACCATAGAATCGGATGTGATTATCATTGCAACAGGAGCGTCAGCAAAATGGTTGGGCTTAGAATCGGAACAACGACTTAATGGCCATGGAGTTTCGGCATGTGCTGTATGCGATGGATTTTTCTTCAAAGGAAAAGATGTAGCAATAGTGGGTGCAGGCGATACCGCATGCGAAGAAGCTTTATACTTATCTAAAATATGTAATAAAGTTACGATGCTTATCAGAAAGGACACAATGAGAGCAAGTAAGGTTATGCAAGACCGTGTATTGAAAACAGAGAATATAGAGGTATTATGGAATACTGAAACCTTAGAGATTTTAGGTGAGCATAAAGTAGACCATATGCGTGTCTTAAATAATAAAACAAATCAAGAATCAATTATTCCAGTACAAGCATTTTTTGTTGCTATTGGGCATCAACCGAATTCAGATTTATTTAAAGATGTTTTAGAATTAGATGATCACGGATATATTTTAACTACACCAGGCACCTCTAAAACTAATATGCCTGGCATTTTTGCTTGTGGCGATGTACAAGATAAAAACTACCGACAAGCCGTAACAGCTGCAGGAAGTGGCTGTATGGCCGCATTAGACGCCGAACGCTATTTGAGTGAATTACATGGATAAAATAAAAAGGCTACCGATTGGGTAGCCTTTTTTAATAACATCCCAAAAAGCGATGGGAATAATAACTTAATTCTAAATTAAGCTCATCGTCTACTTCATATTGATCAAATATAACTTGGTCTACTTCAATGGACAAACGAAATGCAGATAGCACATAAAAATGAAAGGTATTGGTAGCTTTCATATGCACCTTCTTAGTGATCGTTACCACTTCAATTAATTTATAGTTGCACAAATAATCTTTCTTTAATGGATGAATTTTGACAAAGAAGGCTATCAGAGCACTTATTGCAACAATACTAATCAAAACGATTTGCACGCAAGCAAAAACAAACCAATTGAGGTATACTTGCTTCGTTTCCATATCAAATTTAAACAACGAACTTATTGCTATAAGAAAAGCTATACAAGTTATAAATAATGTATTCTTTATAAATCTTCTTTTATGCTTCTGATAACTATCTTGAAGGAAGGTTCTTTCCTCCAAGCTCAATTCGGTATTAAATAAGCTAGTAGTCATCAAAACTTATAGATGTCTTTGTATTTATTATGGGCATAATCGAAAAAATATTGGGTATCTAGCGAGGAGCCTGTAACTAATTTGCATAATTCATCAGAAGTATAACGGCGACCAAAAGTATGGATTGAGTTTCGCAACCAATTTAAAAAGTCCTTGGTATCCCCATGCTCAATAGCACTTTCTAAACTAGGTATCGTTTGCTTTGCAAAAGCATAAAATTGGGCAGCATATAAGCTACCTAACGAATACGTAGGAAAGTAACCAAAACTACCATGGCTCCAATGTATATCTTGTAAAATACCTGTTACATCATCTTGCGGACAAACGCCTAAGTAATTTTGATATGCATCGTTCCATGCTTGTTTGAGGTCTTTGGGATGTAGGGTTCCTTCTATCAGTCCTTTTTCCAATTCATATCGAATCATAACATGGAAATGATACGTCAATTCATCGGCTTCGGTTCTTATTAAAGAAGGTGAAACTTTATTAATAGCTGCATAAAAATCTTGAAACGAACTATTTTCAAAACCATTTACTTGCTGTTGCAATATAGGGAACCAATAATGCCAGAAATGAATACCTCTACCAATATTATTTTCCCAAATACGGGATTGAGACTCGTGAATAGACAAAGAGCATGCGCTACCTATAGGCATACCATACATATCGTCTCTCAAACCTTGCTCATACAATGCATGCCCAGCCTCATGAATAGAGCTCCACAATAAATTTGAAAAATCATATTCATCTACACGTGTTGTAATTCTTACATCTTGAGATGAAAAAGAGGTAGTAAATGGATGTTCTGCAAAATCTTGTCTACCAGCTTCAAAATCATAACCAATATGTTGCAAAATTTGCATGGAAAAATCCCATTGCTGTTGCTGTGAATAATACTTATGTAAAAATGAATTGTCTACTTGCTCCGCTTGTTTTATAGTTTTTAATAAAGGTAAAAGCTGTTCTTTTAACGATTTGAAAAGAGGATCTAACTGTGCTACAGTAGCACCTGGTTCATATTCATCTAAAAGAGCATCGTAAGGGTGCGCTGTTTTATAAAAAGAAGCTTGTTCGCGTTTAAGCTCAATCATGGTAGTTAAAGCCTCTTGAAACAAACTATAATCATTTTGTTTTCTTGCTGCTACCCATGCATGATATGCTTCACTGGTATGCAAACTTAATCGATTTACAAAATCTTCTGGCAACAAAACTGCTTTTGTATAGTCTTTTAAAGCAAGACTTACATTAGCTTTCTGCTCCTTGGTTAAATTTTCTTCTAAGGCTGCATCAATGGTATTTTTAAGTTCTTCAGAACATGCTTTTTGATGCGCCAATGTAGATAAAGTAGCAATTTGTCTTGAACGAGATGCACTACTTTTAATAGGCATATAGGTTTCTTGATCCCAATGTAAGACAGCAATTGCATATTGCAAATCAGCAATTTCTTTCAATTTTTTTTCTAATAGTATATAACTCATAGTTTAATCATTTTTTTGTTCAATACGCTCTACCGTATGAATATCTTGTATTCTAGATAATCGATCACATAATATATCCAATTCTTCACGATCATGCACAAACACTTTGATACTGCCTTCAAAAAGGCCTTCTTTGGTGTCGATGCTCATGGAAGACATATTGATTTTCAAGTCACCGGAAACAATATTGGTAATTTTTTGAATAATCCCTACATCATCTAATCCTACCATGCGTATTCCGGCCAAGAAGGTAATCTCTTTATTTTTAGCCCACTTAGTTTTAATAACCCTATGTCCATAATGCGCCAAAAGTTGTGGGGCATTGGGACAATCGGCTCGATGTATTTTTAATCCTTCTCCAGCCGTAACAAACCCAAATACGTCATCACCTGGAATAGGCTGACAACAAGCTGCTAATTTATAAAGTACTTTATCGGAATGCTCTCCAAAGATGATTAACTCCGTACCCTTAGGAGGATTAGTAGACGTGAGCACTTCCTCTGGTGTCAATCCTTTTATATCATTTTTTATATCCCTAAAGGGTAAATGCAATTTACCACCCGCACTAGGAATATCTTTTAATTCCCTTAGATCTAAAGCACCAACGGCGATACTATAAAACAATTCTAAAGAAGAATCTTTTTTATAAAATTGGCACAACTCATTTATATTATGCGCACTCATAGGTAAGGACAAATGATCTAATTTCCGCTGTAATATTTCCTTGCCATTATTACCAATTGCTCGTTTCTCTTCTTTTAAGTGATATTTCACCCGAGCTTTTGCTTTTGCCGTAGTAACAATAGATAACCAATCTTCACTTGGTTTTTGCTTAGAAGAAGTTATGATTTCAATTTGATCGCCACTACTTAGCACATGACTCAAAGGGAGTAGTTTATGATTGATTTTAGCACCAATACATCGTGCTCCCAAAACAGAGTGAATATCAAAAGCAAAATCTAATGCTGTAGCACCTTTGGGCAATACACGCATTTCTCCTTTTGGAGTATACACATAAATTTCTTCTGTAAATAAATCAAGTTTAAAATCTTGAATAAAATCAAGCGAATCGGAATCATTATTACTTACAATATCTCTCAAATTGACAAGCCACTGATCTAATTTGTTTTCTTGCGCTTGATGATCTGTACCTTCTTTATATTTCCAGTGAGCTGCTAATCCTTTTTCAGCAATATCATTCATTCGTTTTGAGCGTATTTGCACCTCCACCCATTTACCAGCATTCCCCATTACCGTTGTATGTAAGGCTTCGTATCCATTACTTTTTGGCACACTAATCCAATCTCTCAATCGATCCGGACTGGGTGTATAGTAATTGGTAACTAAAGAATATACCTTCCAACAATCATCTTTTTCTTTTTCTGGGCTAGAATTGATAATTACACGAATGGCAAACAAATCATATACTTCCTCAAAGGCCACATGCTTTGTGCGCATTTTATTCCAAATGGAATGGATAGACTTTGGTCGACCATAAATTTCAAAATCTAAATTTGCTAAGGTTAATTCTTCTTTGATAGGTTTAATAAATTCATTTACATAACGCGTTCGATCTCTTTTGGTTTCTTTCAAGCCTCTTGCTATTTCTACATATACATCTGGTTGCGTATATTTTAAAGCTAAGTCTTCTAATTCTGTTTTAATTTCATAGAGCCCTAAACGATGTGCTAAAGGGGCATATAAATAGGTAGTTTCAGAAGCAATTTTCAATTGTTTTTCTCTGCTCATGCTACCCAAGGTTCGCATATTATGCAATCGATCAGCTAGTTTAATTAAAATTACACGTGGATCTTCAGCAAGGGTCAATAAGATTTTTCTAAAATTTTCAGCTTGCACCGTAGTGTTTGCTTTTAAATCTACAACATTAGAAATCTTAGTTAAGCCATCTATAATTTTGGCTAGTTGCGATCCAAATTCAGATTCAATATCCTCCAAACTTATTTCTGTATCTTCTACAACATCATGTAACAAAGCGCAAATGGTAGATCGTATTCCTAATCCAATTTCCTCTACTACTATGCGAGCCACAGCTATTGGATGCAAAATATAGGGCTCTCCGGATTTTCTACGCATATTCATATGCGCATCTACAGCCATTTCAAATGCCCTTCTCAACAAGGTTTTATCCCCTCTTTTGATACGCGTTTTTAAGGCCCTTAGTAAAGCTCGATATTCGCGAAGAATTAATTTCTTTTCTTCTTCTTCATTTAAATTATAGGAAGCAACAGTTGTATTCATAAAATAAGGGGACAATTATATAAAACAAATATAAGCAAAGGAACGGGCAAAAGATATGGCCGTAGCCAAGAATAAAGAAACTATTTCGTTGAAAAATTAGCTTTCCAAAAATCAAAATAAGAAAACCAATGTTCAGGTTTAGTGATTTTTGTAAAATTATAATTAGAAATAGGATACATAGCATAATCGCTTGCAGGAATTTGCTTCATCAAAAAGGAATTGCTTAGGCTTATGATATATTGTGTTGAACTGGACTTATTAGGGAAAGTACTCACATTAATTATATTTGTACCATTGGGCAATTTTATACCCTCTACCTTAAGTGCTGTTGATTTTAAGGTATTCGTATTCCATAATTTTATAGACGCAACAAGAGCATTAAAAAGTGACTCTTTTAAGGTGGAGTAAATAACTACGTTAAAAGTAGCATTAGAATCTAATGTATAAGGATACACTACTTGAGGAGTAATAGCATCTTTTTTAACTATGGTATCCTTAACGGTATGTAAACTTAATTGCTGCTCAACTGCTTGCACCCAATTTGCAAGAGCTTGTTGTTTAATAAATGGTTTGACATTTTTAAAAAAACTATCGGCAGTAGCATATTTATTTAAACCAATGTACGTAATAGCTTTCAGCAGATAGAAGCGCTGTTTCATAGTATCAGAAAACTTATCCAAATTAATACTTTCCAAAACTAACCAAGATGAATCAAAATTACGTTTCGATACAAGCGTATACACAGAATCATATTGAAGCATTAATTTTCGTTGATTTTGCACATTCCAGTCCTGGTCTGCAGATGGCTTTACCAACATTGCCCATTTAGATTGAGAAAAACTATCTTTTAATTGGGTAACCATTTTTTGTGCAAAACGAACATTATTTTCTTTTAATGCCATTCTATAGTACAAATACAAAGCCTCAGGTTTATATAAACTCTTAGGGAATCGCTTGAGCAAAGTATCTAGGGATTGGGTAGCATTTTTATGATCATCTAAATTATCCAAAAAGGCATTTGCTAAATCGATATAGTGTTTTTGAATTTGATTAAGCAATTTTTCTTGCTCAATTTTTGTCTTAGGTAATAAACTCAACAAAGATGTTTCAGTTGGCAAGCCCTTTTCATTTGAATTGGCAGTATCGGCAGCGTTATTTTTAGCATCTTGTTCATTTAAGCCAGCAGCGTTAGATTGACCAATACTTGCTATTCTCCTCCAATTATCTGCATTAGGCCTACTACCCCATTTACGCTTAAAATCAGTAGCACCCATTTGAATTTGATTAGCATTTCCAAAATACCATGTTGAAGATTCTTTGGTAACAATTGTTGGAATAGAAACCGAGACCGTATTATTTTGGTTGACACTATCTGCTTGTTGGCGTTCCAATTGTTTAATATACTTTTTAATAACAGCCTTTTGTTCTTTATCGGATAGATTGGCTAGATGAATTAAGCTATCCTTTTCTTTTATAGATCGAATTGGAATAACAATTTCATCAATCACTTTAGATCTACTAAGCGCTAACACAACTTCAGTATGCTTTGCAGCACTCGTTTTATATTTATCTAAACTATCAAAAGCTGTTTTGGCAATTTTATAATTGCCATTATCAAAATAAACATTAGCCAATGCGGCATATAAAATTGCTTTTTGTGAAGGCGCTATTTTTATTAAGTGTAAGCCTTTTTGAAAATAAGCAATAGCACTATTTTTAGTATCAATCTGTAAGGATAATTTACCTAACATGTAATATACCTGATCTTGATAGTTACTATATTTGTTGTCGTGCAACATCTCTTTCAAACTATTGAGCGCCTTATTATCAACATTGCTATTTGCGACTTTAGATAATGCAATACCCTTTCTAGCTTCAAAATCCATTTCTAAATTAGGATGATAGTTCAATGCGGCAGCATACGCTCGCTCTGCTTTATCATATGCATGTTGTGAAAATGACAATTGAGCCAAAAGAAAAGAAGCCCTCAATTTAATTGCTTTAGGCATCTTTTTAGTGGCTACAACTTTTGTTAGTGATTCAGTAGCCAACACAAAATCTTCATCTTTTATGGCTAAATAGGCATGTTCTAAGGCTACCTTGCCTTTCATAAATCGATCCGTTTTCTTATCCGATTCTAATAGGTCTAATACAGATTCAGCTTCACCATATTTTTTATTTTCTACCAATGTCCTACACAACCATAGAATAGCATCATTTTTAACTGGCTTATGAGCAAACCAACCTAATGGTCCTTTCTTTTTATTTTTTACAACAGATAATTTATCACTTACTTGTTTGGCAGCTCCTTTTGTAGGATACATATCTTGCACAAGCATTGCATATCGAAATGCAGCAATGGCATTTTCATAATCCCCTTTGTAATAATAGGCTTGTCCCATCAAGAAGTACAAATCATCGGCCCATTTGGTTCTAGGGTCATGAATTTGAATGCCCAACGACGCCTTTCGAATTATGGAATCCATATCAGCTCCATAAATGGTGGAATCTTTTGGTAGGTAGGTAAACAAGTTAATAAGCGTATCAAATTTATCAACGTATAACCGATCCATATTTGCCCTTGCTTCTTTTATTTTCTTTTGGGCATTAAAATGATAATTAAATCGGGTAAATAAATTCTGAATAAAATTTCTTGGAAAATACCAACCCTTTTTCAACATATTTTCATTTGAAAAAAGCTCCCTTTTTTTCTGAATTTTTAATTCTAAAGCCAACTTAAATTTGTCTTCACTTTTCTTCTCATTAGATTTAGCAATATTCTCTTTCCTTTTCTTCACCTCCTCCAACTGCTCATTTTTCGACTTTTTGATTTGAAGTACAGAATCAGCTTTTTGCTTTCTTATGGCTGCAATGCTATCCATTTGAGCTTTTCTTTGAGCAGCTTTTTCTGCTAATATTAATTTTCTAACATTTTGTAAACTATCTGCTTTACTGAGTCGCTTTTTAGTTGACTTATTGCCATTACTGGTTTGCATCAACAAAAGACTGTCGTTATAACGCTTGTTATTTTTTGCTACATCAAACTTTTTACTAGGCGATTTTACATTGGTTAATGGCCTAGCTTTAGGCTTATAATTAGGATTCCTTAATAAATTTATACTGTCTAATTTTCGCAAACGAGCTTGCTTCAGTTCGTCTAAAATTGCTAGCCTTACTTGTTTAATACTGTCTGCTTTGTGAAGCCTTTTTTTAGTTATACTGTCCCTATAATGTCTACTTAATTTATAACGCTGAATATTAGCAATACTATCGGCTCTCTTTTTTCGTTGAACTTCTACTTGTTTTAAGAAAAGTGCACGCTGAGATTTAATACTATCTAACTTATGAGCAGCAAGTGCTTTTGAATCTATAGACTTATTATACTGAGCAAATAAGGAATCAGTATAAACAGCAAATAAAAGTAAAGTAACAATAAAATAAATGTGCAGCTTCCTCAACAAGTCTTTGATTTTTAATATAAAACGCTTTAAAAATAACGGAGAAACTGTAAAAATAGTATACCGTATTCTTAATTCTACCAAAAATAAAAAAAACTAAGCATTCTTTCCATTATAAAGCGAATAATAACAAAAAATAGAAACTTACCCAAAAGAATCCTACTTTTGCCAATAGTTTATTCATATGGCATTTCACTTTAAATTCAATACCAAACCTAGTCTATTTAAAGGGACGAAAGACCCGTATCGTCTTGTTATTATTAATGATGAAACCTTAATGGAGGTGGCCTCGTTTAAACTTACCAAAAAAAGCGTTTATATCCTCTTTAGCTCCTTATTTGTAGGCACCGTATTACTCACTTACCTTCTTGTTATAACGACTCCATTACGCTATTATATTCCAGGCTATGCTAGTGGAGCAGGAAGAAAAGAACTTATTCACCTCAAACAACAAATAGATTCTCTCAATGACTATACTCAAAGTCAACAGTTAGTTATTAATAATTTCAACAGAATAGTGCAAGGTAAAGATGTCATTACACTTGATACGAATGCGCTATCGCCGAAGCAAATTGATGCCTTACCTGAAAAAAATGTTCTACCTAATGCAGAAGCCATTAAAAAAGATGCTAATATTCAAGTAAAAGCAGCTAACAGAAAAAAGAGACATGGCAGAAAATAACTTCAATCCTAATCGAATTTTACAATACACAAGCATAACCATTCAATGGTTTATATTTCTTGGCTTAGGTGTTTGGGGCGGCATACAGCTGGATGGACGTTGGCATTGCAAACCCTTATTTATAATAACCTTACCGCTTTTGGCCTTGAGCTATTGTTTTTATGCTCTTTTAAAATCACTCAATTCAAAAAAATAACATGAAAAAAATATTTATCCTAAGTCATCTTTTGGTAGCTATCGTTTTAGCCGTTGCAATCTTCTTTATCCATGAAAAATTCCCTTTATTTGATGCTAAAGCTTTATGGATAGGCAATATCATCTTATTCGGACTCTCCTTACTAAGTCTTAAAATGATAAAAACGAGTGAAGGGAAAAGCGCACAAGGCTTTGTAAATGGAGTATATGCTAGCTCGCTTTTGAAAATAGTTATTTGCTCCATCTCCATCCTACTCTATGTTTTACTAAATAAACAGGGACTCCACAAACCAACCGTTTTTTCGCTATTAGGGATGTACTTTTTTTACACTATGTTAGATGGCAGCATGTTATCTAATATGAATAAGCGAAAAAAATAAACAGCATGAGAAAAAAACAAGCTTCCTTTGAGGTTTTGCAAAATTTTCTTCCCGATGACACTTATGCCTATATAGTCCCATTTATAGAACAATATACTATCCATTTAACGATAACAAAAGATCGTAAACTGGTATTAGGCGATTACCGAAATCCAATACCTGAGAAACCCTTCCATAGAATTAGCATCAATGGCACGCTCAATAAATACAGTTTTTTAATTACTCTTTTGCACGAAATTGCTCATTTAATAACCTTTGTGCATCATCAACACAAGGTATCTCCTCATGGTAAAGAATGGAAATCCTTTTTTTCAAATTTATTAGCACCGCTATTGGGGAAAAATATATTTCCACCCAGCGTAGAAAAAGCCTTAATAAAATATATTAAAAATCCGGGAGCTAGTTCTTGTAGTGATCCTCACTTATTTAGAGCCTTAATGGCTTTTGATAGAAAAGACGAAAATTACAGCTTAGTAGAGGAACTACCGACCAACAGTCTATTTAAATCAACCGATGGCCATACCTATAAATTATTGGAAAAAAGAAGAACACGTTATGTATGTGAACAAGTGGGCACACATAAAAAATTTCTTTTCCCAAGTTTGATGCATGTTTTCCCTATAAATAGCGATTAAAACAGCCTGAATTTAGTTCTAAATACCTACATTTGTTAACCTAAAAACCAATCTATGAATATTAGAAACCTATTTTTTATTTCGGCTGCCCTTAGCTTATCTATTCCTCATTCAGGATGGGCTCAGTCAACAAAAACAATGAAAAAAACAAGTATTGCAAGTAAACGAAAATTACTAGATCCTGCAAATATGGATCTCTCTGTAAATCCAGGCGACAATTTCTTCTTTTATGCAAATGGCACCTGGCTTAAAAACAATCCAATTCCAGCTACAGAAACACGCTGGGGTAGCTTTAATGAATTGCAAGAAAATAATTACAAAGCACTGCATGAGCTTCTTGAATCTGCTGCAAAATCAAATGCAAAAAAAGGTAGCAATTTGCAAAAAATTGGCGATTTCTACAAAAGTGGCATGGATACAAATACTATCGAAAAAGCTGGTATTACGCCATTAAGCAGTCATTTTATGCGTATTGCTCGCTTACAGAATGCAGATGATTTATTAAAAGAAATCTGTTACGAACATACCATCGGTCTAAGCCCAGTATTTGGATTTTATATCTCTCCTGATGATAAAAATGTAACCCAACAAATTTGCCAATTTGGACAAGCAGGTTTAGGCATGCCCGACCGCGACTACTATTTTAAAACAGACGCACGCACTTTAAAAATAAAGGATGCTTATGTAAAATACTTGGAAACGGTTTTTACCTTACTAGGCAATAAAGATAAAGCCGCTGCAATGGCAAAATCTGTATTAGATTTAGAAACAATTTTAGCGGGTTCTCATATGACGCGTGTAGAAATGAGAGACCCTTATAAATTATATAATAAATACAATGAAAAAAGCGCCTTTGCTGCCATGCCTATGTTTGAAAGCACTCGTTTGCTAAATTATTTAGGTATTAAAAATGCAGATAGCTTCATCATTGCGCAACCTAATTATTTTGCTAAATGGAGCGAAATGCTACATTCGCAAAAACTAGACGATTGGAGAAATTACCTACAGTTTCATTTAGTAAACAGTATGGCATCTTTTTTAAGCAGCCCTTATAACCAAGCTAGCTTTGAGTTTTATGGTAAAGCCGTACGCGGTCAGCAGCAACAAAAACCAAGATGGAAAAGAGTGTTATCTATGGTAGATGGTAATATTGGAGAATTATTAGGACAAGAATATGTTCGTAAAAACTTCAAGCCAGAAGCAAAAAGTCGCATGTTAGCATTAGTAAATAATTTACAAGCTACCTATGCCGATCGCATTCAACATTTAGACTGGATGAGTGAGGCTACAAAGAAAAAAGCACTTATAAAACTCAATACGTTTTTGAAAAAAATAGGCTATCCAGATGCTTGGAAAGACTATAGCAAATTGCAAATTGTGCCTAATAACTATGCACAAAATATTATGAATGCAAGCGCCTTAGAATTCCAAATGAATATTGATAAATTAGGTAAACCTGTAGATAAAAAAGAATGGGGCATGACACCTCCAACCGTTAACGCGTATTACAACCCTGCATTTAATGAAATCGTATTCCCTGCAGGTATCTTACAATATCCTTTCTTTGACTTTGATGCTGATGATGCCGTAAATTATGGTGGAATTGGTGGCGTTATTGGTCATGAAATGACCCATGGTTTTGACGACCAAGGACGACAATATGATGCAGATGGTAATTTAAACGATTGGTGGACAGAAGCGGATGCTGCCTTATTTACTAAAAAAGCACAAGTAGTTATTGATCAATTTAATAAATTCACTGTTTTAGATACGGTACATGTAAATGGCGAGTTGACCATTGGTGAAAATCTTGCAGATTTGGGTGGTGTAACTATTGCCTATCAAGCGTTTCAACAAACACAGCAATATAAAGAAGGGAAAACAATTGATGGCTTGACGCCTGACCAACGATTCTTCTTAAGCTGGGCACAAGTTTGGAGAGCAAATACGCGACCAGAAGAAATGGTTTCAAGAATCATTACCGATCCTCACTCTCCTAACGAATGGAGATGCAATGCACCGTTGAGCAATTTCGAACCGTTCTACAAAGCATTTAATATCCAACCGGGTACTAAAAATTATCGTGCACCTAATACAAGAGCACAAGTTTGGTAATAACCAACTTAAACAATTATAAAAAAAGAGCGACTATATAAGTCGCTCTTTTTTATTTCTCTACTCTACGAGAGCCTGAATACAATTCATATTCTAGCAGTCTACAGTCAATAGTACTATTAAAAAACTCTATTCTTCTTTTAGCTTTCAAACCTATTTTCTTAGCCAAGTCTAAATTCCCAGTGAAAACATACCCCCAATAACCACCACATTTTTGCTTCATGAAATCTCCAATTCTGCCGTAGGTGGCTTCCAATTCCGTTTCCTCGCCCAAGCGATCGCCATATTCAGGGTTCACCATCATTACACCTGCTCCTGCTTCTGGAACAGCCGTATCGTAAAAATCACATACAGCAAAACTGATCATATCCTCTACGCCTGCAGCTATTGCATTTAACTTAGCATTTTCTATTGCTTTACTACTTATATCACTTGCTATAATGGGCACTTTTGCTTCTTTAACTTGAGCCTCAATTATAGCACGTTCTTTTTCGTAAACTTCCGCATCATATCCCAAAATATGCATAAAGGCATAATTGGATCTGTACAAACCGGGCACTCTATTAGTAGCCATTAAGGCCGCTTCAATAGCTAAGGTACCAGAGCCACACATAGGATTTATAAAAGGACTTTTCTTATCCCATCGGCTAGCATAAATAGTAGCGGCCGCTAAGCCTTCTAACATGGGAGCCAAGCCAGGTATTTTACGATAACCATGACGAGCAATAGAATCGCCCGTAGTATCTATAAACACTTCTGCAAATTCATCTTTCCAATGTAAGTGTATTACAGATCCTGTAAGTGCTGCACCCGTCTTTGGTCGCTCATCACGGATATCTCGAAGTCGATCTACTATAGCATCTTTAACTCTAAGATTTGCAAACATGCTATTGTTGATACTTTCATTACTTACATTGCTCGTAACGGAGAAGTAACCTGGATTGGGAATAATTTCTTCCCAAGGCATTTGCACTAATTCGTTATAAATTTGATTGGCATCGACAGCTTTAAATGCATGTAGACTATACAAAACCTGACTAGCACATCTAAGATTTAAATTTAATTTAATGCAGTCGTTTAACGTAATAAAGAGCTTAAGCCCTGTTACAAATCGCTCTTCAATTTCGAAACCAAGATTTATTACTTCTTGTTCTAAATACGGTACAATTCTTTTGTGGCAAGTAATAACCACATTTGCTTTTGTTGTAAACACACTCATAGTGTACAAAAGTAATGGAATTAAACTTGCTTTAATACAGTATTAATGAAATAAGTTCGATTTAAAAATCTTCACACTAATGGCTAATAAAATAACACCAAAGAATTTTCTCACCACTAAAATACCAGACGGTCCTAATAAACGCTCTAAAAAATTGAGCGAACGAAGTACAATGAAAATAACCACTAAATTGACTCCAATACCCAATAAAATATTATAGGCATGAAAGTTCGCTTTTAAAGACATAATGGTAGTAAGCGTGCCCGAGCCAGCAATAATTGGAAAGGCAATTGGCACTACATTACCTGATTTCAAATTTGCATCACTTTTAAAAAACTCTAAACCCAAAACCATTTCCAAGCCTAAAATAAAAATTACAATTGAACCCGCAATGGCAAAGGAAGCAATGTCTATACCCATAAAAGCAAGCGCTTTCTCTCCAATTAAAAAGAATAAATACATTAATACACCAGAAACAAAAGTGACCATGCCTGCATGAATATCACCCATTTTGTTTTTAATAGCAATAAGCACCGGAATGGAACCTAACATATCAATAACCGCAAATAGGGTTAAACTTACCGTTACCACTTGTGATAAACTAACTATTGACAAAGAATCCATAACATCAATTTGATACAAAGATAAAGACTTCCGTTAATCCATTCGTTAAACTAAAAAAATCAAATATCTTTGCGTAAACTTCTACTATGTCCATTCCTTCCTATCAACATACCGTAACAGAACGTTTTATGCGTTATGTTCAAATAGATACACAAAGTGACCCCAATGCTACTACCCATCCAACTACAGAAAAACAAAAAAATCTAAGTGCACTCTTACAGCAAGAACTCATAGCTATGGGTATTAGCGATGCTGTTACCGATGAATTTGGCTATGTATATGCAAGTATTCCGGCAACAACTTCAAAGAAAGTACCCGTATTATGTTTTTGTGCACATGTAGATACGGCACCAGATTGTAGTGGAACGAATGTAAAACCTATCCTGCATAAGCATTATAACGGTGCACCCCTAATTTTACCAGATGATCCTGAAGTTATCATCACAACCGAACAGCATCCGTATTTAAAAAGCCGTATAGGCGATGATATCATTACAGCAAGTGGTACAACCCTTTTAGGAGCAGATGATAAAGCGGGAGTAGCTATTATCATGGATCTAGCCAATTATTTAATCTCCCATCCTGAATTGGAACATGGCCTTATCAGAATATTATTCACCCCAGATGAGGAAGTAGGAAAAGGTGTGGCGAAAATAGATATGCAGCAACTAGGTGCTGATTTTGGCTATACCTTAGACGGAGGAGAACGTGGCCATTTAGAAGGTGAGTCTTTTTCTGCAAATAGTGCTAAAGCAACATTTAAAGGCATTAGTGCACACCCAGGGTATGCAAAAGGCAAAATGGTTAGTGCTTTAAAAGCAGCAGCTCATTTTATAGATTTATTACCAACTACTTCATGGTGCCCAGAAGCAACGGAAGGCGATGAAGGCTTTGTGCATCCAATGCACATGGATGGTTTTTTGGAAGAAGCAACCGTTCAGTTTATTGTGCGCGATTTTGACACTCAAAAACTACAAGAACACGAAGATAGATTGCGAGCGCTCTTAAAAGAGACAGAACGTGCTTTCCCGGGCATAGAAACATCTTTGACAGTGCAAGAGCAATATAGAAATATGAGAGAAGTACTGGATCAACATCCAGAAGTAATGGAATATGCAGCACAAGCTTATAAAAAAGCAGGTGTTGAGCCAGCAATAATGAAAATTAGAGGCGGTACGGATGGCTCTCGCTTATCTTTCATGGGTCTTCCCTGCCCTAATATTTTTACAGGAGAAATGGGCATCCACTCTAAACAAGAATATGTGAGTGTACAAGACATGGAAAAAGCATGTGAAATCCTTGTTCACTTAGCACAAATATGGACCAACGAATCTAAATAACATTTTATGAGCACTAATAATAGATATAATTTAAGAGGGGTATCTGCACAAAAAGAAGATGTGCATAAAGCAATAGCCAAATTAGATAAAGGACTTTTTCCTAATGCATTTTGCAAAATATATCCTGATTATTGGGGTGGCGATGAAGCTTATTGCAATATAATGCATGCCGATGGCGCAGGTACAAAATCTTCGCTAGCTTATATTTATTGGAAAGAGACTGGCGACTTAAGCGTATGGGAAGGTATTGCTATAGACTCCATTGTCATGAATATAGACGACATGTTGTGCGTGGGCGCCGTAGGTCCTTTTACGTATTCTTCTACCATTGGTAGAAACAAAAATTTAATTCCTGCTGAAGTAATATCCCGCATCATCAATGGCACCCAAAGCTATTTTGATACACTTGCACAATATGGCATACAAGTTCATTTAATGGGTGGAGAAACAGCTGATGTCGGCGATGTGGTGAGAACCGTAATTGTAGACGGCACCATGTCGTGTAGAATGGAACGTAGCAAATTAATAACCACAGAAAAAATGGATGTGGGCGATGTTATTGTTTCATTAGCAAGCTATGGTCAAGCTAGCTATGAAAACACCTACAACAGTGGCATGGGAAGTAATGGATTGACTAGCGCTCGACATGAAATGCTACAAAAGATATACAAAGAAAAATATCCAGAAAGCATAGATCCTAATCTGCCAGATGAAGTAGTCTATAATGGCAAACATCTCTTAACCGAAATGACAACAACCGGTCTAGATATTGGCAAGATGATTTTATCTCCTACCCGCACCTATGCGCCGGTAATTTTAGAAATAATTCAACAACATTTCGATCAAATACATGGCATTGTGCATTGTAGTGGTGGTGGACAAAGCAAATGCTTACACTATCTGCCAAAACCATTACGCATCGTTAAAGATAATTTATTACCAATACCGCCATTGTTCCAACTTATTCAATCGAGTGCAGGAACGGATTGGAGAGAGATGTATCAGGTATTTAATATGGGACAACGCTTAGAAATTTTCACAGATGCAACTACTGCTGCTTCCATTATTGAAATAGCAAAATCGTTTAATATTGATGCGCAAATTTCTGGCCGTGTAGAAGCTAGCACTAAGAAAGAAGTAGTTATCGAAAGTCCATACGGACAATTTATTTACGAATAAGTTATTTGAAAAATAATTTTCTAAGGTAATAACTCAACAAACTCATAAGCCCTATGCTGAATAAAACAGCGGCATAGGGTCTTAGTTCTTTATCAAAGAACTCGCCTATCATCCATACTGAATTAGCCATAATCCAAAAACAAATAGCCCAATTATGGATCCGCTCAGAGGTATTGTTCCAGGATTTAATTAATAAATAAAAAGCCATACTGAGTGTTGGGAAAATCATAACTAAAGCTGGAACTTTGAATTCCATAACCCAACAACTATCCTTAATTAACCAAAGGAATATATGAGCATTTTCAAGACGTTTCAGATGTTGAATGGAAAAGCTTGATTCAGAATCTTGCATAAAAGTTATTAATTTGATAAATATAGCTTAAAAAAAGCAAATATAGGTTGGCAATTTATAGAATGTATTATACCTTTGAGCCCTCTTAACTATTCACTTTAAACCAAAAATACTATGAGTAAAGTAAAAGTTGCCATAAATGGTTTCGGTCGTATTGGCCGATTAGCTTTCCGTCAAATATACAACATGGAAGGCATTGAAGTTGTTGCGATCAATGATCTTACACAACCACACGTATTAGCTCATTTATTAAAATACGATACCGCTCAAGGTCGTTTTGGTGTTGAAGTAACCCATACCGATGATAGCATTGTAGTAGCTGGTAATACCATAAAAATATATGCTCAAAAAGATCCATCTCAAATTCCTTGGGGAGCGCATGATGTAGATGTTGTTTTAGAATGTACAGGATTTTTTACCGATGCAGATAAAGCAGCGGCTCATATCAAAGCTGGTGCTAAACGTGTAGTAATTTCTGCACCTGCAACAGGAGAAATGAAAACAATTGTTTTCAATGTTAATCACCATGAGTTAGATGGTTCAGAAACAATTATTTCTTGTGCATCTTGTACTACCAACTGTTTAGCTCCTATGGCTAAAGTATTGCATGATTCATTTGAATTAAAAGCAGGTTTGATGACTACTGTTCATGCCTACACCAATGACCAAAATACCTTAGATGGCCCTCACCCTAAAGGTGACTTAAGAAGAGCTCGTGCTGCTGCAGAAAATATCATTCCAAACTCTACCGGTGCTGCAAAAGCAATTGGTCTAGTATTACCAGCGTTAAAAGGTAAATTGGATGGAGTAGCGCAACGTGTACCAACAGTAACTGGTTCATTAACTGAATTAGTAACTGTTTTAGGTAAAAAAGTAAGCATTGAAGAAGTAAATGCTGCAATGAAAGCTGCTGCAAACGAATCATTTGGTTATAATGAAGATGAAATTGTAAGTAGCGATATTATTGGTATATCTTACGGTTCTCTTTTTGACGCTACCCAAACTAAAGTTATCACCGTTGGAGAAACTCAAATGGTGAAAACAGTTAGTTGGTACGATAACGAAATGAGTTATGTATCTCAATTAGTAAGAACTGTAAAATATTTTGCAGGTTTAATTTCAAAATAAATCATTTAAAAGCCCGATTCTTTCGGGCTTTTTTTTAAATCTTATTTAGTATGTCTTTCAAAAATTTCAACTTTAAAAATACCAAAGCCTTAGTAAGGGTAGACTTTAACGTGCCTATGAAAAATGGCATCATTAGCGATGACTCAAGAATAAAAGCGGCATTGCCAACCATAAAAAAGATTTTAACAGATGGTGGAGCCGTGATTTTAATGAGCCATTGGGGAAGACCCTTGAAAGACATAGAGAAAAAACCAACGCTTACACTCGCTGATTTTTCATTAGGACCCGTTGCAAAACACTTAAGTACATTATTAGGACAAGAAGTAATTTTCATTAACGATTGCTTAGGTAAAGAAGCGCAAGAGCAATCGGCATCCCTACAAATGGGACAAATTATCTTATTAGAAAATGTAAGGTTCTATAAAGAAGAAGAAAAAGGAGCTATCGACTTTGCAAAACAATTAGCTTCTTATGGCGATGTATATGTAAATGACGCCTTTGGCACTGCACATAGAGCGCATGCAAGTACGGCTATCATTGCTCAGTTTTTTGACAAAACTAAAAAGACATTTGGATTTTTAATGGAGCAAGAAGTACAAGCGGCTAATCAGGTAATGCACAATGCAGAAGCACCTTTCACTGCTATTATTGGCGGCGCTAAAGTGTCTGATAAAATATTAATAATTGAAAATTTATTGGATAGAGCACAACATATTATCATTGGCGGTGGTATGGCTTATACCTTCTTCAAAGCACAAGGTGGGCAAATTGGTAATTCTCTTTGCGAAGATGATCGTCTCGATATGGCTTTAGCTTTACTGACTACCGCAAAAAACAAAGGCGTTCAAATACATCTGCCAGTTGATAGCATAATTGCGGATAAATTTGCAGCAGATGCAGCAACCAATATTGCAGACAATACCAGCATAGAAAATGGATGGATGGGTTTAGATATTGGACCGAATGCTATTGCTCATTTTTCTGAAATTGTTGCCAATTCTAAAACAATATTATGGAATGGACCAATGGGGGTATTTGAAATGGAAGCCTTTCAAAATGGCACTAAAGCAATTGCCGAAGCGGTAGCTCAAGCTACTGCCAATGGCGCATTTTCTTTAGTGGGCGGTGGAGATAGTGTTGCTGCTGTAAATAAATTTAAGTTGTCCGACAAAGTAAGTTATGTAAGTACCGGTGGTGGCGCTATGTTGGAGTATTTTGAAGGTAAAGAATTACCAGGAATTGCTTCTATATTAGCCTAAATTAATCGCATAATACAAATAAAAACACCTTATATTTAAGGTGTTTTTTAGCATCTACAACTATGTGTGGAATATGTGGCATTCTTCAATTTAATAAAGCAATTCAAACCCATGAATTGCAATTAATGACGCATGCCCTTCAACACAGAGGTCCAGATGATGCCGGTTTTGTACTAAGCAATATCCATCAATCATCAATGGATTCCTTTCATGATGAAGACAGCGTAGCTGAGATTAAAACAACCTACCCTTCATTAAACCATAATAGCCAATATCAAATTGGCATGGGCTTCAGACGTTTAGCCATTTTTGACACCAGCGTTCTTGGCCATCAACCGATGCTAAACCATGATCGCAGCATTGCTATTACATTCAATGGTGCTATATATAATTTTGAAGAACTAAGGAGTGAACTACAACAAGCTGGCTATAGCTTTAAAAGCAAAAGTGATACCGAAGTGGTTTTAACTGCCTACCAACATTGGGGCATCAACTGTATTCAAAAATTGAATGGTATGTTTGCCATTGCTCTTTTAGATAAAAGAGACAATACTCTCTATTTGATACGAGATCGCTTTGGAATAAAACCCTTGTATTATAGTCAACACAAAGAGGCACTCTATTGGAGCTCAGAAATTAAAGCAATACTCAAAGTGCCTTCGTTAGAAAAACAGCTCGATGTAAACGGACTATATACTAACTATCTATGGCAACAAAGTACTGATCATGCTACTTGTTTTAAACATATTAATTCTTTAGCCCCAGGTACTTATTTAAAAATTGATCTTGTTGCACAAAACACATCAACCCATACCTATTGGGACACGCTGCAACTCACTCAACTACAAAGAACGAATACCACAATTGAACATATAGAAGAATTGCTTCATCAAATTGTAAAAAAACAACTCAAAGCTGATGTGCCAATTATTTCAATGCTCAGTGGCGGAATAGATTCTACCACCCTTTCGGCTATTGCAAAAAAATATAAACCCGATTTAGCATCCTATACACTAGCACTAAACGAGCAACATTACAATGAGCTTCCGCAAGCAAAAGCAATTGCCTCCCATTTAAAATTACAAGCACATATACAGGAATTGCATGCAGATGATTTGTTGAGAGACCTAGATGCATCACTTACGCATTTTGAAGCTCCTTATACTAGTATTGAACCCGTAGTTTTAGCTGCTAGATTTATGCACGATCAACAATTTAAAGTGGTCATTAATGGTATTGGTGCTGATGAACTTTTTGGAGGATATCAATACTATCAGCGTATCTACCAATGGGAGCGACTCAATCATTTTTCTTGGATGGCGAATTTCATAGCTCCCTTGCCTTTTCAAAAAACTAAAACTTTACAGCAGTTTTGGAAGGCACAAACGGTTTCTCAATTTTATGGTTTGTTTCATGAGGGAATGCAGCTGAGTGAACTACAGCAACTCGTTTCACATCCTTTATCCTTACCTACACCCAAACAATTTGAGACCATAGAACATTTGCCTATTTCCAATTTAGAAAAAATTAGTTTATTGGATTTACAGCATAATGTGGGCAATCATCATGTAGTAAGAGAAGACTTAAGTTATATGAAACATAGCATGGAAGCCCGCTATCCTTATTTAGATCATGAATTAGCAACAGCCGTATTTCGATTAAAAACGTCTCTAGTCTATCAAAAAAATACGAATAAGCCTGTTTTAAGAGCTATTGCTCAAAAACATATTTTAGCAGCCAATATGCAAATGCCTAAAAAAGGATTTGCATTACCAACAGCACAATGGCTTGCAAATAATAAAACGATAGAAAACTACGCATTTGATGCGCTTAATCAACTCAAAAAAAGAGGTATATTTAATAATAAGACCATTGATCTATGGTGGCAACAAAGAAATCAATCGGCAGCAGTATCAAAAATATGGCAATTGCTTAGTACCGAAAAAATGATAGCTACTTATTTAGATGCTTGACCATAATAAGCAACAAGCTCTTCGCCTTTAGAAGATTTCACAGCTCTATACATGCCTGCAGAATTAAAACAGAACTCGTAATCACCTGCAGCATTCACGGCAATCAAACCACCTTCTCCGCCCATTTTTTTGAGCTTATCTAAGACTACTACTTCGCAGGCTGCTTTTAAACTAAGCCCTTTATACTCTATTAAACAAGCAATATCATGGGCTACCACTGCTCTTAAAAAATACTCTCCATGTCCTGTGCAAGAAATAGCACAAGTTGCATCATTCGCGTAGGTACCAGCACCCACAATAGGACTATCTCCTATTCTACCAAAGCGCTTGTTGGTCATACCGCCAGTAGAAGTACCCGCTGCTATATGGCCTTGGTGATCGCAGGCAACAGCACCCACCGTTCCAAATTTATAATCTGGATTAGGAGCCGTACCTTTAAGATTATCATCCTTATGATCTAGTTGATAAAAATCGGTATCCCTAATATCTACCCATTGATCATATCGTTCTTTATTATAAAAATAATCATCAGGCATAAAAGCAAAACCTCTCGACATAGCAAATTCGCTTGCTCCATTACCGCTTAATAATACGTGCCCTGAGTGCAGCATCACCTCTTTTGCTAATAAAATAGGATTTTGAATATTTCTCACACCCGCTACTGCACCCGTTTGTAAATCGGCTCCATTCATTATGCATGCATCCATTTCATGCAGCCCTTTTTTAGTAAAGACAGATCCTTTCCCTGCATTGAAAAGTGGATTGTTTTCTAGTGCAACTATTGCTGCAGCTACGGCGTCTAAGGCTGTTCCTTTTTGTTCTAATACCTGATAGCCTTTATTTAAAGCTGTTTGCAATGCTAATTGATATTCTTTTTCAAGAGCAGCATCCATCATGCCGGGGTGAATATTTCCGGCTCCGCCGTGAATTACGAGTGTATAGTTATTCATGAATTTATTGTAAATAGGCTTGAATAAGTTCGTTATTAGAAGTTTCTACTATAATGTGATCCTGTAAGGTAGTAGCTACTGATAAACCAACAAAATCTGGTGCAATTGGAAATGCGGTATGTTTACGCTCCACTAAAACAGCGATTTTTATAGCGGATGGAGCAGCTTGTAAAAGCGGCATTAAAGCATACACTAAAGTTTTACCACTATTACAAACATCATCAACTAAAACAATAGATTGATTTTTAATTGGAGCCGACAAAGTAATTTCTTTGTTTAAAGGATTTTTTTTATCCATGCTCAGAGCAATTACTTGCACCTCTTTATCAGCAATAGATTTAAGCACATCTGCTAATTTATATGCAATCACTAATCCTGCATCTGCAATTCCCACTAAGGCAATAGCCGAAGCATCTATATGTTGTTCTAGAATTTGAAAAGCGATACGATTAATTTTCTTTTCAATCTGCTGTTTTGTCAATAAAGTTATCTTCATAAGGAAAGCAATTAATGAGATCGAATAGCTTCTACGGGATTAAGTGCAGCTGCTTTTTTAGCTGGAATATAGCCTGCAAGTACACCCACAAGAAGAGAGATACTTGTTCCAATTCCAATATTTTTTAATGTTAAAACCATTTCAAAATCAGCCAAATAGGTAGCTAACAAAGATAATAGGAAAACGCTTATTATTCCAAATAAACCACCTAATAAACATAAGATAACCGCTTCCGTTAAAAATTCCATTAATATAGTTGCTGCAGGAGCTCCAATAGCTTTTTTCAGTCCAATCATTTTGGTTCGCTCTTTCACCGTAACAAACATAATATTTGCGATGCCAAAAGCACCCACTATTAATGAAAATCCGCCTATAACAAATCCAATTACATTGATCGTCGCAAAAATAGTATCCAGTCGATCGGAGATTTGACTGAGCTTATTGATTGCAAAGTTATTAGGTTCGGTGGGTTTTACTTTTCGAATAGCACGCAAAGCACCTGTCAATTCATAGGTCATTTCTTCCAATGACTTTTCATTGCTTGCTTTTACAATCAGCATAGGATCGTATTGCAATGATTTTAAATCAAGAATACTAGAGGTAACATAATAAGGCACGAGTAATCCATTATCAAAATCAAATCCAGACATAGACTGACCCATTTTCTTAAGCAATCCTATGATTTTAATTTTCTTGCCATGATAAAAAACATAGGTACCAATTGGATTTAATTGGGAAGGAAATAATTCGTTGTAGAGCTTATCACCTATTACGCCACAAGCCGTACCACCTTCTAATTCCGTAGAAGAAAAATAACGCCCTTTCAGTATTTCTAAATTCTGGGTATTTTCAAAATAAGGCATAACGGCATAACTATTTACGCCACTTAATTCATTCTGATTATTTTTTATGGTTACATTATTTTCACTAAAACAAAGTGTTGCAAACTGTACATGCGGCAAGCCATTTACAGCTTTCAATTCTTTAACTCCCATACTTGGGCGTCTTAAAAAATCCCACCATTTATATTCTCCACCTTCATCCATCCATGGCCATCTATTGATATAGACGACATCACTACCTAAGCTTGCTACTTCTTTTCTAATATTGCGCTCCATACTATCTAATACTGTAAGTACGGAGATAATACAAAAAATACCAATACTAATGCCTAATAGTGAAAGTGTGGTTCGCAAACGATTCACTCTTAATTCTTGAATCGCTTGTATGAAACTAAATTGTATTAATTGAAGCAGGGCTTTCATGTGAACAAAAATAACTTAAGTAAAGTAGAATACATTATTAATATTGAATAAATTCGCACAAAACTATCCCTTGAAAATTGTTATTCCATTTTTAATTAAAAACAAAGCGCTTCGAAATAAACACTTTCGAAATTATATCGCTACCCGATTAACAATGATCACGGCAATGATGATGCAGACAGCCATCGTTAGTTATCTGGTCTACAACCTTACCAAAAGTGAATTATCCCTGGGCTTATTAGGTTTGTGGGAAGTAATTCCAGCTGTTGCCGGTTCTTTATTTGCAGGTCATTTCGTAGAAACTAGAGAAAAAAGGAGTGTATTACTTACTTGCATCATTGCCTATATTGGCTTATCTATATTTTATTGCTTATTAGCTAGTGATCTTGTTCTACAAAGCGTACCTAAACAGACAGTCGTTTGGCTAATTTATTTGGGTGTTTTTATCGGTGGTAGTTTAAGGGCATTTTATGGTCCAGCTAATTTCTCTTTATTTGGATTGCTCATACCAAGAAAACAATACCCTAATGCCACAGCTTGGAGTAGCACCAGTTGGCAAGCTGGGGCTGTACTTGGACCATTATTAGGAGGCATTTGCATTGGCTTAATGAGCTATTACTATAGCTTATTGTGTGTAATAATCTTTCAATTAATTGGCTTGTATTGCATGCTCAAAATCCCTAAGCAAGCAATTGTAAAGAAAACGAAAGAACCTATCTTAAAAAGCCTTCGAGCAGGACTTCATTTTGTATTTACCAATCAGGTTTTATTGGCTGCCTTATCCCTTGATATGTTTGCTGTATTATTTGGTGGTGCAGTAGCTTTACTACCTGTTTATGCAGATAAGATACTTCATGTAGGCGAAATGGGGTTTGGATGGCTCAGAGCAGCACCCGGAATTGGAGCTATGATTACCTTATTAGCTCTTTCTATTATCCCATTAGAAACAAAACCGGGCATTAAAATGTATATATGCATTGCCGGCTTTGGTATAACCACCATATTATTTGGACTTTCAACCAATTTCTATTTTTCCTTATGCTTATTGATGCTGGGCGGTATCTGCGATGCTATTAGTGTTGTTATTAGAGGTACCATTTTACAATTGCAAACGCCGGATGATATGCGAGGAAGAATTTCTGCTGTCAATACCATATTCATCACTTCTAGCAATGAATTAGGCGCTATGGAGAGCGGACTAACCGCTAAGTGGATGGGCACCGTTCCCGCTGTAGTATTTGGAGGCATTATGACCCTTGGAGTTGTAGCCATTAGTTATTTTAAAGCGCCTAAATTAAAAACCTTAGATTTTAAAAATACAGCTATCGATGCGTAGGTAAAAACATAAAATAAACCGCAGCGATAATAAAAACAAAAGCAACGATGTAATTCCATTTGATAGGTTCTCCTAAAAAGTAAATAGCAAAAAGGCTAAAAATGATTAATGAAATTACTTCTTGAATAGTCTTTAATTGAAATGGATTAAATCCTTCTAATTGGCCAAATTTATTATTAGCTGGCACCATAAAACAATATTCAAAAAAAGCTATAGCCCAACTGATTAAAACTATTTTCCATAAGGACAAATGCTTGGTTTTATTTGCCAATTGACCATACCATGCAAAAGTCATAAAGCAATTAGAAATTACCAATAATAAAACAGTTCTCATTTAATAAAGATCTATTTCGTACAACACTACTACTTCCTTGTCATTTTTTGCAAGAAGCTTATTGTTTTTAACTTCAAATGCTGTGAACTGCTCTTGTAATGTAGCTGCCAATTGGAGTCGTCGTTCCTCATCTTGCACTTCCATGCGCTCTTCCTCATCTGATAAGGTTGCTACAAAATCATTAAAAGCCTGATTGGCACTTACCGCAGCATCAATGGTACTTTTGGTAGATTGCAACCACGGAGATGCATTACCTAATTCGAAATCGAAAAGCATATCTAACAATGTTTCACTATCGGAAAATTCTTGATTTTGTATATACATAATGGTGATTGAATGTTAAAAGTACAAAAGCTATACTAAAAAACGGATGAAAACTCATCCGTTTTTTCATTTACTTCGTATCGTTTCTAAACACAATGAGATGATCAAATACATCAATTAATAATTGCTTAGATTTGTCAATATCACCGGCAATAATTTTCTTACTCAACTCGTTAATGATATCTTTTTGAATGATTCTCTTTAAAGGTCTTGCTCCATATTGCGGGTCAAATCCTCGCTCTGCTAAGTAATCTATAGCATAATCGGTAAAAGAAATATTAATTTGTTGTGCCGCCAATTGCTGTATTAAATGCTGCAATTGAATTTTAATAATAGATCGTATTTCTTTTTTAAGTAAAGGATGAAACATAATAATATCGTCTATCCTATTTAAAAATTCTGGTCGCATAGCCTGTTTTAATAATTGCATCACCTCATCTTTGGTATGATCAATTATTGCTGCTATGTTTTTTTCATCAACATCTGCAAATCGCTCTTGAATGATTGAAGAGCCCATATTGCTGGTCATGATGATAACCGTATTTTTAAAATTCACTACTCTACCTTTATTATCCGTTAAGCGACCATCATCCAAAACTTGTAAAAGTACATTAAACGTATCGGGATGTGCCTTCTCTATCTCATCTAAGAGAATAACAGAATACGGCTTCCTTCTTACTGCTTCTGTAAGCTGACCACCCTCATCATAACCCACATAGCCTGGAGGAGCACCAACCAATCTACTTACACTATGTTTCTCTTGATACTCACTCATGTCAATTCTCGTCATCATCGATTCATCATCAAACAATACTTCAGCAAGGGCTTTCGCTAATTCTGTTTTACCTACACCAGTAGTGCCTATAAAGATAAAGGAACCAATGGGCTTTCTTGGATCTTGCAAGCCTGCTCTCCCTCTACGGATAGCATCGGCCACCGCTGTTATAGCTTCTTCTTGTCCAACCACACGCTTATGCAGTTCTTCTTCTAAATGCAATAGTTTATCTCGATCACTTTGCAGCATTCGTTGCACTGGAATACCTGTAGCTTTTGCAATTAATTCTGCAATATCATCCGCATCAATTTCTTCCTTCAATAAACGTTTATGATGGCTATCCATTTCCTGCAAATCGGCATTTAGCTTCGTAATAATCGTTTCTTGCTCTTTAAGTTTACCGTAGCGAATTTCAGCTACCAAACCATAATCACCATCGCGTTCTGCTCTATCTGCATCTTGCTTTAATTGCTCCATAGTAGATTTTGCTTTATTGATTTGATCTACCAACGATTTTTCTTCCAGCCATTTTGCTTTTAAGGTATCACGTTCTACATGCAATAAAGAAATTTCTTGTGAAAGTACTTTTAACTTCTCGTCATCATGTTCTCTTTTAATAGCTTCTCGTTCAATCTCTAATTGTCGAATTTTTCGTTCTAATTCATCTAAAGATTCCGGCATAGAATTGATTTCTAATTTCAATTTTGCTGCACTTTCATCAATTAAATCAATTGCTTTATCGGGTAAAAAGCGATCACTGATATAGCGTTGGGACAACTCCACGGCGGCAATAATGGCCTCGTCTTTAATACGTACTTTATGGTGAGACTCGTAGCGATCTTTTAAGCCTCGAAGAATTGATATAGCATCTTCGGTATTAGGCTCATCGATTATCACTTTCTGAAATCTTCTTTCTAACGCTTTATCTTTTTCAAAGTATTTTTGATACTCATTTAAAGTTGTTGCACCTATAGCACGCAACTCTCCTCTTGCTAAAGCAGGTTTCAAAATATTCGCAGCATCCATAGCACCTTCCATAGCACCCGCACCAATTAAGGTATGAATCTCATCGATAAAGAGTACAATTTCGCCATTGCTATCACTCACTTCTTTCACCACCGCTTTTAAGCGCTCTTCAAATTCTCCTCTATATTTTGCACCAGCCATTAAAGCACCCATATCTAAAGCATAAATAACTTTAGATTTCAAATTATCAGGTACATCACCGTTGATAATTCTATGCGCTAAACCTTCTACGATAGCGGTTTTACCAACACCTGGCTCTCCAACTAAAATAGGATTATTTTTAGATCGTCTACTTAAGATATGCAAGGTCCTTCTAATCTCTTCGTCTCTTCCAATAACGGGATCTAATTTGTTCTTTTGTGCGGCATCGTTTAAGTTGATTGCGTATCGTTTCAAAGATTGAAACTCTTGACTGCTCGTAGCAGAGTCTGCACTAGCACCTTTTCGCAATTCTTTAATAGCCATGGTCAACCCGTTTGCTGTAAGCCCCTGATCTTTTAATAAGGAACTTGTAGCATCCTTAATTGATAATAATGCTAACAACAGCAATTCGACCGTGATAAATTCATCATTAAATTCTTTCATCAAACTGCCTGCTTTCAACACTACTGAGTTCAAGTCTTTTGATATAGTTGTAGCAGCATCTCCAGTAGTTAGCTTTGGAATGCGTGCTAATTCTTGATCTAATTTAGTTTGTAAGGAAGGTAGTATAACATTATTCTTTTTAAGCAAATAAGAAATTGGAGCATCTTTATCTTCTAGCATCGCTTTTAGTAAATGTGCCGTTTCTATACTTGGCGATTGAAAATTAAATGCTAATTGCTGCGATGCTTGTATAAGCTCTTGAGCTTTGATGGTAAAATTGTTTAAATTCATAATTAATAGTTTTTATTGTTATCCTAACTATATCAAAATAAATACCAATCTTAATTTGTAGCTATTTTGGCATAAGAAAATAAAAGCATCTGCCAATAAGTTATAGCAACTTAAATATAACTGCAATTACTGCAGATATTAATAAAAACAACTGCAAAATCGTCAAGTTTAGACTATCACTTTTTGTGCAATTTGATGGGCACAATTCATTCCATCGATAGCGGCACTTACAATACCTCCAGCATATCCAGCACCTTCGGCACATGGATACAAGCCTTTAATCTGTATATGCTCTAACGTATTTTTATCTCTTGGAATTCGAACGGGTGCACTTGTTCTTGATTCTGTTGCAACTAATACCGCATCGTTGGTATAATAACCTTTCATTTTTTTTCCAAAATCTTTCAATGCAATTTTTAAGGCTGTTGTAATTTCTTTTGGCAAAGTATCCTGCAAGGAGCTGCTTACAATACCGGGTAAATAAGAACAGTCAGGCAGAGTTGTAGAAACTATATTAGATGTAAAATCTATCATTCGTTGTGCTGGCGCTTTAAGCAAACCACCTCCCATTGCAAAAGCTTTTTGCTCTATCATTTGTTGATAGTGCATGCCGGCTAATGGGCCAATAAAACCATAGCGTGCAAAATCTTGTTCATCTACAGTAACTACGGTGCCTGAATTGGCATATGGATTATTTCTTTTGGAGGGCGACCAACCATTTACAACAATTTCACCTGGCGCTGTAGCGGCTGGAGCAATAATGCCACCTGGGCACATACAAAACGAGAAAGCACCTTTTCCGCTAGCTTGCGTTACTAAAGAATAACTTGCAGGCGGCAACCAATCTGGTTTTATAGCGCATTTATATTGTGCGGAATCTATAATTGATTGAGGATGTTCTATACGCACTCCCAATGCAAAAGGCTTACTTTCTATAGCTATTCCTTTTTTAGCTAATAACGTATAAATATCTCTAGCAGAATGACCCGTAGCTAAAATAAGATGTGTACACGGAATTAATTCTTCTTGATTCACCTCAATGCCGGTTAATACATTCCCTTTGCAATGAATATCGGTCAATTTAGTGTCAAAACGAACTTCTGCACCACAAGCTATTAGCTGCTCTCTAATAGCACTTATGATCTTAGGTAACTTATTAGTACCTATATGAGGATGGGCATCAATTAAGATAGAAGGATCTGCTCCAAAATGCACCAAATACTGTAACACTTTTCGCACATCTCCTCGTTTCGTACTTCTGGTATATAATTTTCCGTCACTATAGGTGCCTGCGCCACCTTCTCCAAAACAATAGTTCGATTCTGGATTGACTTCCCCTAATTTATTGATAGCCGCCAAATCGCGTCTTCTAGCACGCACTTCTTTGCCGCGCTCTATTATAATTGGCTTTATGCCTTTAGTTACCAATTCTATTGCAGCAAACAAGCCGGCCGGACCAGCACCTACAACAATTGCATTTAATGGAGCATGATGTACCTCTTTCCAAATGGGCGTAAAAGGGGCTGTTTCTTCAATGGCTTGATCAATGTATGCCTCTATTTGCAAGGCCCATTTAATTATTTTCCCTCGCGCATCTAGAGAGCGACGAAGTAATTTAAATCCAGCTAATTGTTTAGTATTAATTTGTAAATATTGGGCAATGGCAAGTTGCAATGCTTCATCATTTGCGCAAACCTCTTGGGTAAGGGTTAAGTTAATCGTCTTTATCATAATAATGCTAGGTTTTTATCCTAGAAAAAAATAATGAAATAGTAAAAGCTCCTTTCGGAGCTTTTACTTATTATGGATGTAGGTTTTTATAAGTAGCTTTTACGGCGTTCAAATGCTTTATAAACATGACAACATCAGGATTATAACTATAGCCCTCTTTTGCTAATAAATGTTCGTCGCCATCAACAAAAAAGTAAATAGGCTGTGTATTAGAATTGTATTTGCTTGCCTGTAAATCGGAATTATATTGACCAAGCGTTTCTACAGTAGTACCTAAAAACTTAGATTCAAATTGTGCTTCTTTTGGAATTTCAACTTGCGTAGCATCGCAGTAGAGCGAGACAATAATAAAATCTTCTTTTAGCATTTTTAAAACGGCTTCATTACTCCATACTTGGGTTTCCATCTTACGACAATTCACACAAGTAATACCGGTAAAGTCGAGCATCAAAGGTTTATTAAACTTTTTAGATGCCGCTAAGGCTTCTTGGTAATCGAAATAAGTATCTAAACCAAATTTACGTACCGCTTCTGGCTCGTATAGTTTCATTTTATCTGCATAGGTATGCACCTCTTTAACGGACTCTTGTGTGCTTGGAGCGCCGGAGTTTAACACAAAATCCTGCGTGCCCATAGGTGGCACAAAAGCGCCCATACCATTTAATGGAGCACCCCACATGCCGGGTAATAAATAAATTGCAAATACTAAGGAAGCAATTGCAAACATGGTTCTGGTAACCGTTAAATAAGGTAGATCCCAAGTGTTTTTAGGCAAATCGCTATCGTGCGAAAAACGAATTTTACCCAAAAGATAAAGTGCTAGTACAATAGCAATAACTACCCAAATGGCAATGAAAATTTCTCTATCTAACAATCTCCAACCCTTTTGCAAATCAGCATTAGATAAAAATTTGAAAGCTAGGGCTAATTCAATAAAACCAAAGGTAACTTTAACCGCATTAAGCCAACCACCTTGTTTATTTAATGCACTCAACAACTGAGGGAAAATTGCAAATAAAGTAAATGGAAGTGCTAGGCCTATTCCATATCCCATAAATCCAAATAATGGACCAATATGTGCACCTTTAGAAATCTCTGAAATCAATCCACCTAAAAATGGAGCTGTGCAAGAGAAAGAAACAATTGCCAAGGTAAGCGCCATAAAGAAAATACCGCTAAAGCTATTCATGTTAGCTTTGCTGTCTGTTAAGGTGCTCCATTTAGATGGCAAACTCAATTCGAAAGCTCCTAAGAAAGAAAAGGCAAAGATTAAAAACAAACCAAAGAAAACAAGGTTAGTTCTCCAATCCGATGAAAATTCGTACAGAATATTCTTATTGTTAACCAAGGTTAATAAAAACCCTAAGAGGGTAAAAATTAAAACAATTGAAAATGAATATTGTAGGGCGACTTTGATACCTGTTTTTTTATCCTTAGAACGCTTCAAGAAAAAGCTGACCGTCATGGGCAACATAGCAAAAACACATGGAGTGATAATTGATAATAGTCCACCTAAAATACCTTCAATGATCAACATAAGATTGCTTCTTTGATCAGAAGGACTAGAGGTAGCATCCTCTTTTGTAGTCAAAACTGTTTGATTTGTTTCAGAAGCATCATTTGTTGTAGCTCCAGTAGCTCCAGTAGCTCCAGCAGCTTCAGTATTTGCTATGGAATTAGTATCTTTTGCTGCATTTGTTGACTCTAAAGTTTGAGCATCTTTAATTTCAAAGGTGCATTTTTTGGTAGCAGGTGGCAAACACATTTTATCATCACAAACTTGATAGGTATAGGAACCTGTCAAAATCGTATTAGTATTAACATCTAATTCAGCAATATAATCCACTTTGTTTTTAAAATAGGTCACTTTACCATCCACACCATCCATTAATTCGGTAATAGCATTACCCTTTTCTTTAAAAGCACTCAACTTTACAACCGCTTCATTCTTTTTAATTTTAAACGAAGGCACAATTTGAAAACCATCACCGCCTGGGTGTAATGACCAAATGTGCCAACCTTCCTTTAGTTGTAAATGAAAAACTAATTGGTAATGGTTGTCTTTGACATGTTTAGTTTCAAATGTCCATGTACTGGGATCTGCAATCATATTTTGAGCAAATATTCCATTTGCAGCAAAAACAATAGCAAGAAAAAAAATAATTGACTTGATAAATTTCATAAATATTAATTAGACAATGCTTGCAAAATAGCTCTTCCATCTATGTTATGAAGCGCATCACTGCACGCTCGTTCAGGATGTGGCATCATACCAAATACATTTTTGGTACTATTACAAATACCTGCAATATTGTTTATGGCTCCATTAGGATTGCTTTCTTTGGTAACATTACCTTGCTCATCGCAATATCTAAAGATAACTTGATGGTTTGCTTCTAAAGAAGCAATAGTAGCATCATCTGCAAAATAGCGTCCTTCCCCATGAGCTACCGGAATCTTTAAGGTTTTTTGTGCTATTTTTTGAGCAATTCTATTGTCGCCACCTTCATTTTTGATGTAAACATTTTTACATACAAATTTTTGATGATCGTTTTGTAATAAGACACCCGGTAATAGACCTGATTCACATAAAATTTGAAAGCCATTACACACACCAAAAACTTTGCCTCCTCTATTAGCAAAGGCTATTACTTGTTCCATCATGGGACTGAATCTAGCCAAAGCACCACATCTCAAATAATCTCCATAAGAAAAACCTCCGGGTAAGATAATGCAATCATCAGTGGTAAACATACTAAGATCTGAATCTTTGTGCCACAACATAATAACCTCTTGTTGTAAATCGTCTTGTAATGCATGCAGCATATCTCTGTCGCAATTTGACCCTGGAAAAACAATAACTCCAAATTTCATATTCGTATAATTCAATAATTATTTATAAAAAAAATCTAAATATTATAAGTGTTGCAAACACTAAATAAAAAGCAAATGTAACAAATTGCTTTCGTTTATCAGAAGTAAAAATATTAGAAATCAATAAAGCTGAAGCGGGCACAACTAATAACCAATTACCCGATTGCTCCTGTTGCATAAACAAAGCAACAACAGCACTAAAAACTAGCATACCGAAAACAATAGCCCAGCAGCGTCTTACATAAATAGTTAATAGGGTTAATTGAGCTTGCAGCAAGTAAATACCTGTTAGCAGTAATAGAATAAAAAATCCAAGGTAGATTAGGCTTGCAACTTGTATATGAAGATCTTTAAGATGTACAAGATGAATGTTACCGATTAATGCTAACCAATGAGTAAAATCAAACAAGTATAAAATAGTAATAAAAAAATAAATAGGGGTAAGGAATCCAAGTAAAAGCACTACCCATTCTACTAAATAAACAGGTCGAAGGAAGGCAATACACAGGTACATTAAAACAAAGAACAGATAGGCCGGCTGTATAAGCAACGCTATCAAAGAAAATAAAAAACCAATATTAAATAAATGCTTCCTTGGTGATTGACTAGAGCCGATGCTAAAGATCAAATTCATCGCCGGCAATAAAAAACATAAGGCTAACTGCGTAGCTGTAAATTCCCTAAAGGAGCTAAATAGTGTAGCTAAAAAAACAAATAATAATGCTGGCAAATAACCTGTTTGATTAAATAATTTATTCTTAACAGCTAAATAATTAAGATATAAGGCTTGAAAAATAGTTAAGCAAAAAGATAAAAAAATATATACACTTCTATTAGAACCTAAAAACCAGTTGGCAAAGTCAAGTATATAATTAAATAGTACGGAATTATGTACAATTATCGGTTCAAGCTTAATAACATAAGTAGGCAATGCAAAAAGTAAGAAGGCAAATACCAATAATAATAAAACAGCAAAAGGGTTATTGTTTCTAAAAAGACTAAACACTATAGGGAAATTAAAAAATGAGCTTGGTTAAATACAATTGTTTCTTTTTAATGCATGGAATTAGTAATTCATTGGCACTTATTTGTAATGAATTTCTAGGAATCCATTCACTTGTTTCGTTTTTATAAGCGCGTAAAGGTTCTAAGTCTAATTTTCCAGTTATAGCATCCACCGACACAAATTGACCTCTGATTTTATCTGCACCAATGGTTGAATAAAAATAAAGCAAATTACCACCAGAAAGAACGGTAGCATAGGATGAAAAATAACCTTCATCATCTTGAGAAAATTGTTCTTTATCTACTACAGAACACCACTTAATAATACCGTCCTTATCGAAATTAAGTATAGCTGCTGGTCCATAATGATACTCTCTAATAGTTTTAGTGTTAGACATTGGTGCACTTCCAAAAGCCATTACAGAAAAACCACCCATATTTACTACTCTACTCGTTTCAAAATAATTTTCTAGTTCTAAAAATAAACTTCCATCTTTTTTACAAATCACTTTATTCAAATGAAATTGCTGCCAGTCGAAATTGGAAGACATCGATGCTTGTGCGAATAATTCATTGGCATTAAAGGCATAGGAAGCTAACATTCTTGCCTTAGCACCTTTTTCAACAATTTGGTAAATTTGTAAGTTCTTAACAGCCTGTCTAGTTTTTGCCTTTACAATGACGGATAAGAAAAATTGGTTATTAACGGGATGAGGTGTTACAAGATGTTCTACCGCATAAGCATTTGAAGGCAAAGGAATACTGCTAAAACCAACGGATTCATCAACTAGATGTATGGTAGCAAGCGCATGAGAAAAAGGTTTATTCAATGAAGCTGATACATCTTGAATAAACGTTGCCAATACACCGTCTTTATTAAGCACAAATTTGCTAAGTAATGCTATTTCATTGGTAGGTACGGATACGGTATGAATTGCGGAAAGGGAATCGGCTACATTATAACAATACTGTATTTGAAAGGAATTTTGACGCTGTTGAGCATTATACAAAACAAATTGTTTTTTATCTTCTGATATTGCCCAATTAAATTCAGTTATATCGCCTTTAAACAAGCTTGTTTTCTTTTCAAAAACTATACTCTGCCTTTTTAGCAATCCATCTAAATTAAGGCTCGCAAATTCTGCATAGCCTATACCTTTATCTATGTATTTATACAAGAATACTATACTACTGTTTTGGTATAAAAAGGCCTCTACGTTTTCACATTTATTGGGTAAAAAATCGAGTAAAATATGCTTCTGCAGCTCCAATTTATCATTGTAAATATGAAGCATATATTCCTTATTATAACTAGTAACGGTATAGGTTTGTTTATTTATTTTTCCAATTAATAAATAAGCATTAAATGTTTTATCAAATTTCTCCGCATCCGAAAAACAAACTAATTGTGCCGAACTCAAGTTGCTAATTACAAACAACATGACAATTAACAACACTAATTTATTTATTTTCTGCTTCATTTGAATAGTGGCCTATTTATTGTTTAAAGGTAAGGAACAAGTTGAATATTTAAAAAAACGATTTCTATTACGAGCTACAACCTTATACAGGGCATCTCTTAAAAATTTTGGAATGCAATAACCAATAAGTGCAAACGCATAAAGCCCTCCAATAGCATATAGGCATTGTATAACTGCAGTAGAATAAAAATAAGTTTGTTTATGTTTATTTATAAAAACCACACTATCTAAAGGCCTGGCGTCCTTTGAAATATAGTGCGTTATTGGCAATATAATTAAACGATTATGTATATCTTTTTTACGAAGCAATTGAATTGCTTTACTACACATCAAACATTGAGCATCGTAGTATAAAATACCTTTGGGAAACTTATTTTTGAGCGGTATCGACATACAATAAACTTTGTTTGATTTTAATTACTGAATCAATTTTAAAAGGTACTTCCATGATAAGCCTTTTTTCCAGATCCTCCTTCGCTTGTTTTTTAATATAATTGATAGCGGGAGCAGAGAGACTATCAATAATGAGTTGCATTTCATTATTTTTATGCGTTTCAGGCGCCACAATTTGTTGCCTACAAGATAGGCAACTAAGCAAACACAAGCTAACTAAAAAAAAGTGAGAAAATCGTTTCATGGACCTTGTAAAGGTGCTAAAAAAGTATAAATTATTATAGGTATTGACAAATAATTAACGTTCAATTAAAGTATATTTGAATACGATTAGTCAAATGAAAAAAGTATTCGCGATAGTCTTTTTGTTTCTTTATTCCCTTACTTATGCATGGGCCGATAAAGGTGTAAATGACACTATCCGTTGTGGCACCTATCCTATGCCCAATGGAGACACCCTACCCTCTTTTTATTTAGCCGATGTTGTCATTCGAATAGATGCTCCTGCATTTATAAAACAACAACGAGAAGCAAACCTTCAAAAAGACCGTGAACTCGCATTGCTTCGATATAATGTATACAAAGCTTACCCTTATGCATTAATTGCAGCTAGTGTTATAAAAAACATAGATGAGGAGCTTGATAAACTTGCGAATAGGAAAGCCGAAAAAAGCTATTTAAAAAAAGTAGAAGCTGAGTTGAAAAGCAAATTTAAAGGGCAACTTGAAAATTTAACGATGTCACAAGGAGCAATTTTAGTGAAATTAATCAATCGAGAAACCGGGAAAGACTGCTATGGCATTATTCGAGAGTTAAAAGGTGGTTTTTCGGCAATTGTATGGCAATCTGTCGCCTTTGTATTTAATAATAATTTACGAAAGCGATACGACCCCATCAATGAAGACAAGGAAATTGAAAAAGTAGTGCAAGAAATTAATCAAAAAGGTTATTATCGCCAGTATAGAGCCCACAAATAAATGTCGCTTTTGTTAAATTAAGGGCTTATTTTTGCAATCAGAATCATTATATATGAAGTTAGATATTTTAGCGATAGCGGCACATCCGGATGATGTTGAATTGGGTTGCGCTGGCACCCTTATAAAACACCTAAAAAAAGGACAAAAAGTAGGTATTTTAGACCTTACACAAGGTGAATTAGGTACCAATGGAACAATAGAGAGTCGATATCAAGAAGCGAGTGCTGCCACAAAAATAATGGGCGTGCATGTTAGAGAAAACGCGCAACTCAGAGATGGATTCTTTGAAAACAATGAAGAAAATAAATTAAAAATCATACAATATATTCGAAAATACCAGCCTAACATAGTCATTGCTAATGCTTTAGACGACAGGCATCCTGATCATGGACGCGGGGCATTGCTCATCAAAGATGCTTGTTTTTTAGCCGGATTATCCAAAATTAAAACTTACAATGATCAAGGTGAGGAACAAATAGCATGGCGACCAAAGCGAATTTTTCACATGCTACAAGATCGTTTTTCAGAGCCCGACTTTATTGTAGATATTAGTCAAGAGGTAGATCAAAAATTAGCCGCTATTGAAGCCTACACTTCTCAATTTTACAGTAAAAATGCCCAAAATGAACTTACGTATATATCAAACCCGGAATTTTGGGAACAATTAAAAAGCAGAAGTCGCATGTTGGGAAAACGTATTGGTGTTAGCCATGGCGAAGGTTTTCATTGTGAAAACACGCTTGGTTTAGAAGATTTAGATGCTCTAAAACTGCCTAATTTAGCCTAAATCAAAAAAAAAGAAAAAAATTATTTGATTATAATAAAAAAAAGTTGCACCTTTGCAGTCCTAAAAATTAATATACATGGCACGTGTTTGTCAGGTTACTGGAAAAAAACCTATCATCGGAAATAAAGTATCATTTTCTAACAGAAAAACGAAACGTCGTTTTTTACCAAATTTGCAAACTAAACGTTTCTTCTTAGTAGAAGAAGATCGTTGGGTAACGTTAAAACTTTCTGCAGATGCAATTCGTACAATAAACAAAAACGGATTATACAATGTAGTTAAAGAATTACGTGCGAAAGGTCAAGAAATCTAATATAAACGTTTTTAAACTAAGCAACAATGGCAAAAAAAGGAAATAGAGTTCAAGTAATATTAGAATGTACCGAGCATAAAGCTACAGGCTTAGCTGGCACAAGTCGTTATATTACAACGAAAAACAAGAAAAATACGCCTGAAAGAATTGAGTTGAAAAAATTCAACCCAATCATGAAGAAAGTAACTGTACACAAAGAAATTAAATAATTTAAAAATACTATACTACCATGGCAAAAGCAGCTAAAACCGCGATCAAAAAAGATCCAAAACTTGCAGCAGAAGCAAAAAACTACACTAAAGTTATTAAAGCTGTTCGTAGTCCAAAAACTGGCGCATATACTTTTAAAGAAAACATCATGCATAAAGATAAAGTGCAGGATTTCTTAAAAGAAAAATAATTCAACAATCTGTTGATAAAAAAGCTACTCTATTGAGTAGCTTTTTTTTGTTTTTTAACTTTTCTTATGTATTTTACACATAGAAATTTATTAGTATTCTAACCAATACTTCAAAAAAAAGAACCATGTTTAAAAAACTACCCATTACATTGAAAGTAAAGCAAATAATTGCCCTTGCTTTTATCATTTTCAGCTTTGCCAATGCGTATGCACAAGCTCCCTATTGCGGACCTTCTTATCTTTCCGCTTGTTCATCAGCTGATTTTATAAATAACTTTTCTACTACTGGTGGTGCAACAAATATTACCAATAACAATACAGGTTGTAATGGCAATGCTAATAATTATATTTTTTATAGCACCTTATCTTGTTCACAAGTACAAGGTCTTAACATCACTTTGAGCATGCAATCAGGCTCATCTTGGGGGCAAGGATTTAGAGTTTGGATTGACTGGAATGGCAATAACAGCTTTGCAGATCCAGGGGAAGCTGTTTACGCATCACCTACATCGGGCACAGGCGTATTTACATCAACTATTACGGTACCTCTTACAGCATTAGCTGGTATTCGCAGAATGCGCGTACAATGTCAATATGCAACGGTTCCTTTGGCTACTGATTTTTGTAGCACAAATTTATCCTTTGGGGAAACAGAAGATTATAATTTTAATGTTATTGCATCTGGCCCT
Source organism: Bacteroidota bacterium (assembly GCA_024640225.1). Taxonomy (GTDB): domain Bacteria; phylum Bacteroidota; class Bacteroidia; order Chitinophagales; family Chitinophagaceae; genus CAIWHF01. The sequence continues at coordinate 25,029 of JAHEFK010000007.1, read as the reverse complement.
TGTTCTGGCAATCCAAATGCTGGGACGGCAACCGGTTCTGCTACACCTATTTGTTTAGGAGCCACTAGTTCTGTTTCTGTTACAGGCGTTTCCGTTGGATCTGGTATAACCTATCAATGGCAATTCTTCGATGGCTCAGCTTGGCAAAATACAATTGGTGGTACTGGCGCGAATACAGTAACATATACAACACCGAGCTTGATGGCTTCTACGCAATATCGTTGTGCCGTTACCTGCAGTAACTCTAACTTAACATCTTACTCTACACCATTTACAGTAAATGTAGTATCTTCTAACTTGCCCTATATCGAAACCTTTGAAAGTATTACATCTGTAAATACCCTTCCTAGTTGCATGGCAGCAACTGGCTTAGGTGGATTGGTAACTACCTATTTAGCAGCAACGACATACAATAGAATTAATCATACAACCGGCGGAAGCAAATTTGCAGCTTTCCGTTGGGGTTCAAATGATTGGATATATACACCTGGTTTGTATTTAACAGCAGGTAGTCAATATCAATTTTCATATTGGTATATTACTGATGGATTTTCGGGATGGACAAATGTTAAAGCTGCTGTTGGATCTGCTCAAAATTCAGCTGCTATGACAACCATTATAGGCACAGTGGCTAATCCAACAAATACAAGCTATCAGCAATATACGGGTACTTTTACGCCAACAACATCGGGCTATTACTTCTTTGGTATAAACTGTGTTGCAACAGGAGCTCCGTTTTACCTTAGCATTGACGATATCGGTGTGGATTTAGTGGTTGCACCTGGTTCACCAACAGCAAGTAATAATACACCCATTTGTGCAGGTAATTCATTTACACTTACAGCAACAAATGCTGCAAATTCACCAAATGCAATTATCACTTGGACTGGACCGAACAGCTTTACCGCTACGGGAAGTTCAATTACCATTACGAATGCAACTACAGCTCAATCTGGAACCTATTATGCAAAAGCTAATCAATTTGGATTAAGCTCTGTAACAGTTCCTACAACAGTGGTGATCAACACTACACCAGCAATGGTATTAGGAACAGTTACACAACCTTCTACTTGTAATAGTGCTAATGGTAGTATCCAATTAAATGGCTTACAGGCCAATACCAATTATTTCTTAGACTATACATTAAATGGTAATGCTGTTAATACACAATCTATAACCACCAATGCAAGTGGATCTTATATTATCAGCGGTTTAAATCCGGGTGTTTACAGTGCAATCAATATTAAAACACCTGCTTTATGTCCATCCAACACCATAAATAATGTAACCTTAACAGCGGTATCAATCCCTCCGATTCCAACAATCAATATGACGGGAACAACAGTTTGCGCAAACCAACCTATTAACTTAAGTGTTACTTCTTCTGTAACGGGCGCAACCTATACCTGGTCAGGTCCAAACAGTTTTTCAGCTGTTGGACAGAATCCGGTAATAAATGCGGCTACAGCAAATGCATCGGGCACTTATAGTGTTTATTTAACAACACCTGGTGGTTGTAATTCTGCTGCTGCAACAGTAAGTGTAACGGTAATTCCAAGCCCTAATTTGCAATTGGCTCCAGCTAATAACACTAATTTTTGCCCTGGCGGAAGTTGCGCATTAACGGTAAGTTTCAATCAAAACTATACTTATTTATGGAAGCGCAATGGTGTTACGATACCAGGTGCAATTACGAGTACCTACTTATCAACTGTTTCTGGAGTTTATACTGTAGATGGAACCATCAGTGGATCTTGTTTAACCACTTCTAACTCGGTAACGACAAACTTACTCATACAGCCAAATCCAGTTATAACAGCCCTAGGCAACACACTTACTACGGGAGTATATACGTCTTACCAATGGTTTAGATATGGCGTAGCGATAAACGGAGCTACACAACAAACTTATACAGCAATGCAAGATGGCTCCTATACAGTGAGAGTAGAAAATGCAGCAGGTTGTTTTGGAGTATCTGAAATCCCTGTTGTTATAAATACATTAGGACTATCTTCATTAAGTAAAAACGGTATTCAGGTGTACCCTAATCCTACTGAGCGATTTATTGAAATTAGTGGTAATCAACTAATGGAATTAACTATCAAAGATTTAACTGGTAAAGTTATCATTACCAAAGAGCAAACTACTAAATTAGATCTATCTAACGTAGCATCAGGAATTTATTTACTTGAAGTACGCAATGATAATCACGAATTAGTAGGAATTGAAAAAATCACTAAGCACTAATTGCATCAAAACCAATTTCATAAAAAGGAGCACCTAGGTGCTCCTTTTTTTAGGGATATACTTAATAAAAAAGCCAAGCATCTTGCTTGGCTTTTTTATTTATTTTAATGAGCATGCAATTATGCTAACATAGTAACCGGATTTTCTAAAAACGCTTTCAATGTTTGTAAGAAGGCTGCTCCAACGGCACCATCTACTACACGGTGATCGCAACTTAAGGTTAATTTTAATATTTGGCGCACTACCACTTGACCATTTTCAACTACTGGTGTTGGTGTAATTTTACCTACCGCTAAAATACAGCTATCGGGAGGATTTACAATTGCTGTAAATTCATCGATATCCATCATTCCTAAGTTAGAAATAGTGAAGGTATTGCCACTAAATTCATTAGGTTGTAATTTTTTATTTCTTGCTTTTTCAGTTAATTGTTTAGCTTCTATCGAAATCTCAGATAAAGATTTTTGATCTGCGAAACGAATTACTGGCACAATCAAACCATCTTCAATTGCAACAGCGGATCCTATATGAACATGTTGGTAAGTTCTAGTAGTTTCTCCCATCCAAGAGCTATTTACGGCAGGGTGTTTGCGCAATGCCATAGCTGATGCTTTAATAATTAAATCATTAAAGGATACTTTTACAGGAGCTACAGCATTTACAGCTGTTCTTGCCTCCATTGCTTTATCCATTACTACCGACATTTTGAGGTAGAAATGAGGTGCCGTATTTTTACTTTCAGATAATCGCTGAGCGATTACTTTACGCATTTGAGAATTTGGCGTATCAATATAGGATTCTTGCATTCCAACCGATGAGCTAGGGCTCATTATAGGTGCTGTGGTTGAAGATGCAGTAGTAGCTTGTTGAGCAGTCGGCGTATAATTATCAATATCTCTTTTTATAATTCTACCATTCTCTCCAGTTCCTCTTAATTCGCTTAATTGAATACCATTTTGTTGAGCTATTTTTTTAGCCAAAGGCGAAATTAAAATTCTATTGCCACTCGCAACTGATGTAGTAGCAGCAGCTCCACTTAAAGCATTATTTGCAACAGCTGCAGTTGAAGGAGCAGCTGAAGTTGTTTCACTAGAAGCAATTACTTGAGAACCTTCATTGGCAAGGTATGCAGCAACATCCGTTCCTGCTTTACCAACAATAGCTATAATTTCATTAATCTTTGCCGCCTCACCTTCTTTAACACCTACATATAAAAGTGTACCATCTACATACGGCATTACTTCCATAGTAGCTTTATCCGTCTCTACATCGGCTAATATATCATCAGATTTTATGATATCACCCACTTTTTTATGCCATGCTACAATTTTACCTTCTTTCATCGTATCACTCAACAAGGGCATTCTGATAACAGTAGCATCTTTCAAATCAACCGAAGCAGGTGCACTAGCAACCGGAGCAATTGCTTCAGGAGCAGAAGCTGGTGCTGCTTGCGCAACAGGTGCAGATGCATCATCTAATAAATGTTGAATATCCTCACCAGGCTTGCCAATGATTGCAATAATTTCATTAATTTTTGCTGCCTTACCTTTCTCAACACCAATATATAATAGCGTGCCATCTACATAAGGCATAACTTCCATTGTAGCTTTATCGGTTTCTACATCTGCAATTACATCATCAGACTTTACAATATCACCTACATTTTTGTGCCATGCAGCAATGACACCTTCTTTCATGGTGTCGCTCAATAAGGGCATTCTAATCGCTTCTGCCATTTTAGTATTTTAATTTGGTATCAAAAATAAACAATTCTATTTTCGAATAATAGTAAAATTCAATTTTTTGTATAAATATTTCAATTATTTTTAAAGATAGTGCTTAATATTCAATTTGTAATCCTAGCGTATCTTTAAACAATCGCAAATCTGGGTTTTTCTCGCTCATTTTATCAAACAATTCTTGTTTACTCAATGCCTTAGGTTGCTTAGCTAATAAAGCTGGATCGGGCTTGTAAGACGTCGTAACTCTTACCGGTCGTTTTAGTACTTCTTGAACAAATTGAATCATCTGTCCTCGTTGGTTTTTTGCATATTCCTCATTTAATTCTACAGGACACACTAAATGCAACTCATCAGGAGGAAACACCTTCAACTCCATTATTAATAATTGCTGAAACAAGGTTTGATTTTGATTGTCTGCAGCAATGGCTTGTTTGTATTGTTCGAAAGCGGCTATACCCTCCTCTTCCGTAATGGGAGCCAAAACAATTTCTTCTTCTATGACTGGGTTTGAAAGTTGAGACGCTAACTCATTAAGCACTTGTAAGCTTACTTTTTTGGTATTTTTATTCTGACCAAAAATTCCTTTACGCTCATTATTACTTTCTGTATTGGACACTTCTTGATCAGCAACAACTGCTATATCAGGAGTGATGGGCGCTTCTGTAACAATAGCATTACGGGGCGCTTCATCTAAATTTACTACCTGATGATCTTCAGTAGCTACCTCTAGATCGCTTGCCAATTTAGTATGTATATCGACAGGCTTTGATTCCTTTTTTGGGGAAGGAATAACAAGAGTTTCACCTAGTTCATTTTTTTTTTCAACTCCAGCAGGAGTTGTAGTTTGAAGCAAATAACATAATTTAATACATGTCATTTCCAGATGCAAGCGCTTGTTGGTTGTTTGTTTATACTGAACAATTGCATCATTGATCAAATTCATTGCCGATAAAATAAAGGATGGAGGCATTTGATTAGCCTTTTCATAATAGATGGCTTTATGATCATTAGGAACATCTAATAACTTTGCCATTCGAGCATCTTTACAAATTAGAAGATTTCTAAAATGCTCTGCTAGTCCTTCTAATATAACTTCACCTTCAAATCCTTTTTCTAAAATTGCATCTAAAGAAAGTAAGGTATTAGCTACATCTTGACTTAATAATTTATCCGTAATTTGAAAATAAAAATCAGCATCCAATAAATTCAAATGCTCCATGGTAGCCGCATAACTCAAATGCGCATTGGTAAAGCTAGCAATCCTATCAATCATAGATAGCGCATCGCGCATACAGCCTTCGCTTTTTTGAGCTATGACATGTAAGGCAGCCGCATCAGCCTCTATGTGCTCACTTAGCGCAATTTGTTGCAGATGATCTACAATATCATGCGTGGTAATTCTCTTGAAATCAAAGATCTGACAACGGGATAATATCGTAGGTAATATTTTGTGTTTTTCAGTTGTTGCTAGAATAAAAATAGCATAAGCAGGAGGTTCTTCCAATGTTTTTAAAAACGCATTGAAGGCTGCCGTACTTAGCATGTGCACCTCATCAATAATATAAATTTTATATTTTCCTGATTGCGGAGCAAAACGAACTTGATCGGTTAAGTTTCTAATATCTTCTACTGAGTTATTGGAAGCCGCATCTAATTCAAAAATATTAAAGGACGAATTGGTGCTGAATGATTTACAGGTTTCACAAGTTCCACAAGCTTCTGTATCACCCGTTATGTTTTCACAATTGATTGTTTTGGCTAAAATACGCGCACAAGATGTTTTACCCACACCTCGAGGTCCGCAAAATAAATAGGCATGTGCTAAATGATTTTGCTTTATAGCATTCTTTAAGGTAGTAGTAATATGACTTTGCCCCACAACGGTTTCAAAGGTGTGTGGACGGTATTTTCGGGCTGAAACTAGATATTGGTCTGACATAAGCTAAGGCTTTGTAAATGTATTGAAATTTCTACTAAAACAAATACATTAATCGCATTACCCACATATTAGAGTATTGTTCTCTCCTACTCAATCCAGGAGGCAATTCTGTTCTAATTGGGAAGAGGGAATATTGGAATCGTATATTTAAGAAAAAGCCTTTAGTTAAATGCAAATTACCAGAAAGCAAGAAATTAATATCTGTTTTTTTAAATGGATAAGCATCTAATGAAGTGGGATATATTTTGTCGGATTGGAATGTTTCGCTAGAACTTACTAATTGAGAATACGAAAACCCTCCACCAAAATGACTTTTTCTTCTATCAAAGTAATTTAGCATAATCGGAATTTCGGCATAATTCAATTTAATTTTATAATCGTAAATAGAAAAGTTGCCATCAGTAGATAATATTGGATTTCTTCCATAAGATCCTTTCTGACTAAACAATAACTCCATACTCATTGCCAAGTCCGAATTTAGGCGGGCATACATAATGCCGCCCATGTTCAAACCAGTTTTGTTATATCCTGCATAATTATCGCCATCTACTTGCGAAAAATTGGTACCAAACAATAAGCCCCCAAAAAAAGTTCTATAGTCGTCCTCGAAGTTTTTTTGTGCAAATGAAGAAGATGTGAATAAAAAAGCAAAGACTATCGAAGAATATATAGCTAATTTTGTAACTTTAAGCATTGAATATAAATTTAAATGAGCTTCAAATATACGCCAAACACATTAAAAAAATTAGAACAACTTTTTGAAGAAATGAGTTATATCATTCGATACGAAAAAGGTAACTTCAATTCGGGATATTGCTTATTGGAAGAGAAGAAAATAGTCGTTATTAATCGGTTTTTAAATATTGAAGGTAAAATTAATGCCTTAGCAGAGATTGTTCCTACGATAGCCGTTACAGAATCTGACTTAAGTGGCGAAATGCTTAAATTCTATCATCAATTATTACTCCAGCCTACAGAAAGTGACAATGCTGCTCAGGGTGAAATGGAAATTTAAACTGTGAAAATTACATTCTTAGGAACCGGAACATCTCAAGGCGTGCCTATTATTGCATGCCAATGTCCTATTTGCTTGTCAAACAATCCAAAAGACAATAGGCTGAGAAGTTCTTTACTCATCCAAACGCATAATGGTAATTTAGTTATAGACTCAGGTCCAGACTTCAGACAACAAATGCTCCGCCAAAAGGTCACCGATCTTAGAGCCCTCCTTTTTACCCATGGCCATAAAGACCACACCGCAGGTATGGATGATATTCGTGCTTTTAATTATATACTTCAAAAGCCTATCGATATATATGCCGATAAAGCTACCATTCAAGTACTAAAGAAAGATTTTGATTATGCCTTTTCAGACAAAAAATACCCAGGCGTTCCTGAATTAGAAATTCATGAAATCATAAATCAGCCATTTTGCATAGATCAAACCGTCATCACCCCAATTGAAGTATTACATTATAAATTGCCAGTTTATGGATTCAGAATCAATGATTTCACATACATAACTGATGCTAATTTTATTTCAGACACTGAGAAAAATAAAATTAAAGGATCCAGGATTTTAGTACTTAATGCACTTAGAAAGGAACCGCACATTTCTCACTTCAGTCTTTCGGAAGCTATTACCTTGGCACAAGAAATCGGAGCCGAGCAAACCTACTTTACCCACATAAGCCATCAACTAGGATTGCACGAAGAAGTGCAAAGCCAATTGCCAGAAAATATTTATCTGGCTTATGATGGATTAACAATTGAAATCAATTAATTTGCAAACCCAAACTTAACCACCAATAACTATGAAAAAATTAGCAATTCTATTATGCGCATTTACCTTATGCAGCTTTATGGCCAATGCCCAATATGAAAACACTACCATTAAAGTAGGACAAGCAGCACCGGAGTTAGCATTCCCCAACACAGAAGGCAAAGTCATTAAATTATCAGAAGTAGCTAAAGGACGCATCGTATTAATCGATTTTTGGGCAAGTTGGTGCGGACCATGCAGAAGAAGCAATCCTCAATTAGTTGCGCTCTATAATAATTACAAGGATAAAAAATTTAAAAATGCTAAGAATGGCTTTACTGTTTATAGCGTTTCTTTAGATAAGGACAAAAGCGCTTGGATTAATGCTATAAAAGCAGATAATTTAAGCTGGACAACCCATGTAAGTGACTTAGGTGGATGGCAGTCAAAACCAGCAGAAATCTATGGCATACAATTTGTACCGCAAGCTTTTTTAATGAATAGCGAAGGTAAAATCATTGGCAAATACATGACTTCGGAGGAAGCAAGCAAAGATCTAGAGCAGCTTTTAGCTAAATAATTAAGTATTTTTTTGTTTTTTAAACATATAAAATATACCTTTGCATTTCAATTTTTAACACACATGGCAAAATCCATGTAAAAAATATACCCTATGAAACAAGATATACACCCAAAAGAGTATCGCCAAGTAGTTTTCAAAGACATGTCTAACGACTATATGTTTTTAACACGCTCTTGCGCTCATTCAAAAGAAACCATCGTTTACGAAGATGGAAATGAATATCCAGTAATTAAAGTGGAAATTTCTCATAAATCACACCCTTTCTACACCGGTAAATCTGTATTTGTGGATACTGCAGGTCGTATTGAGAAATTCAAAAATCGTTACGCTAAAAAAGCATAATCTTACATTAAACATATTGAAATACGCGAAAAAATCCCGACTTTTGTTGGGATTTTTAGTTTATGCAAATTTGCCTTTTTGACACGCCCCTAAGAGCGCATTTCTTCCCGTTTACCCATACAAGATCTATAGCAGATATTCGTTGTGGCATTTTAACAATGCGTGAGCGTTGGGAGCATTATTTAAAGGTGCAGCATACCGCAACCTTAACAGTTAGTTATTTACAAAACTGTTATACATCCCCTACTACAACTACTACAACGTACATCAATGGCGCTGTTCATGCTAGCGATGCACTGAAAACAGCAATTATAGCTTTGCAGGCAGGTCAAGCGCTTTATTTCAATGAGCTGCTCATTGCATTTAAAAGCCAAGAAGCTATTTATACTAATGAAAATTTACTACAATTAGCTCAACAAGCTTTTAAAGTTGAATTTTCGGGGCCTATATCTTATCTAAATAAGATTTGGGATATCTTCACTCAAAATGGAACTCAAATTAAAGCCGATTTTCAAGCTATCACTTCTGATAAAACATCTGCTCCCTTACCAAATTATGTACAGGCTATAAATCCAGAAGCTATTTTTATTGACGAAGGAGCGGTCTTACTACCTTGTATTATAAATGCTAGCAACGGCCCGGTATATATCGGAAAAAATGCTGAAATTATGGAAGGTGCACTTTTACGAGGTCCATTATCCATAGGAACGCAAAGCACTATTAAAATGGGTGCCAAAATTTATGGTGATACCACCATCGGTCCAGGATGCAAAGTAGGTGGAGAAGTAAGCAATAGTGTATTTTTTGAAAACTCCAACAAAGGTCATGATGGATTTATTGGCAATTCTGTAATTGGCGCTTGGTGCAATTTAGGAGCTGATACCAATTGCTCAAACCTTAAAAACAATTATAGCCCTGTTGCCATTTATGATGAAGCACAACAACAATATATTGCCACCGGTTTGCAATTTTGCGGTTTGTTCATGGGCGATCATTCTAAGACGAGTATCAACACCATGATTAATACGGGATCTGTAATTGGTGTAGCCTGCAATATTTTTGGATCTGCATTCCCAGAAAAATACACACCCTCCTTTACTTGGGGAATGGGCCAAACGGCCACAAAACATCAAATTGAAAAAGCGATTGCTACTGCAAATGCCATGATGAATAGAAGAAATCAATGCTTAAGCAAAGAATCCGAAGCTGTTTTACATTATATTTCAAACAAATATTAAAGATGAGAAAAAAGATTATCGCAGGTAATTGGAAAATGAACCTTACTATAGCAGAAGGCAAACAATTAGTTCAGGATGTTATCAATGGACTACACGCGCTTCCCCATCACAAAGAAGTTGTATTTGCTCCGCCCTTTTTGCAAAGTATAATGGTATCGGAACTAGTGAGTAAAACCAATAATGTTTTCGTTGCTGCACAAAACTGCAGTGCTTTTGCTAATGGCGCTTATACGGGGGAAATATCGGCAACAATGATAAAAAACGCTGGTATGCCTTACGTACTCATTGGCCATTCGGAACGAAGAGAGTATTTTAACGAAACCCCCTCCATATTAGCACAAAAAGTAGACCAAGCGCTTGCAGCAGGATTACAAATTATCTTTTGCTGTGGCGAGCCCTTAAACAGTAGAGAACAAGCTACGCATAATCAATTTGTTGCAGATCAATTACGAGATAGCCTGTTTCATTTAGATGCTAATGCAATGGAAAATATAACCATTGCCTACGAACCCATATGGGCTATTGGCACAGGGCTTACCGCTAGTGCACAACAAGCACAAGACATGCATGCACATATTAGAGCTACGATACATGCTCAATACGGAGAAACAATAGCTAATGCGCTTAGTATTTTATACGGCGGTAGTTGCAAACCTAATAATGCTGCAGAATTATTTGCATGTGAAGATGTAGACGGTGGATTAATAGGCGGTGCATCCTTAGTTGCAAATGATTTTTTAGCTATTATAAATGCAATGGCTTAATTTTTTTTTAAAAAAGAACCTAAAATACTTTGAAGAATAAAAAGTAAATGATACCTTTGCAATCCAAATTCAAAGGGAATGCCGCGTTGGTCAATCGGTTTAAGACGCCACCCTTTCACGGTGGAATGACGGGTTCGACTCCCGTACGCGGTACAAAAAAAGAGCAACTATTCAGTTGCTCTTTTTTATTGCCTATTTCCATCCTCCGCCAAGAGATCTATAAATGTTTATGAGCGATTGAAATTGTTGTTTCTTTGCATCAATCAATTCAAACTTAGTAGATAGAGCATCTCGTTGAGCCGTTAATACTTCTAAATAATTGGCTCTAGCGGATTTAAATAAATCAGTAGCTATTTCAATAGACTTGGAAAGTACTAAAACCTCTTTATTTCTTAAATCATAAATGCGTTCTAAATTATCTATGATGGCTAATTGATTAGAAACCTCCAAATAAGCATTCAACAACGCTTTTTGATAATCATAAATAGCTTTTATTTGCTGTGCATTTGCTGTTTTGTATGCCGCTACTAATGCCTTACGATTTAATACAGGAGCTGTTATTTCGCTAACTGCATTATATAACAAAGATGCTGGAAACGTGTATAAAAGGGAAGTTTTAAATGCTTGTGCACCGAGCGAACTACTCAAATTAACACTTGGATAAAATTCCAGCTTTGCTGCTTTCAAATCACATTTCGCTGCTAGCATTTCCAACGCAGCTTGTTGTACATCTGGTCTGTTTTTTATTAATTGTGAAGGAACACCTACTTTAGTTATGTACAAAGGTAAAGTTACCAACGGATTCTTTTCCCTTGCTATGGCTTGTGGGTACCTACCTAATAGAAAATTTATTTCATTTTCTAAAATAGTAATTTTTTGAAGTAGCTCCACTTCCATGCTCTCAGAGTTTAAAACTTGAGCTTCAAATTGCTTTACAGCTAACTCCGTTACTACAGATGCTAGTTTTTGAACTTTTACAATCTCTAATTGATTCTGCTGCAGTTTTATTGTTTGGCGAATGATATCAAGTTGGTTATCTAATGCAAGTAATTCATAATAATCACAAGCCACTTCTGCAATGAGATTAGTTTTAGCAAAATTTCGGGCTTCCGTTGTGCTTAAATAATGGGCATAAGCTGCTTTCTTTGAACTATTAAGCTTGCCCCAAATATCAAGTTCCCAACTCGCTCGAAATCCGGTTAGAAAATCGCTTAATTTTTCAGGCACTAACTTCCCAGGCGTAATTTCTGCTGATGCATCACCTGCCCCTTGTGAAGTATATCTACCTACCTTTTCCAAACCAGCGCTTCCTAGAAAGTGAACATTTGGCGACAATAAGCTTTTCTTAAAAGCAAACTGATTTCTTGCAATTTCAATATCTTGCAATGTACTTTTCACATCTAAATTTCTATCTAATGCAATGTCTATTAATGTTTGTAAATATGAATCATTAATAAATGTTCTCCAATTTGATGTGGCGCAACTTATTGAATCCGTATTTGAATTATAAGCACTAGGAAGCAATTGCACCGTTGGCGCTTGCTCTAATTGAGGCAATTTACATTGCGAAAAGCTGAGGCATATCAAAAGCAAATAGATGCTCTTATAAATTATTTTTTTATTCATAGCTATCCGTTAATTTATGGTTCAATTCTATAACTTCTTCTTTGAAGCTATGCTTAGGCACTCTTGCAAATAAGTAATATAATCCAGGTACAATTACGACTCCAAAAACAGTACCAAACAACATTCCTCCTGCGGCAGCTGCCCCAATTGTTCTATTTCCTATAGCACCTGGCCCGGTAGCTAATACCAAGGGTATTAAACCTGCTATAAATGCAAATGAGGTCATTAATATTGGGCGTAACCTAGCTGCAGCACCTTCAATGGCTGCTTGCAATTTTGTAGCACCTGCTTTTTGCCTTTGTACTGCAAATTCAATAATTAATACTGCATTTTTGCCTAAAATACCAATAAGCATTACCATAGCAATTTGGGCATAGATATTATTTTCAAGACCCAAAATTTTCAATAATAAAAAGGCACCAAAAATTCCAGTTGGTAATGAAAAAATAACTGGCAAAGGCAATAAGAAACTATCGTATTGAGCACTTAATACTAAGTATACAAAGATTAAGGAGATAATAAAAATATAAAGGGTTTGATTTCCTTTAGCAACCTCATCAATAGAAATACCCGCCCAATCAATACCAAAACCTTTTGGTAGTTTCTTATCAGCTACTTCTTTTATGGCTTCAATAGCTTCTCCACTACTATAACCTTCGGCAGGCGAACCACTAAGCTCAGAAGCATTGTACATATTATGACGGGTAATCTCGTCTAAACCATATACTTTTTTCATTGTCATAAAGGAGGAATAAGGCACCATTTCTTCACGATCATTTTTTACATATAGTTTCAAAAGATCTTCTGGCTTCGATCGATATTGCGGTAAAGCCTGCACCATTACTTTATATTGCCTATCAAATTTTATAAAATTAGTAGAATAGTAACTGCCAATTAAAGTTGATAAATTATTCATGGCATTGTCTATCGAAACACCTTTCTGTTGAGCTTTATCATTATCAATATTCAAAGTATATTGAGGGAAACTTGCATTATAAAAGCCAAAAACAGAAGTAAGTTCTTTTCGTTTACTTAAATCCGCAACAAATTGCTTATTTACTGCTTCCATTTTTTTATAATCGCCACTTCCTGCTTTATCTAATAAACGTAATTCAAAACCTCCTGCTGCACCATAACCCGGTACTGCTGGGGGTGGGAAAAATTCAATAGTGGCTCCTTTAATATTCTTCGTTCGTTCTTCTAACTCTTGCATAACTTCAGTCATGGAGTGCTTACGTTCGTCCCAACTTTTTAAATTGATTAAAGCTGTTCCCGAGCATGATTCTGTTCCTTCCGTTAAAATTTCAAAACCAGACGTCGTTGATACAGATTGTACATCTTCCATGGCACTTGCCACTTTTTGAACTTGGGACAAAACGGATTCTGTTCTTTCAAGGGTGGAACCAGGAGGTGTTAGAATTAATCCATAAAAAACCCCTTGATCTTCATTAGGAATAAAACCTGTGGGAACAGAATTACTCATAAACCAAGTGCCCATACAAAAAGCAATAAGTAAAGAAAACGTAATGGTTTTTCTATTCACAATGATACCAACTAGATTTTTATACTTTCCTTGAAGTTTTCTAAATCCTTCATTAAATGAAAATAAAAATCTATTTAATACTGTAGCTTTTTTTTCATGCTCATGATTATTTTTAAGCAACATGGCACATAAAGCGGGTGTAAATGTTAATGCAACAATGCCCGATAAAACAATTGCAGTTGCCATGGTTACAGAAAATTGCTTATAGAAAATACCTACAGGGCCCGACATAAATGCTGCAGGAATAAACACTGCAGCCATAACAAGGGTGATAGCAATAATGGCGCCACTTATTTCGCCCATAGCCATTTCTGTAGCAGCTTTTGGACCAATGCCATGTTCTTCCATTTTTGCATGTACTGCTTCCACCACTACAATGGCGTCATCTACCACAATCCCAATAGCTAAGACCAATGCAAATAGGGTAATCAGATTTAGATTAATACCGAAAAACTGCATGAAAAAGAACGTACCAATTAAGGAAACGGGCACTGCAATAGCTGGGATTAAAGTAGATCTAAAATCACCTAAGAAAACAAATACCACTAAGGCCACTAATAAAAATGCTTCGAGTAAAGTATGTAGTACTTTTTCTATGGAGGCATCTAAAAACTTAGATACATCATAGCTCAATTCATATTCCATGCCATTTGGAAAGGATGTTTTTTTAATATCTTCTAATCTTAATTTAATATTTTTAATTACTTCACTTGCATTACTACCATAGGATTGTTTAATCATAATAGCAGCCGCTGGCTTGCCGTTCATCTTTGAATATAAATCGTAATAAGAACTTCCAAATGTAACATCAGCTACATCTTTAACCCGTAAAATTTCTCCATCTGGACTAGATCGTAAAATTATATTTTCATACCCTTCTTTAGAGTTATATCTACCAGGATATTTGAGTACATACTGAAATGTTTGCGCCTGCATTCCAGAACTCTCTCCTACCTTACCGGGAGCAGCTTCTAAATTCTGTTCATCAATTGCTTTTAAAACGTCATCTGCAGAGATATTATAGGCTAGCATTCTATCTGGTTTTAACCACACGCGCATGGCATATTCTCTATTACCAAGAATATCTGCATACCCTACTCCATCTACTCTTTTTAACTCAGACAGCACATTAATATCAGCGAAATTATACAGAAAATTGACATCTAAATTTGTATCCTTACTATACAAATTCACATACATCAACATATTCGACTCTTCGCGTGAAATTTTAATACCTTCTTTTACAACTTGTGGGGGCAATTTATTGCTTACAGCGGCTACCCTATTTTGAACATTTACCGAAGCAATATTTGGATCTGTACCCAATTTAAAAACCACTGTAATCAAACATACCCCATCATTTCCGGCATCAGAAGCTATGTATTTAACTCCCGGCACCCCATTTAATGCTCTCTCTAATGGAATAACGACAGCTTTAATCATCAATTCTCCATTGGCACCTGGATATTCTGCACTAATATTTACTTTTGGAGGTGATATAGATGGGAATTGTGTTACTGGCAATTGAACTAATGCTAATATCCCTAATAATACTATTATAAGAGATATTACGATGGCCAATACAGGCCTGTGTATAATTTTTTTAATCATTTTATTTTATTGACATTGCTTGTTTAGCTGGTATAAAAATCGTTTTTATGACATCATTCTCTTTCACACTTTGCAATCCTTCTAGCAAGATGGTATCTTGCTCACTCAATCCAGCATCAACTATATAAATATTAGATAATTTCTGCTTTATGGTAATGCATATAGAACGTACTTTATGGTTAACATCTATTACATATACATAAATCTTATCTTGTAATTCAAAGGTTGCTTTTTGTGGAATAAGGAGTGCATTTTTTATAGATATTGGCAATTGAACTTTCCCTGTTTCACCATGCTTTAATAACAATTCTGGATTGGGAAATTTTGCTCTAAATGCAATATTGCCAGTACTATTATCAAATTCCCCTTCAATGGTTTCTATACTGCCTTTGTATTTGTGCAATTGGCCATCTGCTAAAATTAAATTGGCAACATTTTTTAATTCTGTTATCCCCTTCGATTTGAAATCTAAATACTCTTGCTCAGAAACATTAAAATACGCGTATACTTCTTTATTATTCGACAAGGAAGTCAATAAGGTGCCTTCATCAATAAGACTACCCACTTTAAATTTCAACCTATCTATCACACCACTAAAAGGTGCTGTTATCTTTGTATAAGAAACATATAATGCAGCTAAGGCTTCATCTGCTTTTGCTTCATCTAGTTTTGCAATGGCTAAAGACAATTCTGTTTTCGATACAATACCTTTATCTGCTAATGTTTTAATATTCTGCATTTCCAACTCTGCAGTTCTAACTTGAGCTTTTACTTTCTGAAGTTCGGCCTCATATTCGCGTGGACGTATCGTAAAAAGCAATTGACCCTCTTTAACTAACTGACCTTCGTCAACATTAATTCGCTCAATAAACCCCTTTACTTTAGCTCTAATTTCAATATTCTGAATGGATTGGATTTGAGACACATATTCTTTTACAAAAGAGGTATCCATTTTTAATGGAACGGTAGCTGTATAATTACCAACCGCTTCTTTTTCTTCTTTTTTGGACTTGCAAGAAGCCACTGATAAAATTGCTAAAATGCAAAAAGCAATTAATACTTTGTTCATAATGTAAGATGTATTTGAATAAAAAATGGTAATGAAGTTTTGAAAAAACCTCATACAATAACTACTGCAACAAATGCATGTGTTATTGCATAATTAACAAAGGGTAATTTAAATTCGATAGGAACCTATAAAGGCTAAATAAGTTAAATCCTTGAAGGCTATATAACTTGTATTTTCTGAAAGAAATTTATCATTAGATAAGTGGTAACGTGTTTTAAAAGAACTAGCATAAATTATATGGATTATTCTAGGGATTATTTTAGTAAAACCCTCTTGATCTTGATCTTGCACTTCATCTTCTATCGTTTCACAATATGCCTCAAAATCAAAAACGACATTACTTTGTGTTTGTTTCTTTAAATTAGTATTACTATACGTATTTGATTTTACTATAACATACTCTTTACTGACTATTATTGCAATAGAAAGCAAACATGTAATTAAAAGTAGGATTTTAGTTTTACACCAAGACATATAGTTGTGCAAATATAGTAAGCGAAGTAGTATATTAATATAAAAGAAGCGTAATTAACAATTTAATAGCGAAAATCAGAATGAGAACTGTCTCTTTAATAATTAGCTTTTATGCTGTTCCATAAATGAAATGGTTTTTAAAACTGCATTTTTAGCAGTGTCAAGTTCTTCATACCATGAACCAGTATGCTTATCTTGCCAATATAAGGAATAGGTTATTGCTGTTAACTGTTCAGAAATTGATTCCGCCTTATTTAAGACATACCCTTTGTATTTAGGATGCTCTTCTATGGCGTAACGAACTTCATAGGGTTTATGCGTTATTCGTTCTACAAGGGTAATTTCTTCCCCTTGAGGATTGGTTAAATTCATTTGTCGCAATACATAGTCCTCTGTTTTTTCTAAAATATGAACTTTACTAATACCAGGAACAAAATGCGCTGGATGTTCAACTTTATATAAAAAATGTTCCCAAACTTTTGAAATTGGAAGAGCAATATGTTGTGTATAGGATACCATGAAATGAATTATTATATTTGAACAAATGTATTAATTTAATTATAAAAATTTTATGCAAAAGCAACGGGTTATTGGAATTGGGGAAGTACTATGGGATATATTTCCGGAACAACAAACTAAAATAGTAGGCGGTGCGCCTGCAAATTTTGCATTTCATTGTACCCAAATGGGCTTAGACAGCATATTGATTAGTGCTGTCGGTAAAGATGTACTAAGTGAAGAATTAATAGCTACTTTAGATAGCAAGGGGGTGAAATATCAACTTCAATTTAATGAGGCCCAAACGGGTACTGTTTTGGTAAGCGTTGATGCTATGGGTATTCCCAATTATGAGATAATGGCCCCTGCAGCATGGGATTTCATCAGTCTAAATGAAGAACTTATTGCGCAAGTAAAAAATGCAGCCGCCATTTGCTTTGGTTCCTTAGCACAACGAAATCAACATTCGCAACAAACGATATTATCCCTTTTAGAACAGGCTCCTGAAAATGCGTTAAAAATTTTTGATATTAACATAAGACAGCATTTCTATACCGCTGCACTTATTCATAATTCGATGCTTGCCTGTAATGTATTAAAACTAAATGAAGAAGAATTGCACTTATTACCTAATATTTTCCATTGGACAGTAACTAAGGAATTGGATATCGTTCAGGCTATTAATGAAAATTACAAGCATATCCATACTTTAATAATAACAAAAGGAACCGCTGGCAGTGCAATTTACAATAACAAGGGTCATTGTTGTTCTGCATTACCTACTCCATCAGTACTTGTAGCTGATACCGTAGGCGCAGGAGATGCTTTTACAGCAGCATATATAGCTTCCCTGCTACAAGGATTAAGCATTGAAGAAGCGCATGAAAAAGCGGTATCCATTGCTGCCTTTATATGCACCCAATCGGGAGCCATGCACAAACACCCATAAAAAAAGCGATGCAAATGCATCGCTTTTTTTATGGGTGTACGTACCTTTTTATTCTTTTACTAATTTCTGTGCTTGTACTAAATTATCATGCTCATCAAAAATATGAACCATATAAATACCATCAGACAAGGCTGCAATTGAAATTGTATTTTGATTTAAAACATTAATCACTTCTTGTCCAAGCGCATTATAAATTTTCACCCTTGATTGATCTAAACCAATAATTTGTATTTGCTCATGTGCAGGATTTGGACTAATCATAATTTGATTATTCAAGGAAGTGGAAGCAACTCCTGTAAAGTTTTCAATCAAAATGCCATTAGAAACACCGGTACAATTCCATTGGTCTGTTACCTGCATAGTATAAACACCATTTTGCACTGGATAATAAGAAATTCCATAAGCACCACTTAGCATTTGTCCGTTTAAATACCATTGATAAGAATTGAAACCTGGATTAGTTATAGATAATAGTCCACTTGCATATCCTATTGTAGGAACCGGTAACGGATGTTGTGTTAGTGTAGTAATCAAAGAAGTACCTGTACAAACGTTGTTAGTTATTTTCACTTTGTAAGCACCCGGCAATGAAGCATTGTAAATACTACCCGTAGCACCAGCAATAAGATTATTATTATAATACCATTCGTAGAAATAATTAGTGCCTGTATTAGCTAATAAAGCAACTGTATTGCCCGCACAAAAATCTGTTGAAGATGCTGGTGTAATTTTAGCAATTGGAGAAATGTCAGCTAATTGCGTAACTATTACTGCAGAGGATGTGGTATTACATCCACCATTACTAACTAATACGGTGTATGAACCTCCGGAAGTTACGGTATATGCATTTTGTGTTGCACCTGTTATTGCAACTCCATTTAGTTGCCATTGATAACTATAATTAATACCTGTATTAGTAGCTAAAACAAGTGAAGCGCCAGTACAAATAGTTGTACTACCCGAAGCGGTTACATTAACTATAGGTGCGTTACTCGCAGAATTTACCGATACTGCAATAATATTGGATGCCGCATTACAAGTGCCTACAACGATAGCAACAGAGTAATTGCCAGATGTGGTAGCGGCATAAGTACTTCCTGTAGCGCCGTTGATGGCAACACCATTTTGATACCATTGATAGGTATAATTATTACCTGTATTTGCAGACAACAATACACTACCACCAGCACAAATGGATGTAGCGCCTGTAGCCGTAATACTTGCCGTCAATGTACCTGAAAGCAGCACACTTGCAGGTGAGGTGCTAACACAACCATTGACACTAGTAATTTTCACCGTGTAATTTCCTGCCGCTGTTGCTGTATAAGTAGAAGCAGTAGCCGTAGTAATTGGACTATTATTAATATACCATAAATAGCTAGCTCCTGTTGCATTAGTAGTTGCGGTTAACAACAATGTGCTTGGTGCACAGAAAAGGGTTGTGCCTGTTGGTGAAACCGTAGCTGATGGACTAGGATTTACAGTTATATAAATAGTATCGATGTAAAAATTAGCCCCATTATTTGCTGAAACGGTATAGAAACCGGTAGTAGCAGGAACAAAAATTACAGAATCAGTTGTGCTTCCATTAAACCAATTTACAGCGTATCCGGTCGGGCCGGCATAATGCAAAGTGGTAGTTTTACCTGAACAGATAGTTAATGAATCCCCTTCTGCGATTAAATTAGGAGCCGATAAACTTGTATTTTTTTGAATAGTAAATACACTTGGATTTAAATTAAAGAAAATATTGCTATCGCCCTTAACTTTTACCCTAGCTTTATTGGTGGTATTGATGTTGGGTACAGAAAAAGTTGCTGTACCACTATTTGCTACATGTGAAGCTAAAACATATGGAAATGTATAGCCGCTATCTACACTCAAATAAATATTTACAAAATTACAATTAATCGGTGCAGCTGTTGTGCCCACTACATTCCAAGTTACGGTTTGATTTGTGCCACCCATCCAAGTTGTTGCTGTTGTAGCTGGGGTAAGAACGGTAAAGGCATTCGTTGTATTGATTGCATTAATATTAACAGAATCATCAGTAAAATTAAAACAGCCAATGCCATTATTGATATCACGTACCGTCAACTTAGCCGTAATTTTTCTAGCTACTTCAGGCAATTTTTCGCCTAAATAATTGGGAGATGCCGTATTTCTTACCACTCTACTTGGCATAGGGAATACACGTGTGCGACTAGTATCTGGATTAAAAGAACGGAAATTAGGTCCTGCCGTATATGCCGTTGTCCAAGCTGTTCCAAAATTACCTAAATTCCAAGCTTCCCAACAATACGTCATAGCTTGATGATCCGGATCGGTAGCAATTGGAGCCGTTAATTCAAATGGTGTTTTAAATGGAATATTATAGGTAGCTAATATACTTGGCACGGTTGATGGTGTAGGATTAGTAGGTGTTGCCGTGGTATAGCAAGTACCAGAACCTGTAGTTATAAACTTAGATGCCTCTACTAAACTAGCGGCATGGAAATAAGGATCAGAATGTTGCTGTATATCATCTGGGCTACAAATGCCTGCATAAGCCATAATTGTAGTTCCACTCAATGGTTCATATGCCGTGGCATTATTTCTATTCCCTGAGCAAGATCCATTATTGGAGTTAAAAGTATGATTACAACCAAATTGGTGACCCATTTCATGGGCTACATAGTCGATATCATATGCATCCCCCACTGGGTTAGGAGAACCAGTAACGCCCTGTGCTTTAACACTTCCACAAACGCAACCTAAAGACGCGATACCACCACCACCTGTTGAAAATACGTGGCCAATATCGTAGTTAGCACTACCAATAGTAGTTGTTACCGTAGTTTGGTTTTGACCCAACATGGTTGAACCATTGTTATTTGTATAGGGATCAGTACTTGTTAAATAGATTAAAAGATTCGTATTGTTTACCAATGTAAGCGTAACACCAAACTCGTTTTCATAAACACCATTTACGCGATTAACAGAAGTAACCATAGCCGCTAATACAGGAGCTTGCGTAGGCGTGGTAGAGCCTGTAACAGCACAAGCATATTCGTACGTACACGCTAACGCTAAGCGATATTTTTTATGCACGGTTCCATTGGTTCTTTGAGCCGTTGTATTTAAGGCAGGTAAACCACCGCCAATGGTGATAGGCGAACCATTAGGTACTAGACCTGAAGCGGTTTGGCCAATTTCACAATGCATTTGTTGCTGATAGGTTCTGATCAAATCTTTTTTGAAAAATGAAGCATAAATAGTGGCATTATTTCTATTTCTTGGATTAATCATAAAGGTTCTAGAACCATCAAATACCATTGCATGGAAATTAATTGGGTTAATATCCAATTTTAAAGTCGCACCTGGATTTGCCATGTCAAAACCAGAATAGGTTTTAATTTGCGGAAACTTAGCTGCTAGTCCAGATTCCATTATGGATGATTCCCATACTTTATAGCTATGAAAGGATCCATCTGGATAAGGTAATTCCAATACAATTGCATTACTTGGGTTATTACCTACTGTTTGCAATAAAGAAGTCATCTGCGCCAAATCAAAAGACCAAGCGCTACTGCTACTTACATTAAAATCAGCCGTTAGCGTTGTTTCTACTTGTGCACTGTTTAAAGGCAACCAAATTGAATTGGATGCAAAAACAAATTTGCTAGCTAATACTGCAAATAAGAAAAGGGATTTGAAAATAAATTTCATAATGGTAATTTATGGAAATGTTGGTTCTATAAGAATGATAAACTTAGGTAAAAAATTAAAAAAAACCTAAAAAATCAACTAATATTTACCCACTAAAACGTATTTGAAAATAAATTATAGAAATCAAGATAAAGCTATTATTTTTGAAGATATTTTTAAATCAATAAATAACATGGCAAAAATTAAAGTAGCGAATCCAGTAGTAGAATTGGATGGAGATGAAATGACAAGAATAATTTGGAAGTTTATTAAAGATAAATTGATCCTTCCTTATATGGATGTAGACATCAAGTACTATGATTTAGGTATGGAACATAGAGATGCTACTAACGATCAAGTTACCATAGATGCTGCAAATGCCATCAGAGAATTTGGCGTGGGCATTAAATGTGCTACCATTACACCCGATGAGCAACGTGTACAAGAATTTGGATTGAAACAGATGTGGAAAAGCCCAAATGGCACTATCAGAAATATCTTAGATGGTACGGTTTTTAGAGAGCCTATCGTTATTAATAACATCCCTCGTTTAGTGAGCAATTGGGATGCACCAATTATTGTAGGTCGTCATGCTTTTGGTGATCAGTACAGAGCAACCGACTTTGTTGTGAAAGGTGCAGGAAAATTGACAATTAAATTTGAAGGAGCTGATGGACAAACCATTGAGCATACCGTTTATGATTACAAAGGAGATGGCGTAGCCTTAGCTATGTATAATACCGATGAATCTATAAAAGGATTTGCTCGTGCATGTTTCAATATGGCACTTAGTAAAAAATGGCCATTATATTTATCTACTAAAAATACGATTCTTAAAAAGTATGATGGTCGCTTTAAAGACATTTTTGAAGAGATTTATCAAAATGAATTTAAAACTGCATACCAAGAAAATGGCATCACTTACGAACATCGTTTAATTGACGATATGGTGGCGAGTGCATTAAAATGGAATGGTAATTTTGTTTGGGCTTGTAAAAACTATGATGGCGACGTACAAAGTGATACCGTTGCGCAAGGTTTTGGAAGTTTAGGCTTAATGACTTCTGTTTTAATTACCCCAGACGGTAAAACGATGGAAGCAGAAGCAGCGCACGGTACGGTTACCCGTCACTATCGTGAACATCAAAAAGGAAAACCAACTTCTACCAATCCAATTGCTTCTATTTTTGCATGGACAAGGGGATTAGCGTTTAGAGGCAAACTAGATAATAATCAAGCACTGATTGATTTCTGCAATACGCTTGAGCAAGTTTGTATTGAAACCGTAGAAAGTGGCAAAATGACAAAAGACTTAGCGGTTTGTATTCATGGTAATAAAGTAAATCATGGTGAACACTATTTATATACAGAAGAATTCTTAGATGCCATAGATGCTAATTTGCAACGTAAAATTGCATAATAATAACTACTATTTCAATAAAAAGGGTTGAGCATTCAACCCTTTTTAATTTTACAAAAACCACCCTTTTATGCCTAATAAATTATTCCCTTGTTTATGGTTTGATGGCAAAGCTAAAGAAGCTGCCGATTTTTATTGCTCCATTTTTAAAGACTCCAAAATTCTTTCTGCTAATCCAATGGCAGTTGTTTTTGAACTCAACGAAACTAAATTCATGGCCCTCAACGGAGGTCCAGAATACCAATTTTCAATTGCCAATTCTTATGTAATCACCTGCGATTCGCAAGAAGAAATCGACTATTATTGGGATCATTTTGCAAAAGAAGGGAAACCGGGTAAATGCGGATGGATGCTAGACAAATATGGCGTTTCCTGGCAAATAGTACCTTCAATTTTAGGCGCTTTAATGAACGATCCTGAAAAAGCACCTAGAGTAATGTATGCCTTTATGCAAATGAGCAAATTTGAAATTGACAAATTAATTAATGCTTAAAAGCACCTGCTTATAAAACATCAGGATATAAACAAAATAACCTACATTTACAATCTTAATAGAGCAAAAAACAAATAACACGTTCCAATTATTTCTAAACAATTAAATTCATTCACATGCAAAATTTCATGCTCAACATTACGCTTCAAGGTTTAGATACCGAGACGAGAATGCAACTATTACCTCAAGAACAAGCAATCGTAATAGAATTAGAAACCAAAGGAACCATTCTTCATTCCTTTATTAAACAAGATATGTCGGGCATTTTTATGGTATGCGTAGCAGAAAATGAAGCCGAATTGCACACGCAATTAGCTTTACTACCCTATTATCCATATATGAAAATTGAGCCAACTTTAATTCGCAGCTAACAGCAATTGCTCACAATAAAATCTAGAAAAAAAAGTCGATCTTATAAAATCGACTTTTTTTGTAATTTGCTATAACCATGAACCTTTTGTAATTTCTAGCATTGCGCCCTCTTGTAAATCACCTAATTGCAAACTTCCAATTCTTATTCGTTTTAAAGCAACTACTTCATAGCCCAACTTATAACACATGCGTCTAATCTGCCTATTAAGGCCTTGAATCAAAATGATTGAAAAAGTAAACGCATCTATCAGCTCAACTGTGCAAGGCAATGTTTGTTGTCCCATAATAACAATACCCCTTTCCATTGCTTGCTGAAAGGCAATATCAATAGGCTTATCTACCTGTACAATGTATTCTTTTTCTACTGCCTCATCTTTAGCCAATGTCTTTTTATAAACGCTACCGTCATTTGTTAATAACATAAGTCCTTCCGAAGCTTTATCTAATCGTCCAACGGGAAATAAATGTTCTTCTAATTCGATATGATCAGCAAGATTAGCACTAATATTTTTATTTAATGTAGATTCAATTCCCCTTGGTTTATGGTAAGCATAATACTTCCATATGATACCCGGTTTCAACAGTCGATCGCCTATATGTAATGCATCATTTTTTTGCAGCAATTGATCAATACGTGTTACTTCGCCATTAACCAATACTTGCTCTG
>JAHEFK010000005.1:64691-105950 GCA_024640225.1 Bacteroidota bacterium | reverse complement strand
TTTTAATCCAAATCTGTTACGATCTTAGATTTCCGGTTTGGGCTAGAAATAAGCAGGAAGAATATGATGCCATCATTTATGTAGCCAATTGGCCAGAAAAAAGAGATCATGCTTGGCGCACTTTATTGCAAGCGCGTGCTATAGAAAATCAATGTTATGTGTTGGCGGTGAATAGAATTGGTGATGATCAAAATGGCTTGCACTATATTGGTCATAGTGGTGTCATTGACCCAATGGGAAATTGGCTAACAACTTTAAGCAATCAAGAAATTGGTATTACCTTTGCATTAGAAGCATCGGAACTGAACGATATAAGGCAACAATTGCCTTTTCTGAAAGACGCTGATGATTTCTTAATTTTATAATGGATCATTTATTTTCTACAAAAATTGGAACGGAATTAGAACCGGCTATTCATTTTCTAAGCGCAAATGAAGTTGTAGCGATTCCTACAGAAACCGTTTACGGATTGGCAGCAAATGCCCTATCTGAAAATGCTGTATTGAAAATATTTGAAGCTAAAAATCGTCCGCATTTCAATCCACTTATAGTGCATATTAAAGATTGGAAGGAAGCATCAAATTATGCGGAAACAATTCCAGCACTCTTATCTACTTTAGCTGAAAAGTTTTGTCCAGGCCCTATTACTTTTTTAGTGCCTAAAAAAGACTGTATTCCCGATTTGGTAACGGCGGGAAGTCCGTATGTAGCTCTTCGTGTTCCCAATCATCCTTTATGCTTGTCGTTATTGCAACAGCTTCCTTTTCCATTAGCCGCACCTAGTGCCAATCCTTTTGGTTATGTAAGTCCGGTTACTGCAGCTCATGTATTACAAGGTCTAGACGGAAAGATTCCCTATATTTTAGATGGCGGCACTTGCACTATTGGATTAGAAAGTACGATTGTAAGTGTAGATCAACATAAAGTAGTGGTGCACCGTGTGGGAGGTATTAGTGTGGAAGCAATAGCAGCCTGTATCAACGATTCGGTAGAACTACAAACACATAATGAGCAAGTACCTACCACTGCAGGCCAATTAAAAAGTCATTATGCCACGCATACGCCGCTTATCATTGGCGACCCCGCTCTTTTGTATAAGGAGCATGCAGCTAAAAAAATTGGTATCATTGCATTTAGCAATACTTATGAAGCATTGCAAGGTGCTCAAGTATGGACGCTTTCTCCAGAACATAATTTATCTGCCGCTGCCGCCAACTTATTTAGGGCCTTAAGAGAAGCAGATGCTTATGGTCTAGACCTAATTATAGCAGAGCGCTTTCCAGATCAAGATTTAGGTCGTGCTATCAACGACCGATTGCACAGAGCGCAAGCACTTTTTAAATAAACTTTTTAAATAGGCGTAAAAATATTTAGGTACTTTTGCGCCACAAATTTTACTCTACTATGTGGCATTCTTTAGCAGCCTTTATTTTAAAACGACGCTTTACATTATTAGCCCTATTACTAGCTATTACGGTTTATATGGGTATCGAAGCTAGTAAAGTGACCTTGAGTTATGATTTTACGAGTGCTATACCTACTAACAATCCTAAATACCAAGAGTATAAAAGCTTTTTAAATAAGTTTGGAGAAGATGGCAATGTAATGGTTGTTGGGGTGCAGACCGATGCTTTTTTTAATCCTTCTTTTTTTAAGGCCTATAATACTTTAGTGCGCAGCTTAGAAAAAAGTGCAGCAGTAGAAAATGTATTTAGTGTACCTTCGGCGATCAACCTGTATAAAGATACTACTACCAATACGCTTCAATCTATTCGATTGGTTACTACCGATTCGGTAGAAGATGTAGCTCGTATTGCAGCTACTTTTTTAAATTTACCATTCTATAAAGGCTTTTTATACAACCCTACTACGCATACTTATTTAATGGCGTTAACCTTAAATAAAGAGCGCATCAATTCTAAAGAACGCTCTGCTATCGTAGCTGGAATTACTACATTGGTTGATTCTTTTTCGGCTCAACAACATATTGCTGTTCATTACTCTGGCCTTCCTTATATCCGCACTATTACCGCGGATAGAGTACAAGATGAAATGCGCTTATTTTTAATTTTATCTTTAGTACTTACCGCAACTATTTTAATCGTTTTCTTCAGATCCTTTGTGGCGGTGGCTATCTCTATGTTGGTTGTTGGTATAGGAGTAATCTGGAGTGTAGGTACTATTCATTTGTGTGGTTATCATATTTCCATTCTTACGGCTTTAATACCACCATTGATTGTAGTTATTGGTATTCCTAATTGTGTTTATTTTTTAAATAAATATCATACTTCTTATCAAACTACAGCCAATAAACACCAGTCGCTTTTACAGATGGTAGATAAAATGGGTATTGTAACCTTGTTTACCAATCTAACGGCGGCTATTGGTTTTGGTGTATTTTTCTTTACGAAAAGTGCGATCTTAAAAGAGTTTGGTTTGGTAGCAGGAATTAATATTTTAGCTATCTTCTTTATTTCTCTAATTATCATTCCGGTGTTGCTCAGCTTTGTAGCACCACCTAATCCTAAGCATACCAATTATTTAGAAAGTCCACGCATGCAAAAAATGCTAGACATTCTAACGGTATGGGTTTTCCATCATAGAAAAATGATTTATGCTATTACTACCGCTTTATGCTTGGTGGCGGTAGCTGGAATCGTGCAATTAAAAAATGTAGGTTATATTGTTGATGATCTTCCTAAAAATGACCCTTTATATCTGGATTTAAAATTCTTTGAAACTAATTTCAAAGGAGTCATGCCTTTAGAAATTGTGGTGGATACCAAACGTAAGAATGGAGCCATCTCTTTAGACATGATGCAGAAAATGGATGAGTTGGTTACTGAATTACAGCAAATGCCAGAAATTGGTCACGCTTTATGCATTACAGAAGGAATTAAGTTTGCAAAGCAAGCTTATTACGATGGCGATAGTAGTAATTATGCTGTACCAAGTATGTTTGATGCTGCATTTTTACAACCCTATTTAAAAACAAAAAAATCGGATACGGCGACTAGTGGTAAAGCAAGCATTTTCCAAAAATTAGTGCAGTCGTTTGTTGATAGCACCAAACAGCAAACGCGTATTAGTATTAGTATGGCCGATGTGGGCTCTGCTCGCTTACCTATTTTATTGGATAGCATCAAGCCACTTACCTATGCTATTTTTGATTCTACAAAATATAAATTAACCTTTACCGGCACGAGTGTTGTGTTTTTAGAAGGCACTACCTTTATCATTAACAGCTTAAGAGATAGTTTAATACTTTCTTTCATTATGATCTTTGCTTGCATGATCATGTTGTTTAGATCATGGAGAATTTTATTGATTTCTGTTACGGTTAATATTGTTCCCTTAATGCTTACAGCAGGTATTATGGGTTGGTTGGGCATTGCCATAAAACCTTCTACGGTATTGGTTTTTAGTGTGGCTCTTGGTATCACGATTGATGTAACGATTCGCTTCTTAGTTAATTTCAAACAAGAATTAGCTACGCATGATGAAGACATTGCAATGACCGTTCGTAGAACTATTCAAGATACGGGATTGAGTATTATTTATACCTCTTTGATTTTGATTGTAGGATTTGGCGTATTTGCTTTATCTCATTTTCAAGGCACGCAATCTTTAGGTTATCTTACCTCGCTTACCTTATTTTTAGCGATGATTACAAATCTTACTTTGCAACCAGCTATGTTGTTATGGATGGAAAAAGTGTTGAAGAAGAAACAAGCTAAAAAAGACTTTGTATCCACCGGATTGCACGAATAAATAGTTATAAATGCAGGTGCTTCGCAGCTATGGGTTTGCCATAGAATAAAGGAGCATGCTGGTTAAAATCATGTACATCGTCGGTGGTGTAGAATTGTTGTGTTCCGTGTTTGCTTATCGCCAACTCCATTGCGCTATGTCGTTTTAAGTAAGCTTCCAAACTATTAGCTACAATTGCGCCTTGACTAATAAGTTGAACTGTTGCTGGTAGGTAAGCTCGAATTTGCTTTTCGATAATGGGATAGTGCGTACAACCTAATAAAACCGTATCTATATCCTTGTTTTGAGCTAATAAGTTCTTGACATCTCGCTCAATAAAAAAGGAGGCGCCGGCTGTTTCGTATTCGTTATTTTCTATTAAGGGCACCCAAGTTGGACAGGCTTGCTGGTATACCTTTAAGGAGGCATCTATATGTTGTATTTCTATGGAATAAGAATTAGAGAGCACTGTTCCTTTGGTAGCCAACACCCCAATTGCTTTGCTTTTTGAATGTGCACCAATATATTCGGCCGTTGGACGGATTACCCCTAAAACTCTTTTTGCTGGATCTATATTGGCTAAGTCGTTTTGTTGAATACTTCGAAGTGCTTTTGCAGACGCAGTATTACAAGCCAAAATAACTAATGGACAACCTTGTTCAAACAACCATTTTACACTGCTCAAGGTATATTGGTATACCGATTCAAACGACCTTGAACCGTAAGGAGCACGGGCATTATCGCCTAAATAGATATAATCGTAGGATGGCATTAAGGCTTCAATTTCTTTAAAAACTGTTAGTCCGCCATAACCCGAATCAAAGATGCCAATTGGTGTAAGTTTCTTATCCATTATAATGCTAAGTTAAGATTGATTTCTGAAAAGTATAAACTCCCACTAAAACCTCGTAAATTTGAGGGATATTTAACAACCCAATTTAGCGTCTAATTTATGAGCGAACAAATAACGCCAACTCTTACTGCAAAAGATTTTGCTACTGACCAAGAAGTACGCTGGTGCCCTGGTTGTGGTGATTATTCTATATTAAAACAAGTGCAAACTGTTTTACCACAAATTGGTATTCCTAGAGAGCAGATTGTTATTATATCGGGTATTGGCTGTAGTTCTCGTTTCCCTTACTACATGAACACGTATGGTATGCATAGTATTCATGGAAGAGCTACTGCTATTGCAAGTGGCTTAAAAGCTACGCGTCCAGAGTTGAGTGTATGGATTGTAACGGGCGATGGCGATGGATTAAGTATTGGAGGAAACCATACGATACATTTATTAAGACGCAATTTTAATGTCAATATTTTATTGTTCAACAATCAAATTTATGGTTTAACAAAAGGACAATATTCCCCTACTTCAGAATTAAACAAGGTTACCAAGAGCACACCAGTAGGTAGTTTAGATCATCCATTCAATCCCTTAGCCTTAGCTTTGGGTGCCGATGCTACGTTTATAGCACGTAGTATGGATAGAGACCCTAAGCATTTACAAGCGATGCTGCTTAGAAGTCAAGCACATCAAGGATCTTCCTTCTTAGAGATTTATCAAAACTGTAATATTTTTAATGACGGAGCATTTGAAATATTTACTGAAAAAAGTTCTAAGCCAGAAGAGGTATTGTTTTTAGAGCAAGGCAAACCGCTTATTTTTGGTGCGCAACAACAAAAAGGAATTCGATTAGATGGATACAAACCTGTTATTGTAAATATAGCGGAAGAAGGCACGGATGGTTTGTGGATACATGATGAAACGGATTATTATAAAGCACAGCTATTAACGCGTTTCTTTGATGATCCAACTTTGGAAAATCATTTCCCAAGACCATTTGGTGTGTTTTACCAAACGCAAAGACCTTGCTACGAAGAGCAAATGAATTTACAAATGGAAGATAGTGTTGCAAGAAAAGGTGTTGGCGATTTAGATGCTTTATTGCGTGGAAAAGATACCTGGGAAATTGTTTAATAACCATACCAACGCATGTCGCAATTAAAAAAATTAGCTAGTCAAACAGCCCTATATGGCTTAAGCAATGTAGGCGCCAAATTGATTAATTATTTATTAAATCCTTTACTGTCTTATGCCTTAGTAGATGCTGCTGGCAAAGCGGCAAATGGCAATATGGCCTTATTATATGCGTCTATTACCTTTCTCAATATTGTATTTACCTACGGTATGGAAACTGCTTATTTTAGGTTTAGTGCTAATAAAGAAATAAGTAAGCAAACCCTTTTTCAAACGAGCTTTACTTCGCTCTTTGTTAGCACCTTGGTATTAAGCGCATGCTTAATTTGTTGCAACGCTTCCTTAGCACAATTAATCGGAGTCGACAAAGCTGTTTTTATAAATTATGCCATTGCTATTGTAGCTGTGGATACTGTTGCGGCTATTCCCTTTGCTAAATTAAGACAGCAAGAACAACCCTTGAAATATGCGTTTATAAAAATTGGAGGTATTCTTACAACGTTAGCGCTTACCGCATGGTTTGTATTGTATAGTCCTGGTTATTGCAAAGCACATCCAACAAGTAGCTACGCACAATGGATAGGTCCTTTATCTACAACAGAATTATTATTGTTGGCCAATTTATTGGGTTCGCTATTTACCTTTCTTTTCTTATGGAAAGAATGGAGTTCGGTTCGTTTTAAAATAGATTGGACGTTGTGGAAGCAAATACTCAGCTACAGTTTGCCCTTTCTAATTATTGGTCTTGGCGGTATGATCAATGAAGTAATAGATAGAATTATGTTGGGTAAATTAGTCTCATCAGATCTGCTTATCTCTAAGACCACTACGGCTATTTATAATTTCAATTATAAGCTGGCTATTTTCATTACCTTATTTATTCAAGCGTTTAAAATGGCGGCCGAGCCTTTTTTCTTTAATCAATCAAAAGAAAAAGAAGCGCCACTATTGTATGCTAAAGTGATGCATTGGTTTGTGATTACCTTATGTATTGCTTTTTTATTCACTGCGCTATTTTTAGAGGTATGGAAATTTTATATCGGGCCTACTTACCGTTCGGGTATTGGTGTGGTGCCTATTTTGTTGGCGGCCAATGTATGTCTCGGAATTTATTACAACCTAGCAGTATGGTATAAAGTAAGTGACAATTTAAAATATGGAGTTATCATCACTTTGGTAGGAGCTACTATTACCTTGGTGCTTAATTATATATTTATTCCTAGCTATGGTATGTTTGCTTGCGCTTGGACTACCTTTATCTGTTACGCAGTAATGATGGTATTATCCTTTATCATTGGTCAAAAGCATTATCCTATCCCGTATGCGGTAAAGAAAATAAGTAGTTATCTAATGTTAACGGCTGTTTTATTTTTTGTGCAAGCTTATGTGGCTCATCAGCTAGATTCCCTATTATTAAAAATCATTAGTGGATTGGTTGCCTTTGCTTTATTCTTTGTTTATTTAATAAAACAAGAACAATTGCATTGGAGACAATTACCCTTTTTAAAACGATAATTAATAGCAATAAAAAATCCCGCATGAAGCGGGATTTTTCTTATTACTGGGTTAGTAATTAAACGCCAACCATAAGGGGCATTAAAAGCATTAATATTTCTTCATTATCTCCTTTATCAACAGGTTTAAAAATACCAGCTCTTGTAGGAGTGCTTAATTCTAAGTTGACATGATCGCCACTTAAGTTATTGACCATCTCTAACATTAATTTTGCGTTGAACGCAATTTTCATGTCTTCGCCGCTGTATTGGCAACCTAAGCTTTCTTTACCCTCGTAAGAGAAGTCGATATCTTGAGCACTAATTTGTAATTTATTACCAGCAATATCTAAAACAACTTGATTGGTTGTCTTATTTGCAAAAATACTCACCCTTCTCAAAGCACTCATAAATTCAGTTCTGGTTAAGGTAAGTTTAAATGGATTGTCGGTAGGAATTACTGCTTTATAATCTGGGAAACGAGCATCAATCAAACGACAGCTCATGCTCAATTTTTCATTAGTCACAAATAAATGGCTGCTATTGTATGATAATTTTAGCATCGTTTCATCTGCTGCTAAAGTAGATCGTAATTGTTGTAAAGGTTTTTTAGGCACTACAAATCCATTATCGTTCGGGCAAACCACATCAGTTCTTCTGTATTGCACTAATCGATGCGCGTCTGTAGATACAAAGTTGATGCCTGTTTTGGTAAGCTCAAAGTAAACACCCGTCATAGCTGGACGCAAGGTATCATTGCTCACTGCAAATAAGGTATTATTGATGCTTTCGATTAAACCGATGGAAGAAATGGTAAATGATGAAGTGTCATTAGCAATAGGCTCTTTTGGAAAATCATCTGCTTTTTCACCACCTATTTTATATTTACCCACATCGCTCGACATTTCAATAGTCAAATCGTTCGTGTTTACTGAAAAAGTAATAGGTTGTTCTGGTAAGTTTTTAAGATAGTCTAAAACAATTTTTGAAGGAATACAAATTCTACCTTCCCCTTCTGATTCGTTCACTTCTAATTGAACACGCATCATGGTTTCTAAATCTGTTGCGGTTAAGGTTAGGGTATTTCCTTTTAATTCAAATAAAAAATCTTCTAAAACAGAAAGTACCGTATTAGAACTAATAACACCACCTATTTGTTGTAGGTTTTTAAGTAAAACGGAAGAGGTAACAATAAAGCGCATGGATTATAAATTTGAATAACAAAGATAATTTTTTTAGTCGATTTATAAGTAAAATTAAATCACAATATCTTTAATTAAAAAAAGACCCTACTTTTGTGCTTTATTCTAATACAATCAATGGATACTTCATCTAAATTACAAGAACTTTTACAACAGAAAAAAACCGCACAAATGGAAGCAGGAAAACAATTTTTAGCAGAAAATGCAAAGCGTGCAGAAGTGCAGCAAACAGCAAGTGGCTTACAATACGAAATTTTGCAAGCTGGAACCGGTAATAAACCTGGGCCTACAACAATGGTTACGGTTCATTATGAGGGAAAATTAATAGATGGAACGGTGTTCGACAGTTCTTTCAAAAGAAACCAACCCGCTACTTTTGGTTTACACCAAGTAATTCCAGGATGGACAGAAGGCGTTCAGTTAATGAACGAAGGAGCAACCTTTAGATTTTATATTCCTTACGAATTAGGATACGGTGCACGAGGCGCTGGAGGGGCTATACCGCCTTATGCTACTTTAATATTTGATGTTCAATTAATTAAAGTTGGTTAATCCACATTTTTAGATAAGCGCTTTGTAAAAAGCGCTTTTTTATTAATATAGCTTATTGTTTTTTGAATTATATAGCCTCAATTTTACACAAAAATAATATGCCAGAATTTATACTACATACCGCTGCGTCAAGAGGAAAAGCCGACCATGGTTGGTTATTGAGTTATCATACGTTTAGCTTCGCTAATTATTATGATGAAGATCGAATTCATTTTGGTGCCTTACGTGTTTTAAATGATGATAAAGTAGCACCAGGAATGGGTTTTGGAACGCATCCACATCAAAATATGGAAATTATTTCTATCCCTTTATCCGGTGATTTAGAGCATAAAGATAGTCTTGGTACTACTGCTGTTATCAGTACAGGCGATATACAAGTGATGAGTGCCGGTAGTGGTATTATGCACAGCGAGTATAATAAGAACAAAGACAAAGAAGTATGTTTTCTGCAAATTTGGGTGATTCCCAATCAAATGAATGTGACGCCTAGATACGATCAAATCACGATCGATCAAGAGAAAAGTAACAATGCGTTGCAACAGCTATTATCTCCTAACAAAGAGGATGCAGGAGTTTGGATTCATCAAGATGCATGGTTTCATTTGGGTAATTTTTCTAAGGATAGCGAGTTTTCGTATACCCTAAAAAAAGAAGGAAACGGCTTATATGTATTCCTGTTAAGCGGCACCTTAATGGTTGATACTTACACGCTATCTGCTCGAGATGGTATAGGTATTACCGAATTTGAAAAACTAGATTTTAAAGCCAGTTCCGATCTTTCTGTTTTATTGATGGAAGTGCCCATGTTGAAATTTTAAATTGTTAATAAAGAACAAGGGCTTTCTTTTTTTATAAAGCGTACACAGCGTATCTTAGCTTCATGTCTGAAAAAAAATTATTTCTATTAGATGCTATGGCGCTCGTATATAGAGCTTATTATGCACTTATTAGAAGCCCTAGAATAACAAGTACCGGTAAAAATACCAATGCTCAATTTGGATTTACAAGTACCTTATTAGATCTCATACAAAAAGAACAACCTACGCATTTAGCCGTAGTGTTTGATACGCATGCCCCTACCGAACGTCATATTGATTTTGAAGCGTATAAAGCTAATCGACAGGAAACGCCCGAAGATATTTTAAGTGCTATACCAGATATTAAGCGTATTGTAAAAGGCTTTAATT
Organism: Bacteroidota bacterium; assembly: GCA_024640225.1. GTDB lineage: Bacteria > Bacteroidota > Bacteroidia > Chitinophagales > Chitinophagaceae > CAIWHF01. Next base: position 95,788 of record JAHEFK010000005.1, on the reverse strand, counting down.
TGCCGTGTTTAGAATTAGATGGTTTTGAAGCCGATGATATCATTGGTTCCTTAGCAAAAGAAACAGCAGCCTTGGGATATACCGTTTATATGGTAACACCCGATAAAGATTATGGACAAGTAGTAGATGATACTATTTTTATTTACAAGCCTGGCTATCAAGGTGGCAAACCAGAAATTTTAGGAGCTAAAGAAGTGTGTGAAAAATGGGGTATTCAGCGTACCGACCAGGTTATTGATATCTTAGGATTAATGGGTGATGCGGTAGATAATATTCCAGGTATACCAGGCGTAGGAGAAAAGACGGCAGCAAAATTATTAGCGGAATATGATACGCTCGAAAATGTTTTAGAAAATGCTGATAAGATAAAAGGTGCTTTGGGTGAAAAAGTGCGTAATGGAAAAGAAAGTGCTTTACTATCTAAAAAATTAGCAACCATCATTACTAATGTGCCTGTACCTTTTCACGAAGGAGATTTTAGAGTAGAAGCCTATAACCATGAAGTGTTAGAGCAGATTTTTAATGAGTTAGAATTTAGAGCTTTAGGAAAACGTGTATTGGGTTCCGATTATCAAGTAGCACCAACAGCAGCACCAGCTGTGTCAACTGATTTATTTGGTAATCCCATCGTTCAAAAAACGAAAGCAATTTCACAAGAGCCCACCGTTGTTGATCTTGATGAAAGTGCGGCTGCAGCAGAAATTATTACGGCGCATCATAATATTTCTAATACGGCGCATCAGTATATACTTCTTGATACAAACGATGCAATCATACAATTGGCACAAGAAGCTATGCAGCAAAAAGAAATCTGTATTGATACAGAAACTACTTCTTTAGATGCGCATACGGCATCTTTAGTGGGCATTAGTTTGTGTTGGCAAAAAGGAACAGCTTACTATATCCCTTTCGAAGCTGATACACAGGCTACAAAAGAACGCGTTGCTTTACTGCAAGATCTATTTAATACAACTACTATTTGTTGGATTGGCCATAATATTAAGTACGACTTATTGGTCATGCATTATCATGGTATTCATTTGAAAGGTAGTTTATACGACACGCTATTAGCGCATTATGTTATCGCACCAGAAGGCAAGCGCAGTATGGATTTATTGAGTGCGCAATATTTGGGTTATCAACCCGTTTCGATTGAATCGTTAATAGGTAAAAAAGGGAAGGGACAACTAAGCATGCGAGAGGTAGCTATAGAAGCCGTGAAGGAATACGCTGCTGAAGATGCTGATATTACCTTACAATTAAAACACACCCTAGATCCTCAATTAGACGCTTTGCAAGTGCGCGTCGTATACGAGCAAGCAGAAGCGCCTTTGTTAAAGGTGCTTACAGATATGGAAATAGAGGGCGTGGGCATTGATGTTGATTTTTTGAATAATTACTCTAAAGAGCTTGCTATTGAAATAAAAGCAACAGAAGAAAAAGTACATGCTGCAGCTGGTGTGCCTTTTAATTTAGCTTCGCCCAAACAATTGGGAGAGGTTTTGTTTGATATTATGAAATTAGACCCGAGCGCTAAGAAAACTAAAACTGGACAGTATGCAACGGGTGAAGATGTATTATTGAAATTGCAACATAAGCATGAAATTGTAGATGCTATTTTAATTCATAGAGAACTAAGTAAATTAAAAAATACTTATGTAGATGCATTGCCTTTATTGATTCATCCTATTAGTAAACGATTGCATACTTCATTCAATCAAGCAGTAGCCGTTACGGGTAGATTGAGTAGTAATAATCCTAATTTACAAAACATACCTATACGCACCGAAAGAGGAAGAGAAATTAGAAAAGCATTTGTATCTAGAAACGCGGATTGGTGTATTGTATCGGCCGATTATTCTCAAATAGAGTTGCGCATCATAGCTGCGCTAAGTGGCGATGATAGTATGATTCAAGCTTTTAAAGAGCATAAAGATATTCATATTGCTACCGCTGCAAAAGTATATGGCGTAGAAGAAGCAGCTGTTACCAAAGACATGAGAAGAAATGCCAAAGCGGTAAATTTTGGTATCATTTATGGACAATCTGCTTTTGGACTAGCAGAAAATTTAGGCATTAGTAGAACAGAAGCCAAAACGATCATTGAAAATTATTTTGCACAGTATCCTGCAATAAAAACCTATATGGATGCCAATGTACAATTTGCAAAACAACACGGTTATGTTGCAACTATCTTAGGAAGAAAAAGATGGTTAGCCGATATTAATTCTTCTAATCAAACTGTTCGAGGATTTGCGGAGCGCAATGCTATCAATGCACCCATACAAGGCTCTGCTGCTGATATGATTAAATTAGCTATGATTGAAGTAGACAAACAATTGCGTGCACAACAATTGAAAAGTAAAATGGTATTGCAGGTACATGATGAGTTGGTATTTGATGCACCAAAAGAAGAAGTGGAAACTTTAAAAACTCTAATTACACAAGCCATGAGTGCGGCAATGTTATTGCCTAATGAGGTGCCGGTATTAGTGGAAACAGGTGTTGGTAATAATTGGTTAGAAGCACATTAAAATTAATCCAAATGTCGGATACTATTAAAACAAGTTTATTAGCGCAATTGCTGGGTGCTATAAAAATGTTGGAACAAGCCATAGAAGCTTGTCCAAATGAATTTTGGAAGGATGATCAAGAATTTTGGTATAAAGCATATCACACGCTTTTTTATTTAGACTATTATTTAGCAGACGACCCTGCTTCCTTTGCACCACCAGCTCCTTTTACCTTTTCAGAGTTTGATCCAGCAGGTGCTAAGCCTCCACGGGTATATACGCAAGAAGAATTATTACATTATCTAAACTATTGTAGAGCCCTTGCTATAGCTACCCTACCCACTAAAAACTTAGAGCAACGCTTTATAAATGCGTATAGAGATTATAGCCAATTTGAAATCATTGTTTATAATATCAAACATGTGCAACATCACGTGGGAATGCTCACCCTTTTATTACGACAAAAGTGTAATGCAACTCCAGGTTGGGTGTCTACAGATTAACTAGTGCTTATTGGCCTTTAAATGAAGGTTTTCTTTTTTCTAAAAAAGCAGTTACCCCTTCCGCAAAGTCCTGTGTTTTGCCGGCAGTAATTTGTACTGTTTTTTCTTTTAATAATTGTTGTTCCAAATTATTAGACCAAGATTCGTTTAATAATTGTTTGGTCAGTCCTAAGCCCACCGTAGGCATAGCTGCTAATTGTGCTGCTAAGTTTTTATAGCCTAATTCAAATTCATGATCTGCATAGCATTTGTATATCATGCCCATATCAGCTGCTTCTAAGGCATTTACTTTATCTCCTAAAAACATGAGCGCAGTAGCTCGTTGCATACCGATAAGTCTCGGAAGAAAAAAAGTACCCCCACTATCGGGTATCAAACCAATTTTACTAAATGCTTGAATAAACGATGCACTTTCGCATGCTACCACGATATCAGCAGCTAAGGCAATGTTTGCTCCAGCGCCAGCGGCTACCCCATTAACCGCACAGATGATAGGTTTTGGCAATGCGCGCATTTTTAATATGATGGGATTATAATGCTCTTCAATAATTTTATTGAAGTCAACGTTTTCTATATCACTTGTTTCAGCTAGATCTTGTCCGGCACAAAAAGCTTTACCATTTCCAGTAATTATAATACTTCTAACACTTTCATCCTTAGTGCAGGTATCTAATGCTTCTTGAAAAGCTAGTGCAAGATTTCTGTTTACACTATTATATTTATCTGGTCTGTTGAGTGTGATAGTAGCTATACCATTCACTATAGATAATAAAAGTTCTTTCATAATAAAATTTTCTTACCCAAAAGTACTAGATATTAGCGTTAGCTTTGTATTTTCGATAAGCTATTTTAAACACGTTATATGTTAGTCAAAGTATATGGAAGTGCCGTTTATGGTGTAGATGCTATTACCATCACTATTGAAATTGATTCCTCTCCCAATCAACCCCCCGGATATTTTATTGTAGGCTTGCCTGATAATGCCGTAAAAGAAAGTGTAGATCGAATTCTATCGGCAATTAAGAATAATGGTTTAGAACGGCCAAGGTATAAGGTATTGGTGAATATGGCGCCGGCCGATATTAAAAAAGCAGGCTCTGCTTATGACCTTCCAATTGCCTTAGGCATGTTGGCTGTTACTGGACAATTAACTTCTACTACAATTGGGGAATATATTATCATGGGCGAACTCTCATTAGATGGTTCGCTAAAGCCTATTAAAGGTGCATTACCTATAGCTATACAAGCGCGAGCAGAAAAATTTAAAGGATTGATACTGCCGAAGCAAAATGCGCGAGAAGCAGCACTAGTAAACAATTTAGACGTTTATGGGATTTCGCATTTTACAGAAGCGGTTGATTTTTTTAATGGAAAATTGCAATTGCAACCTGTAGAAGTCAATACAAGAGAAGAATTTTTTTCTGCCCAAGAATTTTTTGATATTGATTTTGCCGATGTAAAAGGACAAATTAATGTGAAGCGCGCTTTAGAAATTGCAGCTGCCGGTGGGCATAATGCCATATTAATTGGACCGCCAGGTGCCGGTAAAACCATGTTAGCAAAACGTTTACCCACCATTTTACCTCCGCTTAGTTTGCAAGAAGCATTAGAAGCTACTAAAATACATTCTGTTGCAGGCAAATTACCCAGCGATGCCGCTTTAGTAGCCCATCGTCCATTTCGAAGTCCTCATCATACTATTTCTGATGTGGCTTTAGTAGGTGGTGGTGGTAATCCACAACCAGGAGAAATATCCTTAGCTCATAACGGTGTTTTGTTTTTAGACGAACTACCAGAATTTAAACGAACAGTATTAGAGGTGATGCGTCAACCAATGGAAGAACGTAAGGTTACCATTTCGCGCGCAAAGGTAAGTATGGATTTTCCGGCAAGTTTCATGTTGCTAGCCTCCATGAATCCTTGTCCGTGTGGTTTTTATAATCACCCTGATAAAGATTGTACCTGCAGTCCAATAATGGTGCAACGTTATCTAAATAAAATATCAGGGCCTTTATTAGATCGTATTGATTTGCATGTAGAAGTAACCCCGGTAGCGTTTTCTGAATTGTCGAATAAGCAAGAACAAGAAAAAAGCTATATGGTAAGAGATAGAGTAATTGCAGCCCGTGCTATTCAAGAAAAAAGATTCGAACAACAGGCAGGTATATATAGTAATGCTCAAATGGGCAGTAAATTATTAAAAGAAGTTTGTGAAATTGATGCTACGGGTCAGCATTTATTGAAAACAGCTATGGAACGCCTTAACTTATCGGCAAGGGCTTATGATCGTATTTTAAAAGTGGCTAGAACCATTGCAGATTTAGCGGATGCAAGCCATATTCAACCCGAACATTTAGCGGAAGCTATACAGTATAGAAGTTTAGATCGAGAGGGCTGGGCGGGATAAAAAAAACCCACAGCGAACTGTGGGAATTTTCTCTAATTGATAATGGAAACCCATCAATTAGTAAACAAGCAATGTAAAAGTGATGTTTTTGTTTTTATAAAAAAAATCCATTTTAATCCATTTATATTATTTTTTTATTAATTTTAAGAATGAGTTGGTTAGTTTCAAAAGAGGGCATATTGCTTCGACAGCAGGTAGAATTAGTTTTTGGCAAACCAATTCTGTATAGTTATGAATGTGAGAGCTTGTCGAACCAAATAAAAAAAAGTTCAGGATTAGAAATAAGTGCCCAAACATTAAGAAGAATGTGGGGTTTTATCAAAGATGGTGTTACTATTTCTAAAAGAAGTGAGCAAATATTATTAAAGTTCTGTGGTATAGAAGATATTGAAGCGTTAAGAAAGCTAGAAAAAAAAACAGGTCAACTATCTCAAGAGGAAAAAACATTAGCAGACTTTATGAAACAGCTTTATGAAATTGATGCTGTTAATGAAGATGATATTAATTATCAAACCGCTAGTTATAAGGTATTTGTAAAAGTGATATGTTCAGATGCCATGTTGGCTTATTTAGGACCTTATTTTGCCAAACATCCAATTGCTCAAGTTTACTTTTTTGAAAAGGCTCCTTATTTTGATGGCATATGTGGCCCCTATCAAGAGTATTTCAAAATGTACTTGAAAAACAAAAAAAACGCGGAGGCGCAGCTCTTTGGTAATTGTGTTTTGCACTTTGCTGCCTTTATGCAAGTTAAAAAAGAGGAGGGAGAAGCGTTGTTAAATACTATAAATAACATCGACGAGAACTTATCTTCTCATTCTTTTCCCGTAGCCCGCAAAGTTATGGCCAATCTTACTCAAGGCTATATGAATAAAGATCAACAACAAATTGAAAAATGGACTAAAATTGCTTTTCAGTGGCATAACAAAGTTAAACCAGCCAATAAAAGAGAAAGTTATTTTCCATTTTACCCTTTCGTAGTTGCCGATGCATTTAATTTAATTGGTAATTATGAGATGGCTTTACAAATGATTGAAATTGGAGAACTAGATTATATGCGCTATAGAGATGTAGCTTTTAATAATGGTTTTTATGAATCCTTGGATATTATAAAAGCTATTGCGTTGTATGGAATTGGTAAAAAAGATCATGCTAAAAGAATATTAGCAAGAATAGATGAAGCTAATTTATCTTTTTTAACCAGAAAGTACTTTATTATTCAAAAGAAAATAATAGAATTAGCTTTATGTACCCACAGCACCAGTAAGAAATTTAGTACCCTAAAAAAAGAAATAACTGATTTAATACAAGCAACTGGTTTTATATTTTTTAAACAGATTTTAAAGCGATTCTCCTTGTAAGGCTTTAGCATAAACTTCTAAGCACTTTTTTCTTGCTTCTTCATGAATTACAATAGGTGCAGGATAACTCAAGTCTTCAAATTCAGGAACCCATTTTTTGATATAGAGGAGCTCCTTATCAAACTTAATTGTTTGTAAGTAAGGATTAAATACTCTAAAATAAGGCGCAGCATCACAACCACATCCAGCAGCCCATTGCCAACCGCCATTGTTTGCAGCCAAATCGAAGTCTAATAAATGCAAGGCAAAAAAGTCGGCACCTTTTTTCCAATCAATTAGTAAGTGTTTGGTAAGAAAGCTTGCAACAATCATGCGCACTCGATTATGCATATAGCCTGTTGCTACCAATTCGCGCATGCCTGCATCTACTATGGGGTAACCTGTTTTTCCTTCACACCAAGCCTTAAAATGCGTTTCATTTTCCGACCATTTTATGGCATTGTATTTGGGTTTGAATGCACCGTTAACTACATGAGGAAAATGCCAAAGAATCATTTGATAGAATTCTCTCCAAATTAATTCATTTAAAAATGTTTCGTTGGTTTCTATTGCTTTACGCACTAATTGTCGGATACTAATAGTGCCAAATCGTAAGTGAATGCCTAATTTACTAGTGCCATTTTTAGCTGGAAAATCGCGTTGTTCACTATATACTTGTAATAATTCATTTGTCACACTTTTAGTTGGGAATGTGCTTGTCTGCTCCGCAAAGTTCATGGCAGACAAAGGAATTATCTCTTTAGCTGCTGTTTTAATAAAATTATGAATAAGAGCACTAGAGGCAAATGGATTAGTGAGTGATTTTGTAAATGCTGCTTTCCATTTTTTACTAAAGGGTGTAAACACAGTGTAGGGCGTAGTATCGTCTTTTACAATTTCAGCTTTTTCAAAAATTACCTGATCTTTAAAAGTTTCAAAACTAATCGACTGCGATGCTAAATAGGATTTAATAGACTTATCTCTTTCCTGCGCATAGGGCTCATAATCATGATTAGCAATAACATGCTGAACGGTATATTGTGCACAAAGTTTTTGGAATGCTGCTAGTGGGGAATCATATACTACTTCTAATGACGAACCGACTTCAACTAATGCTTGTTGAATCGTTTTTAATGTTTCATGAATAAAAGCAACACGTCGATCATTTTTGGGTAGGGAATGCAGTATGTTGGGATCAAAAATAAAAATGGGTAATACGGGCAAACCTAATTGAAGTGCTTTAAATAATCCATGATTATCATCTAAACGTAAATCGCGTCTAAACCAGAAAATAGTTACAGGTGTTTGCATGCTGTTAAAACAATAAAGAATATAAATTGTTTAGTGTGGGTTTTGGTCGAAAGCAGTAATAACATTACACAAATGCTTTACAGAAGATAATTCAATAGCATTATATAAAGAAACTCTAAATCCGCCAACCGTTCTATAGCCTTCAATTTGTATAATACCAGCTTCCTTAGCAACATGCAAAAAGGAATGATGTAATGATGGATCTTTCATGGAAAAACAAACATTCATTAAGGATCGATCTTGTTCTTGTGCATACACTTCAAACAAATTACTGTTGTCAAGCGTATGATAAAGCAAAGTTGCTTTTTCTTTAGCTTGCGCATGCATGAATTCAAGTCCACCCATAGCCTTTATCCAACGCATATTTACCAACATTGCATAGATTGCAAATATGGGCGGAGTATTCATAATAGAATTGGCATTGACCCAGTTTTTGTATTGGTAATAGGAAGGTGTTAACGAGTTAGTATTTTTAATAAATGCTTTGTCAATAATCACTAAGGAAGCGCCTGCAATACCAATGTTTTTTTGAGCACCGGCATAGATCAATGCAAAATCATTAATAGGTAAAGGTTTAGAAAAAATGTCGGAAGACATATCTGCAACCAAAGAAATGGAACTTTTGGGATACGAATGAAATTGTGTGCCTACATCGGTATTGTTAGCTGTGATATGCACGTAATCATAACCACTAAGATCTTGTGCTACAATAGGTAAGGTTTTAAAATTATTATTTTCGGACGAAGCAATAATCTCCGCTTTTCCATATTCTAAAGCTATATCATAAGCTTTTTTAGACCAATTGCCGGTATGGATATACGCTGCTTTTTGTTGTAGAAAATTTTGTGCTATTAAATTAAAATGCCAAGTTGCTCCATTGGGCATAAAGAGTACTTCTTTAGAATCATCAAGAAGATAGAGCTCTTTGCACAATTGGATAGCTTCTTCTAGTATAGCTTCGTACAAGGGTGTTCTATGATATACTTCTAAGATAGATAATCCCGTTTGCTCATAATCAATTAGCGCATTGGCTAGTTGTTCATAAACACTCTTGTGTAATTTGGCCGGTCCAGATCCAAAATTATGAAGCATACACAGTTATTAAAATGAAGGTGCTATCGGTTTTGTTTGCATACAAGCTTCAATTTGCTCCAAAATTTCTGGAGTAAGTGTAGCATATACCTCTAATGCTTTTAAATTTTCTAATAATTGAGCTTCTTTTGTAGCACCCAAAATAGCGGTACTTACATTAGGATTGCATAAGCACCAAGCAATAGATAAAGTAGCTACACTGGTGTTCAACGCTGCTGCTATTTTAGCTAGCTCCGCTACTCTTGTAAATCGTTCTTCACTTAACGTACGATCTTTTAACCATTCAAATCCTTCAATCGCTAATCGCGATCCTTCGGGGATCCCATTGTTATATTTTCCACTTAAAAGCCCAGAAGCAAGAGGGCTCCAAATGGTAGTACCCATGCCTATATTTCTAAAAATAGATAAGTAATCTACTTCCATTTTTTGACGTTCGAATAAATTGTATTGAGGCTGTTCTACACTTGGTGCAATAAGGTTTAAATCTTTTGCTACCATATGTGCTTCCATAATTTCTGCAGCACTCCATTCGCTCGTGCCCCAATAAAGAATTTTGCCTTGTTGAATAAGCGTGTTCATTGTTGTAACTACTTCTTCAATCGGTGCATTTTTATCAGGTCTATGACAAAGGTATAAGTCAAGATAATCCGTTTGAAGACGTTGAAGTGCTTCATGACAAGCTTCTACGATGTGCTTTCTGCTTAGTCCTGTTTGATTAGGTTTATTTTCTTTTCCTCTCCAACCAAAAAAAACTTTACTAGAAATGGTATACGAAGTTCTATCCCAATTTTTATTTTTCAAGACACGCCCCATCATTTTTTCCGACTCACCCAATGCATATACTTCCGCATTGTCAAAAAAGTTAACGCCATGATCATAGGCTATACCCATTAAGCGATCTGAAATAGCATCATCTATTTGTTTGCTAAAGGTTACCCATGAACCAAAACTTAAAGCACTTAATTGCAGGCCTGTTCGCCCCATTCTTCTGTATTCCATAGTTATTTATTTTTTTCAGTTTCAAGATCTACACTCGTTACGCCACCACTTACGGCAAATTTCATAGCTTCACCAGCATCCATAGTGGTTACCGGTTTTATAGTTGTTTTATCAACAACAATGACCCACCCAGAGATAGCATAGGAATGAGGTAAATATACGGCAACCATATTTTCCATTCCTAAATAGTTCATGTCTTTTTGTGTAACAAATCCTATGCGCCAAAGTTCAGGATCGTTATTTACTTTAACCCAAACGGGTTTGTTGAAGCGTCTTTTGTCTCCAACAAATGAATCTAAAATATCTTTAATGGATGTGTAAATAAATTTAATGCCGGGTGTGTGTTCCAGCAAATTTCCCAATGCATTGATAACCGCTTTTCCAATAAAAAACCGTGTCCCTAAAAATCCAACAATTGTAACAAACACAATGATAATGACAAACCCTAATCCGCGAGGTACCCAAGGTACTAAGCTGTCTACCGAATTGAAAATAGCAAAAATTAAATAGGCTGTTATACCAATGGGGCAAAGTATTAGAAGTCCTTGTAAAAAGGAACGCAGTAAACGAGCAAGGGTTTTTCGCATAATATGGGTTTTGTAATGCAAAAATAAGGTATAAAATGGGTTTGTAGTTTTATATTTGTAGATCTCTTTTAATGGTGAAGTATTTTAGGAAAATAAGTTTGTTGATCGGTAGTTTTTTTATACTACAAATTGCTTTTGCACAAGGCAATTGGAAAACCTATGGTGTTGAATTTAATGCAATGGAAGCAAGAGTTTTCAAACATACTGCCGCTTTTAAAGCACCTTTACCTGCTGCTTCCCAACTCATGGAGCTGCATTTATTGCACAAAACGCAAGGAGAACGAGCGTGGCATGCTTTACGCCACTTTCCTCAAATAGGCATTGGTTTTACGTATACTAACTATGGACTTGATAGTGTGTATGGAAGAGGCTATAGTTTGTATCCAACTATTCAGTATCAACTTGCGCACAAAAAAGCTTGGTCTTGGACCTATAGAATGGGTTTGGGTGCTGGGTATTTAACGAAAAAGTTTGAGCGATATAATACTTGGGATACCCTTAACAATATGATTGGTAGTGGTTTTAATATATACTTTATGGCTGCTACGGATCTGCGATTTACCTTAAATCCTCAATGGGACATACAGGCGGGTTTGCAGTTTTCACATTTTTCTAATGCTGCAACTTTGAAACCCAATTTGGGTATTAATACGTATGGCTTTCATGTGGGTGTTCGTTATTTTCCCTTTGCAGAAGATAGACGAGTTGCTATTGGAAAAGATGCAGCACCACAAGTATTGGAAAATAAAAAAGTTTGGAATCTTCGTTTAGCTTATGCTATTAATCAAAGCGGAAGTGGCGATGGTCCTTTGTATGGTGTCTATCATGCTTCTTTTATGCGGAGTACTTATTATAGACATAAAAATAAATTATTTGGTGGCATCGATTTTACTTATCACAAAAGGATATATGCCTTTTTGCGAAACAATGAAATTTTTCCTGGAGAAGAACGCTCACACAGTTATAACGCAAGTTTATTTTTAGGTAATACCTTTTTATTTGGTCGAGTGGGCATTCATCTTCAAGGTGGAGTATATATTAAAAATGCTTACTTACATGATGAGCCATGGTATCAAAAATTTGGTTTTGAGTATTATATAATGCAGCATCCAAAAGGGTTTTTGAAAGAACTAGCGCTATCGGGTTTAATTAAAACGCATATTAATAAAGCGGAGTTATTGGAATGGGGTTTAAATTGTGGGTTTTAATAGTTTTATATAATGGAGAAAGCAATACGCATAGATAAATATTTATGGGCCATACGCTTGTTTAAAACAAGAAGTTTGGCAACTAAAGCATGTGATGACGGAAAGGTGAAATTAAAAGATGGCGCTAGTTGTAAGCCATCTAAATCGGTGAAAATTGGTGAATGTTACGACATTCGAAATGAGGGTAAGAAAAACACGATTGAGGTATTGGGCTTACTTGAAAAGAGGGTCAATTATGAAACGGCAATCTTACATTATAAAGACATTACAAGCGAAGAGGATCAATTACACAACATTAAATTGGGCACCTCTTTTTATACGGGAAAACGATTAAGTAAAACAGGTCGCCCGTCTAAGAAAGAACGCCGCGACCTGAATGATTTTACCGATTGGAATATAGATTTCGATTAATACACAGTGGTAACAATACCTTGTTTCATCAAGGTCCAGTTTTTACCTAAATCATCACTACGATATAAACCGGTACTGGTAGCAATATAAATGTATTTTTTAGAGGCGCTATTTTTATAAATGTCTTCTTTACCAATAATGCCATATACAGACGTATTTTTAAGAATACCATTATTACTAGCTACAAAACTTCCACTTTCCATTCTGTAGATACCCATAGAGTCTGTGCCTACTAACAACGTAGCGTCAAAAGGGCAATTGGTTGCATATAATTTGCGATTAGGCAAACCGGCAATTTGTCCCCAAGTAACACCATTGTCAACACTTTGCCATATACCATTCGCATTATCGCGATCTGTAGCAATTAGGGTATTACCTGCATGTGTCAAATACATACCAATAACAGCCGGTAAGTTGTTTGGTGCTTGTTTGGCCCAATTGGCACCGGCATTAACTTTATAAAAGATAGTATTATTATTTTTCTCTAAAGCAAAAACCGTACCATTAGCAGTTTGTGTTAAAGAAGAAATTGGGTTGGCTGGTGCTACATCCCAAGCTGTTTCAGGGTTCCATGTTTTACCATGGTCGGTACTAACCGATAATTTGTTGAGCATGCTTCCAACATATAGTTTTCCGAAGGCCGGAACATCAATAATTTGTTGTGCAAAAGGAACTTGTGCTGAAACGGTGGAAGAATCAAATGTTTTTCCATTGTTTACGCTAATATGCACATTACGTTTGATAAAAAATAAATTATCATAAGAAGTTGCTATAGCATCGCAAGGGTATCCGTCTGGAGGAAAAACTAAATTGAAAAGTCTTCCTGTATTGGTTTTAAATAATTCGCCTCGATCTCCTGAAAAATAAAGTACATATGGCTTTACGATAACACTATTATTATCGATACCATTGTTTTTTGTACAATTTGTAAGTATCAAAATTGACAAAATAGCTATTATAAAACTCAGGTTTTTTGAATTCATATGAATTAGTTTTTACGCCCTTTCAAATTAAAAAGGTAAATCGTCTTCTGTGGAAGCAGCGGCAAAGCTGTTGTTTTGAGAAGCGGGTGCTGATGTTTCCATTGTATTGGTGCCGGGCATTGAATTAGATGCGTTATCTAATTGAATACGCCAAGCTTGTAGGTTTACATAGTATTTTTCTTGCCAAACAGATCCTCTTAAGTTAAAAGACACTTTTAACACATCACCTTCTTTATAGGTGTCTAAAATATCACATTTATCTTGGGTTAATTCTAATTTTATTTTTTGAGGGTATTGTTCGGTTGTTTCTACAACGAATTCTCGTTTTTTAAAACTCTCTTTAATTTGCTGAGTAGGCATTTTTACAATAAGTCGTCCGGTTATTTCTAAGCTCATGTTGGGTAATATATAAAACAATAAAAATGTGTAAACAAATATAGTAAATTAATAAAAAAAACGCTCATTTTGAGCGTTTTTATTATTTTGAGATGGGAGACGAATGGGGATCGAACCCACGACCTCCTGAACCACAATCAGGCGCTCTAACCAACTGAGCTACCATCTCCATACTTCATTAAGGACTGCAAAAATAAGTGTTTTTTTTTAATCTTGGTAATTTATGAGGGATCTATTCTCAAATATTTTAACAAAAAGTCCTAAACTTAGCATGTATCTTTGCTTTTTATTTTAGATTTTTTAATATTTATGAAAGCACTTAGACTTTTAGTGATTGGCTTCATGGCATTTACGAATGCTACTTTTGCGCAATCAACTACTACCTCCGAAAAACCGGCTAGCGATTTTTTAATGATTCAATTAGGAATTGACGGATGGGCTGGCAAACCTGATTCCATACATACAACTGGAGTAGGAAAAGGCTTAAATGTGTATCTATGTAAAAATTATCCTTTAAAAAATTCAAAATTAAGTTTTGCTGCAGGCATTGGCATTGGTAGTAGTAGCATTTATTTAGATAATCAAGAAGTTCGTTTTTCGGATACTTCATTTGTAAAATTTGCGGGTGAAACAAAAAACTATAGTAAATATAAATTGACAACCGCTTATTTTGAGGCTCCTTTAGAATTGCGTTATTTTGATAATAATGTCAATAAAAACAAGGGTTTTAAAGCAGCTATTGGCCTAAGAATTGGAACCTTGTTACAAGCGCATACAAAAGGTGTTTATTCTTCTAGCGGTTCTAAAACAGCTGACAAAGTAGTTTCTAAACGCTTTTTAGATACATGGAGGTTTGCAGCTACAGCACGAGTAGGCTATGGCAATTTTTCGTTGTTTGTAGCATATAATTTAAATACTTTATTCAAAGCAGGAAGTGGTCCTGATATTACACCTTACTCTGTTGGTCTTTGTATCTCTGGATTATAATAATTTAGTGTCCGTAAAAAAGGCGTTTCTTTTGAAACGCCTTTTTTGTTAGAGTAAACCTTTTACAACGGTTATAATATCTTGTAATTTACTTACATCTTGCCCCCCTGCTGTTGCTAGGGTGCTTTGGCCACCGCCACCGCCCTTAATGAGCGGAGCAATGTGTTGTTTAATAATAGTTGCTGCATTGAATTCTTGTGCATGCGCATCGTCAACTCCTACGGCTACTTGCGCTTTTCCATCTATAGATGCAACTAGAACAATAAGCGCAGCATGTGCTCTTAAGTCGGAGCATATTTTCTTTAACGCATCCGCATTAGAAACATGTAACGCTGCGCCAATAAATTTCTTGTTATTTACAAGCATTGCTTTGTTGGCTAGGTCTTGAGCGATAACAGCCCATTGTTGCTGTTCAATTGCTTCAAGTTGTTTTTTGATAGTAGAGAGTTCGCTTTGCAGGTTTTCAATAGCCTTAACCGTATCTTTTGGATTTTTTAAAAGGGTTTTTACAGCGTCTAATTCTTGTAAACTTTCCGCAATAGCTGCTTCAGCTAATGCGCCGCACACCGCTTCAATTCTTCTAACCCCTGCAGCAACAGCACTTTCACTTTGGATTTTGAAAAGTCCAATTGCTCCGGTATTGCTTACATGCGTGCCACCACATAATTCAATAGAATAATTAGGATCCATAATAACAACACGTACGCGATCGCCATATTTTTCACCAAATAAAGCAGTTGCACCTATTGTAAGAGCCTCATCTTTGCTCATTTCTTTAATAACAACGGGGATAGCGGCTCTAATTTTTTCATTAACCAATTGTTCTACTGTTCTAATTTCCTCCGCTGTCATTTTTGCAAAATGAGAAAAGTCGAAACGTAAAATAGCATCACTATTCAATGATCCTTTTTGCGCTACGTGCTTCCCTAATACCTGTTGTAAAGCAGCGTGCATCAAGTGTGTTGCGCTATGGTGTAGTGTAGTTTGTAGTCTTTTTGCTGTATCAATTTGTGCATCAAAAGTGCCCTCTAGTGAACTTGGTAATGCATCAGTAAAATGAATGATTAAGTCATTTTCTTTTTTAGTATTCGTAATGATGATCGTATCTTGTTCCTTTTTCAAATAGCCAGTATCACCTATTTGTCCACCGCTTTCTGCGTAAAAAGGGGTTTTTTCTAAAACAAGCTGATAGCTCTCTTTGCCTTTAGCTGTAACCTTTCTATATTTAATTATGCTCGTTTTACAAGCATTATGTTCATAACCCACAAACTGAACGCTATCCATATTATTTACTTGTATCCAATCTTCTGTATCTAATGCAGTAGCTGCTCTGGATCTGTTTTTTTGTTTAGCCATTTCGCTTTCAAAGCCTGCCTCATCAACCGTTTTACCTTGTTCTTGGGCAATCAATCGCGTTAGATCTAAAGGAAAACCATAGGTGTCATAAAGCTCGAAAGCGATAGCTCCATTAATACTATTCGATTCTGTTTTAAGCACTTCCTCCATACGTTTTAAGCCCTTTTCTAAGGTTCTTAAAAAGCCTTCTTCTTCTTCTCGTACTACTTTTGATACAAATTCTAATTGCGCATGTAATTCAGGGAAAACCGTTTCAAATTGTTGTGCAATTATGGGAATTAATTTAAATAATAAAGGTTGTTTATAATCTAAATACGAATAGTAATATCTTACAGCTCTTCTTAAAATTCTTCTAATAACATAGCCTGCTCCTGTATTGCTCGGTAATTGTCCGTCTGCAATAGCAAAACCAATGGCACGTATATGATCGGCTATTACTCTAAAAGCAACATCTTGCTTGGTATCACCAAAATGATATTCTTTATTCGTAATAGTAGCTACTTCTTTAATGGTACCACTAAACACATCGGTGTCATAGTTAGATGCCTTTCCTTGAATGGCTCTTACTAGACGTTCAAAGCCCATGCCTGTATCTACATGTTGAGCCGGTAAGGGTTGAAGTGAACCATCTTTCAAACGATTGTATTGCATGAATACATTGTTCCAAATTTCTATTACCTGAGGATGATCTTTATTAACTAAATCTTTGCCTGCAATTTGTGCACGCTCTTCATCGGATCTTAAATCAATATGTATTTCACTACAAGGCCCACAAGGTCCTATATCACCCATTTCCCAGAAATTATCTTTCTTATTTCCGAAAACAATATGTGATTCATCAACAATTTTTTTCCATTCTTCTAAAGCAATAGTGCTGGCTGGTAAGCCTTCTTTTTCATCACCTTCAAAAACAGAAACATACAATCTACTTTTATCTAGCTTATATACTTCAGTAAGTAATTCCCAACTCCAAGCAATGGCTTCTTTTTTAAAATAATCTCCAAAACTCCAATTACCTAGCATCTCAAACATGGTATGGTGATACGTATCTACGCCTACTTCTTCAAGATCATTATGCTTGCCACTTACACGTAAGCATTTTTGAGTATCTGCAATTCTTGTATGCAAAGGTGTGCCATTACCTAAAAAGTAATCTTTAAACTGATTCATACCGGCATTGGTAAACAATAATGTAGGATCATTTTTTACAACAATGGGTGCAGAGGGAACAATCAGATGCCCTTTAGATTTAAAAAAGTCTAAAAATTGTTGACGTATTTCAGCAGATGTAAGCATAATATAGTTAAAGCGTTTTATGGAAAATATCTTGGGATCGTATTCCAATCATTAATTCTTGATGTACAAAATTAAATTATTTGTCCGGTAGTTCGACTTAAAATTACTTCAAACTCAGCTAATATCATAGCTGTTGCGCCCCAGATTACTTCCGTCTCCGAAATTTTATATGCCGGAACTTGTATTTGGGTAGCAGCAGCATCTTTTAATGTAATGTTTGTTTTTGTTTTATTTATTGGATTTAATAGATGACTAAGCTTAATTTCTTTTACAAAGGCTACTTCATCAATTTGTAAAGTGTAATGTTCTGGTGCATCACAGTATGCAATAAAAGGATGAACCAGGTAATTGCTTACGGGTATGTATAGTGGAGTTAGTGACCCTATAATTTGTTCTTCTTTTAACGGAATACCAATTTCTTCTTTTGTTTCTCTAATGGCAGTATGTAAAAGGCTGGTATCCAAATCATCTATGCTGCCACCGGGAAAAGCAAATTGTCCGCTATGCGCACCCTGACTTTCCGCTCTTTTAATTAAGCAAAAGTGCCAATCGAATTCTTTTTGGAAAAGCAAGATCATTACAGCACTTAATTTTGCATTAGAAGGAATTTCGGAAGGTAGCGCAACAACTCTTCCGGCCATTCGTTCTTGAGCCGACTGTCCGGGTAGGTTTTTAAGCAACAGATTTAGTTGACTAACGGCAGCATTTATGGAAACTGATAACATATCATTCAAAGGTACTCAAAGTAGGCGATTTTATATAAAAAGCACTCCTAAAGGATCCTTATTGGTTTGCTCTTTATTAGATTTAATTTGATAGTTTTGTGTAATAGATAATATGATTATGAATCGAAGTTTAAAAATTAATTTTTCCATTTTTTTAATACTGTTTACCTCCTTTCAACTGTATGCGCAGCAGGATACTATATCCGTTAGAAAGTCAGCTCAAACACAACTAGTGCAGTATCTAAAAAATGGTAAGATTGCAGAAGAAGGGATATTGGAAAACAATTTAAAACAAGGTGTTTGGACTATCTATAATGATTATGGAGCTATTTTGAAATTACAATCTTTTGATAAAGCATTGTTGATGGGTCCAAGTATTATTTTTAATGGAGACGGCATGGTGCGTGCAAAAGAAAATTATTTTAATAATCGATTAGAAGGCTTACAACGATATTATACCAATGGTGCACATTTATATCTCGAAACCTATTATGCAGATGGTAAAAAAGAAGGTGTAGAAAAGAAGTATTTTCCTAATGGTAAACTCCAAGAAGTAGCAAGCTACAGCAACGATTTGCGCTCCGGCAACACCATTTTGTACTATGATAATGGAAACAAAATGATTGAAACTAATTACAAAGATGGTGTTTTAGAAGGTGAAACAATTGTTTATTACAACAATGGAATAATAAGCGAAACGGGAAATTATTTGAATGGAAAGGAAAATGGGGTGTGGAAGTATTTTTATACAGATGGTATGCTAAAACAAAAAGGTTTTTTTAAAGAGGGTATAAAATCAGGTCCATGGTTAGATTATCCGCATGTTGTGCCAAGTAATAAAAAACAGAAATAAATAATTATTATTTAAAACAAAGCTGAATGTAAAAAAAAATTCTAGTTGTCGATGATGAAAAAGCAATAAGATCTGCACTTAAAGATATTTTAAGTTTTGAAGGCTTTGAAGTTGAAGAAGCAGTAGATGGCGTAGAGGCCATCAAGAAAATTAAAGAAAATGAGTATGATTGTATTTTGTGTGATATAAAAATGCCTAAAATGGATGGTATAGAGGTGCTAGATCAAGCACTGGAACTAAAACCAGACATCCCTTTTATTTTGATTTCAGGCCATGGTACTATCGATGCTGCTGTAGATGCGGTAAAAAAAGGCGCCTTTGATTTTATTTCAAAACCACCCGATTTAAATCGGCTGCTAATAACTATTAGAAACGCCATAGACAGAAGCAATTTAATTGTGGAAACGAAACAATTGAGAAAGAAAGTCACTAAAATAAATCAATCGGAAATGATTGGTTCTTCTGCGGCCATATTAAAAATTAAAGAAACAATTGACAAAGTTGCGCCCTCAGATGCAAGAGTTTTAATAACGGGTGAAAACGGTGTTGGTAAAGAATTAGTAGCACGAGCCTTACATGAAAAAAGCAGTCGCGCTAATGGGCCCTTTATTGAAGTAAATTGCTCTGCCATTCCTACAGAATTAATCGAAAGCGAATTGTTTGGTCATGAAAAAGGTTCCTTCACATCGGCTATAAAACAACGTATTGGTAAATTTGAACAAGCACATAGCGGCACCTTATTTTTAGACGAAATAGGAGATATGAGCTTGTCGGCCCAAGCCAAAGTATTGCGGGCTTTACAAGAAGGTAAAATTACACGTGTTGGTGGCGAAAAAGAAATTAAAATTGATGTTAGAATTTTAGCAGCTACCAATAAAGATTTACTAAGAGAAGTTGAAGAAAAGAACTTTAGATTAGACCTTTATCATAGATTAGGCGTGATTTTAATCCATGTGCCCTCTTTAAATAATCGAAAAGAAGATATACCGCTTTTAATAGACTATTTTTTAAAGATGACTAATGAAGCATATAAACATACTCCAAAAGCCATTGAAAAAGCAGCAGTTGAAGCGTTACAGCAATACAACTGGACAGGCAATATTAGAGAGTTAAGAAATATTGTGGAGCGTTTAGTGATTATGTCCAATCAGACCATCACAAAAAAAGATGTAGATACTTACATTTTTATGCAATAAAAATGGATTTCAAAAGTATAAAAAATCCGAAGAGATCCTTCGGATTTTTTTGTGTTAAAAACATGTCGAAAAATGTGGAAATTAAGCCCGTTTTATACCCCTCGTTTTTTTGTCAAAGCCCTTATTTTATGCTATATTTGTAGTAATTACTACGTTCTAGAAACGTAATCAAAATTAATAGTTTTAAACACTCCATTTTTATAAAATCCAATCATGAGTAACGAACAGAACCCAGTGCCACAACAAGGATATGATGCCGGAAGTATTCAAGTATTAGAAGGTCTTGAAGCCGTAAGAAAAAGACCAGCCATGTATATCGGTGATATCGGCATAAAAGGCTTACACCATTTAGTATATGAAGTAGTAGATAACTCCATTGATGAAGCTTTGGCCGGTCATTGTAAAACTATACAAGTTACCATTCATACCAACAATTCTATTTCGGTTCAAGATGATGGAAGAGGTATTCCTACAGGAATGCACCCAAAAGAGGGAAAATCTGCTTTAGAGGTAGTAATGACGGTATTACATGCGGGAGGTAAATTTGATAAAGATTCATATAAAGTATCTGGAGGTTTGCATGGTGTGGGGGTGAGTTGTGTGAATGCTTTGAGCTCGCATCTTCATGTTATTGTAGAGCGAGAAGGAAAAAAATTCGAACAAGAATACAGTTGTGGTATACCTAAATACAGTGTAAGAGAAATTGGCGTTGCCGACAAAAGAGGTACTCGCGTTCACTTTCAACCCGATGATACCATTTTTAAAGATACCGTATACAACAGAGAAATTTTAGCAGGTCGATTAAGAGAATTATCTTATTTGAATAAAGGCATTAGAATTTTACTAAGTGATGAGCGAGAAATTATGGAAGACGGTTCTATTCAGTCAGAAGAATTTTACAGTGAAGGAGGTATTATAGAGTTTGTACAAATGTTGGATGCTAACGGGAAGCGCGATCCTTTATTGCCTATTCCTATTTACGTAGAAGGCTACGATAAGGATTCTAATGTAACAGTAGATGTAGCATTATCATATAATACGTCGTATGCTGAGCATATTTTCTCCTATGTAAATAATATCAACACTATTGAAGGCGGAACGCATGTTGCCGGCTTCAGAAGAGCTATTACCAGAGTGTTTAAATCCTATGGTGATAAAAATAAATTGTTTGAAAAAGCAAAAGTTGAAATTACCGGTGATGACTTTAGAGAAGGTATCAGTGCTATTATTTCTGTAAAAGTTCCGGAGCCTCAATTTGAAGGACAAACCAAAACAAAACTAGGTAATAGTGATGTTATGGGTGTGGTAGATGTTTGTGTAAGTAGGGTACTAGAAGCTTATTTAGAAGAACATCCGAAAGAATCAAAAATGATTATTGATAAAGTAATCATTGCTGCACAAGCACGTGCCGCTGCTCGTAAAGCAAGAGAGTTGGTGCAACGAAAAAATGTACTTACAGGTGGCGGTTTACCAGGTAAATTAGCAGATTGCTCCGATAAAGACCCAAACAAATGTGAGCTCTATTTAGTGGAAGGAGACTCGGCCGGTGGAACTGCTAAACAAGGAAGAGATAGAGGCTACCAAGCTATTTTGCCATTGAGAGGAAAAATCTTAAATGTTGAAAAAGCGCAAGAGCATAAAATATATGAAAATGAAGAGATAAAAAATATGTATACTGCTTTAGGTGTTACTGTGGGCACTGCAGAAGATCCTAAAGAATTAAATATATCTAAACTTCGCTATCATAAAATTATTATCATGACGGATGCCGATGTTGATGGCTCTCATATTGCAACGTTAATCTTAACCTTCTTCTTCCGTTATATGAAATCTTTGGTTGAGCAAGGTCATGTATTTTTAGCACAACCACCTTTGTACTTAGTTAAAAAAGGAAAAGAACAACGTTATGCATGGACGGAAGAGGAAAGAAAAGAAGCTGTAGCCGTTTTAGGAAATGGAAAAGATGATAGCGTAACCATTCAACGATACAAAGGTTTAGGTGAAATGAATGCAGAGCAATTATGGGATACTACTATGAATCCTGCAACTAGAACATTAAAACGTGTAAGCATTGATAGTGCGGCAGAAGCAGATCGTATCTTCTCTATGCTTATGGGCGATGAGGTGCCACCAAGAAGAGCCTTCATTGAATCGCATGCAAAATATGCTCGACTAGATGTGTAACAGAGTATTATTATAAAAAAAGGGTCATGAAAATTCATGACCCTTTTTTATTTTAGTGTTTAAAGACTATTTTTTCTTTGCTTTTTCTTGTTGAAGACGTTGCATTTCTTCTAATTTTTGTTGCCATTTAGAAGCTGTAGCAGGCTTATTTTTGTTTTCTTGCAATTGCTTATGAATTGCTTCTTCGTTGATAAACAATTTTTGAATAATAAACTGTTGTGCAATGCTTACCATATTACCAAAGAAGTAGTAAAAAGTTAATGCTGCTGCCATTTTATTAAATACACCCATCAACATTATTGGAAATACAAAAGGTAAATATTTCATCATAGGATTGTTAGGATCCTGTGGCGTCATATTTCTATTGTAAAGCGCTAAAAACAAACTAGAAGCGGTCATTAATAGTGTAAACAAACTAACATGATCTCCATATAAAGGAATCGAGAATGGTAAATTTAAAATAGAATCAAACGTAGAAAGGTCATCAGCCCATAAAAACGACACTTGTCTAAAAACAATATTAGTAGGAATAAAACAATACATAGCTACTAAAAATGGTAATTGAAACAACATAGGCAAACAACCACCTAATGGATTTACACCCGCACTTCTATATAATTTCATTTGCTCTACACTAAACGCTTGTTGATCAGGGAATTTTTCTCTTAATACATCTAATTCCGGTTTCATCAAACGCATTTTAGCAGTTGATAAGTAACTTTTGTAGGTGAAAAAGGATAAGGCTAAGCGAATAATTAAAGTCATTAAAATAATGATAAGTCCTAAATTTAATTGCCAGCTATTTAATAGGTTAAACATAGGTAAGATCAACCATTTGTTTACATATTTTACAAAGGCAAAAATACCCGTACCTAATGGCACCATTTCTTCTAAGCCTATTTGGTAAGATTTTAATGTGGCATAATCATTTGGTCCAATATACCAATCCATACTTGCCTCATTATTTTGTAGCGGAAGTTGGAAGCTAAGCCTATTGAATACAACATGATTGGTATCTTTTGTATCATTGATAGCATTACAATTGCTTGCATTAAAAACATTGTTTTTAGCAATAAGTGCTTGTGAAAAATAACCAGTTCTTAAACCAATCCATTGCACGCCTTCTTTTAAGCGCTCTTTTTTCTCATCTCTAATACTAAAATAGTCTTGGTCACCATTGCTGTATTTATAATGTTCTTGTACATTTTGTTTCTCAGCATCGCTACTTTTTTCGGTTCTAGCAACTGTGTTATCCCAATTCATTACTAAGGTATTCATAGCAAAACCAATTAGTTTATACGAACACGTTACATGATGTGCATTAGTCTCTAGTGTATAAGTAATAACAACTTGTTGTTGTGGATTGATGGATGCAGTTAATACTATTGATTTACCTTTTTCATTTTCCTGAAGGGAAGGTGTATAATAAAGCTCATTACTATTTTTAATAGATGCTGTATTTAAAGCAAAACTCAATTGATTTTCAGTATTATCAAAAAGTACTAAAGGTTTTTGATAGTATGTTTTGTAATTTTTTAAAAGGGCCTTAGTAATATTTCCCCCCTTTGTATGTATATCGACACTTACAAAAGCATTATCTAGATTAAGAACAGTATCTACTGGCGTTGCAACAAGTGAAGTGTCTTTTTGAGATAACGTATCAGTATTGTTCTTTGCTACAACTTGTGCAGTCGCAATTTTAGGATGCGTTTTTGCATAAGCAATAGAATCAGCTTGTTTTTTTTCTAATGCACCTTTTTGTTCGTAATTATTAATTGCTAAATAACCTAGTAGCAGAGCAACTAAAAGTGAGAATCCAATGACTGAATTTTTATCCATAAAATAAGTAATATATAAGGAAGCAAAGGTAATTAAATAATTACAACAGCGCTTATTTGTTTTGCTCAAATTCAGCAATAAGCGGCTCCATTTTTAAGTAGGGATGGCGCTCCATCAATTGTTTTGTCTGTTGTATCTGTTGTTCTATAAAATTTTGATGGGCTACAGTAGCTGGAAATCTACTTTTATGCCTGCTTGCCCTAAATAATTGCTCAATACTGTTCATCAGCTCAAAAGCTGATGGCTCAATACAACTACTCTTAAATGATTCCCAAACTGCTGCAGTAGCAGCAAAGTTTGGGTGCACAAGATCTATATCATAGAATCGATAATCTCTAAGCACATCAATAAGTAATTCATAGGCAGGGAAATAATGTACATACGAATAGTGGCTCGTAAGCTGGTGCACAACTTCAATCAATCGCGCTTTACTTCTGTTATTTTCTACCACTCCGTCTCTAATGTGCCTTACCGGACTAATAGTAAAAATAATCTCTATAGCGGGATTAATTGCTTTTACCTTTTCTAAGCTTTCAGCTAATGATTGTTGAATCGTTGCTATCGAAAGAAGTTCTTTTTCAAACCACTGTCCAGGTGCTCTGTGATTATTAGCTACAGGATACTTGTTTTCTACAAGATGATATTGGAATGCAGACCCCAAGGTAATAATCAACCAGTCGCATTGTTTAATAAATGCATGCGCCTTGTCGATAGATGCATTCATTTCGTTTAAGGCTCTTTCCTTATCAATATCAGAGAAGCGTGTGTGATGATCCCAGCTATTCCATAATTCATTCAAATAAAATAAATCTGCAGCATTTTTGTGTTCACAGTTTACATAAGCATCCATACTTTTTGTAACACTTAATGGATTAAATAATATTCCATGCGGATTGCTTAAGGTGTTAAATCCTGCGTGGTTTAAATAATCAGTCATATGCTCTGTAAAGCAAGATCCTATTAAAAACACTTGGTCGGAATGCTTTATTTTTTTTGACAAATGTTTGGCTTCAAATTGTAAGGTATATGACATGTTTAAATTATATTTGGGTCTTGAAAAAAATCAATACTTTTACTTTTTCAATCTTAAAACTACAAATTTAATATATGCAACCGAACGAATTTCGCAAATACGCAATTAAACATCATGGTATTAGTAGCAATACCCTACATCAATATACTTCAGCAATTAAAATGCCAACTGCATTAACGCCTTATATTATAGAAGAGCGCCCCATGAATGTAGCGCAAATGGATGTGTTTTCTAGATTAATGATGGATAGAATTATTTTCTTAGGCGAAGGCATTAATGATTATGTTGCAAACATTGTAACGGCACAATTATTATTTTTAGAGAGCATTGATAGAAATAAAGATGTTCAAATGTACATTAATAGTCCAGGAGGTAGTGTTTATGCCGGCTTAGGAATTTATGATACAATGCAAATTATTACCCCAGATGTTTCTACAATTTGTACCGGTATTGCAGCTTCTATGGCAGCGGTATTGATGTGTGCTGGAACAAATGGCAAAAGGACCGCTTTAAAACATAGTAGAGTAATGATTCACCAACCACTTGGAGGTGCTGAGGGTCAGGCAAGTGATATTGAGATTACGGCAAGAGAGATTGGAAAATTAAAGAAAGAGCTATACGAGATTATAGCGGAGCATAGTGGACAGAAATTCGCAAAAGTGGAAAAAGACTCCGATAGAGATTATTGGATGACAGCAGAAGAAGCAAAGGCTTATGGAATGGTAGATGAAGTATTAGGTAGAAATCCAAAAAAGAGTATTAAATAATAGTTACAATTTGGGAATTGAAAAAGCACAACAATTGTTGTGCTTTTATTTTAAAATAAAATATATATAATAGTAGTATAGACAGCAATCTATTTTATTTATTTTTGCGACCCACAACCAATACGAAATACTAATCAATGTCTATTTTACAATTCCTAAACTATTTAGCGGTACTAGAATTAATTATATGGATTTTAAGTTTACAAATAAATAGAATACTACATAATCAAGGATCAGATGCAATGAATTTCATTTTTTCTTTCTTTTTGTATAATAAAGTTGTAATAAGAAATACCTTTTCAAAAAAAGAAAAAGAATTTAAAATCTATTCCAATAGAATTAATCTTATAGCATATACTTTGTTTGGCATTACCTTATTACTCTTAATATTAGCTAATATGATTTTGAATAAATAAAAAAGTCGCTGCACTGCAGCGACTTTTTTATTTATCATTGGAAGCTTATCCTAAAGCAACACGTTTGAAAGAGGTAACTTTCAAGTCAGCATTTACACCTTTCAGATAGTCAGCAACAGATTTACCGCCATCTTTTACAAAAGCTTGCGCCATTAAGGTATTCTCTTTAAAGAAAGCATTTAATTTACCTTCTGCAATTTTAGTTACCATTTCTTCTGGTTTGCCAGCCATTTTAGGATCAGCTTGCATAGTTTCCATAACAATAGCGCGCTCACGAGCTACTACGTCAGCTGGAATACTATCGCTATCAACACCAAGTGGGTTCATAGCAGCAATTTGCATAGCTATATCTTTACCTGCTTCAGCAGCTTCAGAAGACATCGCTACTAATACACCCATACGGTTTGCACCATGAATATAAGAAGCAACAAATGGAGCATCCACTTTTTCAAATTTATTGATTTCAATTTTTTCACCAATAGCAGCTAATTTATCATTGATAAGATCTGCTACTTTTGCGCCATTGATTACTATGTTGTTTAATTCTTCAACAGAATTAACTTTATTTTCTACTGCAGCATCTGCAATGCTTTGTGCAAAAGCAACGAAGTCTGCATTTTTAGAAACGAAGTCCGTTTCGCAAGAGATACAAACAATATAACCTGTTTTGTTATCAGCAGTAGTTTTTGCTAATACTACACCTTCTTTGGCTTCTCTATCGCTACGTTTTGCAGCAACTTTTTGACCTTGTTTTCGCAACCAGTCAATAGCCGCTTCAAAATCATTATTGGTTTCTGTTAATGCTTTACGACAATCCATCATACCAGCACCCGTTGCTTGTCTTAATTTGTTTACGTCAGAAGCAGAAATTGTTACGCTCATGTTTATAGTTTTTATAAAGTTTATAAATTTAAAGAAACCGCAACACGATACGTATGCGGTTTCTTTAATAATAGATAGTTATTTATTATTTTTTGCTTGCAGCTTTCGGGCGACCAGCTCCTTGTTTCGGGCGACCAGCTCCACCAGCAGCAGGTTTTGCGCTACGTGTTTTTTTACCATCAGCACCTTCCGTTTCTTCTTCTAAATCGTTTTTACGACCTTTAGATTCAGTAGCTTCTTCACCTTGTTCATCATCAGCAGCTTCTTTATTTTCAGCACGCTCTTGAAGACCTTCCATGATAGCAGCAGTCAAGTAATTAGTAATTATAGCGATAGATTTGCTAGCATCATCATTTGAAGGGATAGAGAAATCTACTTTAGATGGATCACTATTAGTATCTACCATAGCAAACGTAGAGATACCTAAACGTTTAGCTTCTGCTAAAGCAATATGTTCGTGACTGATATCAACGATGAATAAAGCAGCTGGAGTACGACCCATTTGAGAGATACCACCTAATACTTTTTCCATTTTTTCTTTACCACGAGTTAAGGTTAAACGCTCTTTTTTAGTAACGCTATCCAAAGTACCGTCGTTCAACATTTTCTCAATGCTTTGCATTTTCTTAACGCTCTTACGGATCGTTTGGAAATTGGTAAGCATACCACCTAACCAACGTTCTGTAACGAAAGGCATGTTTACTTTTGCAGCAGCTTCAGCAACGATTTCTTTCGCTTGCTTTTTAGTTGCCACAAACATGATTTTTTTACCGCTTTTTGCGATTGATTTAAGAGCAGCAGCAGATTCTTGCAAACCTTCTATTGTTTTATTTAAATCGATGATGTGTATACCATTTTTTTCAGTGAAAATGTATGGTAACATTTTTGGGTTCCATTTTTTCTTAAGGTGAC
Organism: Bacteroidota bacterium; assembly: GCA_024640225.1. Classification (GTDB taxonomy): domain Bacteria; phylum Bacteroidota; class Bacteroidia; order Chitinophagales; family Chitinophagaceae; genus CAIWHF01. Next base: position 67,592 of record JAHEFK010000005.1, on the reverse strand, counting down.
CAAAATGTACGCCAGCTTCCATAAGTTGCTGATGTAGGCTTTTATTTTCTTCCATTGTAGTAAGTTCTTGTAGGTTAAAAAATTTAGTAAGCGGTAGCGACCATTAACGTTTAGAGAATTGGAAGCTTCTACGTGCTTTGCGTTTACCGAATTTCTTACGTTCAACCGAACGAGGATCACGACGCATTAAGCCTTCTTTTTTCAATGCAGGACGGAACTCAGGGTTCACATCGCATAACGCACGAGCAATACCTAATTTGATTGCTTCTGCTTGTCCTTTTGGTCCGCCACCTTGTACATTTACTACCACATCAAAAGATGATTTAGCATCTATTGTTTTGAAAGGTAATTCTACTTGGTTTTGTAAGTACATAATGGGGAAATACGCTTTGTATTCTTTTCCATTTACTGTGATACTGCCAGTTCCTTTGCTCATGTATACGCGAGCAACGGCTTCTTTACGGCGACCTACAGCGTTATTTTGTTTTTCCATGTATGTGGATGTTAAAGCTGTTTACAATTAATTTATTTAGTAATATTTTTTGGTTGTTGTGCTTTATGTGGGTGTTCTGCACCTTCATAAACAAATAATTTTTTGTACATAGCACGTCCCAAACGATTTTTAGGTAACATACCTTTTACCGCTCTTTCTACAACAACAATTGGTCTACGGTTTAACAACTCACGAGCTGTTTCTCCTTTTTGACCTCCAGGATAACCAGAAAACGTTAAGTATTCTTTGTCATCTAATTTGTTGCCAGTAAATTTAACATGCGCAGCATTGGTTACAATTACATAATCACCACAATCGAAATGAGGTGTATAATACGCTTTGTTTTTACCGCGTAAAATATGTGCAATTTGTGTGCACATACGACCAACCGTTTGGTTAGTAGCATCAACAAGATACCAATCGCGTTTTACGATTTGTTCGTTTGCTGATTTTGTTTTAAAACTTAAGTGTCTCATCTAGTTTAATATTTATTTTAATCCGTTTTTGGATCCAAATTTTGTTTTTCACAAATAAATGGAGCGCAAAGGTAATGGGCTTTATACAGTTAACCAAGAAAAAAGGCATTTATTTTTATTACACCTTTGCAATTAGTTGATAATCAATAAAAAAATTATTTATTTTTTTTACTATCATCACCCATAAGCTAATTGTTTTGACAATTGTGCAATTCATTTTAGTTTTAATAATAAAGATACGTTGTAATTGAAGCTAGCTACCAACCAAATACTCAAGATATATCAACAATCAAGATTAAAACAGCAATCTAAAGTAAACATTAAGAGCTTAAAAGTAGTAAGTTCATGTACCTCCTCTAAGTCACAGTTACCCATTTGATATTATGATTGGCATAGGAAATTATATCGCATGATAAGTTACTTGATTAAGATTAAATGGTACTTGATTTTGTAAAACAAATAGTACCTATTGAAACTAAAGATTAATTAAAAACTTCAATTAAATATATGAAAATGAATAATTTACAAATATTATATAAATAATTATATAATTTTTTTAACGAAAACTTTGCATTTATAACAAATTCACTCTAAATTTAACTCAAATTTCATAATAGCAATTTTATAATTGAACAAAAGAAAAAATTAAAAACATGAAAAGAATTTTGCTACTGCTTACAGTGCTCGTTTCAATAGGCTCTCAAGCTGTTATTGCACAAACACACAAGTTGTCAGGTCGAGTATTAGATGAAAATGGACAGCCATTGCCAGGGGCAACAGTTGTTGTGAAAGGCTCTAATATAGGCACAGTTGCTGATGACAATGGTAATTTTGTTATTAACAATGTTCCAAATGCAGGTGCTAAAATTAAAATCAATTATGCTGGTTATTCATACGCAGAAGCGGATGCTAGTTCGGCTAATGTAAGTATTCGTTTGAATCCGTTAGCAAAAGAATTATCAGGGGTTGCGGTTACGGCATTAGCAATTAGAAGAGAGAAAAAAGAATTAGGTTATTCTTCAACATCTATTGGTTCTGATGAATTAAATAGTGGTAATCAAGTCAATGCATTGTCTGCATTGCAAGGTAAAGTTGCCGGTGCTAATATTACTTCGTCTACAGGCGGACCTGGTGGTTCTACGCGTATCGTTTTACGTGGTGAAAAAACAATTGCAGGTGGTAATAATGCTTTAATCGTAGTGGATGGTATTGTTACCAACAATGGTAGTCGTGCAATAGGAAGCAGTTTGTCTCAAATTGACTTTGGTAATAGAGGAACCGATATCAATCCTGATGATATTGAAAATATTACGGTATTAAAAGGTGCAGCAGCTGCCGCATTATATGGTTCTGCTGGTGCTAATGGTGCTATCATGATTACTACTAAAAGTGGTAAAGCAAGAAAGAAAGATAAAATGGAAGTGATGTATTCAACAGATTACACTTTATCTTCTGTTTTAAAATATCCAGAATTTCAACATAAATATGGTCAAGGTGATATTTATGGTATCTATGATGATAGAAGAGAAAACTTTTCTTGGGGTTTACCCTTTGATGGTGTAAATAGAGCTTGGGGTCAAGTGATCAATGGTAAACAAATGGTGAAGCCATATCAAGATTTAGCGGATAATGTTAAGAGCTTCTATAACACTGGAACTACATGGCAAAATAATGTGTCGTTATCTAAAAATTTAGATAAATCTTCCTTCTTCTTATCATTGAACACGCTTAATAATAAAGGTGTAACTCCAAACACTTTTTATGATAAATATAGCATCCGTTTCAATGGCAATATTGAATTGAGTCCAAAAGTATATGCAGTTGCTAATATTAACTATATTAATATTAATTCTCGTGCAGAGCAAATGGGTCAAGGTAATGGTGGTGTATGGAATCAATTATTACAAACGCCAAGAGACATTCCTATTTGGG
>JAHEFK010000005.1:0-64591 GCA_024640225.1 Bacteroidota bacterium | reverse complement strand
GTATATGCAGTTGCTAATATTAACTATATTAATATTAATTCTCGTGCAGAGCAAATGGGTCAAGGTAATGGTGGTGTATGGAATCAATTATTACAAACGCCAAGAGACATTCCTATTTGGGAATTAAAACAATTAGATAATCCTTTCTATGCTATGGATTATACAGATGCTCAAGGCACTAAGCGTTATGGATATTATGGTGCTTATACCCGTAATCCATATTGGGTAGCTCAAAATTTTGATAATAGAGCAAAAACAGATCGCGTTTTAGGTGCTGTAACAATTGGTTGGAAGCCTAATTCGAATTGGAATATCTTTAACCGTGCTGGTGCAGATATTACTTCTGATCGATTTTATCAAAAAACCCCAAAATATTTCTTCCAACCATTTGATGCTTTCTATGGTGCTGGAACAGCGAGTTCACAAAATCAAAGCTTAGCTGGTGGTTATTTTGAACAAACAGTAAATACTACTACTTTTTATAATGATTTGATTGCTTCTTATTCAAAAAAACTTTCTGAAGATGTAACATTTGATGGTATGTTAGGGGCAAATGCTTCTGCTACCACTAGTAATAGTTTAGCAGCTAATATTGATCCTACAACTAACGGATTGGTTATCCCTGGTTACTATAATTTTGGTAATGCCGTGAGCCCTGTTACTGTTACTAATTCATTATCACAAATTAGATCAGTGGCTTTATATGGTTCTGCTAAATTGGGTTACAAAAATCAGTTGTTTTTAGAAATAACGGCTAGAAATGATAAAAACTCTACTTTAAATCCATATACTAATTCCTTCTTCTATCCTAGCGCTAGTGGTTCTTGGATTTTCACTGAAACCTTTAAAGAGAAAATGGTTAATAGCCGTTTGTCTTATGGTAAAGTAAGAGCAAGTTGGGCAAGTGTAGGAAATGGTGCTCCAAATGCATATTTAACCAATCCTGCAGCCTTTGCAACTACAACCTCTTCTACAAGTTTCGGTTCTGTTAAGTTTCCATTTAATACCGTACCTGCATTTAGTTTAGGTAATACTATTGCTAATCAATTACGTCCAGCGCGTTCTCTATCTTCTGAGGTAGGTGTGGAATTAGGCTTCTTTAAAGATCGTATCTTCTTCGAAGCAACATATTATAAATCATATACGTACGACCAAATTATATCAGTTCCAACTGCGCCTTCTTCTGGATTTACCAGCCGTACGATTAACTTAGGTGATGTTGCCAACAAAGGATTAGAAATGGCTTTACGCTTTACTCCAGTTCATACTAAATCTGGTTTCAAATGGGATGTAAATGCTACCTATACTCGTAACAGAAATGAAGTATTAAGTTTAGCAGATGGTGTTTCTAGAGTTACTATTGGTGGCTTTAGTGGTATGGAAATCGCAGCAGCAGTAGGTAAACCTTTTGGTGCCTTTTATGCAATCGATAATCAAACGGATGCGAATGGTTATACAATAGTTGATCCAAATTCTGGATTACCTAAACCAACTACTAATTCTGTTTATAAAGGTTCTTATCAACCACGTTTCATGGCTTCTTTAGGAACAAATTTGAGTTACAAAGGATTCTCTTTAAATGTATTGTTTGATACTAAACAAGGCGGTGTATTCTTTTCTCGCACAAAAGATATTATGGAATTTGTTGGAACATCTGCTAATACAGGTAATAGAGATGAGCAAATTTTCCCTAACTCTGTATATTTAGATGCGAATGGTAATTCTGTTGCAAATACAACTAAATACACTCCATACGACTACTATACAAGTGTTGCACCTAATGGCACCCATGTACTAGATGCAAGCTACATTAAATTAAGAGAGGCTAGTTTAGGTTATACCTTGCCAGCTAAATTGATGAAGAAAACAGGTTTCTCTTCAGCTAAAGTTTCTTTATTTGGTAATAACTTATTTATCTGGACTTCTAAAGAAAACAAATATGCGGATCCTGAAGTTAATACTGGTGGTAATTCAGATGAACAAGGATTAGATTTTTCTGCGCGTCCATCTTTACGTAACTATGGAATTAGCTTAAAAGTAACTTTCTAAATTTTTTTAAAGAGCAAAGATATGAACACAATAAAAAAAGTATCGATTATAGCACTTCTTAGTGTAGTTGTATTGTCTACAGGATGTAAAAAATTCTTAGATGTAAATACAAATCCAAATGTAGTATACGGCCCTCAGGTTTCTTTGGTTTTACCAAGTGCGCAAATGTATGTAGCATCTGCTGTAGGTTGTAATTTGCAAATTAATGGCTCAATTTGGGCACAACATTGGACACAATCTCCATTGGCAAGTCAATATAAAATTTTAGAACAGTATTTTCCAAGCGGTTCTAATTATGATAACTCTTGGGGTTTAATGTACTCTCAAGCATTACCAGATTTAAAATATGTAGAAAAAACAGCAACAGCAACAAACTACAAACAATATGTAGCTATTTCTAAGTTGATGCAAGCTTATATGTTCCAATTAGCAACTGATGCTTGGGGAGATATCCCTTTTTCTGAGGCTGGTAAAGGGGAAGTAGCAGATGGTGGAATTACATCACCACGTTATGATGCTCAATCAAGCATTTACGACGGTATCATTAAACTAATTACAGATGCAACTGCGTTAATTGACGCAACAGATCCTAACCACCCAGCTACAGACGATTTAGTATATGGTGGTAATATGAATAATTGGAAAGCATTTGCAAACACCTTGAAATTAAAAGTATACTTACGTTTATCAGAAGTGGATTCTGTTAAAGCTAAAGCGGGCATTGCAGCTTTAGGCGCAGCACCTTCAGGAGGCTATATCACTACAACCAATCCTGCTCAAATTGCCTTTTTAAATACAGCGGGTGCATATAATCCATTGTATGCTGAAATCGTAGGCTTAACTAAAACGCAAAATTTAGTAGCAAGTAAAACTGCAGTTGATTATTATAAAAACAATAATGACTTACGTGTAACTAAATTCTATAATGCAACTTCTGTAGCAGGTGCAACAGGGTGTCAACAAGGAAATTATAATACACAGGTGTCTGGAGTTAATTATCCTTCAGATCTAGTTGGTGCTTTATCTTCTTCAACAAACTCTGGAACTGCGCCAGTTAAATTTATTTCTTCTTATGAGAGTTTATTATTGCAAGCAGAAGCTAAAGTTCGTGGATGGATAACAGGCGGTGGCGATAGTTTAAATTATGCACAAGCTGTTTCTAATAACTTTACTTCTTATGGTTTATTAGCAACAGATGCGGCAACTTATTTAGCAAGTGCAGGCGGTGCTTATCCAAGTACAGGTACTAAAACGGCTAAATTAAAAGCAATCTTGACTCAAAAATGGGCTTGTATGAATGGTAATCAAGGTTTTGAAGCTTGGACAGAATGGAGAAGAACGGGTTATCCAGATTTCTTCACGGTTTCTACTACCTCTTTAATAGGTCAAGTTTTCCCTGCTCGATTCTTTTATCCAAATGTAGAGGTTACTAGAAACTTGAATTTCCCTGGACAAAAATTAATTACAGATAAAGTTTGGTGGGATAAATAATTTTAAATTCATTAATAAAAAGTAACATCATGAAAAATATATTAAAATTAAGTTTTGTAGCACTTCTTGCAATTTCTGCAGTAAGTTGTAAAAAAGAATACAGCCAAGTTTCTAAAGTTGTAACCCCTTCGTATCCTACTATTAATTTCCCTAATGGAAAATTCTTTAGTATCAAAGTAGGTCAAACAGCTCCTCAAATTGTAGCTAATGCTTATGATTCTTTATTGAAACAGGCAATGGGCGTTACTTATGATCCTTCTGTAATTGACAATACTACACCTGGATTATACGTAGTTCCAATCACCTCTGAAAAAAATGCAAATGGTTATTTTAGTGCAGATGCAGCGTATGTTGCTGTAACCAACATTGATACAGCTGTTAATATTTCTGGTAACTATTTAAGAGCCGCAACAGGTGTTACCGCTAAAGTTACCCGTATTAAAAATGGCTTATATAGTACCGATCAATTAGGTGGTGCTGCTACATTACCAGTACTCGCTTATTTTTGCCAAATTGATAGTTCTACTTTAGATATTCCTGTGCAACCAACTTCTAATGTAGGTGATGTTTACTGCACTGGAATTACTTTGTCTAAAACAACACCATTAACAATGGTTTATGTTGTAAGAAATCCATTTTTTGGTACTTCCCCAAGAACATTTGTAAAACAATAATATATAAAGATTAAATTAAGATTATGAAAAAATACATTAATACACTTAAGGGCATTGCTTTATTATTATTGTTGAGTGCTCCTGTACTAGCACAAAGAAGTGGTTTTAGTCTTCATTTAGGTGCCTATGACTTTTATGGCCCTCAAACTGGAAAGTACTTCCGTTCTGAAGTGTACAAACGTACTTACAATACGAATAAATTTGGTATTGAAAATGGTGGATTTGATACCGTTTTAACTAAAAACTACAAATGGAATCCACTTGCTAAAGCTAGTATGTGGTGGGAAATTAATGATGTTGTAGATTTAAACATGGGCTTATCATTCGCTTCATTAGAATATCCAACAGATCGCCCTGATAATGTTTATATTAATAAACAATTAAATAATATTTCAGGAACTAAGAAAGAAAAGATCTTATTAGAATACGATGCACACATCAACTTTAATTTAGTGCCTAAAAATCAATTCATTTTCTCTCCCTATTTATTTACAGGTATTACTGCTTCTTATCATGATGTATTTTTTGGAGCAAACTTACCAATAGGTGTGGGTGCTAATATACGCCTTGGAAAATCAAATGATTTATTCTTAAATGTAGAATCAGCGTATAAAATTGCTGCTACAGATAATGATCAAAACCATTTACAACACACTATTGGATTTGTATATTTCTATAAAAAAGGATACAAAGAGCCTGTTAAGGAAGTAGTTCCTACTTTACCAGTTGTTGTAGCTCCAATTGAGCAACCAAGAATTTTAGATGCTGACAAAGATGGTGTAAACGATGACGTTGACCAATGTCCTACAATTGCCGGTCTAGCTAAATATAATGGCTGTCCAGATACAGACAATGATGGTATTGCAGACAATAAAGATACGTGTCCATTAGTAGCTGGTTTAGCAGCATTTAATGGCTGTCCTGACACCGATGGCGATGGCATCTCAGACAATACAGATGCTTGCCCTTATGTTGCAGGAATCGCACAAAGAAATGGCTGTCCAATTCCAGATACCGATGGTGATGGATTTAATGATGAGCAAGATAAATGTCCTTCTGTTTTCTCAAAAGTAAACAATGGATGTCCAGAAATTAAAAAAGAAATTATTGAGCGTGTTAATAAAGCAGCAAAATCAATTTACTTTGAAACAGGAAAATCAGTATTAAAACCGGTTTCTTATAAAGATTTAGATGCTTTAGTTACTATTTTAAATTCAGATGCTACTTTACGTGTAGATATTGGTGGTCATACCGACAATGCTGGATCAGAAGAAATCAATGTGAAATTATCGCATGATAGAGCTAAGGCAGTAAATGATTATTTGATTTCTAAAGGTATTGCACATGAGCGTTTAACGTATCAAGGATATGGATCAAGCAAGCCTGTTAATAAAAATGAGACAGCTGCTGAAAAAGCTCAAAATCGTCGTACAGAGTTAAATTTAAGAAACTACTAATCACATAGTTTTGAATAAAAAGGGTTGGCTAATTGGTCAACCCTTTTTAATTTTATACAAAAGCAATTACAAAATATGCAAGCTATTATTTTGGCTGGTGGTAAAGCTACTCGTTTACAAACAGTTTTAAAAGATATTCCTAAAGCATTAGCAAGTATCAGAAATAAGCCATTTCTTGATTATCTATTACAGTTTTTAAATGAGCAAGGGGTACATCATTTTATCTTTTCATTAGGTCATCAACACCAGCAACTACTTGATTATTTGCAAGCTAAAGAGAAAACATGGACCTATACCTGTGTTATTGAGGAACAGGCATTAGGAACAGGAGGGGCAATAAAAAAAGCGCTTCCGTTTGCAACAGATCAGCATGTTTGGGTAATCAATGCAGATACGTATTTGGAACTCAACATGCGTACAATGTATCAACAGCATATAAATAACAAGGCTATGGCTACCATAGCATTAAAAGAAATGGAACACTTTGACAGGTATGGTTTAGTAAATATGGATGATAGGCAATGTATTTATTCATTTGAAGAAAAACGTTCTTGCGAAAAGGGTTTAATTAATGCCGGTTTTTTTATTGTAAACAAAGATCGTTTCTTGGAAAACGTACCTTCTAGTGAAGTGTTTTCTGTTGAAAAAGACTTTTTTGAATTACAGTTGTCTAATAAGGCAATCTATGGATTTAAAACGGATGGGTTTTTTATAGACATAGGAATACCAGAGGATTTTGAAAAAGCGCAACAGCTGCTACCCAATTTATAGTTTACTATAAAATTGAATTAATAAATTAAATAAGTTATCAATATTATGCAAGCTTAATTCATTTGCTTGGTCATAAATATCATGATAATAGCCTTTGCCACCATTAGTATAAATAAAGAAAGAAGGAATATTCTTTTCGCTAAAATAGTAGTGATCACTTATAGCTGCCTTGCCCCTGCTTCGTATTTCTGGCAGTAAATTTGATTGTGAATTTTGTGTTGTAAGCAAATCGAATTGATTTTTATATACAGTGCTATTGACAACCGTAATGCCATTGGTAGCGTCTCCTGCAATATCTATATTGGTAAGAAATTTAATTTTATTTAAATTAATTAAAGGATGTTCAATAAAATAATGAGATCCAAGTAAACCAGCTTCTTCTCCACTAAATGCAATAAATACCATAGTGTATTTATTGTCATTTTTTTCTTTATAGTATTGGGCAAGCATAAGTAGCATTGCCGTGCCGGATGCATTATCACTAGCCCCCGGAAAATAAGTAGCAGAACCCATTTTTCCAAGGTGATCATAATGTGCTGAAAAAATTAAAATAGAATCACTCTTTCCTGGTATAAGAGCTAATATGTTTTTCTGATGGCTGTGTTTAATATAACGTTGATCTATATCAATATCAATCGATGAAAAATTATCTGTAAGATAGCTTTCCAGCATGTAAATAACACATGCTTTATTGTGCCAGGTGGCAACATCCCAGGTTAATTTTTTCGGAACGGGTATGATAAATACGCCTTTGGGTAATGTCATCAAAATTTGATCTCTATTGGTATGTAGCAATTTGGCTAACAGTTCTAAGCTGTCAATTATATAGGCGAAGTGCTTGGTATTTAGTTTTTTGAAAAGCTGGAGAAGTTGTTCTTTTGATTGTATGGACGCTAGTGATAATCCTTGAGGTATCAGTTTGCTGTAGTGCCCGCCAGCGCTTGCTGCGTCAACTAAATAGGCTATTCCTGCTGCTAATCTCTGACTATCATTGATTACAACTTGCATTTTTTTTGGAAAAGTATTTACATTAAACGGGTATTCTTGTGTGTAAATATTTTTATTATCAATACCGATTTGATTAAAATAAGTAGTCAAAAAATTAGCTGCTTTTTCACAACCGCCATCTACGTAACTTCTTCCTGAAAAATAAGGACTGCAAAGGGTATCTATGATAGGTTTTATTCCATTACTAATCTGTGCACTAGCATAGAAATTTGTGATTACCAATAGTAGAATAAGGGTCTTGCGCATACTAATTTTTTGAAATTAAACTTGTAAATGGATATTTAAGATTTGTAAATTTCATTAAATCCACTTTAATACTTCCAACAGAAATAGGGCTATTTATTCTAACGGGTACATGATTGGCATCATCACTTACCCATACTGTCATGGCATCTCCTTCTTTAAAAATAGTGCCAGCAATTAATGTAGGAGAAAATTTTATACTATTGAATGTGCCATACTTTGTTTTGATTTTTTCTTTTCCTAAGTAAGTTAAATATATGGGATATACCTTATCGTCAAGAAACATATTGAAAAACACTTTATCACCCTTTTTTTTGTTGCTAAAATCAATATTCCTTGCATAATAAATAGATGATAACACATCTTGAACACATTTTGGCACCTTAAATGTACCATTAGTACTTGTAGCTTTATTTTCGGCATTATTAAATAGAACGTGATTGTAAATTTGGTAGCCACCTTCATTCACGTTTCTAATAAATTTAATTGGAATTAATTCATTAGCATCAATAAAACTTTCATAGCGATCTCTAACTTTAAATATCCAATCATAAGACGGATAAGTTTTGCCATCTCCAATTATATGGAAAACATCTTTATTGCCTATTTTTTCTTTTGCGGTAGTAAAGTTAACTTCTCCTGCATTTACCCATATAAAACTCACGTTATAATATACATGATATAATACAGATTCGTTTTCTTTAAAACAGATATTAGGAAAAGTACAAGACTCTTGTGCTTTAATATTAGTGCTTATTAAAAGCAATATTATACTAATTAGTAATCGCATACCATTTATTTTTTGATTGTTTGAATATCCATATACTAGCTCCAATGATTGCTGGTATTACAATATTGAGTAACCACAGACTAGTAATTATTACCACGATTTTCCAAGATTCAACGGCTACAATTGAAAATAAAAATATAGCCCATTTATTTCTAATTCCTAATTCAGCATATGCAATGCTTGTTATTATGGTCATTCCCCAGAAATACATTACACATAAAAGAAATAAATTTTGAAATGCTACATGCTGATTAGTTATGTGCAATAACACATATAGTTGTGTAGTATAAATAAAGAACTTAAGTAAGGATAATATAAATGCTGTTAGATGTAATTTAATTGAAATTACCTTTACTAGCCGTATATATTTTTGCAGTTTTCTGAATACGTTATTGTTAAAAAATAAACTACTCAACCATTCTATTCTAAAGTAAAAGAATATCATTGCAATAATAATTACCGAATTTATTTTGAAGAGCAATGCAAAAATAGCTAGTGTTGTATTGCTCTTCAACAGTAATAAGGCTATTTCACTACTCATTAAAATAGCTAGTGTTTGAGCACTTGCACTTATTATACTGAGCGTAATAGTGCCGTATGTTAATCGATTATTTAATGAAAATATTCGTGCTGGATAATCGCCTATTCTATTAGGCGTTATGAAGGAAGCTGCCTGACCAGCTAAAACACTTATAGTTGCTTGTTTCCATGAGATGGATTGTTGAGAGCTGATCAATAGCTTCCATTTAAGTATTTCTATAAAATTTGATAAAAAGAGCAATGTCACTAAGATAAAAAGAACACTTTTTATTTTTTCAAAAAATTGTAGGAATGCTATACTAGTTAATGTAGCATTACTAGAAAGGGTGTATATTATATGACCTATCAAGGCAATGCCAATAATAATACCTATGCTAGACCTTACTGCTTGTTTTCTTAATTTCATATGTTACATTAACGAAATAAAAACAAATTACATTAAAAAGTATAGCTAAAAAAATCTTACTTTGTAGTAATAAAAATTTTAACATATTCATTGAATACGAACGATAAAATAATTTTAGGTATAGATCCCGGCACTCTAGTGATGGGCTATGGACTTATTAAAATAAGTAAGCAAAAGATAAGTTTACTTGAAATGGGTGTATTGCAATTATCAAAGTATAACGATCATGCAGTTAGGCTTCAATTGATTTTTAAAAAAATGGAGCAATTGATTAAGCACTATGCTCCGACTGACGTAGCTATTGAAGCTCCCTTTTTTGGTAAAAACGTACAAAGTATGCTCAAATTGGGACGCGCACAAGGAGTTGCCATTGCAGCTGCTATGATGCACAATTTAGAAGCAGTTGAATATGCGCCTAGAAAAATCAAACAAGTAATAACAGGCAAAGGAAATGCTAGTAAAGAACAGGTTTGGTCTATGTTGCAGCGTACTTTAACATTAGATGATGATATCCGTTTTATGGATGCGTCAGATGCTGTAGGTGTTGCGCTGTGTCATTTTTACCAGTTAAAAGCAAGTCAATTATTAAATCATAAAGCCATTCATACCAAACCTATTAAGCTAAAAAAACCGTCTACTAAAAAAACTGATTGGTCTACATTTATAAATCAAAATCCAGATAGAATTAAAAAATGACAAACAAATCTATCAGATTGTTAATGTTAGTAGCTTTTATAGGTACTATTGGTATTATTGTAACCCAAACCTATTGGGTAAGAAAAGCTTATCAATTACAAGAAAGAGATTTTGAATTAAATGCAAATTCAGCTTTAAGTAATGTTGCGAGTAATATTGCCGAATTAAAGCACATTCAGTTACCTATATATAGTCCAGTAGAGCAAGTTGCTCCTGATTATTTTATTGTTCAAATTAATGTACATGTAGAGCAAGATGTACTTGCTCATTTTTTACAAGCCTCTTTTACAAAACATAATATAACAACTAATTTTTGGTATGGCTTATATGATTGTATGAGTGATACTGTTCAATATGCAGGTTTTATCAATATACAAGGCAATCAAGACAAAACAATACCGCCTGTGCATTTCAAAAAGATAAAAAAATTGAATTATCATTTTGTAGTGTATTTTCCTTTCAGAAAACATTTTCTTTCCCAACAATTAAGCGTTTGGATAGTATCAACTATTGTTTTAATATTTATTTTAATCCTACTCACCTATTTACTGTTTTTGATTCTAAAACAAAAAAGACTATCAGAAGTACAGAAGGATTTTGTAAATAACATGACCCATGAATTTAAAACACCTCTGGCTAGTATTCAATTATCTGCCGATGTTTTAAGAAACCCATTAATATTGCAAAATGAACAACGCTTATTAAATTATGCAACTATAATATCTACGGAAGCTACACAACTAACACATCAAGTAGAGCGCGTTTTACAAATGGCTCATGCCGAGAAAGGGGATTTACAACTGAGCAAAGATCATTTCACTTGGCAAACTTTAATTAAAGAGACCGTTGCTTCTTTCGAACAAGCAATTGAACTTAAAAATGCCCAAATTATATTCGATTTTCCTGAGCAACCCATTACTTTTTTGGGTGATCAATTGCATTTGAAGAATTGTATAAGAAATTTAATAGATAATGCCCTAAAGTATAATACTGGAAATCCTCAAATACGTATTTCATTAAAAGCATCTACTCAAATAGAAATTAGTTTTGAAGATAATGGAATTGGTATAAGTAAAAACGATCAAAAATTATTGTTTCAGAAATTTTACCGGGTAAATACAGGGAATATCCATAACGTAAAAGGTTTTGGTTTGGGCCTAAGTTATACCCGACTTATTGTAAAAGCGCATGGTGGCAATATATATTGTGAGAGTGATTTAGGCAAAGGCACGAAATTTGTAATATACTTACCTATAAATGATTTGTAAATGAATACAAAGGCAACTATTTTATTTGTTGAAGATGATGCATCGTTAAGCTTTGTTATTAAAGATAATTTAGAAGAACATGGTTATCAAGTAATTCATTGTAATGATGGAGAATCTGCTTGGCAGCAATTTATGAAGCATAGTTTCGATTTATGTTTATTAGATGTTATGCTTCCTAAAAAAGATGGTTTTACTTTAGCGGCACAGATTCGTAAAAAAAATGAGTTGCTTCCTATTATCATGTTGACGGCTAAAAACATGGATGAAGATAAAATTAAAGGTTTTAAAAGTGGTGTAGATGATTACATAACAAAGCCATTTAATATGCAAGAGTTATTATTGAGAATGGAAGTATTTTTAAAGCGGACTAAAACAGAGATAAATCTATTTCCATCAAAAGTTACACTAGGCACTATTACATTTAATTATGAGGAATTAGAATTGCAAACTATTGAAGGGGTTATTCAGTTAACCCAAAAAGAAGCTGATTTATTAAAGTATTTTTGTCAGCACACCAATCAAACTTTAAAAAGAGAAGACATACTTGTGCATGTATGGGGTAAAGATGACTATTTTTTAGGTAGAAGCATGGACGTTTTCATTACCAAATTGAGAAAACACTTAAGAAGCGATACCGCTATTGAAATACAAACCATTCATGGGAAAGGATTTAAATTGCTGATAAATGCGTCTTAATTAACAATTTATACTTATTTTTAGTTCTAATTACCATGTTATGTTTAAAAAACTCCTATTTATTTGCTTTCCTGTTTTTACGCTACTAGTTAGTTCTTGTGAAGAACCTTTCTGTAATTGTATAACTGACTCTGATTATGCAACAACAACTACAAAACCTAAATCAGCTATTCAATCTATTTATTCTGAATTGAAAGGAAATTTAACTAAAGCTTCTATTAAGTTATCTGATGATGGTAAAAGTGTACGAATTCTAATACCCGACGTACTTTTTTTTAAAACAAATGTTGCATCAGCTCCTGTTGCAGATACTATCATTGAAGTATTGTCGGTTTCTTTAAAAAAGTATAATCAGCTACAAGTTATCTCTAGTGGGCATACCGATACGAAAGGTACAGATTCCTATAATGAGCAATTATCTAAAGCAAGAGCTGAAACAGGTAAAACACTTTTACTAAATAAAGGTATTGCTAGCAATAGAATTGAGATTAAATGGTATGGCGCATCTGATCCTATTGCTAGTAATGAAGACGAAGCGGGTAGGGCGCAGAATAGAAGAACAGAGTATATCTTATACGAGCATTAAATAAAAATGTATAACACAATAAAAAAAGCGAACCATGGTTCGCTTTTTTTTATTTCTTCCAATTATTTTGATTGATATGTTGTATTTGAATAATGACATCATATTTACTTTTGATATAGCTTGCCATTTTTTCTGTTGCATATACCGAACGATGCTGACCACCAGTGCAACCAAAATTGATACTTAAATGCTCAAAACCTCTATGCATATAATCTTCAATGCTTATAGAAACTAAAGAAAATGCGTCATCTAAAAAAGCAAGCATATTGGTTTCTTCTTCTAAAAATTGTTTTACGGCGATATCTAAACCACTTTGTTTTTTATATTGTTCTTGTCTTCCCGGATTTAATATACCTCTGCAATCAAATACAAATCCACCGCCATTTCCATGTTCGTCTTTAGGGATGCCATTTTCTTTGTATGAAAAACTATTTAATTCAATAGTTAATTTTTGCTTGTGTTGAGTAGTGATGGTCTGATATCGTTTTTGAATTTCCTCACTGCAAAGGGTTTCTAGTAATGACCTTAACTCTGGATAGGAAGGTAACGATGGATTGTCAGACAAAAAGCTTTCTAAGTTTTTTAAGGCCGGTGCTATACTTGAAATAAAATGTGGTTTCTTTTCAATCAGGCCTCTAAAACCATAGGCACCTAATACTTGTAAGAGTCTTAATAAAACAAATTGCAAATATCCTCTTCTAAAATGCATTTCATCCATTTTAGAAATAGGCAGTGCATTCATACTTTGTATATAACCATTCAACAATTCCTCTTTCCATTTATTGGGTAACTGTGCTTTTGCTTGCCACAATAAAGAAGCTATATCATATTGTGCGGGCCCTTGCATGCTTCCTTGATAGTCTATCAAATATAACTTGCCTTCATGCACCATGATATTTCTACTCTGGAAATCTCTATACATAAGCATTTGTGGCTGCACTCTACCTAAATCTTTAGATAGTTCTTCCATTTCGCTAATTAAAAGCTGTTTGTTATAAAACACTTTTTGCATATCTGCGAAATAGTATTTAAAGTACATGAGGTCTTGAAAAATAGCTTTTTCATCAAATTGTTGTGTAGAGAAACATTGTTTGTAATCTACTTCTCTACCGGCCAACCATTGTACTTTAGCTAAGATTTCTAAACTATTATGGAATTGTTTTTTTACCTCTTCCGTTAATCCTTCCTTCATTAACAAATCAAACAAAGAGGTGTTACCTAAATCTTGTTGTAAATATGTTTTTCGATCTTTACCCTTTCTATATAAAATAGGTATAGAAATATTATGCTTTTTAAATAATTCGGTAAAATAAAAATAGGTATTGTTTTCTGCTGTATTGGGATTGTAGGTTCCAATAGCGGAATGGGTATCATTACTCAATCTAAAATATCTTCTATCAGAGCCCGAAACCGGCAATGATTCGATAGTGATTGCTTCACTTTCAAATTCTTGTTCAAATAATTTTTTCAGTTGGTCTATGATAGTGCTTGTGCTTACAGTCTTGGTCATGGTATATTTAAGGTACTATATTATAATAATTACTTGTGTTGTTTTGATAAATATCAGTCCAGTTGTCGGTTTTTAAATTGACTACAAGCACTTCGGCTGTTCCAAGGTCTTTGTAAATAGGTGCTTGAATTAATCTATTTGCAAATTCGCTTATGCAAGGGTTGTGCGCAATCAGACAAAGGGTTGCTATGGAATTGTCTGTCATAGCAATAGCATCATACAAATAGCTTGCACTACACAAATAGAGCTGATTATCTGCTTCCAGTTCTATTTTATAACCCAAACAACTTGCTATACGTTCCGCCGATTGTTTTGTTCGCTTTGCTGCACTGTAAAGAACTTTATCAATTTTTATTGCTTGTTTCGATATTTTTTCTGTTATAGATGCTATTTGGATTTTACCAAAGGCACTCAATGCTCTCTCAAAATCATTGTTGTGATCCGCTGCTTGAGCATGTCGAATTAATACTAATTGCTTAATCATGCTTTTTGTAATATTGAAGACGTGTACTTGTACCGTCGAATACTGCATAGCTATCAAATCGTATCCAATCTCCTAAATTGATATAAACACTACAATCCTTGATAGGATATTCTAAAGCTAAATGTCGATGTCCAAAGATAAAATAATCAAAGTGATTTTTTTCAATTGTGGACAAACAAAACTGCACCAACCACTCCTTCTCAGCACCTTGAAATTGTTCTTCACGACCTTCACCATGTTTAGGCCCCAATTGGCTAAACCAATTAGCAATAGCAATACCTGTATCTGGGTGTATCCGTCTGTATAGCCATTGCAAAGCTTTATTCGTCATTACCTTTTTTAGAAATTTATATCCTTTATCTCCAGGCCCTAAACCATCTCCATGACCAATATAAAACGCTTTATTATTGTAGTTGCGAGCAATTGGTTGATGATGAACCGGAATATTTAATTCTGACTGAAAATAATCACGCATCCATAAATCATGATTACCGGTAAAAATTTCAATTTGAATTCCTTGATCTTTTAATTGGGCTAATTTTCCAAGAAAACGAATATAACCTTTAGGCACCACGTGTTTGTATTCAAACCAAGCATCGAACAAATCACCTACTAAAAAAATAGTGTGGGCATTAGGGGCTATTTCATCTAACCAAGAACATATTTTTTTTTCTCTTAATATACTCGCGCTTTGATTGGGGATTCCCAAATGAAAATCAGAAGCAAAATAGATATGTTTACCCTCAGGTAATTGCATGGTTCAACAGCGGTTTATTTGTTTGCAAGTTACTTCAAAAAAACCACTAAAATTTGTTATTATTTTTTGAATAGTATAAAAAATGATTACTTTAGAGTACACAAATGTTTGTGCATATTTAAAAACCATTATTCACTAATTAAAAAACAAGCTATGCTAAAAAAGACGCTTATCGGCCACATTGGCCAAGATGCCACTACCACAGATGTGAATGGCAAAACGGTAACTAATTTTTCTGTTGCTCATACAGAAAAATACAAAGACAAAAATGGTATTGAACAAAAAAATACTACATGGGTAAATTGTAGTATGTGGGAACGAGAAAAACTAGCTCCTTATTTAAAAAAGGGCACTCAAGTATTTATTGAAGGTACACCAGATGCGCGCGCCTATCAAAGTAAAGAACAAGAATTGAAATCCAGCTTAGATTGTCGTGTGCAAACTATTCAATTATTAGGAGGTGCTCGAAAAGAAGGTGATAACAGCGCTACTGATGCGCATGATGATTTACCTTTCTAAAATCGTTCTTCTATCCCTAATCCAAAAAGTGCATAATCGTATTTTACGGGATCGGCACTACAAAACTGACGAAGCTTTGCTGTAAGTAATGTTGCAGCTTGCCAGTCAGTTTTTTTTGTATCTAATAAACCAAATCGATTGGCTACACTAGCTACATGTACGTCTAGTGGGCATATCAATTGCTTCATTTTTATGGTTTTCCATATTCCAAAATCTACTCCAGCCGCATCTTTTCTTACCATCCAGCGTAAATACATATTAATACGTTTACAAGCACTTTTTTTAGCAGGACTAGCAATGTGTTTTTTTGTTCGTACAGGATGTTCTATGGAAAAAAATGCATTGTGAAAATGTATTAATGCATTGCACACATCTGCTTCTTGTTCCATATTGGGACTAATAAATAAGGATTCTAAACTCTCCTTATGTTGATAATGCTCATGCAAGCGTTCGATAAAATAAAGCAAATCGGTTGCATTAAAAGTTCTGTGTGCAAATTGCAACATCTTTTTTAAATCCTTATCTGTATGATGTAGTATAAAAGTATGTGGATCGTTGTCCATCCAATCTAATAGTTTATTGCAACTATTAATAATACTTTTTCTATTGCCCCATGCTAACACTGCGGCAAATAACCCAGCAATTTCTATGTCTTGTTTTTTACTAAACCGATGCGGTATAGCTATTGGATCTGCAGCAATAAAATCAATCTGATTGTAGAGTTTAACCCGATTGTCTAACAAGGCTTTTAATTGTTCATCAGCATGCTGCATTAAAATATCCCTAAAAATTTGTTTCTTAAAACACGCACTTTCAGCATTCTTACATCTTCAAATGGCCTATCAGCAGCATTTCTTGATCGCATAGCAATACTATCTACTACGTCCATACCTTTTATGACTTCTCCAAATACTGTATAATTGCCATCTAAAAAAGGAGTGCCTCCAAGCGTTGTATATACTTTTCTTTGTTCTGTAGTGAATACACGATTGGTTTTACTACTTATGGTATTGAGCTGCTCTTCTGTAACTACTTTTCCTACTACTATATAAAACTGACAAGCACTCGATTTTTTTTCAGGATTATTATCCCTTGCCATTCCCAAAGCGCCTCTTTTATGATAATTAACTGCATTAATTTCTGCAGGTACTAAATAGTTTAAATCACCATCACCCAATTGTTTGTCTGGGCCTGCATGTTTAGAATCCGGATCACCTCCTTGAATAACAAAAGAAGGTATTACTCTATGAAACAAGGTGCTATCAAAATAATGTTCACGGCATAGTTTTATCAAATTTGCTGAGTGTAAGGGTGTATTATCATAGAGTTTTAAAAGGATAACTCCATAATTGGTCTCTATTTTTACAGTTTTATTTTTGGCAAAAGCCGGAACTAAACAAAAGCTGCAAATTAGCATAACTAGGATGTGTCGCATAGAATAATTTTTGAAAACAATATTACAGATTTTAGTTTAAAAAGGATATAGATTACCACCTAATTCTAGGTTTAGTTTATGGGTATTATTGTATCTTTGCCCCTCTTATGAATTTGCAAACCCTTCAAGGGATTTATCAAAATGACATCCATGTAAAACAAATGGTGGCGGGCCTTTCTGTGCCTAATGAGCCATTTCGTTTAAGTATAGAGAATAGCAAGGGCAGTTCCTTTAGTTTTATTTTTACTGCCGTATGGCAAGCCTACGAGGGCAATCATGTAGTTATAGCCAATGATAGAGAAGAAGCAGCTTATTTACATAATGATATAGAGCATCTATCTCATGCTTTAGATATTTGTTATTTTCCAGATTCGTATAAAAGGGCCGGTAATTTTCATGAGTTGAATAGTAGTCATGTAATGCTCAGAACAGAAGCACTTACAAAATTTAGCCATCCACAAACGCGTAAAAAAGTATTGGTTACTTACCCAGAAGCCTTATTTGAAAAAGTGGTTGACCCCTCTACCTTATCCAAAAATATGATTCCCATAAAAGTGGGTCAATCTTTGGATCTTTTATCGCTATTCGAACGATTAGTAGCATTAGGTTTTAAAAGAGAAGATTTTGTTTTTGAGCCAGGGCAATTTGCCATGCGTGGAGGTATATTAGATTTATATTCTTTTGGTAATGAACACCCTTATCGTATAGAATTATTTGGTGATGAAGTAGATAGCATTAGAATTTTTAATCCGGAAACCCAATTGTCGGAAAGAAAATTATTGCAAGTTTCTATTTTACCAAACATTGAAACCAATTTTGAATCGCAACAAAAAATTTCTTTATTAGATTATTTACCCGCTAATACCTGTTTTTGGATAAAGGATGTAGCCTATACGCATCAAAAATTAGATGCTATGGAACGTGCATTACCAGAGCAATTAGCTATACAGCCGGTAGCAGTTGACAAAGAAGATAATTGGCTACGTAGTATTGAAATTCAAGATTTTGAAACTGCAGACAATTGGTTGTTGGGCATGCAACAACGTTCTATCATTGAGTGGTATCATAAAGACATAGCAAAATTGCTTGGAATAGATCCAGTACCGTGTATTAGTTTTGCTACAGAAGAACAACCTGTTTTTAACAGAAACTTTTCGCTCTTAATCCAAAACATTCAATCGTATATTGCTAAAAATTATCAGGTTTTTATTTTCGCTGAAAACAGTAAGCAATTGGAACGCCTGAGAAGTATTTTTGAAGATTTAAAAGTTAGTATTGTTTTTCATCCAATTCCTATTGCAGTAAGTAAGGGTTTTATCGATCATCAGAAAAAAGTATTGGTCTATACCGATCATCAGATTTTCCAACGCTATCACAAATTTAAAGTAAAACAAGCATACACTAAGGGAAAGGCTATAACCATGCGCGCTTTACGTGAACTGCAGCCTGGCGATTATGTTTCTCATATTGATCATGGAGTTGGTGTATATAGTGGCTTGCAGAAAATTGAAGTTAATGGCAATATGCAAGAAGCCATTAGAATTATTTATAGAGATAACGACGTGCTTTATGTTAATATAAACGCACTCCATAAAATAACGAAGTACACTGGCAAAGAAGGTACTAAACCTAAAGTAAATAAATTAGGAAGTGATGCTTGGGATAAACTAAAAAATAAAACCCAAAAACAAGTAAAAGAAATAGCTACCGATTTAATCAAACTCTATGCTAAGCGTAAGGCAACACAAGGGTTTTCGCATACACCGGATAGTTATTTACAAACAGAATTAGAAGCTTCTTTTTTTTATGAAGATACGCCCGATCAAAGTAAAGCTACCATTGATGTGAAGCGCGATATGGAATCACCTTCGCCTATGGATCGATTAGTATGTGGCGATGTTGGTTTTGGGAAAACAGAAATTGCAATTAGAGCAGCTTTTAAAACCGTTGCAGATAGCAAACAAGCAGTTGTATTAGTTCCCACCACTATTTTAGCATATCAGCATTATCAAACCTTCAAAGAACGATTGAAAGAGTTTCCATGCACTGTCGATTATCTAAATAGATTTAAGTCTGCTAAAGAAAAGAAAGAAACAATTAAAAAAGTAGCAGAAGGTAAAATAGATATTCTTATCGGTACACATGCAGTAGTAGGAAAAGATGTGAAATTTAAAGATTTAGGTTTACTTATAATTGATGAGGAGCAGAAGTTTGGTGTAGCAGTAAAAGAAAAGTTACGAGAATTGAAAGCTAATGTAGATACGTTGACCTTAACAGCTACGCCCATTCCTCGTACGCTTCAATTTTCATTGATGAGCGCACGCGATTTAAGTATTATTAATACACCACCACCCAATAGGCAGCCAGTTCATACAGAAATTGGCGTATTTGATGAGCAGCTTATTCGAGAGGCAATTTATTTTGAAATAGAACGCGGAGGACAAGTGTATTTTATTCATAATAGAGTACAATCTTTACCAGAAATGGTAAGTTTAATTAAAAATTGTTGTCCAGATATAGAAGTTGGTATGGCCCATGGCCAAATGGAAGGACATCAATTAGAACAAGCTCTTTTTGACTTTATAGATAAGAAGTTTGATGTGTTGTGTTGTACCAATATTGTAGAAAGCGGTGTAGATATTGAAAATGCAAATACAATTATTATAACCAATGCCCATCAATTTGGATTAAGCGATTTGCATCAATTGCGTGGTCGCGTAGGAAGAAATAATAAAAAGGCTTTTTGTTATTTATTGGCACCACCAATTAGTACACTTCCTAATGATAGTAGAAGACGCTTACAAACATTGGAGCAATTTAATGAATTGGGAAGTGGCTTCCAGATTGCAATGAGAGATTTGGATATTAGAGGCGCTGGAAATTTATTGGGAGGAGAGCAGAGTGGTTTTATTAATGATATCGGCTTTGAAATGTATCAGAAGATTTTGGATCAAGCTATAAGGGAATTGAGAAGTAAAGATTTTAAGGAGGTATTCAAAGAAGAATTAGAACGCAAACAAGATTTTGTAAATGATTGTACCGTAGATACGGATTTAGAACTATTGATTCCAGATGATTATGTTAGTCATATCGGAGAGCGCTTATCTTTATATACACAACTTGATGAGATTGAAGATGAGCAAGCATTAGTTGTTTTTTTACAGCAATTACAAGATCGATTTGGTCCTATACCAGAGCAAGTACAAGAATTGGCCAAGGCGCTTCGCGCAAGAAAAATTGCCAAACAGCTGGGTTTTGAAAAACTGATTTTAAAGAATGAAACGCTGAGGTTGTATTTTTTAAATAATCCTGATTCTGCTTATTTTGAAAGCGCCCAATTTCAATTTATCATGCAATATGTGCAACTACAGTTAGCCAATGCTAAACTAAAACAAGTAGGCACTAATTTTATTTTGATAATTAATCAAGTAAAATCTATGAATGATGTTATGTGGTATTTGGAGGGAATGGAATTGAAAGAAAACGCTCCAAAATAAAAAAAGCTTAGTCGAGAGACTAAGCTTTTTTTATTAACGCACTATAAATTTTCTATGCTTCTATTTATAAACTGTGTCAGCTGTTCACCTTGTAATAATTGTTTAGATAAAAGTGCTAAATCAATTAATTGTTGAGTGGTTGCCTTTTGTTTTTCTCCTTCCATGGCTAATAATGAAAGCGCTTTCGGGTGATTGCTATTAATAACTAGATTATAGCTAGATGGCATATCACCAAACATGCTCATGCCTTGCATGGCACTCATATCTTTCATGCGGCGCATAAATTCATCTTCTGTAATAGCTACAAAACTATCTTCAGGTGCTAAGGCTTGCGTTTTTACACTTAGTTTAATTTTACCTTGTTCAATACTTTCAAAAAGCGTTGTTATTTTTTTAGTTGCTTCTTCATCTAAGATACTCTCTCTGGTAGTACCTTTATCAATTAATTGCTCTATTGAATCCGCATCAATTCTTTTTACTTTAACTTTTTCAAAATGCTGTTCGATATAATTTACAAAGTGATTATCTAAAATTCCTTCTAATTTCAATACATCATAGCCTTTGTTAGTAGCTGCTTGCAAATAACTATGTTGTGATTCAACATTGTTAGTGTACAGTATCACTGCATTTCCATCTTTATCTGTTTGCGCTACTTTAACTTTTTCAACATACTCTTTTAGTTCAGTAAAAATACCTTGCGTGTTTTCTAACAAACAAAATTCTTGTGCTCGTTCAGCAAATTTCTCATCACTTAACATGCCGTATTTTACAAATACATCCATGCTGCTCCATTTCTTTTCAAAATCAGCACGATCATTTTTGAAGAGTTCTTTAAGCTTATCAGATACTTTCTTGCTAATATGTTGTGTTATTTTTTTAACATTCGCATCACTTTGTAAACTACTTCTAGACACGTTCAATGGAATATCTGGGGAATCAATCACACCATGTAATAACATCAAGAATTCAGGTAAAATATCTTTTACATTATCTGTTACAAATACCTGATTGCAGTATAATTGAACTTTATGTTTTTCAGCGTCTATGCTATTTGTAATTTTAGGAAAGTATAAAACGCCGGTTAAATTAAATGGATAATCCACATTCAAGTGTATCCAGAATAATGGCGCTGCAGCCATTGGATATAATTCTGAATAAAAAGAAGTGTAATCTTCATCGGTCAATTCACTTGGTTTTTTAGTCCAGATAGGATGTGTATTGTTAATTGCTTTTTCTTCAAATTCAATAGTAATAGGTAAGAATTTGCAATACTTAGATAGTAACTGTTGAATTCTGTATGTTTCTAAAAATTCTGCACTTTCATCATTGATATGTAAAATGATATCAGTTCCTCTTTCTGTTCTGCTACCAGCAGCTAATGTAAAAGAAGTAGATCCATCACAGGACCAATGTGCTGCAGGGCTATCTTTGAAGGATTTTGTTTGTATTTCAACCTTAGATGCAACCATAAATCCAGAATAGAAGCCTAGACCAAAATGGCCTATAATATTAGCATCTGCTTTGTCTTTATATTTTTCTACAAAAGCTTCAGCACCAGAGAATGCCAATTGATTTATGTATTGTTCAATTTCTTCGGCGCTCATACCTATACCATTGTCTCTAATGGTAAGAGTTTTATTTTCTTTGTCAATATGTACGCTTACTTTTAGAGGAGCATCACCCATATTCGCCTCCCCTATAGAAGAGAGCGTTTTTAATTTTTGACAAGCATCTACTGCATTGGATACGAGTTCTCTTAAAAAGATTTCATGATCGCTGTACAAGAATTTTTTTATAATAGGAAATATGTTTTCCGTATGTACGCTGATTTTTCCAGTTTTATTACTCATAGTCTTTTGATTTTATATTATGTATAGCAAATTTATTGCCTTTGTTTTTTTCAAGAAATATTGACATATTTTTCTGCCATTATTAAAGTTGTAAACAAATTCTTGACAGAAAAAATGCCTCTTGTAAGAGGCATTTAATTATAGTTTAATAATATCATCTGTGCGTTTATCGATAAACACATACTGTGTAAGTGGTGCATTAATATCGGCATGTATAGCAACATTAACCTTATATTTCCAAAACCACTTCCATTTTATTGAGGAAAAGATGCCACCTTTTGTAAGATAGGATTTCACAATTGGGTTTACTTGTAAACTTAGGTTTTTATGACCTTGATTAAGTAAGTATTGGAAATCTTTTTCAATTTCATCTGCTAATAAGATGGATGGTCCAATGATACCCGATCCTTTACAGCTAGGGCACATTTCGGCAGTTACAATATTTAATTCTGGACGTAAACGTTGACGCGTTATTTGCATCAAACCAAACTTAGATATTGGTAAAATTGTATGTTTAGCCCTATCATGTTTAAGAAGGGCTTCCATTGCATCCAACAATTGTTTTTTGTTGTCTGGCAATTTCATATCAATAAAATCAATGATAATAATACCACCAAGATCTCTCAAGCGCAATTGACGAGCAATTTCTTCTGCTGCTTCTAAATTTGTAGCTAATGCATTTTGTTCTTGACCCGCTTCTGCACTTCTTGTGCCACTATTTACATCAATTACATGTAGTGCTTCGGTGTGTTCAATTATTAAATAAGATCCGCTATTTAGATTAATTGTTTTTCCAAAAGAAGATTTTACTTGCTTTGAAACGCCATATTGTTCAAATAAGGCCATGCTCGAAGTGTGCAAGCTAACAATCTCTCTTTTTTCAGGAGCAATTCTGCTGATGTATTCACGAGTTTCATTGTAAATAGCTTTGTCATTTACAACAATTCGTTGAAAATCTGCACTTAGTAAATCTCTAAGGATAGAATTTGTTTTGCCTTGTTCACTTAAAATAATTTGCGGTGCTTTAGCATCAATCAGCTTTTCCTGGATTTGAGCCCAAGTGGCTGCTAATTCTAAAATATCGTTATGTAGTTCGGTAGTACTTTTACCTTCAGCTGCAGTTCTTACAATAACCCCAAAGTTCTTTGGTTTTACACTTTCCACAATTTTTTGAAGTCGTTTTCTTTCATCGGCAGCATGTATTTTTCTAGATACTGCTACTACATCATTGAAAGGAGTTATAACTACAAATCTACCGGGTAGCGAAATTTCGCAGCTCAATCTTGGCCCTTTTGCTGATATAGGTTCCTTTAAAATCTGAACTAATATCTCTGGCTTTTGATTAAATACTTCTGTGATTTTACCATTTTTAGCAATTTCTTTTTCAACATTAAAATTACTAAAGTCGTTACCCCAAGATGGTTTTCCAGTGATGGCTTCTCGGGTAAATTTGGAAAGTGAATTTAAATACGGACTTAAATCGGTATAGTGTAAAAAGGCGTCTTTTTCGTAACCTACATTAACGAAGGTAGCATTGAGTCCTGGCATTAACTTTTTGACCTTGCCCAAATAGATATCTCCTACAGCAAAGTCATTTTGACCTTTTTCAAAATGCAATTCAACTAATCGCTTATCTTCTAAAAGTGCAATTTCTACACCTTCTTCTGATGCATTAATGATTAATTCTTTGTTCATAAATTGCCCATCTCTACACTCTTTTTGTTGGAAACAAAAGAGTTTAATAAAAAATTGTTACATAGAAATAATCACATGCTTTACAAAAAGCATGTGATTACCACTACATAACCGTTTCAGATAGTTTAAACTAGGTTTAACTATTTATTTTTTTTATGACGGTTTTTTCTCAAACGTTTTTTGCGTTTATGAGTTGCAATTTTATGTCTTTTTCTTTTTTTACCACACGGCATAACTAAATGTTTTAAAAGTTACTTAAATGAATTTATGTATGTATCTATATCCTTGCTAAAAGCAGGATTATTTACTAATCTTTTACATTGTTCAAACAAAACAATGGCTTTTTCTTTTTCTCCTTTTCCTTTATAAGCTTCCGCCAAAAAGTAGAGCACTTCTGTGTTTTTAGGTTCCATGGTCTTTAATCGTTCCAATCGGACAATTGCTTTGTCGAATTGTTGTGATTGAACGGCCATTTTACCGAGCATAATATTTGCAGGTATATGATCTGGATGTTCTTTAACAATTCCTAACAGGATTTGAACACCCTTCATGGTTTCTCCTACTCCTTGTATAAAACAGCTTGCCAGTGCCATTTTAACCGTATCATTATTTGGATTGCTTTGTAAAGACTGATCAAAACAACTGATTGCTTGTTTAGCCTCCCAAATTTGAAGTCCTTGATAAGGCGCATCATGCATGAGGTCCAAATGTAATTGGCCTGCAAAATTGAGGTTTTTTTCTGAATTTTCCAACTTTGCTTTTTCACTAAAGTAATAGGCAGCCATATTTAGCTTATCTGCGGCTTTCCATAATCGTATTAATGAATCATAAATACCTGATTGTAAGGCAGTTGTTGGATTTTTAAGTTGATTTTCAAGGCTTGTAATGGCACTTGAATTATTCGCGTTCATCTGATGGAGGAACACCGTTTTTAGGGAATCAAAAGAAAAAGTAACGGTAGGAGCTTCCATATTGGCGTGATCGGCCATTTTAGAAGTTGTACTTTGTGGTGGCTTAGTAGGTCCGAAAAAGTATAGGAGACCAATTAAGCCAACGGCCATTAGTAAAAATAGGAACTGCTTGTTTTTCAAGATGATTATAAATTGACTGCAAAGATACTAAACCTTAAGCAGTTATAGGTATACTACTACTATTAACTTTTTGGTTTTGTAGCTGTTTTTACCTCTTGCACAAATTCTTTAGCAGGTTTAAATGCTGGAATATGATGCTCTGGAATTTCAACGGCAATATTCTTTTTTATATTTCTACCAATTTTTGCAGCTCTTTTTTTAAGAATAAAACTACCAAAACCACGCACGAATACTGGTTCTCCTTCAATTAATGAAGTTTTTACTTCCTTAAAAAAAGTTTCTAGGGTAACTAAGATATCAACTTTAGGAATCCCTGTTTTTTCAGCAATATTGCTTACTACATCTGCTTTTCTCATGATAATTTTTTTAAAGGTTATTTAAAAATATATGGATGTATTGGTTAGAAATAAAAAAAATTATTTTTTTACTACTGATAATCAAACAATAGCTGAGGTTGAATCTTCAATCGTCGCTCTACAAAACTATTATTTTTTTTGAGAAATCAAAACTAATAGGCTATTTCTTTACTAATTTTGTTAAAATTCATTTTTGTGCAGTCTTCATCTTCTCATAAAGCCGTTGGCACTTGGTTATTCATAGGGGTAGCTATGATCTTGGTTCAGGTAATATTAGGTGGGGTCACCCGCCTTACAGGTTCTGGCTTGTCGATTACTGAATGGCAACCCCTCTTGGGAGCTTTGCCACCATTAAATAACCAAGAATGGATTGTAGCTTTTGAAAAATATCAAGCGCATACTTCTCAGTTTCAATTCGTTAACAGTCATTTTACGCTTGCCGATTTTAAACAAATTTATTTTTGGGAATGGATGCATAGAGAATGGGCACGCTTGTTAGGGCTCGTTTTTATACTTGGGTTTAGCTATTTCTTATTTAAAAAGAAGTTTACAAAAGAGCAGCTTATTCCTTTTGTCATTTTATTCTTACTCGGTTTTCTGCAAGGTGCTATTGGATGGATTATGGTGAAAAGCGGCATTGATGCTGACAACATATATGTAAGTCATATTCGTTTGGCTATTCATTTTGTAATGGCAACCCTTTTAGGGCTCTACACTTTGTGGTTTGCTATTACCACCTATTTTAAAGATGCCTATGTTACTAATGGATCAAGCTTAGTTAAGGCTACTTTTATATTAATTGTATTAGTGCTTATTCAATTAGTATTTGGTGCTTTTATTGCCGGTTTGAAGTGTGCTAACGTAGCCGCTACATGGCCGAGTATTAATGGTGATTATATTCCTACATCTATTGGCAATTTTGATTTTCTATATGATAAAATCAATATTCAGTTTGTACATCGTACCTTGGCCTATATTATTCTTATACTTACTATTCGTTGGTTTTTTAAAGCAAGAAAATTACTTGTACTTCAAAAAAATAATATTTTAAAAAACATCTATTATTTACCACTACTGTTTGTTTGTCTTCAAGTTGTATTGGGAATCACTACACTTTTAAGTGCCACTACCATAAAAGCGGGCGTATTTGGTGTTTATGAATATCTAGCAACAGCCCATCAAATTGTGGCTTTGTTATTTATAGCTTCTTTAGTTATGCTGTTGGCTTTTTTGAAGAAAGCATCAGTTAAATAGGTGGGCGTCGAGTTTTTCCCAATTAGGCAAAGGTGCAATCCAATCTTTTTTGAGTATTTTGGCCCATATGCTTCGATTGTTATAGAAGCTTATTTTTTCTTGAGCAATAGTAGATAAATCTATTTGTGCTAATTTAATAGCGAGTACCTCCCAGTTTTCTTTACCATAGTAATCAAAAAAACTAGTGATAATACTGCCCATTTCTTTTATATTCCAATAGTGCTCAAGGTGGCTTGCTGCAATTTTTAAATAGTGCTGTTGAAATACAAAAGCAAATGCAAATTGCTCTACGATATGCTTTTCAAAACGTGGATAGAGTTCATCTGTCAACTGCAATACTTCCTGAATGAAAAGTCTTTTTGAACCAGTAAACCCAAGCACACCAGCATTGTAAAGTGCTTTGTTTTTATAAGCGATGGCATTATCTTCTTTAGCAAGAAAATGAGCTAGTTTATTAATTATTGGATGTTTAGAGGATTCAATGATGCCTTCGAACGTATGCATAATAAGCGCACCTTCTTCAATTGCTGTAAACAGCTCCTCACAACGCTTCTTAAATACGGTATCAGTATCTATATATAAAAAACTACCAGGATAGTGCAAAGAAACGTCTTCTAATAATTTTATTTTAAGTCGATGCACAAAGGATTGTGGCCCTCTCCACTCCTTAATTTTATCTGCATTAAGGGGTATGAAAATTACAGATACAAATTCGTGGATAGCGGAAGGATACCATTTTGGTTGATCGGTATAAATAATAAAAGAAATTGCTTTACTGTTCTCTTTATGAATAGCATAATAGCTAAGCATGGCAAATAAGCTCTCGTATAAAATACGCTCTTGCCCATAAGCTTGCATTACTATATATCTATTCTTACTCATTATTTATTGAATTGAACTTGGCAACTGATTTAAAAATTGTTCTGCTTTTAATAGATCATCATGCAATAAACGATCCGTATGCATAAAGCTAACTTCTTTTCTAAAAGCAGTTATAAGATGTTCTAATGTTTCCGAACTTTTTAGTGGTCGACGAAGCTCCATAGCTTGAACAGCTGTTATAAGTTCAATAGCTAATACTCGCTGAACATTTTCTAGCACTTTATATAATTTAGTTGCAGCATTCGCTCCCATA
Source organism: Bacteroidota bacterium (assembly GCA_024640225.1). Lineage (GTDB taxonomy): Bacteria > Bacteroidota > Bacteroidia > Chitinophagales > Chitinophagaceae > CAIWHF01. Next base: position 36,333 of record JAHEFK010000005.1, on the reverse strand, counting down.
CTTACATGGTCCTCTTGCCCGTTACTGCTCACAATGCTATCTACCGATGCCGGAGTGCAGTATTGTTTATTTTGACTAACAATAGATGCAGCTGTGTATTGTGCAATCATAAAGCCACTATTGAGACCAGCTTCTGGAGCTAAAAAAGGAGCCAATCCTCTTTGTCCACTAATTAATAAATAGGTTCTTCTTTCCGATATATTGGCCAACTCTGCCATGGCAATAGCTAAAAAATCTAATTGAAGAGCTAGTGGTTGTCCATGAAAATTTCCACCACTTACAATAACATCTTCCTCGTCAAATACAATTGGATTATCGGTTACCGAATTAATTTCAATTTCCATAACTTTTGCTACCTGATCGATTACATCGCTAGAGGCACCATGCACTTGTGGTATGCAACGGAAGGAATAAGGATCTTGTACTTGTTCTTTGTGTTGTTGTTGCAATTCGCTTCCAGCTAATAAGGAAAGCATTTTAGCTGCCGTTGCTATTTGTCCTTTATGTGGACGTACTTTATGGATATAGGGTTGAAAAGGTTCGTTTTTAGCAAGATAGGCATCTGCAGATATTGCTGCTATATAATTTGCCCATTCTAGTAATCGTTGCGCATACCAAATAGAGTAGGTGCCAAAACTACTCATAAATTGGGTACCATTCAATAATGCTAATCCTTCTTTTGCAGCAAGTGGAATGGCTTCTAGATGGCATTTTTCTAAGGCTTCTTTAGCCGCTACTATTGCACCGTTGAAATAAACCTTGCCTTGGCCAAATAAAGGTAATGATAAATGTGCCAATGGAGCCAAATCGCCGGAGGCACCCAGCGATCCTTGTTCAAATACTACTGGGATTATATCGTTATTATAAAACGCAACTAATCGTTCAACTATTTCTAATCGCACGCCACTATATCCCTGACTAAGGCCATGAATTTTCAATAACAACATTAATTTCACCAGCTCTTTAGGTACTTTATTTCCCATACCACATGCGTGAGAGCAAACCAAGTTTTCTTGTAATTGTGATAAGTCTTCGTTGGCTATACGCACATTACAAAGCGATCCAAAACCTGTATTGATACCATAGTATGTTGCGTCCGTACTTATTTTTTTTTCTAAATACGATCTGTTTTTATTAATTCGATTTTTGGCAGCTGCAGATAATGCTATTGTTTTTGGTAAGCCTTTGCTGCCAAAACTTGCCATCATGTAATCAGGTAATTCCATAAAATAAAGGTGTAGTAATCGGAAACACTAAATTGGTGTTTGTCGATTTTAAATTTTTTCTAAAAGTTGAAGAATGGAGGTTTCAATATTTTTCTCTACGGATTCAGTAATTCTACCCATTTCAACATTATCGCGCATTAAAATAATAGTTGGTACGCGCTCGATATGATATAATCTATGTTCTATTCCTTTTGTTTCTTTTTTTCTATCAACACCATAGCATAGTATTCTATCAGGAGGATAATTAATCAACTCTAATAATTTTATAAAGGGCGGGATCAAGGTATGTGAATCACTACACCAAGTGCCTAGAAAAATAACAACTTGAAAATCATTTAGTCTTCCTTTAAGTTGATTAATAGCATCTTCTTTAAATTTTGCAGCATCGTAATTTTTTTTGTACCAAGTATAATTTGCTTCTTTTAAATTTTTTATTGAGAAACTTCCTTTCATAAGGATGCTCTTGTCTTTGTCTATAATACGATCAAAATCAATTAGCGCTTGAGCAAATAAAGAATGGGACATAAGTAAGAATAAAAAGGCTAATATAGTTTTCATAGGGTTTATTTTAAACAAGTGATTTTAATTGTTGTAGTTTATTTTTAATTTTTAAAAGTGCAGCTTTAATATCTAAAGGAGCTTGTGCTTGGGAGGCTAATTCTTTTAATTTGGTTTTTGCGCCAGGAATAGTAAAGCCTTTTTCTTTAACTAAATGATAGATTGTTTTTAATTCCTCTATTTGTTGACGAGTATATAAGCGATCGCCCTTTCGGGTAGTACGTACTTTTATATTAAATTCTTTGGTCCAGAAACGTATATGAGAGGTGTTTAATTCAAATAATTTTGCTACTTCTCCAATAGTTTGATATTGTTTTTGCTCGTCAGGACTGATAGTATCTAAAACAATTGTTTTTTTCTCAACAACCTTTTTTTCAGTTGCAGGAGCTATGGCTTCTTTCTGAATTATTACTTCCTTTTTAGAGTCAGAAATTTCTACTTGTGGTACAACTGGAGTGTTGTTTTCATCAACTTGTTCAGCCGTATTTTCCTTTTGGGCAGTATTGGTTTTTTTTACACGAGCCTTCATTCCACCTTGGTTGGGAATGGGTGCAAATTCTTCCCCGAATAATGTAAGAATAGTGTTGCTCATGGTGTTAAAAATACTGATTTTTTTTGTTTTTTATTCATTTTTCTAATTCTTAAGCTACTTATAGAACATATCCATATTATTGAATTAAATTTGTGGTTCAATCATATCCTATGCAATTAGATGCACTCTATAAAAAAGCACTTGCTTTTGAATTTCTAACTATTGAAGAAGGTATCTATCTATTTGAGCATGCCCCTTTAGCAGACTTAATGCTTGTGGCAAATGAGCTCAGAAAAATACAAGTACCACATGGAAAAGTTACATGGATTATTGATAGAAATATGAATACTACCAATGTGTGTGTAGCCAATTGCAAGTTTTGTAATTTTTATAGAATTCCTGGTCACGAGGAATCTTATATTACTGATATTGAAACATATAAAGTAAAAATTGAAGAAACCTTTAAATATGGTGGCGAACAATTGCTTTTACAAGGTGGTCATCATCCTGAATTAGGTGTAGCATATTATGCAGATTTGTTTAAAACACTCAAACAACTTTATCCGAGTTTAAAACTGCATGCTTTAGGTCCACCAGAAATAGCGCATATAGCTAAAGTGAGTAAAATGAGTACTTTAGAAGTATTGCAACAACTAAAAGAGGCCGGTATGGATAGTATGCCGGGTCCAGGTGCTGAGATTTTAAACGATCGTGTAAGACGACTTATTTCTAAAGGGAAATGTGGAGCTCAAGAATGGTTAGATATTATGCATGAAGCCCATACTATTGGTTTAACAACTTCTGCAACCATGATGTTTGGTCATGTAGAAACCATTTATGAGCGCATGGAACACCTTGTGAAAATAAGAACAGTACAGGCTAAGAAACCGGCAGATGCAAAAGGATTTATTGCTTTCATACCTTGGACTTTCCAAGATGTAGATACCCTATTGCATAGAATTAGAGGCACTAAAAATGACACCACAGCAGATGCCTATATTCGCATGATCGCTATATCTAGAATTATGTTACCCAACATAAAAAATATTCAAGCTTCTTGGTTGACAGTAGGTAAACAAGTAGCCCAAATATGCTTACAAGCTGGTGCTAATGATTTTGGTTCGATTATGATTGAAGAAAATGTAGTTAGTGCTGCTGGCGCGCCCCATCGATTTACTGCTAAAGGTATTCAAGATGCGATAGCAGCAGCTGGTTTTGTGCCACAATTACGAAACCAACAATACGAATTTAGAGCTATGCCAGCTACAATGGAAGAACAAGTAATAACGTATTAGGCATTACTTGGAATTTGGAGCAAACGTTGCATAGCATTACGAATGGTTTGCTCTTCTTTGGCAAAGCAAAATCTAATAAGCCGTTCGTCTTTTTTATTTTTATAGAAAGGACTCAAAGGAATGGTTGCTACACCATAGTTGATGGTTAACCATTTTGCAAATTCAGTATCCGGCATATCGCTAATAGCTTCATAGCTGGCTACTTGGAAGTAGCTACCAGGCGATTTTTGATGAATTTTAAAGGGAGTTTTACTTAATGCTTCTAAAAAGAAATCTCTTTTTTCTTGCATAAACGCAGCTTGCGTATATAGTGTATGCGTCTCTAAAAATCTTGCAATAGCTACTTGTGTAGGTGTACTAACAGAGAAGGAAAGATATTGATGCAATCGTCTAAAAAGATTCATATTAGCATCATTGGCTAAGACAAAGCCAGTTTTCCATCCCGTTGCATGTAGTGATTTGCCAAAAGAATAAATACAAAAACTACGATCACGTAAGCCCTCATGCTGATAGGCAGCAAAATGTTGTTGACCATCAAATAGCAGTGTGTCGTACACTTCGTCTGCGATGACATAAATGGAGCTATCTTTTATTAATTCGTAAAGGGTATTCCAATCTTCTTTAGACCAAACTGCTCCTGTAGGATTGTGGGGTGTATTAACTATTATTGCTTTTGTTTTTGAATTAATAGCCTTTCTGATTGCTTCCCAATCAACACTAAAATAGGGCGCCTTTAATGCAATACAAATAGGTATGGCATTGCACATTTCAATATTGGGTACATAACTATCATAAGCAGGTTCTAACACAATTACTTCATCACCGGTTGACAATATACTTGCTAACGCTGTAAAAATCCCATAAGTAGCACCTGGTGTAATAGTTATTTGCGTATCGGGGTTGAGTGCAACGTGATATTGATTGGAGTATTGTTTAGCAATTTGTTCTCGCAAATTAGCTAAGCCTATCATGGGAGCATATTGATTAAAACCCGCTCTGCTGGCATCAAATAAATAGTCACTTAATGCAGGATGCAAAGGATAATCTGGAAAACCTTGTGATAAATTTATGGCTTTGTGTTCATTAGCCAAAGCGCTCATGACGCTAAAAATGGTAGTATCTGCCGCTGTATGTTTCAAGCTTATAAAAATTTATCTCCTTTATTTCGTTTCACTTCTGCTACATACTCTTTAATTTGTTGTTCTCTATTGCGCTCACAAATTAAAAGCACATCTTCTGTATCTACTACAATAAATTTTTCTAATCCTTGTAAGACTACTAATTTTTGTTTAGGTGCTTTAATCATGCATTCTGTTGCATCGATAATCATTACGTTATCACCATGCACGGCATTGCCTAAATAATCTTTTTCAAAATTATCATAAGCCGATTCCCAAGTACCTAAATCGCACCAGCCAAAATAAGAGGGTACTACAAATACATTTTTAGCTTTCTCCATGATGCCATAATCTATGGAGATATTAGTGCATTGAGCATATAACTGATTGATCAGTTCAGATTCTTTAGGTGTGTTATAGGCTTCTTTTGCTTGAACAAATACATCATTTAATTCTGGGAGGTATTTTTCTAAAGCTGCTTTAATGGTCTTTACATTCCAAATGAAAATACCCGCATTCCATAAAAAGTCGCCACTTTTTAAAAAGGTTCTAGCTAATTCTAAGGATGGCTTTTCGCTAAAGGTGCGTACTCTAAATACCGTATCAATTTGATCTTCGATATCATATTGTATATATCCATAGCCCGTATCTGGTCGGGTTGGCTTGATACCAAGGGTAAGCAAAGCATCATTTTTAGAAACAAATTCTAATGCATTAAGTGCTGTTGCTGTAAACCCTTTTTCATCCATGATCAAATGATCTGCTGGCGACATGATAATATTTGCATTCGGATTTTTTTCATAAATACGGTGTGCAAAGTAGGCTGCACAAGGAGCCGTATTTTTACGAGAAGGTTCACTGATAATGTTTTCAGCAGCTACTTCTGGTATTTGATCCTGTAGTGTTTTTATATACTGTTGATTCGTAATAAAATATATGTTCTCTTTTGGACAAATGTCTAAAAAGCGTAAATAGGTCCATTGAATTAATGATTTTCCTGTACCAAGAATGTCTATAAATTGTTTAGGATAGCTCATTCTACTTTCCGGCCAAAACCTACTTCCAATTCCTCCTGCCATGATGCAGACATAATTGTTTTGAATATTCATATGCATTTAATTTACAGTACTACAATAATACAAATAAGCAGCTATATTTAATAAAAAAAGCAGTCCTAAGACTGCTTTTTAATATTTCTTTGATGTAATTATGCTGATTCAGCTACTACTTCTTTTACCTCCGGTATCATACGTTTCATCATGCCTTCAATGCCCGCTTTTAAGGTAACCGTTGATGAAGGACATCCAGAACAAGAGCCTTGCATGGAAAGGGTAACTGTACCATTTTCAAAACTTATAAAACTTATTGCGCCGCCATCCATTTCTACAGCTGGTTTTACATAGTTTTCAAGTAATTCTTTTATACGCACCACCACATCTGTATCCGAATCGCTTACTGCATTGGTACTGGCTTTCACCACAATTTCCTCTTCATTGATTACGGTTTTACCAGCCTCTAAATATTCTTTCAGAAACTGACGAATAGTGGGTATCACTTCATCCCATTGTGTATCAATTGTTTTTGTAAGCGTAACAAAATTACTTGCTATAAATACACTTTTTATAAAGGGGAAGGCAAATAATTCTTTAGCTAATGGAGCGGGTGCAGCGCTTGTTTCGTCAGCAAAATCAATACTTTTACCAGGGTACAGTAATTTGTTGGCAACAAATTTCATAGTCTCTGGGTTGGGTGTCATTTCTGTGTAGATGCTGACAATCGTATTTCCTGTTTGTAACATAGTTCCTGTTTTATTTTTTTATACGCTAAAGCTTTCTCCGCAACCACAACTTCTGCTTGCATTCGGGTTGATAAAATGAAAGCCCTTACCATTCAGACCGTCGGAAAAATCTAACGTAGTGTCGCACAAATATAAAAAGCTTTTCAAATCCGTCACTAATTTCACCCCTTTATCTTCAAACAATTGATCTTTGGGTTGCAATTCGTTATCGAAATCTAATTTATAAGATAATCCCGAACAGCCCCCACCTACAACGCCTACTCGCAAAAAGTAATCCTCTCCTATGCTGGATTCAGCACGGAGTTGTCTCACCTTTTCTACCGCTTTATCACTTATAAAAATCATGTTTATAAAATTAATGCGTATGCTATTAGTGTTTAGTTTCTTCTAAAGCCGGCAATCCGTTTTTTACACGATAGTCATTGATTGCAGCTTTGATAGCATCTTCTGCTAAAACTGAACAGTGAATTTTAACCGGAGGCAAGTTCAATTCTTCTACTATATCCATGTTGTCGATAGCAATAGCTTCATCAATTGATTTTCCTTTTAACCATTCGGTAGCCAATGAAGAAGAAGCAATTGCGGATCCGCATCCAAATGTTTTGAATTTCGCATCACTAATAACACCTTCTTCGTTTACTTCAATTTGTAAACGCATAACATCACCACATTCAGGTGCACCAACTAGTCCTGTGCCTACGTTGTTTTTGCTTTTATCAAGCGTACCAACATTTTTAGGGTTGCTGTAATGATCGATTACTTTTTCTGAGTATGCCATAATTTTTTGTTTTTATTGTTTGTTTAATGATGTGCCCATTCAATGCTATTAAGGTCAATGCCTTCTTTAAACATTTCCCATAATGGCGACATCTCTCTTAATTTATTTACCGTATCTGAAATAGCTTTTATTGTATAATCAATTTGCTCTTCGGTAGTAAATCTACCCAAACCAAATCGTAAGGAGCTGTGTGCTAAGTCATCACCTAAGCCCAATGCTTTTAAAACATATGAAGGTTCTAATGACGCCGAGGTACATGCTGAACCGCTAGACAAGGCGATATTTTTATTAAAGCCCATTAGCAAACCTTCACCTTCTACATATTTAAAAGAAATATTAGTAGTGTGGGGCAAACGATTTTCTTTGTGTCCGTTTAAATACGACTCTTCTAATTGCAATAGACCGTTTTCTAATTTGTCTCTAAGGATACGAAGTCGTGCGCTCTCTGCAGCCATTTCGTTTTTACAGATTTCAGCTGCTTTCCCAAAACCAACAATACCAGGTACGTTTAGTGTGCCGCTACGCATGCTACGCTCATGACCACCGCCATCCATTTGAGCGGTTACTTTTACACGTGGGTTTTTTCTTCTTACATACAACGCTCCAATACCTTTAGGGCCATACATTTTGTGCGCCGTGAAAGCCATTAAATCAATACCATCAGCAATAACATCTACCGGTATTTTACCAACAGCTTGTGTACCATCGGTGAAAAATAGTACATTATGTTTGCGTGCTATAGCACTGATTTCTTTTACGGGTTGTACCACGCCAATTTCGTTATTCCCATACATGATGGCAATTAAAATGGTTTTATCGGTGATAGCGTTTTCTAAAGCTGCTAAATCGATCATACCGTCAGGCAGCACCTCTAAATAGGTAACTTGCGCCCCTAATTTTTCAAGATGTTTACACGTATCTAATACCGCTTTATGCTCGGTAGTGCAAGTAATGATATGATTTCCTTTGCTAGCATACATTTCAAACACCCCTTTGATGCCTAAGTTGTCGGCTTCTGTAGCACCTGAAGTGAATATAATTTCTTTAGGATCTGCTCCAATTAAGTTAGCAACTTGCTCACGAGCATAGTCCACTGCTTCTTCTGCAGCCCATCCAAATGGGTGATTACGACTTGCTGCATTACCAAAATTATCGGTAAAATAAGGAAGCATGGTTTCTAACACACGCGGATCCATTGGTGTGGTAGCATTATTATCTAAATAAATAGGCAGTTTTAATTCCATAATATAGGTTCGTTCTAATCCGATTTTAACTACTACAAAGGTACATCAAAACCTATGTAATATAGAATTTAAGCACTTACACTTTCTTTATAACGCTATTAGTAAAATTGATTAAGCATATTTTAAGGAGAGGCGCTTATTTTGTACCAAAACAATGTATTTTGCAGGATAAATAGCGGATTATGAAAATAGAACATATTGGTATTGCTGTTGCAGACATGGAGCAAGCCGTAAAAACATATGAGCAACTCTTACAAACGCCGTGTTACAAAAAAGAACAAGTTGCTTCGGAAGGGGTGGAAACCGCTTTCTTTCAACTAGCTGATTCTAAAATCGAATTATTAGAAGCCATGCATGATGAAAGTCCTATAGCCAAATTTATTCTTAAAAAGGGAGAGGGTATTCATCATATCGCTTTTGAGGTAGAAGATATTGTAGCCGAAATGAAACGCCTTTCTGCATTGGGCTATCAAGTTTTAAATGAAGTACCCAAAAAAGGTGCTGATAATAAACTAGTATGTTTTTTACATCCCAAATCGGCACATGGGGTATTAGTGGAACTATGTCAAGAAATTAAATAATGAAAACAGCTACCCTATATCATAATAATCGCTGTGGCAAGAGCAGAGCCGCCTTGCAGGCCCTTCAAGAAAAGGGCTACCAAGTAGCTATCCGCTATTATTTAGAGCAACCCCTATCTCAGCAAGAACTCGTTGCTTTACTAAAAAAATTACAGCTATCAGTTTCAGCTATCATTAGAATCAAAGAGCCTAGTTTTAAAGCCTTAGGGGATACCTCATCCTATAAGGAGCAAGATTGGATTAAGGCTATCGTGCAATATCCCATTTTATTAGAGCGCCCTATTATTGAACTGGCTACAAAAGCTTGGATAGCCAGAAGCGCAGCGGCTTTATCGGTTTTGTAAGCTTATTTTCTGAGCAGTACGCAAGCTCTATATCGATCTTCGTGATAATTGTTGTATAAATTGTCGAGCACTGCAAGCACCTTTTCTTTACCCCATTCTTCGCACCAAGCCAATAAGCCTTTTGGATAATTGACACCTTTAGTCATAGCGGTTTCTAAATCTGCCGCGCTAGCAATATTTAAATGTAAGGCCTCTAGGGCTTCATTGATCAGCATAGCCAAAACGCGTTCTACTATTTGTTTGCCAAGTACTGCATCTTCATTTGCCGCAGGTGTGGTTTCCCCTTGGGTGTAATTATAAAATCCTCTCCCCGTTTTTCTACCCAACCACCCGGCTTCTAATAAGCGTTTTTGAGAGAAGGAAGGTTTATAGCGTGGGTCGAAATAAAAAGATTCAAAAACAGTTGCTGTTACTACGTAATTCACATCATGCCCTATATAATCCATCAATGCAAAAGGGCCCATTTTAAATCCACCAATTTGTGTAAGTGCCCAATCGATTGTAGCCATATCGGCTATGCCTTCTTCATATATTCTTATTGCTTCTCCATAATAAGGGCGTGCAACTCGATTGACAATAAAACCAGGGGTATCTTTTGCGATAACAGGAGTTTTTCCCCATGCCATCATGAGTTCTTTCATGGATGCTATTAGAGCGGCATCGGTTTGAATAGCAGGTATAACTTCAACCAAAGCCATAAGGGGCGCTGGATTGAAAAAATGAAGGCCTAAAACACGTTGTGGCAATTTACATGCAGCTGCAATGGAGGTAATGGACAAGGAAGAGGTATTACTTGCCAACAGACAATCGTCGGCAACAATGGTTTCTAATTCACTAAAAACTGTTTTTTTAATGCTTAGATTTTCTACAATCGCTTCAATAACTAATTTACAAGGGGCAAGAGCACTAAGACTGCTTACAAAATGCATGGAAGCAAATAGGCTGGCTGCATCTTTAATTTTTCCTTTTTCTTCTAATTTGCTTAGATTCGATTTTAGAGCGGCACTTGCCTTCTCTAAGGCAGCTTGCTGCGTATCATAAATCCAAACGGTATGCCCGGCCATAGCTGCTACTTGCGCTATGCCTGCACCCATTGCTCCTGAACCAATTACGCCAACAATCATGTATTTATTTTTTTAGTTTTAAAATACTAAAATCGCTAGCTACTGCTTTTATAGTATTTGATAATTTTCCTAACCCAGTAATTTCCATTTCTACTACATCTCCATCTTGCAACCATTGCACTTTATAGTTTGGATCGTTTAGTAATCCAGTACCATTTAATTCTAAAAAGCAACCCGTTCCTACCGTGCCACTTCCTATAACATCTCCGGGTAATACATCTACACCATAGGCACAACGTTCAACGATTTCTGCAAAGGTCCAATCCATGTCTGCCACATTACCCTCGCTTACTAAAACACCGTTTACCCAACATTTCATAGTAAGATTATAGGCTGCACCGGTATGATTTTCTTTTGCTGAAACGCGGTAAGCTGCTAATTCATCGGGTGTTACAAACATAGGTCCGATAACGGTACTAAAATCTTTTCCTTTGGCTGGACCAAGATTGAGCAACATTTCTTCCATTTGTAAAGTACGTGCACTCATATCATTCATAATAGTATAGCCGGCAATATATTGATCGGCTTCTGCTGCAGTAAAGTTTCTTCCTTTTTTACCAATAACAGCAGCAATTTCTAATTCAAAATCTAATTTTTGAAAATGATCGGGCATGCATTCAATGGCACCAGGTCCTTGTATAGCATTATGATTGGTAAAATAGAAAATAGGATAAGCATCAAATTCTGCAATCATATCTACCTTTCTATTTCTTCTTGCAGCAGCTACATGTTGGCGGAAAGCATAACCATCTCTGCACGAGGTAGGATTTGGAATTGGGGCCATAATGCAAGCATCTTGGTAGGCTATGCCTGTAAACCCTTCGGTACTTGCTAGTAATTGTTCGTAAGCATTTTGTGCGATGGGTTGATAATGACTCCAATCCTCTAAAAGTTCTTTTAGCGTAGTAGGAAGAGTAGTATTAATCATATTGACATCAAACAGCATTTCATTTACATAAAAGGCAACTTGCTGTTTTGTGTTTTTAGAATAGGTTATTAGTTTCATATTGCTTTGTTTAGTACTTTTGAATAGACAAAGTTAAAAGGGAGTTTCTGATATTTCGTGAATCTGCCTAAAATATTCTAAATTAATTTTGTTAATTAACGTATCAAATTGTTGCCCTGTTTTATGTATTTGTTGGTTTTAGTCCTTTTTTATGCCATAGCATTATTGCCTTTTCCTTTGTTATACGCGCTATCCGATGGTATTTATTTCATTTTATATTATTTGGTAGGCTACAGAAAAAAAGTAGTTTTAGATAATTTAGCTAAATCATTTCCCACCTATTCTGAAGCAGCTCGAGTAGCCATTGCAAAAAAGTTTTACCGAAATTTTTGTGATCAATGGCTCGAAACCATCAAGCTGTTGACGATGAATAAAGCGTGCATGAACAAACGTATAGTTGGCAATTGGGAAGTACTAGATGACATCTATAAAGAAGGGCTTAGTTGCAATATAATGATGGCACATAATTTTAATTGGGAATGGGCAAATATTGCTTGTCAATTAAATGTGCAACAACTTTTTTCGGGTGTTTACATGCCCATTACCACTCCTGTTTTTGCAAAAGTGATGCATAAGATTCGTCAACGCAATCCATCGAGTGTATTAATAGCAGCGAATAAATTAAAAGAAGGTTTAGCCTTGCTAAAAGACCAACAATATGTATTTGCATTAGTATCTGATCAAAACCCTGTGAAGACCGAGATTGCGCAATGGGAGCCTTTTTTGAATAGAGAAGCCCCTTTTTATAGAGGTCCAGCACAAGGCGCTATCAATGCAAAAGCAGCGGTTGTATTTTGCCATATTTTAAAAATTAAGCGGGGCTATTACCAGTTTAAAATGCAACGCTATTGCGATAACGCTGCTACTAAAGACCAAGAAACTATTACGCGTGATTTTGTTCAATATGCGGAGGCGCGTATTTTAGAGCAGCCCGAGAATTGGTTGTGGAGTCATAGAAGATGGAAACATAGCAAATAGCCTTACCTTTTTTACGATCCAACTTAACTAGTTATGCACCAAAACGATTATTTCGAATTAGCTTCTTCTTTTGTTTTATATACCAACTGTAATGTGTTTGTTACGGGTAGAGCCGGCACCGGCAAAACTACCTTTTTAAAACACATAGCAGCCAATACCCTCAAGAAAACGGCGATTGTTGCACCTACGGGAGTAGCTGCTATTAATGCTGGTGGGGTTACTATGCATTCCTTATTTCAGTTGCCAATGGGTATGTTTATTCCAAGTGGTACTAGAGGTTATGGTGTTAGCGAAACAGAATTGCATGATAAACATTCATTGTTAGCCAATTTAAAAATCAATGCACAAAAACGAGCTGTTTTGAGCTCCCTGGAATTATTGATAATTGATGAAGTATCGATGGTGCGCGCGGATATGTTAGATGCGGTAGATGTAATCTTACGACATATTCGTAAATCAGACGAACCCTTTGGTGGCCTACAAATGTTATTTATTGGCGACCTACATCAATTGCCTCCCGTAGTGCAAAAACAAGAAGAGGCTTTATTATTATCCTATTATGCTAGTCCGTTTTTCTTTGAAGCCAAAGCACTCAAAGAAGTGCCCTTGGTAAGCATTGAATTGCAAACCATATACCGACAAAATGATCCTGCGTTTATTAATTTATTAAATGCAATTCGTAATAATACCATTGATGAAATTACATTAGATAAGCTCAATCAAAAATATGATCCTTTGTATATGCCATCTGCCGAAGAAGGCTATATCGTATTGAGTACGCATAATCAAAAAGCAGATGCCATCAATAAAGAAGCCCTAGAAGCCCTGCGTGGAAAGAGTTATAAATACAAAGCGCAAATAGATGGAGAATTTTACGAAAAAGCGTATCCGGCAGAAGAAGTCTTGGAATTGAAGGAAGGTGCGCAAGTGATGTTTATCAAAAATGATAAAGGAGAACAACGCAAATATTACAATGGTAAAATTGGTTTTATAAGTAGGATTGAAGAAGAGGCCATTTATGTGATTTGCAATGATGCGCCAGATGAATTAAAAGTAGAGAAAGAAGTGTGGCAGAATATTCGTTATCAGTATGAGCAACAGCAAGATGCTTTGAAGGAAGAAGTATTAGGTTCGTTTACTCAATATCCCTTACGACTTGCTTGGGCTATTACTATTCATAAAAGCCAGGGACTTACTTTTGAGAAGGCTATCATTGATGCTGGTGCTTCTTTTGCTGCTGGTCAAGTATACGTAGCATTATCGCGCTTAACCTCTTTGAATGGATTGATTTTAAACTCTACCATACATAGTTATAGTATCCAAACAGAGCCGCGTATTGCTGCCTTTTTAAATACGCAAATGCAATTAGAGGCATTACAAACCTTGTTAAAAACAAAAACAAATGAGTTTGTTTTAGATGTTATAAAACGAAATTTTAGTTTGAAGGAACTACACACGTATTTACTTGCTTTAGGCGAGCATTATAAAGAAGTTTTTAAAGAATATCCCACAACGGCAAGAGTATGGTTTTATGAACGAAAACAATTTATAGAATCGATGCTACCGATAATAGATAAATTACAATTAAAATTAGCTCAATTGGCACCCTTTGCTGCTCAAGATCAGTATCAATTATTTAATGAAAGGACCAATGCAGCCATTACTTATTTTTCAAAAGAGCTTAGAAATAATTTTTATAAAGCACTCCTCTTACATATGGAGGAAATGCAATTAAAAAAGAAAACAAGTACCTATGTACGTTCTTTAAAAGCAATAGAACAACGCTATCATTTATGGGAGCATCATTTGAAACAAGCTAAATTATTAGCTGATGGTATTATGGAAGCCAAAGAGGCTGCCCCTTTACTGCGCGAAGTATTGACTTTAAAGCCACTACTATCTAGTTCGAATACTATAAGCAAAACAGCTAAAGAAAGCACCAAAGCGCTTAGTTTTAGATTGTTTAAAGAAGGTAAAAGCATTGAAGATATTGCTATTGTGCGTTCCCTTACTGCTAGTACCGTCTTTAACCATCTTGTTGCTTATGTAGAGGAAGGCAAAATGGCATTGGAAGAAATTATTGATGAACAAAAAATAAAATGGATCCAAAAGGCTATTGAAAATATGCCCGACAAAGGGTTAGCAGAAATCATTGCAGCCTTAGATAATGCAGTAAGCTATGATGAATTGCGTGCTGTAAAAAAATGTTGGCAACAACCAAATTCATAAAAATAATTTCGCTCTTGTGAATTGATCGTATTAGTTTATTTATCTTTATGCAATGAGCAATTCTAATGTACGCCCTAATGAGCATCTAAGTGCACAAGAACGAGAGTATGAAAATACGATTCGTCCGCAAAGCATTGAAGATTTTGCAGGGCAACCCCAATTAATAGAAAACCTACGCATCTTTGTTAAGGCAGCTAATTTAAGAGGTGAAGCATTAGACCATATCTTATTCCATGGCCCTCCGGGCTTAGGTAAAACTACCTTATCGAGAATTGTAGCAAATGAATTAGGCGTGGGCATAAAAGAAACCAGTGGTCCGGTAATAGAAAAACCAGGAGACTTAGCAGGTTTGCTTACTAGTTTAGAACCAAGAGATGTTTTGTTTATAGATGAAATTCATCGATTGAGTAATGTTGTGGAGGAGTATTTATATGCAGCCATGGAGGATTTTAAATTAGATATTATGATTGATAGCGGCCCTGCTGCTCGATCGGTTCAAATATCTTTAAATCCTTTTACGCTTGTTGGTGCTACCACACGCTCGGGTTTATTAACCGCTCCTTTGTTATCTCGATTTGGAATTAAATCGCGATTAGAATATTATACGGCAGAAGTATTGCAACGCATCATTATGCGTGCTGCACATTTATTGAAAGTAAAAATAACGTCCGATGCAGCTTTAGAAATAGCACGAAGAAGTAGAGGTACGCCACGTATTGCCAATGGCTTATTGCGCCGCATGCGCGACTTTGCGCAAGTTATCGGAAATGGAACAATCGATTTAGATATTGCCCATCATGGATTAGCTGCATTGCAAGTAGATGCTAATGGCTTAGATGAAATGGATAATAAAATTCTTTCTTGCTTAGTGCAGAAATTCAAAGGCGGACCAGTAGGGATTAATAATATTGCTACGGCTGTAGGCGAAGAGGCCGGTACTATCGAAGAAGTATATGAGCCGTTTTTAATTCAGGAAGGCTATATCATCAGAACCCCAAGAGGTCGTGAAGCAACCGAAAAAACATATAAGCATTTAGGTAAATCAAAAATAGATTTCGATTCTCCTTTATTATTTTAGTGGTTTCCTAAAAGCACTTTCGTAAAGGCGTCCCAACTATATTTTGCTTTTTCAATTTGTATGTTTTGTTCCAAATTGTCTAAACTGTTAGGTTCATAAAACTTCAGCATAGCATCTGCAATAGCAGTAGGATTGGGTGCTGCAACAAAGCCCACTTTACCATGCGGAACGCCCTCGGCCAAACCGCCTACATTCGTTACTACCATAGGTTTTTCAAAATGATAGGCTATTTGCGTGATGCCACTTTGGGTAGCATGTTTGTAGGGCTGCACCACTAAATCGGCTGCACTAAAAAAGAGGCTTACCTTGTCGTTTGGAATAAAATTGGTGAACAGGTGAACGCGACTTTTTAAGTGCTGTTGTTCAATTATTTGATTATATAATTGCGGATCATCATAAAATTCACCAGCAACAATTAATTCTATTCCAGCAGCTTGTATGCGCTCATCGGCCATAGCCTCTAAAAGCCAGTCCAAGCCTTTGTAAGCGCGAATAAAACCAAAAAACAATACATATTTTTTATCAGCGGCTAGCTGTAAGGTAGCACAAGCATTAGCTTTTGTAGTGGCTGCACCAAAATTATCATATAAAGGATGTGGTGTGTAAAAACTTGGCTTGTTAGAAAAAAGCGCTACGTCCTTTTGCACTTTTCTACTCATGCAAACGAAGGCGTCAATGGGTTTTGAAAAGTACTGGGTAAATATGCGATCACCAATTCTCTTTTCATGCGGGATCATATTGTCGGCAATACAAATAATTTTTGTTTCTTTTCTTTTGAGTATGCGTAAAACAGTGCCCAGACAGGGTCCCATAAAGGGCAACCAATAGCGAACGATAATTACATCATGCTTCGCTTTCCGTATTTGCCAACCCGCTTTTATCCAGTTGAACGGATTTATGGAATTAAGAATCGATTTAATGGTAAGTCCAACAGGTGCTGGATCTGTCGTAAATTGAGAAGTTCCTGGAAATAAAAAATTAGGATATTGTAAATAAAAAGAATAGATAAGCACTTCCTTTCCTTCTTGCATTAATTGCAGGGCAAGACGATGATTAAAGGTGGTTATACCACCTTCGCGTAAGGGATGTGCCGGACCAACAATAGCTATGCGCATAGTAGGAAATTAAAATTGCCAAGTATATAATCCTTGTTTTGTAAATTGATAAGTACAGCTCCAGCCACCATATTTTTTTAAGGCATGGGCTACTGCATATTTGGTGTTGCCGGGGCAATAAAACATCATGAAACCACCACCTCCAGCACCATTTATTTTGCCACCACTAGCTCCTGCTTGTAAGGCGCATTCATAAAGCTCATCGATGCTTTCATTAGAAATGCCTTGAGCCATTTGCTTTTTGTTTTTGAAACCAAGATCGAGCAAGGCACCTATTTCATCAATTTTACCATTTAATAAAGCATTTTTCATAAGCAATGCTTGTTCTTTTAATTGATGCGTAGCCTCAATAGATACGGTATTATTAGCGATGATATTTTCGCGTTGCTTTTCTATTATTTGTGAAGATACACGACTGGTAGCTGTGTAATACAATAATAGATTGCTTTCTAATTCGGCAATATAAGCAGGTTTAATATTTAAAGGATTGACGATCACTTTATCTTGTGCACCAAACTCCATAAAGTTAAAACCACCAAAAGTAGCTGCATACTGATCTTGTTTACCGCCCGCCATTTTTAAATCTTCTCGTTCTATTTGATAAGCTAAGTGAGCGGCATCATATTCGCCAAGTGGAATTTGCATCCACTCTGCAAAGGCGCCTAACATAGCCACCACCAAGGTGGAGGAGCTTCCCAACCCTGATCCTGCTGCAGCATCTACATATGTTTTTAAAGTAAAACCACTAGGAACTGGTCCGTATAACGAAACAATTTTGTTATAAACACCTTTTGCTAAATCTAGCGCACCATTGATAGGTAAACAATTTTCTAACGGTAAAGAAAAAGTAGCTGCACGATCGATAGCTTCATAGTTGAATACAGGTGTAGTGTGCGGTTCTATACTTGCGTAGGCATATAAAGAAATGCTTGCATTTAGAATAGCTCCACCATATACATCACAATATGGACTAACGTCGGTGCCACCGCCTGCTAATCCAATTCTTAAAGGTGCTTTGCTTCTATAAATCATTTGAACCCTAAACTAATTTAATGTTGGTGACTTTTATATTTATTGGCAAGTATATAATGCAAATATCCAAAAATTATTGCCCCCAAAGCATCGGCAAGGATATCTTTCCAATCGCCACTTCTACCAAGCGATGTAAAATAATATTGAAGTAATTCGATAAAACAACCAAAAAAAGTAGCAATTAAAAACGATGCTATCCATTTTGCTTTTTTCATGTTGAAGAGCAGTAAAAACATGAAAATGCCAAAAAATAGGATGTGCACTACTTTATCAATGCCTACAATAGGAATATGCGCAATTCTTCTTTGCGGCATTAAACAAAGATAAAAAACGAGCAAGGTCCACCCAAAAGTTAAGGACTTTGCTCGTTTTTGTAGGAATAAAAAGAGTTGTTGCAGCATTATGCGCCCACCAAAGCTTGGTATGCAGCAGCGTCTAATAATTCAGCTGCTTCGTCAAGGTTAGATAAGTTCATTTTCACCATCCAACCACCTTCGTAAGGTGCTTGGTTTACTAATTCTGGATTTGCTTCCAAAGCAGCATTTACCTCTGTAACAGTACCGCTTAGGGGTAAATATAAATCAGAAACCGTTTTTACAGCCTCTACAGAACCGAATATATCATTCATATTCAATGCTTTACCTACAGAAGGGATGTCTACATAAACGATATCTCCCAATTCGCGTTGAGCAAATTCGGTAATACCTACTGTAGCCGTATTGCCTTCAATAGAAATCCATTCGTGATCTTTAGTGTACTTTAAATTGCTTGGAAATTGCATGGTCAAATTTTTTGGAAAGGTACATTATTTTTTAAAAAAATTAAAATCTCGCATTTACCAACGCAATAATTTTGCGATATGTCTATCTAACAAATGCAATCTAATTGACTAAAATTCTTTTTTTTACCATAAAATTGTATTAAATTGCCGATTACTTATTGCATTTAAATTGATAATTTATATGAAAAACCAATACACCAATAATTTATTATCGAAATTGACCGCTCAACTTGTGTTCAGTTTAGTTTTTTTCGCTAGTATAGTTTCTTTTGATCGTGTAAATGCGCAAGCTCCTTATTGCGGGCCTACATTTTCCGTTGCTTGTTCTTCAGGAGATTTAATTAATAATTTTAGCACTACGGGTGGGGCTTCTAATATAACCAATAACAATACGGGTTGTAATGGAAATACCAACAACTATATTTTTTACAGTGCCATGACGTGCTCTCAAATTCAAGGTCAGACAATTACATTAAACATGCAAGCGGGTAGCTCTTGGTCGCAAGGATTTAGAGTTTGGATTGATTGGAATGGTAATAATAGTTTTGCGGATTTAGGAGAAGATGTATATGTGTCTCCAACCTCTGCTACTACCGTATTCAGCACTACCATCACCGTTCCATTTACAGCAGTACCGGGTGTGCGTAGAATGCGTGTGTTGTGTAGATTTGCTACCGTTCCAGCTATTACTGACTATTGTGCTACTACTTTATCATTTGGTGAATGTGAAGATTATAATTTCAATGTTATTGCATCTACTCCATGTTCTGGTTCTGTAACCGCAGGCACCTCAACTACTACTTTGCCTAGTGTGTGTCCAACACAAACATTTGCTTTGGGTTTAACAGGATCTACCTTAGCCTCTGGAATTTCCTACCAATGGCAATATTCTCCAGCAGGTATGGGTACTTGGACGAATTTGACAAATGGAACAGCTATCACTAATTCGCAATTTACGAACGCTACTATTGCAGGAGCAACTTCTGCTGCAGCATCGATTGTAGGTCAAACTGCTGCTACTGATTATCGTTGTATTGTAACCTGTACTTCTAGCGGTTCTACTGCCAATTCTGCTCAAGTGACAGTTGGTGTGAACTCCTTTACAGCATGCTATTGTTTGTCGAATGCTACCTCTACTGCCGATGAAGAGATTTTGAATGTAACCTTTGGCGGTATCAATAATTCGAGTACTTGTACTACTTTGGCGCCAGGTCCTGGTAGTATTATCAATGGCTATTCAAACTATACCACTACAGTTGCGGCTGCTCAAGTATTACAAGGCACTGCTTACCCTTTCTCTGTTCAAATTGGAACATGTGGTGGTAACTATTCGAATAGTACTAAAATTTATATCGACTACAACCAAAATGGTTCTTTTACGGATCCTGGCGAACAAGCCTATGCATCAGCTGCTACAGTTGTGGGTCCGCATATCGAAACCGGCAACATCAATGTGCCAATTGGTGCAACGCCTGGCACTACCGTTATGCGTGTAATCAATGTAGAAACCTCACCTGCTTTTATTAATCCATGTGGTACGTATACATGGGGAGAAACAGAAGATTATTTAGTAAATATTATTCCGCTTACTCCTTGCGCTGGTTCTCCTGTTGCAGGTACCATTAGCAATGCAAGCCCTTGTCCGAATGTAACCTTTAGCTTAAGCTTAGTAGGTGCTACTCAAGCAGCAGGCTTAACCTATTTGTGGCAACAGTCTACAAATGCAACGACTTGGGTTAATGCCGGTAGCACAACACCTTCGCTTACAACAGCTATTGCAGCGAATACCTATTTTAGATGCATAGTAACCTGTACCAATTCTAATTTAGCAGATACTACCGTGGTTAAATTAATTGCTTTAGCACCTTTTTATACTTGCTATTGTAATTCTGCACCTTCTTCTAATTTATATGTTGACATAGGAAATGTAAAAATTACGGATCAAGCAACAAGTGTGGTGATGTTGAATAATGGAACAGGTACGCCTACATTGAGTAATACAAGTGCTACAAATGGCTATACCAACTTCACTAATTTAAACCCTATTACTCCTTTATACAAAGAGAAAAACTATTTATTCCAACTAACACAAATCCTAAACTATACATCATGGTTAACGCCTACGTTCAATGCATCCGGTGCAATATGGATTGATATGAACCAAAATGGTGTGTTTGAACCTACTGAGAAAATATTCCAAAAAAACACATCTTCTACAACACCTACCGTTGGTGACACCATGACGATTCCTGCGAATGCACCGATCGGTATTACGGGTATGCGTGTAATTTTACAAGCACCTACCGTTGCAGCTATCAACCCATGTGGAACGTATACTACTTATGGAGAAACAGAAGATTATTTAGTTAATATTAATTACCCTCCTTGTACAGGCGCTCCAGATCCAGGTTTTGCTACCGTTTCCGATACGGCTGCTTGTCCGGGCTATACCGTATTTTTATGCGATACTACCCATACTAAATTCAAATCTGGATTGATTACTGAATGGATGTATTCGTATGATCAAATCAATTGGGGTCCAGTACCTAACTCATTGAATAGAGATACGATGACAATGTTGGTGCAATATCCAAATTACTATAAATTGAGAATTATTTGCGCTAATACTAACGATACTACGTATTCTAATATGTTGTTTGTAAATACGGTTTTACCTTACAAATGTTATTGCTTAAATCAAGCTACCTTGAGTGATTTAGACTCCAGTGACATAGGAGCTTTCCGTGTATACAATTTCATCCTCAATACAGGTGGACCACATGTTAAAAATCCATCTGCTATTCGTCAGCGTACCGACAATACGTATATTACACCCATCGAATTAATGGCAGATTCTACGTACAGAATCGAAGTGTATCATACTATGAAAACGGCTATTCATGCAGATGCAAAAGTAACTGCATTTATAGATTACAATAATAGCTTAACGTATGAGCCTTCAGAGAAAATTTGGTCAGGCACTACAACAGCTTCTAATTTTTACATTACAGGTTCATTCCATGTTCCTTATGTGCTTATTGCAAACAAACCAACGGGTATGCGTATTGTGTTGAATAATGATTTATCAACTAATAATGCATCAGATTTAGGTTGTGGTTCTTATGTGTCTGGTGAGACAGAAGATTATATGGTGATCTTAAGAAGAGCAAGCCCAGCAGGTATTCAACAAACTGCAAATATTTCAGAAGCATTAGTTTACCCAAATCCTACAGCTGATAAATTCACAGTAGCTATTCAAGCAGCTGAGTTTATTAATAAATTAGCATTGAAAATTACAACAGCTACTGGACAAGTAGTTCGTCAGCAAGAATTTGAACAAGTAGGTATGCAATTCAACCAAGAGCTTTCTTTAGCAGGCTTTGCGAGTGGTTTGTATTTTGTTGAAATTAATGCAGATGGACAAAAAATGCTTAGAAAAATTACTAAAGAATAATACCAATAAAATCGATATAAAGGGAGGCTTAGGCCTCCCTTTTTTGTTTAAATAATATTCCAAATTTATATCAATTGCATGTATAAATTAATATATAAATTTTATTGAAAAAAACAAGTCTTTTTTTGTGAAAAAAGCTAAATGCAAGCCTGTAAAGAAAAGAAAATGTTATCCACAGGTATCTGAATAAAATTAGTTGCATCAAATTTTTCTTTTAGATAATTTCGTTACTTCCTCCTAAAAATTAGTTTTTAGTAAAAGGAACATTAAAAATAACAAACCCACTCAACCCATAGAATTTATGAAGGCAGCAAAACAAAAAGCAAACAAAGGTTTGGCATTTAATCGTCACTACACCAGCGATAGTCAAACACCTTACGAACAATTTACCTATGATTATAGAACATCGGTAATTAGAAATCCAAACGGAGAAAAAGTATTTGAGATGACAGATGTAGAAGTGCCTTCGCATTGGTCTCAAATTGCTACCGATATTTTAGCACAAAAATATTTTAGAAAAGCAGGTGTTCCTCAAGCAGACGGTTCTCTCGGTAGAGAAACTTCTGTAAAACAAGTGGCACATCGTTTAGCAGATTGTTGGAGAACCTGGGGTTATCAATATGGATATTTCGCATCAGAAAAAGACGCACAAGTTTTTTATGATGAGTTAGTATATAGTATTTTGATGCAGAGCTGCGCACCAAATTCACCACAGTGGTTTAATACAGGTTTGTATAATAGTTATGGCATCAACGGAAAAGCGCAAGGTCACTTTTACGTAGATCCAATTACTGGAAATCTAGAGCGTTCTAAAAATGCCTATGAGCGTCCTCAACCTCACGCATGTTTTATCTTAAGTGTTGACGATGATTTAGTGAACGAAGGTGGTATTATGGATTTGTGGGTACGTGAAGCAAGAATTTTTAAATATGGTTCTGGTGTAGGTACCAACTATTCTAATATCCGTGCAGAAGGTGAAAAATTAAGTGGTGGTGGTACTTCAAGTGGTTTAATGAGCTTCTTGAAAATAGGTGACCGTGCTGCAGGTGCTATTAAAAGTGGTGGTACTACACGTCGTGCTGCTAAAATGGTGTGTTTAGATTTAGATCACCCAGAAATTATCGATTTCATCGATTGGAAAGTAGAAGAAGAAAAGAAAGTAGCAGCGCTTATAGCAGCTGGCTATGCTTCTGATTACGAAGGCGAAGCTTACAAAACAGTATCGGGTCAAAATTCGAATAACTCTGTACGTATACCTAATGAATTTTTCCGTCGTTTAGCAAATAACGAAGATTGGGAAATGACCGGTAGAAGCGATGGTAAAGTAATGAAGAAAATTCCAGCACGTCAATTATGGGATAAAATTGCTTATTCTGCTTGGCGTTGTGCTGATCCTGGAACACAATACAACACAACGATCAACGAGTGGCATACGTGTCCGGAGGGAGGTTCTATTAGAGCTTCTAATCCTTGCTCTGAGTATATGTTCTTGGACAACACAGCATGCAACTTGGCGTCTTTAAATCTACGTCGATTCTTTGATGAAGCAACAAGTAAATTTGATGTTGCCGGTTTTGAATACATGGCTCGTTTATGGACTGTTGTTTTAGAAATCTCTGTATTAATGGCGCAATTCCCTTCGCCAGAAGTAGCACAGTTGAGCTATGACTATCGTACTTTAGGCCTAGGTTATGCTAATTTAGGTTCTATGTTGATGGTGAGTGGTATTGCATATGATAGTGAAGAAGGTCGTGCTATTGCAGCATCTATTTCTGCTATCATGAACGGTATTGCTTACAAAACTTCAGCAGAGATGGCACAAGCCTTAGGTGCTTTCCCTCGTTTTAAAGAAAATAGAGAACACATGTTGCGCGTAATGAGAAATCATCGTGCAGCAGCATATGATGCAGCAGATGCTTATGAAGGCTTAGAAATTAAACCAGCAGGTATCAATGCAAAATATTGTCCAGATTATTTATTGCAATCAGCTACTAAAGCATGGGATGATGCTGTAATGTATGGCGAAAAATATGGTTATAGAAATGCACAAGCAACAGTAATTGCACCTACTGGAACTATTGGTTTAGTAATGGATTGCGATACTACCGGTATTGAACCAGATTTTGCTTTAGTGAAATTCAAAAAACTTTCTGGTGGTGGTTATTTCAAAATCATCAACCAATCAATTCCTACAGCACTAACTAAATTAGGCTATAGCGAAGAGCAAACCGATGCTATTGTAAAATATGCAAAAGGACATGCAAGTTTCGATGGCGCTCCGTTTATCAATCACCAAACCTTGAGTGAAAAAGGATTTATTGCTGAGGAGATTAAAAAATTAGATGCAGCAGTAGAAAGCGCATTTGAAATTGGATTTGTATTTAACGTATACAACTTAGGTGAAGAGTGTTTGCAACGCCTTGGATTTAAGCCTGAAGAATACTACGATATGAGTTTTAATCTATTAGAATCATTAGGATACACAGATGAGGAAATAGATGCAGCAAACGATTACGTATGCGGAACAATGACAATTGAAGGAGCACCTTTCTTAAAAGAAGAACACTTATCTGTTTTTGATTGTGCTAACAAATGTGGTAAAAAAGGCGAACGCTATATTCATGCACACGGTCATATTCGTATGATGGCAGCTGTACAACCATTCATCTCTGGTGCAATTTCTAAAACTATCAACCTTCCAAATGAAGCGGTGATTGATGAGATTAAAGATTGCTATCAATTAAGTTGGGAATTAGGATTGAAAGCATGTGCTTTGTATCGTGATGGTTCTAAATTGAGTCAACCACTTAGCAACAAAAGTGATAAAAAGAAAAAAGACGAAGGTGCTGCAACAGAAGAAAGCGCACTGAATTCAAATATTGTTGACTTAGGAAAATTAACTATTGATGAGTTATTAGAAGAAGTAAACAAGCGTGTACAAGATAGTCCAGATACTACTTTGAAACGTCAATTAAGTAGAATTATTGAGCGTAAACAATTGCCTGCTAAACGCCATGGCTATACTATTAAAAGCAAAGTTGGTGGTCAAGCTTTATTCTTACGCACAGGAGAATACAAAGATGGTACTTTAGGTGAAATCTTTATTGACATGGCTAAAGAAGGAGCAACCATGCGTAGCTTATTAAATAGCTTTGCTGTTGCCGTATCTGTTGGTTTACAATATGGTGTTCCTTTAGAAGAGTTTGTAGATAAATTTATCTTCACGCGCTTTGAGCCAGCGGGAATGGTAGATCATCCAAATATTAAAAGCGC
This sequence comes from Bacteroidota bacterium, assembly GCA_024640225.1. Lineage (GTDB taxonomy): Bacteria > Bacteroidota > Bacteroidia > Chitinophagales > Chitinophagaceae > CAIWHF01. The sequence continues at coordinate 10,789 of JAHEFK010000005.1, read as the reverse complement.
TACCTCTGTATTAGATTATATCTTCAGAGTATTGGCATATGAATACTTAGATAGAGATGATTTAGTACATGTATTAGATCCAGAGCATGTGAGTAAATTAGATCAAGCAAACCAAGAACTATCACAAGTACGCATTACAGCACCTGCTGCTACCAACGAAACCGTAAAAGCAGTAGCGCCAAAACCAGTAGCTGCCGCAGCTATGGCTGTAAACAGTGCCGATACTAAAAAGCTCATGGGTACTAGTGCAGATGCACCAGCATGTCGTCAGTGTGGTAATATTACTTTACGTAATGGCACTTGCTATATGTGTCCTAATTGTGGAACTACCACTGGATGCAGCTAATATCAACTAATCCTTAACGTTATAGACCACTCAATTGAGTGGTCTATTTGTTAAATCTCCTTTGTATTGAAAACCTTACTTCGACTTTATACTAAACAACTTCTTTTGCTTCTTGCAATTTTTGCAATAAGTAGAGTGGTGTTTTTCACTATTAATCATAACAGTTTTAAGGATCTTAGTTGCTTATCGTTCCTTAAAATTTGTGGGTATGCAGTGCGCTATGATCTAAGTGCCATCATGGCATTGAATGTCCTCTATTTTATGGTAGGACTCTTGTTGTTGCATTTGAAGCCAATTTGGTTTAGGTATGCGTTTTATTTATTTGTAGCCATCAATAGTATAGCCTTTGCTTTTGAATTTTCGGATTGGATTTATTTTCAATTTAATTTTAAAAGAGCAACTGCGGATGTGCTTTTATTTTTCACGCGCAAAGGCGATTCTTTATCTATTCTTCCCGGTTTATTTAAAGACTATTGGTATATTCTTGTTGCCTATAGTGCTATCGTTTATATGTTTTATAGCATCAATAAACAATGGTCGAAAGCAATAGTACCATTAGTTTATAAATCGGTGTATCAAAAGATTTTGAGTATAGCATTTCATCTAGTTTGGATAAGCGGTATAGCATTAATAGCTATAAGAGGCGGTTTGCAATATGTGCCCATTGGTGTGCGCAATGCGGTGCAAGTAGTTAATAATAAAGAGGTGCCTTTGGTGATCAATACGCCTTTTAGTATTATCACTACATTACAAAATCAATTTTTAGAAACACCTGCATACAAGAATATAGCTGCTGCACAAGCAGACGTTAATACGCACAAAAATTATGCAACTGGAAGCTTTCAAAAAATGAATGTGGTAGTTATTATGTTAGAGAGCTTTTCTAAAGAGTTTACCGCTTTGGGACAAGCACCTAGCTATACGCCTTTTCTAGATTCCCTTATGCAACAAGGTTTGCTTTGTAATAATGCCTTTGCCAATGGATTACATTCTGCAGAAGGCATACCAGCAGTGTTATCGGGTATGCCCTCTTTGATGGATGAGGCTATTTCCGTTTCGCCTTATAGTACCAATAGCATGCCTTCTTTTGCTAATTTACTTGCCCCTCTAGGCTATAGTTCCATTTTTTTTCATGGTGGTACCAATGGCACTATGAGTTTTGATGTATATACAGCTGCTGCCGGATTTCAAAAATATTTTGGTAGAACAGAGTATGATCATGAAGCCGATTATGATGGTAATTGGGGAATTTGGGATGCGCCTTTTTTACAACGCGTTGTAAAAGAACTCAATAACGTAAAACAACCTTTTGTCAGTGGTGTTTTCACATTAAGTTCTCATCCACCTTATGCGGTTCCCGATTCATTAAAAAATAAATTACCAGTGGGGGCGCTTCCTGCCCATCAGGCTGTAGCCTATACAGATTTCGCCCTTCGGCAATTTTTTAAAGCGGCAGCTCAACAAGCGTGGTATGCAAATACCTTGTTTGTAATTACAGCCGATCATACTTCACCCTTAAGTGCGCATTCTTACTATCGATCAGAAATTGGTCAGTATAGTATTCCAATAGTGTACTATGCGCCCCGGGATACAAACTTAAAAGGTCGATATGCAGGGGTTACCCAACAAATTGATATTCTCCCTAGTGTGTTAGATTATTTGCATTATCCAAAGCCGTTTTATGCTTTAGGGAATTCAATTTTTCATAATCCTCATCCATTTGCTATTACTTATTTTAATCAACAATATGTATGGGTTGAAAATGATTTTGTTTTAAAATGGATTCAAGAGAGGGATCAGTATCTTTTTAATAAACGTGTGGATAGTGCCTGCCTACAACCCATACAGCATAAGCAGAAAGAGGCTCTATTAAAGCATTTACAATCGTTTATTCAAGTATATAGAAATGACTTGAATAAAAATGCCATGAAGTAGCGTTTAATTTACTATTTTGCAAAAAATTTATTTATGATTCATCTACATAGTTTTCTACGATATGCAGTTTTAGTTGCTGCTTTGTATACTCTTTATAAAATATGGACGGCTTGGCGCGCTAATGCTGCTTTTGAAAAAAGTACACAAAAAGCCAATTTGCTTTTTATGATCTTGTGTGATACGCAGTTATTAATAGGTCTGTATTTATATTTTGTTGGACCATGGGGCTTGAAGAATATTCAAAATATGGGTATGGCCAATGTAATGCATGATAAAGTAGCACGCTTCTTTGCGGTGGAGCATTTTGCAGGAATGTTAGTGGCACTTGTATTGGTGCATTTGGCTTATGCAACAGCTAAAAAGAATAGTTCTGATTTAGCAAAACATAAAAAAATGTTCTGGTTTAATTTTATTGCATTGATTGTCATGTTAGCGTCCATTCCGTGGCCTTTTAGAGCGGCTATTGGAAGAGCTTGGTTTCCTGGAATGTAAGCATGCAACGACTTTTTAAAACTCTTTTCGCCTGCTACATGACCTTTGTGTTTGTAGCCACCTTGTGTTTTTTTCTTCTATTAATTCTATTTGTTAGTATACCTAACAATAGAAAAAGTAGAAAACGAATTTGGTACATCAATAGATTTTGGTGTAGACTGGGTTTGTTATTGGCAGGTATGCCTATAAAGCGAATGAGCAAATGGCCCTTAGCCAAAAAGAAGTGTATTATTGTTTCCAATCATGCTACGTATTTGGATGCCTTAAATTTATTTATTGCCATCCCTACGTACTTTAGACCATTAGGAAAGATAGAACTCAAACAATTTCCTTTATTTGGTTTTATTTACCAGCAAGTAGCGGTAATGGTCGATCGGAGTAGTGCGCATAGTAGAGCAAAAAGTATGCGTATTATGTGGCGTGTTTTAAAGCACGAATCGAGTATTTTGATTTTTCCCGAAGGCACATTTAATGAAACGGATCAGCCCTTACTTCCATTTTACGATGGGGCTTTTCGATTAGCTGTAAATACGCAAACGCCTATTGTGCCTATCGTAATGCCGGATGTTGTAAATCGTTGGCATCACAATGCTTGGTGGAATATGTCGCCTGGTAAAAATAGAGTGTTATACTTAGATCCTATCTATCCAAAAGGCACCGATGTGCAGGCTATCAAATCCTTAAAACAAGAGGTATATGATGCCATGGAAACAGCATTAAATTTGTATCTTTGCGAAAAAAATAAATAGAAATTATGGCTTTACAAGTGGGTATTGTTGGTTTGCCAAATGTTGGAAAATCTACACTTTTTAATGCAGTAAGTAATAGTGCGAAAGCGCAAGCTTCCAATTATCGTTTTTGTACTATCGAGCCTAATGTTGGCCAGGTAGATGTACCGGATGAGCGTTTAGATAAATTAGCTGAAATAGTGGTACCACAACGTATTCTTCCTACAACTATAGAATTTGTAGATATCGCTGGCTTGGTAAAAGGAGCAAGCAAAGGAGAAGGATTGGGAAATAAATTCTTAGGCAATATTAGAGAGGTAGATGCTATTGTACATGTTATTCGTTGTTTCGAAGACGAAAATATTTTGCGTGATGAAGGTGCTATCAATCCAGTAAGTGATAAAGAAATTATAGATACCGAATTACAATTAAAAGATTTAGAAAGCGTTGAAAAGAAAATTCAACGTATAGAAAAGCAAGCTAAAACAGGCGATAATAAAGCAAAGGCAGCATTAGAAGTGCTTAATAAATGCTTAAAGCAATTATCAGAAGGTAAGAATATAAGAGGCTTGCGATTGGAGGGAGAAGATTTAGAGGCGATTGCTGATATTTTCTTACTTACTCAAAAACCGGTATTATATGTAGCCAATGTAGACGAGTCTTCTATACATACGGGTAATACCTATTCAGAAGCTTTAATAGCCGCTGCACACGCAGAGGGTTCTGAAGTAATAGTGATGAACAATTCTATTGAAGCTCAAATTTCAGAAATGGAAGCACAAGAAGATAAAGAGTTATTTTTATCGGAATATGGTTTGAAAGAACCCGGTTTGAACAGATTAATTAGAGCAGCATATACCTTATTAGATTTGGCTACTTATTTTACTGCCGGTGTGCAAGAAGTAAGGGCATGGACGATACAAAAAGGATGGAAAGCGCCGCAAGCAGCTAGTGTAATTCATACCGATTTTGAAAAAGGTTTTATTAAAGCAGAAGTAATTGCCTATAATGATTTCATTGCTTATGGTGGAGAGTCGGGTGCAAGAGATAAAGGTAAATTACGCATTGAAGGTAAAGAGTATATCGTACAAGATGGAGATGTAATGCATTTCCGATTTAATGTATAAAATAAAAAAGTCCCACTGCTTAGTGGGACTTTTTTTATTTGCTATTCATTTGTTGATCATAAATTAATTTACGCTCTTTATTTTCGGGAACATCTAAAGCGTTATAAATATAATCTTGTACTAAGCTGCGAATATTCCATTTGTTTATAGCACTGTTTTCATTGGGGAATACTCTGTTAGATAAAAAAACAAATACTAATTGTTGACTAGGATCTACCCATACACAGGTGCCTGTAAATCCTTGGTGACCATACGTGTAGGCGCTACAATGGTTGCTACATGGACCAGCATCATTCGCATTGGCTTGTGGTTTATCAAATCCAAATCCTTTTCTACTAATAGTAGATTGATAATTAGTAAATAATTGAATGGTACTGGTTTTAAAATACACTCGGCCTTTGTAACTACCGCCGTTTAATAACATTTGCATAAGCGCCGCTAATTCAGCCGCATTAGAAAACAAACCAGCATGTCCTGCAACACCACCAAACAATGCAGCACCAGGATCGTGGACAAAACCTTTGATAAGCTGTTTTCTGAAAACAGTATCATTTTCTGTTGGTGCTATAAAAGATTCATCCATTATAGATAAAGGCTTATAGCCGGTTTTTCTTAAACCCATGGGTTCATAAAATTCTGAAAACACATACTGATCAAGGGTTTTGCCAGTAAGCTGTTGAACAATAGCGCCTAGAAAATAAAAGTCTAAATCGCTGTAAACCATTTTGCCTTTATTTTCAAGTGGACTTTCAAGAATCATTTGCCAAATAGTATCTCTGTAACTAGCATTCATGAAAAGATCTTTTGCTACTTCAATTGCAAACGTTTTAGTTTTATAATTATTGAAAATTCCTTCTTTAAATGCTGCACTGGAGTCTTTAAAAAATTTATAAAAAGGAATCCAACTTTTCATGCCTGCCTGATGCATCAACAAATCTTTAAGCAAACAAAATTCTTTATTGGTGCCTTTTGTAATGGGTAAATAATCTCCTAAGGTTTTATTAAGATCAATTTTCCCCTGTTCGTATAAACGCATAATAGCTAATGTGGTACTTGCTATTTTCGTAATCGATGCGAGGTCGTATACGGTTTTTAAATTTACAGGGTTTTCTTCATTACCATCTAAAGTACCAAAAGCTTTATTGTAAAAAACCTTTCCATTTCTTGCAGCTAGTATGCGTGCTCCAGGAAAAACTCCTGCATCTATAGCGCGCTTCATCAAGCTGTCAATTTGATTTAATTCATTTTCAAAAACAACACCAACTTCAGAAAGGCTACTAGCAGGTTTTAATTGATACAACAATTTTTCTTGCGCATGCAAGGCAGTAACAACTATCAATAGTATTAGTAGGTAAAGTATGCGTATAGGTAATTTCATAACCTTATTCAAATCCAATTGGCGTTATAGGTAATTTACTGTTGTTTTTAGTGGGGTTCATCAAGAAATCCATAAAAGCGGTTTCAGTATATATATTGGATTCATAAGTAACGAGCAATGCGCTTGCTTTGGGAGCAAATCGAATAGCATAGGGGTTGCCAATAAAGGCTAGACAAACATTTTTATTTTTTTGAATGCTCGACAAAAAGTTAAGCTCATCATTGCTGAGGCCAAAATTATTATTCGGATAGGGGCTATAACCGTTAATAGCAATAACAATAGGATTCGTGGCGGTATCAATTATTTGAGCTGCAGCAGCTAGTGCTATTTTAGGGTGATATTGAATTTTCGAATTTTGAGATACACTTTTTTCTAGCGTGCTATCAATTGCTTTATGAAGGTATATTAAATGGATATGTTCCCCATTTTTTAAGAGTTCTTTGGCATTGCCTTTTACATCTGTAATTGCTTGATGGGCAATAGCACTATTAATTTTGTCGGTAGTACTATTTAATTTTTTTACTAATCCTATCGTGTCAATTTTTTTCAGATGCGTTAATCCATATTGGTATTTGACCATTAATATTTTTCGCACACTATTAGACAATGCTTCCGCTAGTGCTGCACTTTCTTTCACCGCTATTTCAATTTTGTTGATTGCTTTTTCAGGATCTTGTGAGAACAACAACATATCATTGCCTGCTTGGAATGCTTTTAAATCTACTTCTCCTGGTTGATAATAATTGGCAACACCTTGCATATTTAAGGCGTCGGTAATCACTAATCCCTTGAAATGCATTTCTTTTTTAAGCAAGTCCGATACAATCGCTGGAGATAAGGTAGCCGGTAATTTTTCATTAGGCTCAAGGGCAGGTACTTGCAAATGACCTACCATAATGCTTTGCACGCCACTAGCTATCACTCTTGCAAACGGATAGAGTTCTACTGCTTCTAAAGATGCTTTGGATTTCGTAATGATAGGTAATTCTTTATGAGAATCGGCATCGGTATCGCCATGACCTGGAAAGTGTTTAGCACAAGCCATTACTCCATTGTCTTGTAGCCCTTTGATATAGGCTTCAGAAAAGCGAGCCACGTCTTCTTTATGTTCGCCATAAGAGCGCAAATTAATAACCGGGTTGTTCGGATTATTATTGACATCTACTACGGGTCCGAAATTGATGTGAACACCTAATAGTTTGCATTGTTGAGCAATAGAAGCGCCTATTTGATAGGCAAATGCTGGATTTTGGGTAGCGCCTAATTGCATTTGTTTTGGAAAATTCTTTACACTATCCAAACGCATCCCTAATCCCCATTCTGCATCCATGGCAATTAGTAAAGGTACTTGGGCACTGCTTTGCCATTCGTTGGTAAGGCGTGCTTGCCTTACAGGACCACCTTGCATAAATATGACCCCACCAATTTGCTTGTTTTTAATATAGTATCTAATTAAAGAGTCGTTTTGTTTTTTAGTGCCAGAATAGGCAGCCACCATAATCATTTGGGCAATACGCTCTCGGGTGCTTAATTGTTGGTAAACACTATCTGCCCATTTAGAGGCTTGGTCGGACTGGGCTACACTTGGAAAAGTAAGCAACAAAAGACCTGCTATTAAAGCAACAAAAGTTAATTTATTATGCATGTATCAAAAATAGGGTAAAGGGATTCAAATATGTTTGTGACGCTATAAAAATAACAAAATTTCTATTCTTTAGGGTATTTTAATACTTGAATAGCATGCATCATTAAGCAATAGGTAGTACCTTTGTAAAAATTTTTATTAGTGTCGGATGTAATCAATTTATTGAGTGATCATATAGCCAATCAGATTGCGGCAGGGGAGGTAGTGCAACGACCTTCTTCGCTTGTAAAAGAGCTTATGGAAAACGCATTAGATGCCGAGGCTACCGAAATACAACTCATCATAAAAGATGCGGGTAAAGAATTAGTGCAAGTAGTGGATAATGGTATTGGTATGAGTCCAACCGATGCACGCATGAGTTTTGAGCGACATGCAACGTCTAAAATTAAAAACATCCAAGATTTATTTACCATTCGCACGATGGGTTTTAGAGGAGAAGCTTTAGCTTCTATTGCAGCAGTAGCTCAAGTAGAATTAAAAACAAAGAGAGACCAAGACGAAATAGGTACAAAAATTATCATTGAAGGTACGCAAGTAATTACTCAAGAACCTGTTGTTGTAAATAAAGGGACGAGCATAAGTGTAAAAAACTTATTTTTTAATGTACCAGCTCGTAGGCATTTTTTAAAGAGTACTACGACTGAATTAAAACACAACTTAGATGAGTTTACAAGAATTGCCTTAGCTTATCCAGCTATACAATTTAAGTTTTGGAATAATCAAGTAGAGCAATTTAATTTAACAGCGGGCACTTTAAAGCAACGAATTGTGGGATTGCTGGGCAATCATTTAGAAAAGAACCTGGTGCCTGTAGAAGAAGAAACAGAGGTGTTGAAAATTAGAGGCTTTATTGGCAAGCCTCAATCGGCTACTAAAACTAGAGGCAATCAATTCTTCTTTATCAATAATCGTTTTATAAAAAATGCTTACTTGCATCATGCTGTAATGCAAGCTTATGAGAGTTTAATTGAAAAAGAATCATTTCCTTTCTACGTTTTATTTTTAGAAATCGATCCTACACGTGTAGATGTGAATGTGCACCCTACTAAACAAGAGGTCAAATTTGAGGATGATCGATTAATGTATGCCTATCTTCAAGCGGCCATCAAACATGCCTTAGCGCGTTTCAATATTGCCCCTTCATTAGATTTTTCTTTAAATGCAGCTATTCAGCATTTACCGTCCTTGCAAAACACAAGTGATCAACCATCTAATGCTATTGGTACGAGTTATTTACAACAAGCATTTCAGCAAAAAAACCAAACGTATTTCATTGATAAGAAAGATGGTTTAGAAAAATGGAAAGAACTATACGCCATTAATGCACCCACAGCACCTGATCTTGCTGTACAAGCACCTGAATTAATATTAGATAATGAAGTAGCAACCACTACCAATACTGTTTTAATGGTACAAGGTGCGTATTTGGTATCAACCGTTAAATCTGGGTTGATACTCATTCACATAAAGCGAGCACAGGAGCGTATTTGGTATGAACGTTTGAAAACAGATTATGAAAAAGAGCAATTGGTGTCACAACAATTGTTATTTCCAACAAGCTATGCAGTAGCTCCTTCTGATGCTATATTACTCGAGGAAATTTTACCAGACTTACGAAGAATTGGTTTTGATATTGCTACTAACGACGCTAAAGAATTTATTATCAAGGGCACACCTAGTGGGTTGCAACAAGGAGAAGAAACAAGAATATTAGAAACATTGTTAGAACAATTAAAACATGCTGCAGATGATATTCATTCAAGTCGCGTAGAACGCTTGATGGTGCAGATGGCTAAACAATTTTCAAGAAATACCTTACCTATCAATCATCAAGAAGCACAACAACTTTTGATTGACGAACTATTTGCGTGTCAACAACCATCCATTACACCCGATGGTCAACTTATTTTTAACTTAATAAATAAAGATGCATTAGATGCATTGCTAGAAAACAAATAAATACTTATGAGTACAAAATTTTATGCTTTACCAGTAGTCAGTATGAACCGCGAAACCGCAACTTGTGTAGCTATTGGATTTCAAATACCGGAGGAACTTAAAAGTACATTTACGTTTATTCCAGGTCAATATCTTACGATTAAAGCAACCATCAATGGGCAAGAAATACGCAGATCCTATTCTATCTGTTCTGCACCTCAAGAGCCGCTTATCAAAGTTGCTGTTAAGCAAGTAGAACAAGGTTTATTTTCAACGTATGCTGTGCAACAATTAAAAGTAGGCGATGTATTAGAAGTTATGCCACCAATGGGCAATTTTGTTTCTAAAAGTACGGATCAAGCTAAACATACCTTATTAATAGCTGCTGGAAGTGGTATTACACCTATGATGAGTATGATTAAAGCAGGCTTAACCAATAATGATCAAGATCGTTTTACTTTACTATATGGCAATCAATCTAGACAAAGCATTATATTCAGAGAAGAGTTAGAAGATCTGAAAAATAAATATGTTTCTCGATTGTCTTTAAATCATGTGTTGAGTAGAGAAGCTGTTGATTTGCCTATCATGAATGGTAGAATTGATGAGCAAAAATGTAAAGAATTTGCGCAAGGTATTTTTGATGTTGCTACGCTTACTGAAGCATTTATTTGCGGACCGGAAGCAATGATTTTAGAAGTAAAAAATACGTTACAAACATTAGGGCTTGATAGTAGTAAAATTCATATTGAATTATTTACATCGCCAAGTCAACAAAAAACCACTACCACTTCACAAAAAGAAACAAATGCTACTGCTGTTAATGAAGTAAGCAAGGTGAAAGTGCGCATCGATGGTGTAACCTTAGAGATGGATGTTCCTTTTGAAGGAGATACCATTTTAGATGTGGCATTACAGCAAGGTGCCGATTTGCCTTATGCTTGTAAAGGTGGTGTATGTTGTACCTGCAAAGCTAAAGTATTAGAAGGTAGTGTATCAATGGAAGTAAATTATGCATTAGAATCTGATGAAATCAAAAAAGGTTTTGTCTTGTCTTGTCAGGCTCACCCTACAAGCGCAACTGTTTTTTTAGATTTTGATGCACGATAATATTTTTATGGAAACGAATTTTGAAAAATGGCCCTTAGTTGAATTTATGTTGGTAGAGCGATTTGGCAAAAAGCCAAATATGGAAGCTAT